>NZ_JAJFCK010000001.1 GCF_020709055.1 Ruminococcus callidus
CCTCCTGTGTTATTTATATTTTACCATAGTTGACTGCGTTTTTACAGACTTTTTTCGGTGAGTCTTTGAAAAATAATCTTCACCTCCAGGTGCTCTCCATTGCGGAATCTTGAAAGACGATAATGTACAATTGTTATTTTTACAGGCAAAATAGCCTGAATGCGATGAATTTTCGTGTCTAACTTTTTGTCCGCAGACTCGTTCTTTCCTTCAAATGGGCGCAGTTATCTTATATTAGGCGTAGCTGAAATTATTAACAAAAATATATTTACATTGTCGAAAATATATGTTATATTTATAATATAAATATCATTTTTGCGTGACTGTAATAATGATTTCTGTATTATCGAATTTTGCGCACATAATCACACAATAAAGTATAACAAAAGTTCTAGCATACAACTCTTCGATGTACTGAAACAGAATGACTCTTCCCATTTATCAAAAATGCTCGTTTCAAATATGTATCGATATTCTAACAATACCGCATAAAGTCCGCTTGAAAATTTTGTAAAAACATCTGTTGATATATCGGCTGTATCATTTTGTGAACTGCCGATTTTATACAAATATATTTTTATATTTTAAAGAATGGAGGGAAACTCATGAAGAAAAAATTTACCAAGCAAGTAATTAGCGCACTCCTGTCCATTGGTGTGTTGTTTAGTACTGTCGGAACAGAAGAATTGTTTCTCAGTGCAGAAAACAACTATGACATTACCTTGACCATTACATATCCGAGATCAGGAGAGGCTCCGGAGATACCGTCCGATTTTGAAAGCCTTTCTTCTCTGGATCTCACCTATCTTGGGTGCGAATGGAAAACTGCCGATAATACAGAACAGTGGGACGACGGCACAGAGTTTATCGAGTGGATGTATACATTTGTGAACAGCAGGAATTATAACAGCCTGAACACTTTTGAAGATGGGATCATGTACCATCAACGCACCTATTTTAAGATCGCAAATGTTTCTGTATCCGGCGAAGAAGAGGCAGCCGTCACTCTGGTGGACTCTGCAACAAATCAGAAATTTAATTCATCTGAAGTCTATCTGATAAGCGGCGAGGAGCTTATCAGCGAGCTCGGAGGAGCAGTAGATTTACCTTCCGATATAACGGCAAACGATTCATTAATGTATATTGACACAGGTGCTTTAATTGGCTCACCTTGGGGACATATGCATACCGAAAGCTCCGAATACACATTTGACGATCAGAACCATTGGAAAGTGTGCTCGGAATGCGGAATCAAGCTGGTAGATACCGTTTGTAATCACAGCAGTTCTTATGGCATACTTGAAAGATGGACATCTACACAGCGTGCAACTGAAACACGAGAAGGCATTTGGCAAAAAACATGTAATTCCTGTGCGTATGCATATGACACTGTAACATCTCCTGCCGTTTCTGAACAGACCATTGTTTCCAGCTACAAAGAATTACAAGCAGCACTTGCGAAAGGCGGAAAGCAGTGGATCACCTTAAAGAAAAATAGTTCCGAAAACACATGGCTTTATCAGGAAGACATGGAAAGTGATGATATGCTGGTTCTGAATGATCCAGATGCCGACATCACGATCGACCTGAATCACTGCAGTGTGATTCGGGATACCGGCAGATACGATAATGCCTTGTTCGACATCCGGCAGGGCAAGCTGCGGATCTTCAGTACACAGCTGACAGGCGTTCCGGCAAATGATTGGAATATGCAATTCCGAAGTGCAGCATATACGTCCTGTTTGTTCCGCGTTGGAAAAAATGGTGCTCTGCATCTGACAAATATAAGTGGTGCTACGCCTTATCAGGGCATGGCTTATGGACAGCCCATGATCATTTCCGAAGGTGATCTGCAGATCGATGGCGGGCATTACCGCAATATGATCGATACGTTCTCTCCCGACAAAGAAACTCGCGGAGCAGCAATTTTGATCGATGGCGGCACTGCGGTTATCAACGGCGGTAAATATGAAGGCACGGCATGCAGCGTGGCTGTACGGAATGATGCTCAGCTGACTGTAAATCATGGATATATCGGCAGTTGGGATACCGGTCTGTACATTGGAGGTAGTGCAAATGCAGTAATCAATGACGGAGAATTTGACCGCTATGAAATAACTTCCTCTTCTTCCAAATCTCAGAATTGCGCTTTGATGATGGAAAGTTCTGGCAATCTAACGATACACAACGGCAACTTTTACGGAGCAAAACAGGGTTTATTCCTGAAATCGGCCGGGCAGGTCACCATTTGGAACGGTTCTTTCAAAAGCAGGAATCCCAGAGAAGCCCAACAGGCAGCAATGGTGATTTCCGATATGGAAAACATGAATGTCTCAGTCTACAACGGGACATTTTCAGGGACAACCGGAATACGATCCAACGTAAAATTCTCGTTGAAAGACATTCTTCCGGACAAGAACGGCAATGGCATGAAAGCTATGGATAATGGTGTGGTGATCGATCTCAACACAGAAGCATTCATATTTGGCGAAAACAGCCTGACGATTGAAAAATCAGTTCCTATAATCACGAAACAACCTCAGAATGTAACTTTGATTTCGGGCAATGATGCAAGGTTCTCTGTAGAAGCAATTGGTGCCGTGCGTTATGAATGGGAAATATTTGATGTAGAAGATGAAACGCAGCAGCCCTATTCCAGAGAAACTGTATTGGCACACTGTTCTGGTGTTAACAGCTTTGAAGAAAGTACATTTCAGATTTATGGTGTCAGCTCTTGGTTTATGAATAAGGCGGTACATGTATGGATCAAAGGCAAGGACGGCGGTGTCACCTCTCACACGGCATATTTCAACATCATTGTCAAACCGCCGGTAGCAGTATCTCAGCTTAAAAACGTGATCGTTGCTCCCGGTGGTACTACGACTTTCACTTTTGAGACCTTGTATGCAGATGAATTTCGCTGGTATTTTACCAATTATGAATGGGATCAGATAGATAATGAAGAACTGTTGGAATATAAAAGCAACGGTCGCACATTGACGCTGTACAATATTTCTGAGTTTTGGGACGGAGAAACGGTTTATTGTAATGCACTCAATGAATTGGGGTCCATCACCTCGGATAAAGCAGTCATCACAGTAGGGATTGCAGGCGACGTAAACGCAGATGGAGAATTGACAGCTGCAGATTTGGTGATGCTTCAAAAATGGCTTATTCAATCCGGATCTATCAATAATGGACGACTTGGCGATTTGGATGGTAATGACATTCTGAACAGTATCGACTTGTCGATGCTTCGAAGCATGCTGATTGCAAATGAATAGCTCTGATTATGCTGCACTTGACTTGACAATCTATCATGGCGAAAATGATTTGCAAACAGCACAAAACGTCTCCAAATGTACAGAACAACTGCTGCAGGATATCCTCTATGGTATCTGCAACGATCCCATGTATCAGAATATGACAAAAGCATGCGAAAAGCGGGTTTTTGATCTTTGATCGCACAAAAAACGAAAAATGCCCCTGCACTTTATTGAAGTGCGGGGGCATTCCTAATGGGCAAATTAACTAGATATTGAACAGACGATTAGAGCATCGATACTTTCAGACTCTTTTCCATATCGGAAGAAATACCATCATCTACGTACAGTTCATACGAGCAATCCGGATAGCCCAGCATGGTCAATGCATGCATATCCAGTTCGGCAGTGTTTTCAGCAGCCTTGGCAAACGGAATTGCCTTCTGATTCCGAATGAAGAAAACAAGTTCGTCCAGTGCAGCTGCAACGTAGTGGTGTCCCTTGGGGAGAACTTCTGTCTCATAGTCCTCACAGGAGCGCATTCTCACCAGCATCATTTCTTCCGGCAGGTATACATAACGACCCTGTGCATTCTGTTTGTAGATCGGTGCAATCATCAGTTCGTTCCCCAAAAGCAGCTGATCTTCCACCTGCTTTGCCATGTCATCCTTCGGGAAATCAAAGACGAGTGGCTTGAACATCATCTCATCGTGCAGTGCAGCCTTCAGGAATTCGCTGTAGAGATAGGGGATAAGGCTGTACCGAATCCGGATCATCTCCCCAGTTGCCTGCACATTTTCGAACTGATACAGTTCCTGCTCTCGTGTGCCGTCTGCTGCGTGATTGCGGAAGAGCGGGGTGAACAGCGAGTACTGGAGCCAGCGAAGCACCAGATCTTCTGTAGTATCGCAGCCAAATCCGCCGGTATCGCAGCCGGTAAAGAGGAAGCCTGCCATATTCAGCGCCGGCAGCTGTTGCATCGACTGGAGAATATGCGACCACCAGGACTTGTTGTCACCCTGCCAGATACCGCCGTACCGATGTGCGCCAATGTAAGACGACCGGGAGAAGAACAGCGTGCGCTTGTCAGGAGAGATTTTCTGCAGTGCCTCAAAAGCAGAACGTGTCATGTTCATACCGTAGAGGTTGTGCACCTCGCTGTGCTTTACCATCTTGCCGTCCACATTGTGGTAGAACTTATCGTAATCTCCGATGTTGCCGTTCAGTCCGGCAACCATACCAGTAAATGCAAAATACTCATTGATTCCCATGTTTCCGGAAGTAAGCTTTTCAATCTCTGCACAGGTATCTGCCAGTCTGTCCTCGGTGTAGAAAATTGCCGGTTCGTTCATGTCGTTCCAGAACCCATCAATGCCCTGTTCTGTCAGCACAGAATACTTTTTACCGAACCACGCTCTTGCCTCCGGCTGGAGGAAATCCGGAAAATGAACACGTCCCGGCCATACTGCGCCGACAAAATCGCCGCCCTCTGCGTTCTTGCAGAAGTAGTTCTTCTCAACGCCTTCTTCGTAGACATCGTAGTCTTTTTCAATCTTGACACCAGCGTCAATAATGGGAACCAGATGAATGCCCTGTGCCTGCATTTCCTCTGAAAACTTCTTCAGATTCGGAAAACGCTCCGTGTCCACAGTAAAGTCTTTATATCGCTCCATGTAGTCGATATCCAGATAGATGCTGTCGATCGGAATACCAGCAGCCTTGTACTTTTCTGCAACCGTGCGAATGTCCTGCTCTGTCTTATAACCCCAGCGGCTCTGACCATAACCGAATGCCCAGAGCGGGGGAATGTAGCTTTTGCCGATGATCTGCCGGAACTGCTTGACAATATCCTTTTCTGTTTCACCGGTGATGATGTATACCACAAGGTCATTCTTTGCTGCCTGAATGGTCATCTGGCTGCGGTTAGTATAGCCAATGTCAAATGTCATCTTTCCGGCATAGTCGAAAAATGCACCAAATGTAACTGCACCGCGGATGAGAATAAAATTGTGTGCGCCGTACAGCGAACGTGCGTCCTCATGATGATTGGGATTATCATAGTTCCAGCTGACATACTGCCAGCCTCTTTTGTTGATGCCTCGAATCTGTTCGCCCAGACCGTATACAATGTCATCTTCTGCGAGTGCATAAGTAAATCTGCCCTGCTCATCCACAGTGAAAAACGGCAGCGAATCCTTTGCCGGCTCCATATTCATGACAACTGCATCAGTGGGGAAAGGGGTTCCAAATACATATTTTTGAATCATAACTGCACATCCTTTCAAAGGTCTATTGCGTTTTGTCCTTCTATATGATATAATACGATAAAACGGCATTAAAATCTATTGATATTCTACGATATTCTGATACAATCCTATTCTTTCGGAGGAAAATGAGATGAATCCAAAAAATTCCAGAGAAAATCGCATTCACACATCCCAAGGAAAGCCATTCAGCTACTATCAATGCATGATTCCAGATCAGTTCACCTGTGCGCCCATGCACTGGCACAATGAATTTGAAATCAATTTTGTGCGGGAGGGCCATGCTGAATTTACCTGCGGGGAAGAAAAAATGATATCTTCCGCAGGAGATATTATTGTAATCCAGCCCAATGTCATGCACTCGGTTTACGCATGCCCCAATACACATCAGGTTTATGACACGCTTGTCTTTAGCCACGAAATTTTTGGCAGTACAGAATCCGGACGCTATATCAGTGAGTGCATTCGACCATTGGTCAATGGCAGCATGCAGGTGCAAACCTATCTCACGCCAAAGCATCCCTATTATATAGAATTGGAAATGATGATGGAAAACATCTTTGCATGCGCCAAAGGCGATACCCCTCGCTTAGACATGCTCATGCGAAGTGAACTGACACGCTTTTTTTGGCTTCTGGAAACAGAGGCAGAAATCGACACCGATTTTCGGGAGCCGGGAGAAATCATCCGTCCCGCACTGGAATACATTGCAGAGCATTTTCAAGAAACTATTACCATACGGCAGCTTGCCACAGTAGTACATCTAAGTGAAAGCTATTTTATGAATCAATTCCAAAAGCACGTAGGATTCAGTGCGGTGGAATACATCTCGCATTTTCGCATTAACCGTGCGTGCCGTCTTTTGACAAACACCAAGCAGAATGTTCTGGATATTGCTTTTGACTGCGGATTTCGGAATATCTCCAACTTCAATCGGCAGTTTCGAAAGATCACCGGCTGTTCTCCAACAGAATACCGAAAAAAATCGCAGGATTTTCAGACGAAATGAAAGCTATTGTACCACTCCAGAATCCAAAAACGGCTGACATCTGAAAAGATGTCACTGCTTTTTATATCAAGTTACGAAAAGAATAGAAAATCCGCCGTTTTCGTTTCAGAATGTTTCGTCAAAACCTTGTGTTTCCAGTCGAAACATGCTATAATAAGAGGCATAAAAGCAATAGGAGTATGAGAAAAATGAACGAAAAATGGATTACCACATGGGGCAATGCCATTTCCATTACGGAACGCCGTCCCGAAAATTACGCCAAAAATTTGACGCTGCGCTATCCGATCACAATAATGCTGGATGCAAGTGCTGTTCGCATTACGCTGGACAACTTTTGCGGAAACGAATCTGTGACAATTACCAGCGCTTTTTTGGCAAAATCAGACGGTGCAAACGGCATTGTTCCGGACACCATAGTGCCGCTGCAATTCAACAGAAATGCTTCCGTGACAATTCCGGCAGGGGAACGAATCAAAAGTGATGCTGTTTCTTTTCCTATCAAGCGTGGGGAAAAGCTTGCCGTCAGCCTGTATTTCGCCGATTTTACAGAAATGCGTTCCGGCGTAGTGATTACCGGACCAATGTCGCAGGGATACTTTGCTGTCGGTGATCAGACACAGGCAGAACACCTGCATCCGGACACCTCCAAAAAAACGCACACTTTCTATTTCTTAAGTGATATTGAAGTCCTGACGAATGAGAAAAATCGCACTGTCATCTGCTTTGGCGATTCCATTACCGCACAGGCATGGCCAGACGATCTGATACAGCGAGTGCTGAAAGATGGAGACGGCACTACCGCAATTATTCGGAAAGCCGCCAGCGGCACACGCATTTTGCGGCAGTACGACAATATCACGTATGATTCCTACGGACTGAAAGGTGCCACCCGATTTCCACGGGAGATAGAAGTATCCGGCGCAGATACGGTAATCATCCAGCACGGCATCAACGACATCATTCATCCGGTTGGAACCGATGTCAATCCGTTTCGACCGTGGAGTGATCTGCCAAGCGCAGAGGATTTGATTGAGGGACTGCGGTTCTATGTGAAGATTGCCAGAGAAAAGGGGCTGCGTGTTTACATCGGAACTTTGCTGCCCATTGCCGGCTGGCGCACCTATGCAGAGTTCCGTGAAACCCTGCGAAATGAGGTCAACACATGGATTCGTACAACCGATGAAATCGATGGCTGCATTGACTTTGACCGTGCCCTGTGTGATCCGCAAAACCCAACTGCATTTGCCGATGGATTCGACAGCGGCGATCACCTGCACCCCAGTGCAGCAGCCTATGAGAAAATGGCAGAAACCATACCATCCGAAATTTTACATAGAAAGGAAGAAAATCGATGTTAGGAGAAGCTGAAAAGAAAAGACTGGAAAAAATCGCTGCTTCCCATCAAAATGTATGGGAGGCTTTCAAAGAAGTGGCCGGAAAGCGATACGAGGAGTATCTGTGTGCACTGGAAGAGAATATGCCAAAAACACAGGTACAGAAGCGAAAGGAATTGCAGGACATCCGAAACAGATGGAATGCTTCCGCAAAGCAGATTCAGGACATTGAAGACAAAGATCTGGAGCGTGTGCTGATTTATTTTGCAATGAACCTCCGGGGTGTCACCACAGGAGACGGCGTGAATAAATGGAATATCAAGAATGTTTTTCATGCAGAAAAGCTGAAAAAGCGCAATTCCATTGAGAGAAAGAACCTGCTTCGACTGGCGGTTGCCTTTGGCTTCACGACTGAGGAAACGAGAACTCTCATATTCCAGATTCTGGAAGGAAAAGAGCAGGACGATTTCAATCCCAGAAAAATGGAGGAAATCCTCTACTTTATCGCACTGAAAAAAGGGCTTCCGCTCTACACCAAAGGAACCAGCGGCACACCGAATGGCATCAATGTGTCATTGCAGGAGCTTTTTGTGTATGCACAGAAACTGTACCTGAAAAAGATGTTCTCAAGCAGCAGTGAAGAGGAAAACGATGGGTTCATTCAATTCTTGTATGACAACAAAATCAACGGTGCAGACATCAGCAACAACACAACCATCAACATTCTCCGCGCAGAGGAAATGAAGAAAACAGCACTGATGTATGCCATCTATCTTAGTTCTGGAACAACATCAAGCAGCATCGACCCGAAACAGCTGAAGAAAACAACAGAATTCTTTTCCAAGCTGAACGATCTGAGCGAGAAAATTGCAGGAAAATATCTGGCCAAAAATGTTCCTGCGATTTTTAAAGTTGCAAATATGTTCTTGACTGCCAGCCGGAATCGGTCTTCCAATGATCCGGAAACAACAGGGAAATTTGACTTTCTGCGCAGCATTTTCAGCGAATTCATGGAAGAATCGTCCAACATGAAGCAGACCGGCACAAATTACTTTGACTTAAATGGTCTGTTTCCGATTCTTGCGAAAAAGGCTGGAGAAATCGACGTAAGCCACCGTGCATCGATTGCAAGATTTATCATCGGCAAGCTTTCCACGGTTCAGAAAAAGCTGACAACACAAGGAGATATCTACTATTCACGTCTTGAACCATCCCAGCGTGATCTTGTTCCTGTAATCGCAGAATACATGAAAATATTTTTCAAAAACATTGAGGATGGTACAAGCCCCAAAGAACTGATCGATGTATATCAAAAGTACTGCGAATTCCAGAATGACTTTTATACGGGAATTGTTCAGCAGCTGGAGAACAAGCGGAGAGACAATGAACGGATTTCCGTTGGACGTTCCGAAGAGATCGATCTTGGCAGAGGCTCTGTTTCTACATCATATGACCAGACATACGGGACCTCGACCATTCAGATGACAGACTATTTGCAGCAGCAAATTGACGAGGCACAAACCAAAGAAGATGTAACACAAATCATCAAAGACAAAATAGAAGATGCATCATTCCATGTCTTTGAACTCTACGAGAATCCTTATTTCAGAAACAGCCGCTGGAAATCTGTGGAAGATGAATTTGAAAAGCTGGAAATGGATAACAAAGATGCTAGCGCATCTGCCAGAGCATTTTTCAAAAAGATCGACTTCGATAGATTGCCCATTGCAAAAGGCGAGGTCATTCTGGGGGCAGATTCTGCCAAAATAACACGAAACGATCTCCTGAAGCTATTCTTCTTGAAATTCGTCGCAGAAAGAACCGATTCTGATAGTCTAGATGATGATATGCTACCTGCTGACTTTAAAATCGACTTTCAAACATATTCTATCCGCATGTGCTGCTCCGAGATCTGCGAACAGAACGCATTGGATCAGTTCCTGCTCTATTGTCTGGATCAGCATCGGGAAGATGTTTTCGGTTTCTTGGTATCTGTTGCAGAAACATATCCCGATTTCACCAAAAAATTCTTTGGTCCCATCCGGAAATTTTTTAACTAACGCAAATTTGCTTGGGTATTCTGTGGTATCATAATCTCGTAAGGAGGACAAAACTTATGAGACCTGAATTTATGATTGACTACAGAAGCAAAACCGGAATCGAGCATCAGAAAAGAAATCTCGAAAATCAAGACGCATGTTTTTCCGAGATCCAAGAAGGGAAGAACGCATGCCTTTGCATCGCAGATGGCGCAGGAAGCAAAAAGCACGCTGCACTTGGCGCCCAGCAGCTCGTACAAAAGCTCTGTACCACACTAATGCAAAATGCATCCGAACTTTTTCAAAAAGCCGAGCAGGAGATCTCGGATTTTCTCTCCGAAAAAATCCATCAGCTGCTCCGAGAAGTTGCAAAAGCCAAAAATGTCGAATTTCGTGAGCTATCGTCTACGCTGCTTTTCACCCTGACCAATGGAGAAACCTATATCACCGGACATTTGGGGGATGGCGTAATTCTTGGAGAGCAGGGAAGTAAGTGGAGTGTGCTCTCGTTTCCGCAAAACGGACAAACTGCAAGAACAACTTATCTGACCACAATGCCTCTTTTGAAAAATCATCTTCGCATCACCAAAAAGGATTGCAAAGAATTGAATCGGATTTGGATGATGACAGACGGCGCAATGTATGCCACGTTTCAGCCATATTTTCAGCTGCCGAAAGGACACTCTCTGGAAAAATCCATTTTACAGGCAGCGCATAAAATGACAGAAGATGATGCCACCTATGGCTATCTGGCATGGAAGGGAGAAGATTCATATGCCATCCCAATTTGACAGAGCACCTCTTCAGCCGGGAACATTTATCTCCCTGCGAAAGTGTGATTCGAAAACGGCAGAGGAACAGCAATTTGAAATCTTAGATATCCTCGGAAGCGGTTCCAGCATCATTTCCTATCGGGTAAAGTTTCTGGATACCGATATGCGAACGTATTTCTATGTGCTCAAAGAAGTGTACCCGAAGCCCAAAGAAAACGATGTCAGCATCATCAGAAACATTTCCAATAGTCTGCAAATCGACGAATACGAACAAAACTCAAAGTATCGGAATTCCTACCAGTATTGTAAAAACATCTACAAAGGTGCATATGATTTACAGCTGAAAATGGCAAATGGGATAGCGAAAAATGAAATCCTCAACCTCTCCACCTCCGCTCCGTTTGGACTATATGAGGATCCCCATTCCAGTTCCAAAGGAAATTATGCGCTCTACGCCCTGTTTCGCTATCAAATCGGAAAAAGATATGATATGATTGAAGCGGAGGATCTTGAGAGCATTCTCTACACGCAAAAGCAGATTGCCACTGTGGTGCAGGCGTACATTGAAAACGGGTTCTTGTGGCTGGACATCAAAGAGAAAAACATCTACATTGTCGGAAATGGTGCTTTAAAAAGCGTCTCATTTTTCGATTTTGACAGCATGTTTTCTATTCAGACTTTGAAAAATTACCATTTTCAAAAAGATGTTCCGCCGGAGTTTGTCATTTCATTTACGCCATCCTCCGAGGAGATACGGATTCCAAAGGAAATGGATCGCATCCTTGACTTGAATAAAAACTATCGGCAATCGCTCTCTTCGGACACGGAACGCATGAAATTGGCAGAAAAATGCATCCATAACCTTGCTGAGAATGGGGTCCGAATCGAACTATTCCTGCTCGGCTCGTTGCTGTTCAAGAGAATTTTCAAGTATGCTCCGAGTATCGAAATATGCAAAAAGCTGCAAAACAACATTCTTCCAGAGTGCCCGGCGCTGAGTCAGTACAGCTCTAACATCCGAGAAATGCTGCGTGATGTGCTCAAAAAGCTTCTGAATTATTATTCACCCCAAAAGCGATACAACAGCATACAAGAATATCTCCACGCCATCGACAAGCTGATTTTGGCAATCCACCGGCATCAGAAACAGCCGCAATTTGTACAGGCAATACAGCAGCAGTTGTATCAGTATCCGCTCTATCACAATGTTTCGCATCAAGAGGAAAATAGAATCAACACACTGCTCATTGGCTTGGGCGATTTCGGCACCAAGTTTTTGGATGTATCCCTACAGGCAATTCAAATTCCCGGGAAAGATATCCATGCCACAATTCTCTTAAATTCCAGGGAAGAAAAAGAGCAGTATCTCTCTGAGCGTCCCTGCCTAAAGAATTTTTTCCACATAGACACGACGCATCAGGATACAAAAGATTGGTATGGATTTCTGAATTTCTTGTTCAAAGATGTCCACAAAAATGATGAAACAAAACTGAATACACTTTTTTCAGGATTGTTTGCATCTGCCGAAGAGGAGCCGCACGCCATTTTCATTGACACGGGAGATGACGCAAAAAATCTGAGGCTGGCAAAAATCGTGCATGAAATTTGGGGTAACTGTGACATCCACTTTGTGTGGGAGGGCAAGAACCCGCCAGAGATTCCGCCATGCGATGTAATCCATCCGCTTTGTATCTGCACGGATTTTCAGAAGAGTGACATCGCCAAACAAATGGAGCAAATCGCATTCAACGTGCATCTTCTTTGGGAAAAGGATCTGAATCTGAATTATCGTGAAGTTCGCAAAAATTACAGAAAGCCTTATAACCACGGTTCCTGCATCTCCTATATTTTCTCGCTCAAATACAAGCTCTATGCTCTCGGATTTGAGTTGGAACAAACACCCCCGGAAGAGCTGGCAAGACAGTATGCAGAATATTTGCGGAGCCATGCAGAAGAACGTCTGAATCTGATTTACTATGAGCACCGCAGATGGGTGACAGAAAAGCTGTGTGAAGGTTATCATTTGATTCCAGATTTAAATTTTCTCCCGGATCATGACACTACACATAGCCAGAATGGTCACATTTTTCTCCTGCGAAGTACCCCGAAGCAAGGGCTTTCCACGTGGACGCATGAGATGTGGGACGATGCCACACCGGAAATGCTGAAACAGCTGGACGAATTGGAACAGCTCTCTGTTAAACTGCATCAGAATTTCCGAAAACACGCCAACCCAATGACGCTTACCGATCTGGAAAAACTATTTCATCCGCTCCAGGAAATTTTGGAAAAAGAGCCGACACTCCTAGCATCGCTTCAAGAGTGGTACACCTGCATCTGGAATCTATTTTCTGAAACGAGTCATGCACGCTTGTACAAAGGTTTAAAGGACAAGCTTTCGAAGGGCGTCGATCAGGCGAAAAAGGCGCATCGCCTTACCGCCAACGAATGTGATGCGATAGAAAAAGAAATCGAAGGAATTCATCACAGAATCTATCCCATTTATGCCAGCAAGCTATACTACGACTATAAGAACGAGGATGTCAAGCTGGTCGATGCGATTCCGTTTATTCTGACCTATTCAGAAAAGAATCAGATGGCAATTCCGTATGCGCTGTCCGAAGAAGACAATACCATGAGATTTGGCAATGTCGCTGCAATCTCCATCGTTAACCCTGCTTCCGTGCTCTATTTCTGTTACTGTGACAGTACAGAAAAAATCGCACAGCTTCGCCACTCCATTCCAGATCTTCTTTTGTACCTGAAAAGAAAAGAATTGAAAGCAACCCTAAAGTTCCTGATCTTCTATCCAGAATCACTGAACTTTTTGATGGAAGAAGTTGATTTTTCCCTTGGGAAGCGTGGAAAGGTACAATGGATTCCGGTAAAGTCAGATTGCTGGCAGGAGGCCATTGCACAGAAATTGCTGAAACTGAGCAGAAAAAAAGATCATTTTTCTCTGGAAAAAAGAGCAGGAGATGCCCTTTCTGATGCGCTGGATGCCACCGGTATCTTTCAGAAGATTCCCAGCTACACTTTCGATTCTAAAAATCAGACGTTTTCGAATCTAAATCGCTGCGAAACATTTGCGTATATTTTCGCAAAGCCGTTTATCACAATTACAGATATGCTGCCAAAGAGTTCAACTTCTCATCTTCGCTCGGAATTTTTTGCGGAATATCGCGATTTGTGGGCACAGTATCAGAAATCTCCTGCAACGTGGAAAGAATTGTGCTGCTGCCTGAGAAATCACGCTGCCGCACAAGACACCATTGCCTCCATGCGCATTGACAAAACCATTCGAGAACCAAAAGAGTTTTCGTATATCCTGCCAATTTCCTGTAGAACAGGCGTGCAAAAAGTTGTTCAAACGCTGCAGGCACATGAAATTGTTACTGAAGAAAGCAAGATGATTGGACACACCTCCGATTCCTGCAAACTGATTCTTCATCAGAACGTTTCTTGCCAATCGCTGTTTGATCAACTCTTCGAAAACCTGCAATGCTTTGCACTTCCGGATCTGATTGTAATCTCCTGTGTTCCTGATGGGAAAGATGTTGTTGACGTGTCTGTTTCTTTTGATGCCCTCACAGTGAAGGACCTGCCGCGCACTTCGCTAACAGCGGATGCACGACATCTGCTGGAAGTGCTGCAAAAGAAAATGGGATATCTCGTTGGAACAGAACTCAATACGGATGAGGAAACGCTTCAGTTTACCTATGCGACCTACCCTATCAAAAAAATGCTGACCAATCCGGAACGTATCCTCGAAATTTACACCTACCACGCCGCACGAGAAACCGGAAGGTTCCACGATGTCAAATGCGGGCTGATATTGCAAGAATCTGACACCACGCTTACCTGTGTCCTAACTAAGAACTTCACATCATTCTTTGCAGTTTATGTTCCGCCGGAAAAAGCAACAGCAGCATTTGTGGCCGAGATTTCGAAGCAGGTGAAAAACGTTGGTATTCATCCCGTTTTGCTCTTTCTCACGGATACAGAAGCGCAGCGAGAGGAACTGAATGACCTGCTCTCATTCTCTCATCTGCTGCCTGTATCCATATTTTCATTGCAGGAAAAATCAGAAAATTTTGAAACATTCCTGTGCCGTATCACAGGTCACTGAAAATCGTTATTCACTCTTGTGGGACAATCCCGCAACACCATATTGAAAGGAAGCTATTATTATGTATTGTCCGAAACCAATTGACACAAGCGAAGTAAAACTGCCGGATGAAATGCTGGCACTGACCGAGAAAATTGCAGAAAATGTTCACGATGTCTGGGCGAAGGGTCGTATCTCCGAAGGCTGGACGTATGGGGAAGTGAAGGATCCCGCCCAGAAGACGACACCGCTTCTGGTGCCTTATGCAGAACTGCCGGAGAGTGAAAAGGCATACGACCGCAACACCGCATTCGAAACACTCCGCCTGATCGTCAAGCTGGGTTACCACATCTCTAAGAAAGACTAGAGTTTATTGACACTAACGAAAAAATGTGATATCATATGTACATGAATATCACGAAAGAACAGTACGCAAAAATCGAAAATCATTTTCTGGTTCAGCAATGTAACGTAAAGATTGACAATTTCACTCTCAGATTGTCAATCAATCGTTACTAGTCTGCGGAAAAAGCTGCGAATTCTGCAACGGAAGAACAGCCTTGGCGGTGGAAAAGTAAAGGCTTTCTATTTGCCGTACTTCAATTGGGAAAAGGAAATTGCAGAACTAAATGAAACCTATTGAAGCGGTCTTGTCCGTAGATAAATCCATAAAAAGAGAGGGATCCCAATACCATGACAAAAAAAGAACGTGCGCTGCGTGCCTGTGAAGTGCTGGAACGCATCTATCCGGAGGCGCTCTGTGCGCTGCATTACCAAGAACCGTATCAGCTGCTGATCGCTGTCCGGCTGTCTGCACAGTGTACAGATGCCAGAGTCAATCTTGTCACACCAACACTGTTTCAGAAATATCCGACACTACAGGATTTTGCAGATGCTGATATTTCCGAGCTGGAATCTGTCGTGAAGCCATGCGGTTTCTACCGGATGAAAGCCAAGAACATCAAGGAAATGGCAGAGCAGCTGCTGACCAAATACCATGGTGTCGTTCCGGATACCATGGAGGATTTGCTGGCACTATCCGGCGTTGGCAGAAAAACAGCAAACTTGATTCTTGGAGATGTGTACGGCAAGCCTGCCATTGTCGCAGACACACATTTTATTCGAATTACCGGACGGCTTGGACTGACGAATTCCAAGGATCCGGTACAGGTGGAACGGGATCTCCGCCCGTTGGTACCCCCAGAGCGCTCCTCTGATTTTTGTCATCGCATTGTCTGGTTTGGACGAGACACCTGCCGTGCCAGAAAGCCGCAGTGCAATGGATGTCCGATGTCTGATTTCTGTCCATCCTTTCCTGAAAATTGAAAGCCTATAAATCTTTTCAAATTCTATTGACAAATTATCATCGGTGTGCTATACTATTTATTGTATACTTTGAATGAAGGCGGTAAGTCCATGGGTATTTTTAGTAAACTATTCGGCTCCTACAGTACACGCGAACTCGCTCGCATTGAGCCGTTAAAAAAGAAAGTCTTAGATCTGGATGAGGAATATACAGCTCTTTCTGATGCAGATCTCAAAGAAAAAACCAATGAATTCCGAGATCGTCTGGAAGACGGCGAAACTCTGGAAAGCATGGAAGCGGAGGCTCTGGCGACGGTTCGTGAAGCGGCTTACCGTGTCCTTGGAAAAAAACCGTTCCCGGTACAGATCATTGGTGCAATTGTCCTGCATCAGGGGCGTATTGCCGAAATGAAGACCGGTGAAGGTAAAACTTTGGTTGCATGTGTTGCAGCTTATCTGAATGCGCTGACCGGAAAGGGCGTTCACGTTGTAACGGTCAATGACTACCTGGCAAAAACACAGTCCGATGAAATGGGAAAGGTTCTGCGTTTCCTCGGTCTGACAGTTGGATGTATTCTCCACGGTCTGACAAACGACCAGCGTCGGGAAGCTTATGCGTGTGATGTTACATATGGCACCAACAACGAACTCGGATTCGATTATCTGCGTGACAATATGGTCATCTACAAAAAGGACAAGGTTCAGCGCGGTCATAACTTTGCCATCGTGGACGAGGTGGACTCCATCCTGATTGATGAAGCAAGAACGCCTCTGATCATTTCCGGAAAGGGCGATAAGTCCACTGCACTGTATGGTGTCGTAGACAAGTTTGCCAAGACGCTGGAACCTGCCACTGTCGTAGAAATGGATGACAAACAGGATCAGGAAACTGTCAACGAAAATGCTGACTACATCATTGATGAAAAGGCAAAAACCGCAACTATCACAAGACGCGGTGTCAAGAAAGCAGAGGAATACTTTGCAGTTGAAAACCTGATGGATCCGGAAAATATGACACTGCTGCACCACATCAACCAGGCAATCAAGGCAAACGGTGTGATGCGGAAGGATATCGACTACATCGTAGAAGACGGCGAAGTTATCATCATCGATGAGTTCACCGGACGTAAGATGCTGGGTCGCCGTTTCAATGACGGACTGCACCAGGCAATTGAGGCAAAGGAAAACGTAAAGGTTGCACAGGAGTCCAAGACACTGGCAACCATCACATTCCAGAACTATTTCCGCCTGTACACCAAGCTCTCCGGTATGACCGGTACTGCAATGACCGAGGAAGATGAATTCCGTGAGATCTATAAGCTGGACGTTATTGCAATTCCTACCAATCGTCCTGTGAAAAGAATTGACCATACCGACTTGATCTATCGGACTGAAAAGGCAAAGTACAAGGCAATCATCGAACAGATTGCAGAGTGTCATGAAAAGGGTCAGCCGGTTCTGGTTGGTACTATTTCCATCGAAAAATCGGAGCTGCTCTCCGCAATGCTGAAACGCAAGGGCATCAAACACGAAGTCCTGAATGCAAAGTATCATGCAAAGGAAGCAGAAATCGTTGCACAGGCCGGAAAGCTGGGCGCCGTTACTATCGCAACCAATATGGCTGGACGTGGTACAGACATCATGCTCGGCGGTAACGCAGAATTTTTGGCAAAAGCCGAGATGCGGAAGCGGGAGTATCCGGAGGAAATTATCACGGCTGCTATTGGCTATGCGGATACCGATGATGAGGAAGTTCTGGCAGCAAGAGCCGTATATCAGGAACTGTACAAGAAGTTTGGTGAAGAAGTCAAGGAAAAGGCAGTCGCTGTCAAGGAGGCAGGCGGTCTGTACATCCTTGGTACAGAACGTCATGAATCCCGCCGTATCGACAACCAGCTCCGTGGTCGTTCCGGCCGTCAGGGTGACGAGGGCGAGAGCCGGTTCTTCCTGTCTGTTGAGGATGATCTGATGCGTATTTTCGCAGGTGACCGTCTGGAAAACATGATGCGTGCACTGAATGTGGATGAGGACATGCCGATTGAGAGTAAGTCTCTGACCAAGATCATTGAGTCTTCTCAGCGAAAGGTTGAGGGACGCAACTTCAACATCCGTAAGAATGTCCTGAACTACGACGATGTTATGAACACACAGCGTGAGATCATCTACAAGCAGCGTTCTCAGGTTCTGGATGGGGAAGATATCCACGACAGCATCATCAAGATGATCGAAGATCTGATTTGCGGCACCGTAAAGCAATACATCAACGAAGAGGTTACTGATCACACACAGTGGAATCTGGTTGGGCTCCGTGACCACTTCCTGGGCTGGATTACAGAAGAAGATGATTTGGAATACAACGACACTGACCTTGCCGGATTGACCCTTGATGATATTGTTAAGGCACTGACCGAAAAGGCAAAGGAACTCTATGCAGCGAAGGAAGAGGAGTACGGTTCCGATGTGATGCGTGAGTTGGAGCGTGTTGTACTTCTGAAGGTTGTTGATACCAAGTGGATGGCACACATCGACGATATGAACGAATTGAAGAAGGGTATCGGACTCCGTGCATACGGTCAGCAGAACCCGGTTGTAGAATACCGCTACGAGGGCTTCGAGATGTTCGACGCAATGGTTGCTTCCATTCAGGAGGACACCGTCCGCATGCTGTTGACAGTAAAGCTCCAAAAGAATCAGGCACCGGAACGGGAACAGGTTTCCCAGCCGGATGCACCGAATGCTGGCGCAGGGGATGGAAGCTTCAGCGGACAGCGCCGCAACCCCAATAAGAAGAAAAAGTAAAATCCAAATGTAAATAACGGAAAACGGGGGACATGGCAATTTGCTGTGCTCCCTGTTTTTCCATGGAGGTCTATATGGAAGAAACCGGATATGAAACCTTTGCCTTCTACTACGATTCTCTGACGAAAAATATCAATTACGACGAACGTGCAGAATATTTCGACCGCCTGATTCAAACATTTCTCCATTCCAGCGGAAATGTTCTGCTGGATCTGGCATGCGGAACCGGAACCATGTCAGAGAAAATGACTAAGCGAGGCTATGATGTCATTGGCGTTGACTATTCTGATAGTATGCTGAACCAAGCTTTGGAGAAAAAACTTGAAAAAGGGCTTTCCATTCAATATGTCATGCAGGATATGCGGGAGCTGGAATTGTATGGGACGGTGGACGCTACCATTTGTACACTGGACAGTCTGAACCATCTTCCATCGCTTGCGGACGTTACACGGGTTTTTCAGCGTGTGTTTGATGCAACAGAACCGGGCGGCGTTTTTCTATTTGACATGAATACATTGTATAAGCATCGTAAAATACTGGGAAACGAGATCTACCTCTACGAAACTGAAGATGTATACTGTGTCTGGGAAAATGAATTGCAAGATGACCAGTGCACTGTTCTGATTACACTACAAATTTTCTCACAGCTGGAAAATGGTCTGTACCGCAGAAAAACAGAATATATTACAGAGCGTGCCTATGCATCGGAACAGATTCAGGAAGCTTTGAAGAAAGTAGGCTTCCATGTTCTCGGCATTTATCACGCAGACACACTGGAGCCACTGAAAGAAGACAGCCAGCGAATGGTGGTTGCTGCAAGAAAGGAAGCATAATTATGGGTATTTTAAAACGTGCCATTGCGAAAGATGCCTCTGTTGTCGCATGTGCAATTGATGCAACAGACATCGTATCACAGATCGAATCGATTCATCAGACATCAGCAGTTGTTACCGCAGCTCTGGGACGTTTGAGCATTGCTGCAAGCATGATGGGATATGGATTGAAAAGCGAAAATGACAGCGTAACACTTCGTGTCAAAGGAAACGGTCCCACAGGAATGCTGACTGCAGTTGCCGACAGCCATGGCAATGTCAAAGCGGATGTGGAACATCCTGTTGTAGAAATTCCACTGAACGCACAGGGAAAGCTGGATGTCGGCGGTGCTGTCGGCAATGATGGAACCCTTTCCGTAGTCAAGGATTTGGGATTGAAAGAACCATATGTCGGAATCGTCCCCTTGGTATCCGGTGAAATTGCAGAAGATATTGCGCAGTACTTTGCCACAAGCGAACAGACACCGACTGTATGCGGACTCGGCGTTCTTGTAAATCCGGATCTTTCTGTCAAGGTTGCAGGCGGATATCTGATTCAGCTGCTCCCGTTTGCCAGTGATGCATGCATCGATACCATCGAAAATAACCTGAAATCAATGCCTCCGGTGACTACAATGATGACACAGGGAATGACGGCAGAGCAAATCGCTCTGCGGCTTTTGGACGGTTTGGAGCCGAATCTGCTGGATGAATCCGAGGTGGCATATCACTGTGATTGCAGCCGTATCCGCACGGAAAAAGTACTGGCCGCACTTGGCGAAAAAGGACTCACCAATCTGGCAGAAGAGGGAAAGCCCATCGAGGTTTGCTGCCATTTCTGCAAAAAAGTATACACTTTCCAGCCAGAAGAACTGAAAGCCATGGCATTGCAAGTTGCAGGGAATCATACAGATGAAGCGTAAGAAAAAGCTGATCTTTTTAGTTGTCATTCTTGCTGTATGGCTGTTTCTCATGCTGCACCTCTCTTCGGCAAATGGAAAAACCACTTTGCAGGAGAGTATGGCGTTGTCAGAATTTCTTGGAAAGTGGATTTACCATACCCCTTCTGAGGCACAGCTGCACACATTAAATTTGCATCTCAGAAAATTGGCGCACGTGTTCCTATATCTGATATTTGGCGGACTGAATGCAATTCTTTGGAACTTGCTTCTAGAAAAGCATGCCTTATGGAAGCGTACTGTTCCGGCAATTGTTCTCAGCATATTTGTTGCATTTGCAGACGAACTGCATAAAATCCCAATTGCGGGAAGACATTTCTCTTTTTCTGAATCCGTACTCAATGCAGTGAGTGCATGCATCACGATCTTGCTTCTCTTTCTGTTCTACCATCGACGAGAAAAATCGCTGCAAACACACAACGATAAAACAAATTAACTGCGATTTAAACAAAAAACGACGTTCATTCAGGCACATATTTTCTGAATGGATGCCGTTTTTTTCGCAATTTTGTTCAAAATGCTTTACTTTTCGAGAAAAATATTGTATAATAAAATATATGGAATGCCGAAAGTCGTGTTCCTTATCATGAGAAAGGATGTGATGTTTGTGGAAATTCAGAACAAGAGTCTGAATTTGTTTTCCAATGACTGGACTAACTCAGAGCGCATTTTATGGACGCCGTCCAGCACAACGAAAAAAGCACTTCTTTATGTACAGGAGATTGGAACACTAACCGTAAAAAAAGCACATGAAAGTCCAAGAAGTGCACTGGATTCCTATTTGTTTGTCATGGTATTGGAAGGAAACGGTACCTTTACTGTAAAAAATAAATCATATTATTTACACGAAGAGAATATCATCTTTTTAAACTGCAACAACGCCTATTCCCATTGCAGCAGTTCTGACAACCCGTGGAAAATTGCATGGATTCACTTCAACGGCTGCACTGCAGCAGCATTGTATGAGTTATTCGAGCAGCGCAATCCGTCTATTGTGATTTCTGCCAGCTTAGAGCCGTACAAGATTCTTTTCGAGCAAATCAAAAATACACTGAAAAATGAAGAGTTAAACTGCGAATTATATGCATCCCAATATCTCTCCCAGCTAACCACAATGCTAATTACCGCATCGCAGGAGGAGCATCAGCGCAGCGCACGGGAGAGTATTGAAAAATGGGAGAAAATCCGCCTTTACTTAGAGGAGCATTTTGCGGAAAAAATCACACTGGAAGATCTAAGCCAGCGCTTTTCCATCAGCAAATACTACATGCTCCGCGAATTCAAAAAGCAATATGGTGTCACCATTATGCAGTACCTGAATCAATGTCGCATGAATCATGCCAAAAAGCTGCTGCGGTTCACCGAACTGTCTGTGGAAAAGATTGCAGAGAGTTGCGGAATTCCGGATGCCAGCTATTTTAACCGCACTTTCCGTGCTTCCGAGGGTCTTTCCGCTGGTTCTTTCCGAAATCAATGGAAGAATTAAACTTTCGCTTCTTTTTTGCGGTTAACAAAGTAAATTCCGCTGCATACGAGAAGCAGCGCGGCAATGGTCTGCAACCGAATTTCATCCCATTCCTTTAAGATGATCGCTGAAAGGAACACACCGAACACCTGATTCATAAATCCGTATACCGTGACTTTTGAAACCGGATTATATTGCAGCAGAATTCCCCAAACGGTATAGGCGGCCGCAGAAATCATTGCCATGTAGATCATCAACAGGACAGGGGAGAAGCCTTGAAATGACAGGTGTCCTCCGGCAAGCACACCTATAACAGAAATACAAAGACCGCCAAATAAAAATTGATATCCGCTGAGCATCACTGAATTCTCCGTCTTGGAAAACTTTTTCAGGAAAATAGGGGAGAGCGCATTGGCGATATTGGAGATCAAAAGAGCGCCCTCTCCGTTCCACGAAAAGCCAAAATCCAAGCTCCGAAGATTCTGAAAGCTAATGAGAAAAATTCCGGAAAAACCCAGAATACAGCCTGCAAGTTTCGAGGAAGTCAGCTTTTCCTGCCGAAAAATCAGACAGACAAACAAAATCGAAAACAAAACACCTGTCCCGCCAAAGATGGAGCTTTTCACTGCAGTGGTATGTGCCAGTCCAATGTAAAAGAAAACGTATTGCAAAATCGTCTGGAACAGACTGACAATGCCAATTTTGGGAAGCGCTGATTTCCGGAAAAGCAGGACTTTTCTCTGAAGAAGACTCCCAAATAAAATAACAAGGATCCCCGCTAAGAAAAAGCGCACGCCGGCAAATAACAGCTGTGATGCCGTATCCTCTGAGGCAATGTGAAATAGCCGATATCCCGTCTTGATGCAGGGGAACGCACTGCCCCAGAGTGCTGTGCACAGCAAAGCAAGGAAACAAACGATCACAGGGCGTTGCAGAAGTTGACTTGTTTTTTTCGTATGCAACATCAAATTCACTTCTTTCTGATTGATTTTCTTATTATAGCACATTTCTCCAGAAAAGACAAGAAACCGGCGCTGATGACCTTTATGGTATCAGCGCCGGTTTTCATTACAATGCCATATTGAATGATTAGTTTGCCAACCGGATTTTACTTTACCGGAAGTTCGTTGATCAGGTGTACGAGGAACTTCAGCAGGGTCATGCTGTCGTCCGCAGTAACAGTTCCGTTGGAATCGCAGTCTGCATTTGCCTTTGCAGTAGCATTCAGCTCTACCGTGCCAGCAACAGCCTTGTTCAGCAATACTGCGTCTGCCAGATCAACGCTGCCGTCCAAGTTCACATCGCCATAGAAAACATCCGTCGGATTTACCACAACTTCAGAGGTCGTAGTTTCTGTGGTTGTCTCAGATTCCTTGGTCGTCTCGGATTCCTTGCTGGTGTCAGAAGTTTCCACAGCAGTGGTAGTGGTCTCACCGGACTCCGATGTGGTAGTCGTAACTTTCACAGAAGTTGTGGTCTCTTCCAGTGTTGTTGTTGTGGTTGCTTCTGTGGTCTCCTCGGTCGTAACCTCTTCCTTAGATTCCGGCAGATATGCATCGGTCAGAACGACATTGGAAGTCGCAATGCTTTCACCAGGACCATCATTTGCCCACCAAATCTGAACCATACCGTCGGTCTGCTTCTTTACCACTTCGACAATTTTAGCGATCAGATCCTCGTCTGTTACAGTATCCTTTCCGTTGTTGTAAGTGATGTTGTATACATCCTTATCCAAATCAACGGAAATCGTGCCGGACTTTGAAATCTCCCACTTATAGGAAACCCAGTAATCCGTACCATCTACAGTTGCAGATACGCCAAGACAGCCGTTAGCAAAGGCAACATTGGAATTGGCTTCAAATACCAGATATACCGTCTTACCCATAGACTTCGGCGCAAAGCTGATATTGTAGTTTCCGCTATCCTCGGTGATTTTTGCGTGGATACCCTCAGTTGTCTGACTGGTTGTGGTAGTCGTTTTTGTCGTGGTGGTAGTTTCAGAGCCGTCTGAAGTAGTAGTCGGTTTCGTTGTGATTGTTCCGCCGTTGCTGTACAGATCATCCGGCAGCTCATCCAGTGTGATGCAGTAGTCACTCTGGTACATCTCGATCAAATCGTCCTTCTTATTGAAAAGCTCGTTGGTCAGGAAGTTGGTGCTGTCCGATCCGCCATCATACCACGGGCAGAAATACAGCCAGCCAGCCTTTTCTGCAGTCAGATTGCCAACTGTCGGAATGCTGTCGTTCTCAGACATTGCAACCATCTTCTTGCTATCATACTTCTGCATGATGCTATAGAATGTGCTGCTGATGGCGCTGTCATTGTGATTGAGCACTGCCGAGCCGCTAGACCAGTCAGTGCAGTTATACTTATCGTATGCGATCAGGTCAACATACTCATCTCCCGGATACCAATCCGCAGAAGTTTCATATGCATAGCTGTTCCATTCCCAAATCAGGTTGTGCAAACCATATTCCTCGGTCAGGGTCTTGTAAGTCAGCTTCCACAGTTCCTTGTAAACCTTCGAACCGGACTTGCCCCACCAGAACCAAGAACCAGTCTCTCCGCCGCCGCCTTCTGCTTCATGCAGCGGGCGGAAGATGAGCGGAACATTGGCATCCTGAAGCTTCTGCAGTTCAGCAGCCAGATTCTTCAGGCAAAGCATATAATACTCGTATTCCTTGGTACCTTCAACGATTGCCTTGGAGGTATCGAAATCAGTTTCCTTCGGAACATAAGTAGCATCTGCCCATGCAACGCTGTCACCCAGTGTATAGCTGGAGAAGTTCTTCGGAACGGTAATATGCCAGGAAGCGGTTGCGATACCCTGCTTGCTTGAATCATACGGATTGTTGTTGACCCACTCAATGATACGATTGGTCGTGCCGTCCTCGCTGCCATACAGCGGATTGCAGTTCAGGTAGTCGAAGCCACGGATTGCCGGAAGCTTTCCGGTGGTATCCTTGATATAGTCGAATTCATAGGGGAAATCGTGCGGACCATACTTGTAGATTTCCTGCTGTCCAGAAATGATGTGCTCACCGTAAACGCTTGCCATGTAGGACATCAGGCTCTGTGCCTGAGAAGTTGCGCTCGGGTCGCAGCAGGTCGTCTGAGAAGCAGAGATATCCGGAAGGGAAGCCTCTTCAATGGTCAGGTAGTCAATGTCAGTCCAGCCCCAGCTGCTCTTCACAGTGATTTCATTTTCACCGGCATTCAGTTTCACCGTACCACATGAAACATCAGCCCACTCATTTGCAGCGGTCTCTGAACAACTAAACTGTCCCTGATCCACACCATTTACAAGCAAATTGTGAAGCTTATCTCCAAACGGTGCAGCATAGCGAATTGTAACATTGTACATGCCTGTGGATTCTACGGAAACATTTACAGTTGCAGTCTCTCCGCCATTTTCCAAAAATACGAACTTGTCGCCAGAAGCGCCTTCCTGCCAACGCTCTGTTCCATTTTCCTGAATCGTAGCACCAACAGGAGTGCCATCTTCAAACTCATACTTCTGTGCACCTGCAGCAGACGTTGAGAATGAATAACACAGCATGCAATTGCATGCCAAAACACTGGCGGTCAACAGCGTCAGTGTTTTTCTTGAAAGTTTTTTCATTGGGAACCTCCTCAAATTTTCAAATTAAATATAGTATACCATATTCTCTGTGGAATGTCAATCGTTTTTGTCTTATTTAAACAACTTTTTTATTCTAGTTTCTTATGATATCTTAACAGAGCCAGATTTTCCTATATTTAAATTGATAACAAATAGCACAGAAAATACATCGTGTAAAAAGTGCGTAAAATCTTAAAAACTGCGACTTGTCCACTTGTCATTTTTTCATTTTTGTGGTATACTATGTCTACAAGCGAATTTCTTTGGGGAAGGAGTGTAAGTCTATGCTGCATCATTTAAAAAGATGGGACCGCTCGCTGCTCTTGTGGATGCAGGAACATTTGCGAAAGGGCGGCGTCACACTTTTCATGAAAATCACCACATTTCTCGGAAATGGCGGTATCATTTGGATTGCTGCCTGCCTATGTCTGCTCTTTCGCCCTGAAGCACGCCGTGCAGCTGCGTCCGGTTTGATTTCACTGCTCTTTTCTGTGATGATTAACAACGCAATGCTGAAAAATTTGGTGGCACGTATCCGCCCGTTTGACCATATTCACGAACTCAAAATCCTGATTCGCCGGCCAAAAGATTTTTCATTTCCCTCTGGGCACACATCCAGTTCTTTTGCTGTTGCAACTGTTTTCCTCTGTATGCTTCCGCTTTGGATTGGAATTTCGGCATTGCTTCTCGCCTCGCTCATCGCATTTTCCAGATTGTATCTGGGTGCACATTATCCCTCTGATGTGCTGTGTGGCATGCTGCTGGGAATTCTGTTCGCATTCCTCGCACAAATTCTGGTTCACGTTCTGTTGGATAACTGCACATGGATGCCGGAGGCAATCCGCCTTTGGTTTCCGAAAGCGTAAGTCTAAAAAGCCAAAATGGAAAAAGGTGTACAGCGCAAGATTTCTTCTCTGCGCTGTACACCTTTTTGAATCAAAATTTTCTCGAATCAGTCCAGGTTTTCCAGATCTTTCTGCCAAAGTGCAACACAGGCATCACTGGGCATCCGCCAATCGCCACGGGGCGACAGCGTCACGCTGCCGACTTTCGGTCCATCCGGCAGGCAGCTTCTCTTAAACTGCTGGGAGAAAAAGCGCCAGTAGAACTTGCGGAGCCACTTCAAGATCACCGCATCATCATAGGCGCCCTCAAACGCATGCTTTGCCATCCGGTAAATCTTATGCGGTGCAAATCCGAATCGAAGCACATAGTACAAGAAGAAGTCGTGAAGCTCATACGGCCCGACAATGTCCTCGGTCTTTTGCGCAATCGTGCCGTCCTGCTCCGGCGGGAGCAATTCCGGACTCACTGGCGTATCCAGCACATCCTGCAAAATATTGGAGAGTTCCTGCGGCGTCTGCGATGCCTCATAAGAAACCAAATACCGCACCAGTGTTTTCGGAATGGAAGCGTTTACCGCATACATACTCATATGATCGCCGTTATAAGTCGCCCAACCCAGCGCAAGCTCTGAGAGGTCACCGGTACCGATGACAATTCCACCGGTCTGGTTGGCGAGATCCATCAGCACCTGCGTTCTCTCACGTGCCTGAGAGTTCTCATAGGTGACATCATGAATCGACTCCTTGTGTCCGATATCCGCAAAGTGCTGCCGCACACTGTCTTGAATGGGGATCTCACGCAGCGTTGCACCATACGCCTCCGCCAACCGGCAGGCATTCTGATAGGTGCGGTCTGTTGTTCCAAAACATGGCATCGTCACAGCAACAATTCCGGCAGGATCTAGGTGACACAGCTGGAATGCGTGCACCATAACGATTAGCGCCAACGTGGAGTCCAATCCGCCGGACAACCCCACCACAGCAGATTTGCAGCCGATGTGCTTCAGACGGGTTGCAAGTCCGGTTGCCTGAAGCATCAGGATTTTTTCGCATCGCTGTGAGAGCATCTGACTTCCGTGGGGAATAAACGGGGTAGAATCAATGTACCGGTTCATTGCTGTTTCTGTCAACGCCATAGAAAACGTTGTCTTTTGTACTGTATTCATCGGCTCAGAGAGAAACGTATTGGAACGGCGGCGTTCTCCTGCCAACCGCTGCACGTCTACAACCGCAGTAAGGATTCCCTGTGTAAACAGCTTCGACTCCGCCAGAATCGAACCGTTTTCCAGAATCAAATTGTGTCCGGCAAATACCATGTCCTGTGTAGACTCTCCAACGCCGGCATCAGCATACAGATATGCACACAACAAGCTGCCGGACTTTGCCTGAAGAATTGTGCGCCGATAGTTCTCTTTTCCGATGATCTCATCGCTGCACGACAGATTGACGATAATTGTTGCGCCGGATTTTGCCATTGCCACAGAGGGCGTATCACCAACCCAAACATCCTCGCAGATCTCTACTCCAAACGAAAAGTCGGGGAGCTCTGCACAGCTGAAAACTTGCAATGCGCCAAACGGAACCACATACACTTCCGCATTCTGATGCCATGTGACGGAAAGTGTCCCATTGGCATCCGGCCCTTTTGCAAAATGCCGCATTTCATAAAACTCGCTGTAGTTGGGCAAATTCTTTTTCGGCACCAAACCCAAAAGCTTGCCGGCATAGCAGACGGCTGCGCAGTTATACAGCGCACCCTCCAGCGCATAGGGAAGCCCCACCACCAGAATTGCGGAAATATCCTTTGTTTGTTCCAAAATGTCTGACAGCGATATTTTTGCACCATTCAACAGGGTTTCCTGTAAAAACAAATCGCCGCAGGTATATCCTGTGAGGCAAAGTTCCGGAAACACCACCAATTTTGCACCATCAGCAGCTGCTTTTTGAAAAGCAGAAACAATCTGTTCTGCGTTATAAGTACAATCCGCCACACGAAGCGGCGGGGTTACACAAGCGACCTGAATCAATCCATCTTTCACTTCTGTCTGCAACTCCTTTATACATCTTCTGAAATCAAAATTGCCCTGCTTTTTGGCAAAGACAATTCTTCTCAGTTTCTATTATACTCGAAAACCGCAAAAAAAGCAAGCTGTCAAATCATAATAAATTCGCTGCTTGCATAGCCGATTAGCCCTTGGTAAGAAACCACATCCCAATTTCCGGTTCTGCTATAAACTGTGACAAATGCACCGTTGGGAATCGACCCGATGATTTCACCTTGCATAGATGGAAATTTTCGCAAATTTAGGTTGCTTCCATCTGTCACCACAGTTCCACGGAAAATCGGTCCCGCCTCCACGAGCGGAATTCCAAAATAATCGCAGAGGGACTGCGTCAGATTTATTGCAATGTTGGTAAGATTCTCCCGAATCCAATTCGCATCCTGCTCATTGTCGTGATACCCAATTTCGCACAAAATTGCCGGTGCTTTGGTTTGCGTCACTTCTCCCAAGGTTGTTGTTGGACGAGCAGTACATTTATCCGGCAGGGGATAAATGCTCATAAAATTGTTTGCTGTAATCACTGCAAGCTTCTGACTATATGCATCGTATGGAGAGTAGTAGATATCAATTCCACGCAATTGCCCCGACAAATTTTCCGGTGCCGCATTGCTGTGCAAGGCGAGATGAACGTCGAAATATCCCGCATTGGAATCGGCAATTGCGCCTGCAACATTTCTCTCCGGATCATTGCGGACATAAGAAATTCCACTGGAACGAAGGTATGGTTCCATCCGATCTGCAAGTAGATTCATATATTCCTCTTCCGTTCCGCCGCCTGTGTAAGCGTTCCACTCCTGTGTGGAAGGACTCAAAAAAACACTTGGCATATTCCATAAGCCTCTTTTCTATCGAAAGATTTTGAAGTAACATACTTCTATTTTCAATTTATTCCGGCAGCTCGAAAAATGTTCCGTTGCATTCCGGCTTAATTTATGATACAATAAAGATAAGTTTCAAAAAGGAAGTGGTTGATTTGAAAAACAACAAAATGGTCACGTCTATTCTGCACTATGCCATGATTACTGTAGGTATTATGATTTACAGTATTGCACTGGAAATGTTTTTGGTGCCAAATTCTGTGTTGGACGGCGGACTAACCGGTATCGCACTCATGATAAATTATAAGACCGGCATTCTGCTTGGTGCAGTGACTTTCGTTCTCAACTTTCCCTTTGTCCTCTTGGGATGGCGCATGCTTGGAAAAAGATTTGCATTTTCCTATTTCTATGCAATGATTCTCCTGACTGTCTGCACAGCACTCCTGCATGATGTCAGCCCTATCACAGACAATGAATTGCTCTCCATTGTCTTTGGCGGAATTCTCCTTGGAATCGGTGTAGGTCTTGTCATCAAAGGCGGTGCATGTCTAGACGGAACAGAATTACTCGCCATGATCCTCAGCAAGAAAATCCCCGTTTCTGTCGGACAAGTAATTCTGGCAACCAATCTTTTGATTTTCTCCGTATCCGGATTCATGTTTGGCATTGACCGTGCACTCCTATCCCTGCTCACTTACATCATCGCCTCTAAATTGATCGATCAGGTAGAAACCGGGTTCAACGAGGCAAAGCAAACCATCATCATTTGCAACGACGGAACTACGATTGCTTCTGAAATCTACGCCAAGCTCGGACGAACCATGACCATTCTGGATGCACACGGTCTGATCAGCGGCAAAAAAGATATGATGTATTGCGTCATCACTCGTTTGGAACTAATGGAACTGCGGAGAATTGTTGCCAAATACGATGGCAGTGCATTCATTACCGTTTCGGATATTTCAGAGATCATTGGCAATCACATCAAGCAAACCTCGGAGCAAAAGACAGAGGAAATTGCGCAGCGTCCAGATTTCCGTGAAACACTGGAGGAAGAACAAAAGGAATTGGCTGAAAATCACAAGTAAGCATTCAAAAATCAAACATAGAAAAAGTGAGTACCTCCATTCCACAGCGGAAAAGAGGTACTCACTTTTCATTTCAATTTCTTTGAAAAATCGTTATTCCTGAACGAGTTGCTTCATGTCGTAAAGACCGGCCGGCTTTCCGCACAGGTAAACGGCTGCATTCACAGCACCAACTGCAAACACCGTCTTCGAAGCGGCACTGTGCGACAGTGTGATCACTTCATCCTGTCCGGCAAAAATCACATCGTGCTCTCCAACAATGGTACCGCCACGAATGGAATGCATTCCGATTTCCTTCGGATCACGCTTCATCCGTCTTGCATGGCGGTCATACACATAATGGTATTCGTTGTCCAGCGTTTCGTTAATGGCGTTGGCAATCATGATTGCTGTACCGCTGGGTGCGTCGATTTTCTGATTGTGGTGCTTTTCCACGATTTCGATATCGAACTGACCGCCCAGCACAGTTGCCGCTTTCTTTGCCAGCTCTACCAGCAGGTTGATGCCCAAAGACATATTGAAAGTGAAAAATACAGGGATTTGCTGTGCAGCCGCCTGAATTTTTCCGATCTGCTCCTCCTGATAGCCGGTTGTCGCCAGAACCAAAGCCACATTGTTCACCAGTGCATATTCCAGAAGTCCATCCAGAGAGGACGGATTTGAAAAATCGATGATGACATCCGGCACACTCGCCAGATCTGACGGCTTTTCTACAATCGGAAAATCTGCATACTTGGCAGTATAGGAATCGATTCCACCGATTACCGTACAATCCTCACGGCCCTGAATACAAGAGGCAACAGTATGCCCCATCTTTCCGTTTGCGCCGCAAATTACAATTTTTGTCATATTCCTGCCTCTTTTCACGTAAACGTTGTTCTGCTTACTTTGCAATCATTCCATATGCTAGCAGAGTCTCACGCATTGCTTCCTTATGCGCATCGCTCATATCCAGAAGCGGCATTCTGCACGGACCAGAGGGCATGCCAAGCTGGTTCATCGCATCCTTTACCGGAATTGGATTGACTTCCATAAACAGATCGTTGATCAAGCGCAGATACTTCAGCTGCAATTCCGATGCTGCTGCAAAGTTATTTTCCAAGCAGTACTGCGTCATCTGGTGAGTTTCCTTCGGCAAAACGTTGGACAGAACGGAAATAACACCCTTACCGCCCAGAGACATAATCGGAACGATCATGTCGTCATTACCGCTGTAGATGTCGATCTTGTCGCCGCACTTTGCAGCTACCTTTGCGGTATAGCCAATGTTTCCGCTTGCTTCCTTGATGGCAGCAATGTTCTTATGCTCTGCCAGTGCTTCTACTGTGCTAACATCAAATCCAACACCTGTCCGGCTGGGAACATTGTAGAGGATGATCGGCAGATCTACACTATCTGCAATTGCGTTGTAGTGCGCTACAAGGCCACGCTGTGTGGTCTTGTTGTAATACGGGGTAACGATCAGCAGACCATCTGCACCAAGCTCCTGCGCTTCCTGAGAAAGCTCAATTGCATACTTGGTATCGTTGCTGCCGGTTCCGGCAATAACCGGAACACGGTTGTGCGTGTGATCGACTGCGAACCGGATGCACTGACGGTGCTCATCGTCTTCCAGTGTAGAAGATTCGCCAGTAGTACCACAGATGATGATCGCATCTGTGCCGTTTTCGATCTGAAAGTCAATGTTTCTTCCCAGACCCTCATAGTCCACAGTTCCATCTGCCAGCATCGGCGTAATAATGGCAACGCCTGCGCCTGTAAAAATTGTATTTTTCATGGTAATTACCTCCCAATGGTAATTCATTTGCAAAGAACTTGTTGCAATTCCAATCAGATTAATCCATATAGCCCTTTGCTGCCAGCAGTTCTGCCAGCAGTACACCGCCGCCTGCTGCGCCACGGAGCGTGTTGTGGGACAGGCAGACAAACTTATAGTCAAACATAGTATCTTCTCTCAGACGGCCAACAGACACTGCCATACCGCCCTCAATGTTCCGATCCAGCTTAGCCTGCGGACGATCGTCTTCCTGGAAATAGTGGATGAACTGCTTCGGTGCAGAAGGCAGCTCCAGATCCTGCGGAACACCCTTGAAGTCTTCCCAAATCTTCAGGATTTCTTCCTTCGACGGCTTCTGCTCAAACGATACAAATACAGCAGCAGTGTGTCCATCAGAAACCGGCACACGCAGGCACTGCGTTGTAATCAGCGGGCTGTCAGCGCTCACGATCTGACCGTTCTCAATCTTACCCCATACCTTCAGCGGTTCCTTCTCCGACTTCTCTTCCTCACCGCCGATATACGGAACGATGTTATCGAGAATTTCCGGCCAGCGCTCAAAGGTCTTACCAGCGCCGGAAATTGCCTGATACGTGCATGCCAGAACATTCTTGATGCCGTACTTCCGCAGGGGAGACAGCGCCGGCACATAGCTCTGAATGGAGCAGTTGGACTTTACTGCAATAAAGCCACGCTTTGTTCCAAGGCGCTTCCGCTGGCTTTCAATGATTTCAATGTGCTCCGGATTTACTTCCGGAACAACCATCGGTACATCCGGCGTAAAACGATGTGCAGAGTTATTGGAAACAACAGGGCATTCTGCCTTCGCATAGCGCTCTTCCAGTGCACGAATTTCATCCTTCTTCATATCAACTGCGCAGAATACAAAATCAACCATGCCAGCAATCTTGTCTACGTCTGCAGTTGCGTCGAACAGAATCATATTCTTCATTGCTTCCGGCATCGGCTTCTGCATTGCCCAGCGATTGCCAACTGCTTCCTCATAGGTCTTTCCAGCCGAGCGGGGAGAAGCTGCCAATGCAGCCACATGGAACCAAGGATGGTTCTCCAGAAGCGTAGCAAACCGCTGGCCAACCATACCAGTTGCGCCGATAATGCCAACCTGATACTGTTTCATTTCGTCATTCCTCCAAAAAATTCTTAAAAATATGAAAAAACCGGTTGAAAACCGGCGGCTCATGCGATATAATAGAATAGAATGACGTGCACCAATTCAGTGCATCGCCGATAGCACTCCATCATAACGATGACAGTCATACCCCTCTTCGGAAATATGCCCAGAAGCTGTGTCACCGGTACAGCCTCTTCGGCACGCACGCCTTTTTGCTCTGCATTTCTTGCGGACTGGTATCCTGTCAGAACATACTCTTCGTGAGTGCGCCTCTACCTATTCCTATCATATCATTTCTGTGGGAATTTGTCAATATTAATTTTCGAAAAACAGGAGATACCCATGAAAAAATCAGATTTTTATTACAATTTGCCGGAAGAACTCATCGCACAGACGCCCATTGAGCCACGAGATCACTCCCGTCTGATGCAGATTGACCGAAACACAGGCGAAATCCAGCACAAGCATTTTTATGATCTCTATGACATCCTGCAGCCTGGTGATCTGCTTGTCATGAATGACTCCCGTGTTTTGCCGGCACGTCTGTATGGAGAGAAAGTAGATAACGGTACCTTTATTGAATTTTTGCTCTTGGAGCAAAAAGGGGAGAAGCTCTGGGAAATCATTTGCCGTCCCGGAAAAAAAGCAAAGGTCGGCGTGAAGTTTTCCTTTGGCGGCGGACGACTGATCGGCGAAGTGGTAGAAGTAAAGCCGGACGGAAACCGCATCGTGCAGTTTACCTGTGAGGGAAACTTTTACACTGCACTGGAAGAAATCGGACAAATGCCGCTTCCGCCGTACATCCACGAAAAACTGAAAGACAAGGAGCGTTACCAGACGGTTTACTCCAAGGAACTCGGTTCCGCAGCGGCACCGACAGCCGGACTGCATTTCACAAAAGATATGCTGAAGAAGCTGAAAGAGAAAGGTGTAAACGAAGCCTATGTGACACTGCATGTTGGCCTGGGAACATTCCGTCCGGTAAAGGAAGATGATGTCCTGCAGCACCAGATGCACAGCGAGCACTACCATCTTCCGCAGGAAACTGTAGATATGATTCGTGAAACAAAGAAAAACGGCGGTCGTGTTATTGCAGTCGGAACTACCTCTTGCCGGACACTGGAAGCCGTTGCAACTGCACATCACGGCGAACTGGTAGCAGAAGACGGCTATACGGATATTTTCATCTATCCCGGCTATCAGTTTAAGGTGCTGGATGGCTTGATTACAAATTTTCACTTGCCGGAAAGCACTTTGATTATGCTGATCTCTGCATTTCTGGGATATGAAAAGACCATGCACGCCTACGAGATCGCTGTACAGGAAAAATACCGCTTCTTCAGCTTTGGCGATGCTATGTGCATTCTGCCAGAGACTAACTAAATGAGCGTGCATACGCCTGAAGAATTACAGCAGATTATCACACAGATTGACACAATTGACTGGTCGCAATATCATACGGCATATGGAAACGCATCCGGAATCGAAACCAATCCGAAAAAATGGTGGGAAAGATTTCTTCCGATGTCCATGATAATGCATCGTCACAGATATTTTGACGAGGATTGCAGAGATCAGGCAAATATCGCAAAATGGCTAAAAATACTTTTTGCAGAGCAGGAAATGGATGCAAGGAAAGCAGCATCAAAATTAGAGAATGCACTCTGCCGCCAACATGTTATGGTTGCAGATACTGCACTTCCTGCTTATGACATTTTGATATATTGTCTAAAGACAACTGACAGTGCGTTACTGGCAGAAGATTTGCTGGATATTTTACGTGGTTTTGCTGCTGGTGTCTCCAAAATCCAATTTGGTGCAGCATGGGCGGTTTCTCTTCGAAAAAAGTTGATGCAAGATGAAAGTATATTTGCATCTTATTTTTCCAAAGAAGAGAAAGAAACTCTTATTGCAGCGTTTGCTAAGGAGATTTGCACATTGCTGCAAACTCCTCCGATTATGACACAAGGATAAAACAGAAAGGAATTTACACGAATGTTTACACTTTTAAAAACCGAAGGATATGCCCGAAGAGGCATCTTTGAAACTGTACACGGCACCATTCAGACACCATTCTTTATGAATGTAGGAACTGCCGCAGCCATCAAAGGCGGAATCTCTTCCATCGATCTTGAAAATCTGAAGTGCCAGGTGGAGCTTTGCAACACCTATCATTTGCACCTGCGCCCGGGAGACAAGATTGTGCACCAAATGGGCGGACTGCATCAATTCATGAACTGGCATCGTCCGATTCTCACAGACAGCGGCGGATTTCAGGTGTTTTCTCTGGCGAAGCTGCGCCGTATTAAGGAAGAGGGCGTTTACTTTCAGTCTCACATCGATGGCAAAGCAATCTTTATGGGTCCGGAAGAGAGCATGCGGATTCAGTCAAACCTCGGTTCTACCATCGCCATGGCATTTGACGAATGCGTTGAGAATCCTGCACCGCTGGACTACGTGAAAAACTCCTGCGCCAGAACAACCCGCTGGCTGATTCGCTGTCAAAAAGAAATGCAGCGTCTAAACAGTCTGGAGGGGACTATCAATCCGCATCAGATGCTGTTTGGAATCAATCAGGGCGGAACATATGATAACATCCGTGTCTCTCATATGCGGGAAATTGCAAAGCTTGGTCTGGATGGTTACGCCATTGGCGGTCTGGCAGTTGGTGAGCCAACAGAGATCATGTACCACATCATTGAACAGGTAGAACCGCATATGCCAGCAGATAAGCCTCGTTATCTCATGGGCGTTGGGACTCCGTCTAACATCATTGAGGGCGTTGCACGTGGTGTGGACATGTTCGACTGCGTTATGCCGAGCAGGAACGCTAGACACGGAACCATTTTCACATGGGATGGCATCCTGCACATCACAAATGCTGCCTATGAAACAGATTCTCAGCCGCTTGACCCCAAGTGTGATTGTCCGGTATGTCGGAATCACACCCGTGCCTATGTGCGTCATCTGTTCAAAGCAAAGGAACAGCTTGCCGGACGCCTTGCCGTCATGCACAACCTCTATTTCTATAATACGCTGCTTGAACGAATTCGTGAGGCACTGGACAAAGGGGAGTTCGCACAGTTCCGCAAGGAATACAGTGAACGTCTGGCACAGAGAATCTAAGCAGAGCAGGCAGTTTTCTTCGAACAAATCTTAAACACAAAAACGGACGCTGTCAAAGGGCAGCGTCCGCAAGTGTTACGTCGATTTGAAATGGTTTTGTTTGTGCTTCAGCGTAAGATTACTCGTAAATCGGTTCCAGAACAGCGTATTTTCCATCCGAACGCTTGTAGACTACATTTACCTCATCCGTGCTTGCATTGATGAACATAAAGAATGTGTGTCCGATCAGATCCATCCGCAGGATTGCTTCTTCCACGCTCATGGGATTCATCACAAATTTCTTGTGACGAATTACCTCGTGATCTTCTTCCTCCACAGTATCATCTGCCGGAATATCATAAAAGGCAGTGGTCTTTAGCTTCTTTTCTACACGTGTCTTATTCTTGCGAATCTGGCGAATGATCTTATCAATCGATGCATCCAGTGCATCTTCCTTATCTACAGCAGACTGCTCTGCACGGTAAATCATATTGTTGTAGGTGACAGTCAATTCAATGACCATGAGATTCTTGTGGTTTGCCATTGTGATTTTGGCATCTGCTTCTTCACCGAAAAATTTGTCCAGTCTTGCGCTCAGTCGTTCTTCTGCGTACTCTGTAAACTTCTGGGGGATCTGCATTTTTTTTGCGGTAATTGTAATTTTCATGATAAGTTCCTCCTTCTGCATGCTCTTTTTCATCCAAGAGAATTCAAAGAACTGCTTGTTTCTCTTATTATAACATACTCCTATTTTTTTGGCAAGCATATTCTTGAATTTTGTGTAATTTGAACAAAAGAAAAATTCTGATTTGGACAATTTGCATGTAGATAATCTCTAATTTTTGTAAAATATTGTAAGATCATCCGATATACCATCTTGCATTCCATAAAACTTTTTGGAATCCGCCCGAATCTTATACTTGCATATTTGAAAAAAATGTATTATGATAGAGATGGAATTTATCCTTTATCTAAGTTACTGGAGGTGTATTTATCCTATGCTTGAAACAGTTCTCACATCGCTGCAAAAAATGCCATTCTATTCTATTGCACTCAGTGCAGTTGTTGTGTTTTTCATTGCGATTAGTATTCTCACAATGTTCTCTCAAGCAAAAAAAGAAAAAACTGTAGAACAGCTTCGTTGGAAAAAGGTAAGCGCAGACATGGCGCTCTTTGATGCTTCCAAGCGGCTCATCATTCCGCTGGAGGCGGACGAGATTCTCGTGGGGAGGCACGGCTCAGCGGATATTCGGTTTGCAGACATGAGTGTTTCCAGATATCATGCGATCCTCTATGTTTCCAACGGCGTATGGAGTATTGTCGATTTGGGCTCCAAATCCGGAACATTTGTCAATGGCAGACGAATCCGCTCTCAGGTGCGTTTGAAAGACCAAGACGAGATTCAGTTTGGAAACAAACGTGTTGTTATACGGCAAAGGAGGCGAAAGCAAAATGTATAAAAACGGACTCTCCTATGGAAAGTGCACTGCAATTGTGCTTATTACACACATTGTTATGCTGGCTGCGATTTTGCTCCGTGGAAAATATGAAAACCCGCAGGAAATCATTCCGCTTGCGGTTGCAGTCATTGGCTTGGACATCGTCTATTGCACTGTACTGAAGTTCTTCTACAAACAGATGACATACACCCTTGATTTTATGCTGATTCTGCTTTTAAACATCAGCGTAATCTTTCAGTCCTGTTTTGGCAGCATCGGTTTTTCGTTCAAGCACTATATCACTTGTATCGTTGCACTTGTCGCATGCCAGCTCGGATTTCTTCTCACGAGGAATCACATGTGGATTCAATCAAAAAAGACTGCACTTTACATTGTCTTAGTCGTTCTCATGTTAAGCATCATCTTTTTGACGGGAAGCCGAAGTATGTGGATCAACATCGGCTCCATTAGCATTCAGCCCTCTGAATTTATGAAACCAGTGTTTGTGCTGCTGTGTGCCACATCCATCCGGGAACAGCACGCAAAGAAAAAGATTCTGTTTTTCTATATCTCAAAAGAAATGATCATTCTATCCGTTGCTTTTGTCGCAATTGCCGGATTGCAATGGTGGAGCCGTGATCTTGGTTCGCTTCCCACATTTGCTGCCGCATACGGATGTGCGCTGGCGTGCCGGCTCTGTTATCCAAAGGCAAAGTTTTCCAGGAAAACAATTGTTGGAATCAGCGTTATTGGTGTTATTGTCATTGCTGCTGCACTAAAATTTGCGCCTGGGTACGTACAGGATCGACTGTCCGTTGACATCTGGAATCAGATGGACGGAAATGGATACCAGCAGTGTCAAGCGCTGATTGCCATTGCAGAAGGCGGACTTTTTGGAAAAGGACCCGGCTGCGGTTCTCTCCACAATGTGTTTGCCTATGAAACGGATATCGTTTTCTCCACGATCTGTGAAGAGTGGGGCTTCTTGGTAGCACTTTTGACAATTGTGATTCTGATGGCAATGATGCTGCTTCCCATGATCAACAAACCGAGAAGCTACTTCCACACTACCATGATTCTTGGCGCAGTTGCAGTCATGATCGTACAAATGGGATTGAACATCTTTGGTTCCTGCAATCTAATTCCGTTTACCGGTGTTACCATCCCGTTTATCTCACAGGGCGGAAGCTCTATGCTAACAAGCGGATTTTTAGCCGGAATGCTAAAGGCTGGGCAATCTCCGGTATTCCGAAAAGTAGAGCAGAAGCCTGTAAAAGCTTCCGCTGCTGCGAAGAGAAAGGCGGCTCATCGATGAAAAGCATTCAAAGTATTCGGCGTGGAGAGCGCCTAATTATCCTTATTTTGATCGTGTTTTTTCTGGGCATGGCAATTCTTGTTTGGAAGGTTGTTCACGAATCCGCATTCTATATGTCCCATTCCAGCGACGTTACTCTTGGCATGGTGTACGACCGAAAAGAACAGGTCTTGTTTGACCCAAATGCCAGCACCGAAACCTATGATCCATCCTATTTTATTGATGTGGGAAATGTCATTGGTGACGACAGCGGACAGATGACCAACACATTGGTTTCAGAGAACATCGAAGATCTGCAAAACTACAGTCTAATTTTTGGTGCCACACCACACGGAAATGCGGCAATCTATAGCACTTTAGACCATAGCGTCAATCAAACTGTATACAATGCCTTCGGCAGCAAAAACGGCGCTGCGATTGCCTACAATTATCAGACCGGTGAAATTTTGGTATGCGTCAGCAAGCCAAGTGTCAATGTTCTGGATGAATACACCAATGTATCAGAACTTCCGGAGGGAAGCTTAATCTGTAAAGCATTCTATGAAACCGTTCCCGGTTCCACACAGAAAATTGCAACCACAGCTGCTGCATTGGAAGAATACGGTTATGATGGACTTCTGTCAAGATCTTACACCTGCAACGGAATATACACCACCAAATACAATCAGCAGATCAAGTGCCACGATCTCAATGGTCACGGCACGGAAAACATCATCCAAGGATTTGAAAACAGCTGCAATCCGTTTTTTGCGCAGCTTGTACAGGATCTTCCATTGGATCGGCTGATCTCAACATATACCCAGATGGGAATTTCCGTAAACGGTGCCAAACAGAATGTCATTGACATTGATGGAATCTCCTCTTTTAGTGCCTCTGCGCTGCTCACAGATACCAGCGATTTTGACACCATGTGGAGCTGCATGGGGCAGAGTGAAACACTCGCAAGTCCCTGTCAGATGATGATGTGGGAGAGTGCTATTGCCAATGCAACAGGGCAGGTTACCATGCCGCATTTGATTGACCACAAAACAAGTGTTACAGGAAAGACAACCTACACTGCAAAAACATCCTATGGAGACACCATCTTTTCTGCGGAAATCGCATCCGAACTGAAACAGATCATGCGTCAAAACGGACAGGATCGTTATGCTTCTATCGGCTATCCGGTAGGTGTAAAAAGCGGTACAGCACAAGTGGAAAACGGCGCAAAGGAAAATTCGCTGCTTGTCGGATTTAACGATGATCCGAATCTTCCCATTGCATTCTGCGTGGTAATCGAAGATCGTGTTTCCGGCGAACTGTCCACTTCTGATTTGGTTTCTACAATGCTGCAGGCGCTGGATTCGTCGCTGCATGCTTAATCAGAAAATTTCTCATAGAAGCCAAGAAAAGCTCTCACAGTGTATTGTGAGAGCTTTTTTGATACTTTTCGATTTTGTCTTTTTCCGATTAGAGCGAATTGATCTTCTTAAACATATCCTGCATTTTTGCATCTGTTGCTGCAATGGTTTCTGCGCATTCTTTCAGTTCTCCAGTCAATGTCGCAGCGACCTTGGGATCACCAGTTGATTTGTAGTGCAGCTGATGTTCCAAGCTTGCCCAAAAGTCCATTGCAATCGTTCGAATCTGGATTTCAACCGGTGCGATCTGTACGCCTGTGGACATGTGCACAGGAACATCCAGAATCATATGAAAGCTGCGGTAGCCATTCGGCTTCGGATTTTTGATGTAGTCCTTAATCTTTCTGAGATGGAACCCGCTTTGCACTGTGAGAAGATCTGCAATTGCATAGATATCATCAATGTAATAACAGATCACACGAACACCAGCAATATCCATCAAGTTATTTCTGGCGCTCTCCGGCGTAACCGGCATACCTTTTCTCTGTAATTTCCCGACAATGCTCTGCGGTGTTTTGATCCGGCTTTCAATGTTATGAATGGGATTTCTTTGAAAACGCATGCTAAACTCATTGTCAAAAATTCCGAGCTGAGTTTTTACCAGTTCAATTACGGAGTCATAGAGATGTTCCAATTCCAAAAATGAGTAAAATGCATCCTGAATCTGATCCTCTTTATTGGCGGGAACCACATCACGAATGGCATCCAGATAAAAATTTTTTTCATCCATTGACAATCACCTCCGAATGAAACAAAAAACGCACACAATTTTTGGGTTCTTGCGTACGTTTTTCGATAGTTGGCTTATGGGACTTTACGATTGTTCTTTTTGTTGAAATGCATGGATAAGAAACAGAACAACGCTCTGAGATTACGGAAGCAGACGGTTGATGTCACGCGGGAACATACTTGCCTGACGCACATTGGACAGTCCGAGGAGTTTCATTACCAGACGCTCCAAACCGATTCCCAAGCCGCCATGCGGCGGAAGACCGTATTTGTGTGCCTCCAGATAATACTTGAAGTCCTCCGGATCCAATCCCTGTGCATGCATCTTTTCCAACTGCTCCTGGTAATTATGGATACGCTGACCGCCACTGGTAATTTCCAATCCACGGAATAGCAAGTCGAACTTGTATGCCAGACGAGGATCTTCTCTCGAATTCATCGCATAAAACGGCGGCTTTGAGGACGGGAAGTGAGTGACAAAAATGAAATCACTTCCAAAAGTCTCCTTTGCATACTCGCAAATTGCAACCTCATCTTCCGGTTCCAGATCCAGCTTGTTCTTAGAACCCTTGTTTCCGAGGATTTCCTTTGCCTCCAGCAGTGTTACACACGGAATCTCCTTGATAACCGGCACGTCTGCCTGAAGCAGATCCAGTTCATAAGCATAGTGCTCTTTGAGATATTCCATAACATAACGCAGCATAGCAGTTTCCATCGCCATAACATCGTACATGCTGTCAATATAGCCCATTTCGAAGTCAAGGCCAATATACTCGTTGATGTGACGAGAGGTCGCATGCTTTTCGGCACGATATACCGGTGCAATTTCGAAAACACGATCGAAAAATGCAACTGCAGTCTGCTTATAGAACTGCGGAGACTGGTTCAGGAATGCGGGCTTATCGAAATATTCCAGATGGAAGATATTCGCACCGCCCTCAGCGCCCTGTGCAACGATTTTCGGCGTATGGATTTCCGTAAAGCCTTCCTTCAGCATAAATTCACGGAATCCGCCTACAACGCCCTCCTGCACCTTAAAGATAGCACGCTCATATACGTTACGAAGTGCAACTGAGCGATTATCCAAGTTGACATCCAGAGAGCAGCCAAGCTTCTTGTTTGAAACTTTCAGCGGATAATCCTCGTTAGAGCCAGAGATCAGCTGCAATGCAGACAACTGCACCTCAACACCGCCAACTGCCTTTTCATTCTGCTTTACAGCACCACGTGCCAGAACAAAATTACCCTCACGGAGTCCATCAATCGAATCCTTGCACTGTGCCGGTGCGTAAAGTGTCTGAATCAAGTAGCGTCCGGTTCTCAGAATGATAAACGCAAATTCGCTCATCTTGCGAATCTTATGCACACAAGCTCGAATGGTAATTTCTTCGCCCACATGATCGGCTGCTTCCGAGAAATCGAATTCCGACAGCAGCTGATCTGTACTGATCTGCAGAATGCCATCTTTCCGTTCCGGACGATACGCAGCCTCATTCACATAAGGCGTGCAGGAAACTTCGGTTTCCTTAACCGTTTCCTCAGAATCTGCTGCAGCTTCGCTTGTGCCTGAAACAAGAGTTGCTTCACTCAGCTTTTTCTCCAGAATTTCCTTCATTGCTGCAGGCGTGCAAACGCCACGGAGTTCTTTTGTGCACTGACCCATGAGGAATCCAAAGACTTTCTTTTCGCCGCTCTGATACTGTGCAACAGCGTCTGCCTGCTTTGCGAGAATCTCAGCAATGACTGCTTCTGCCTTTGCGGTATCATTGGCAATGAGCATTCCAGACTCTTCTGCAATGGTTTTTGCATCCTTTCCGGTTTCGATCATCTTACGCAGAATTTTCTTCGCATCGTTCTTAGAAACCTGCTCGGTATCTGCCATTTGAACCAGCTGCGCAAATTCCTGTGCAGAGAAGGGGAGCGCTTCCATCGTCACTTCACCCAAGTTTACACGGCGAAGCAGCTCAACAATAACAAAATTCGCAATGCTTTTCGGCTGCGGATATGCCTCCACGGCAGCATCATAGAAGTCGGAAACACGCTTCTGATTGACAATGATCTGCGCATCATTTTCCGGCAAACCGTACTGCTTGGTATAGCGTTCCATTCTCTTCTGCGGAAGTTCCGGAAGCATGCCACGAATTACATCCAGCATTTCATCTGTGAGATTTACCTGAAGAATATCCGGCTCCGGAAAATAACGATAGTCGTGCGCATTTTCCTTGCTTCTCATAGAAGTAGTTTCGCCCTTGTTATCATTGAAACGGCGGGTTTCCTGAATGACACGTTTTCCGGCATCCAGCAAACGGGACTGCCGCTTGATCTCATAATTGATTGCTCTTGTGATTGCCTTGAGAGAGTTCAGGTTCTTGATCTCCGCACGTGTTCCGAACTGTGTGTCCTCCGGACGCATCAAAGAGATGTTGACATCGCAACGCAGCGAACCCTGCTCCATCTTACAGTCACATACACCGGCATATTGCAGCAGCAGGCTGACTTTTTCAACAAACGCCTTTGCCTCTTCCGCAGAGGAGATATCCGGCTCTGTTACAATTTCAATCAGCGGAATACCGCAACGGTTATAGTCTGCCAGAGAAACGCCATTGAAATCATCGTGCACCAGCTTTCCGGCGTCCTCTTCCAGATGGATGTGGTTGATACGAATATACTTCTGACCATTCGGGGTATCGATGGCTACTTTGCCCTCCAGACACAGCGGATAATAGAGTTCCGAAATCTGATATGCTTTCGGAAGATCCGGATAGAAGTAATTCTTTCGGTCGAAAGAAGAGAACTTGCTAATATCGCAGCCCAGCGCCATACCTGCCTTTACAGCATATTCTACGGCTTTCTGGTTGATTACCGGAAGTGTGCCGGGCATACCGGTGCAGACCGGACAGCAGCGGGAATTGGGGCTTCCGCCGAACTCTGCGCTGCAAGTACAAAAAACCTTGGACTGTGTCAGAAGCTCCGCATGGATTTCCAAACCAATAACAGGAATATAAGATGACATAATAAAACACAGACCTCCTTAAAGTTTCGGTGCAACAGGTGTGAACTGCTGTTCAAAAGCATCTGCAACCTGCAAGATGGTTGCTTCATCGAACTGCTTGCCGACAATGGACATACCAATCGGCATTCCTGCTGCATTGTAACCGCACGGTGTCGAAATCGCCGGAAGGGAGGCAATGTTAACGGTAACGGTACAGATATCTGCCTGATACATTTTTACCGGATCCGAGATGTTCTCGTGAACACCGTATGCAACAGACGGCGTGGTTGGCGTCAGGATGACATCACATGTCTCAAAAATATGCGCATACTCTGCGGAAATCCGCTGCTTCAGTGCCAGCGCCTTCCGATAATATGCATCATAGTAACCGCTGGACAGAGCATAGTTTCCGAGAAGAATCCGGCGCTTCACCTCTTCGCCAAAACCCTCGCTTCTGGAATTGCAGATCAGTTCCTGGAACGTATCGCCAATCTCACTGCGATGACCATACTTGATTCCATCATAGCGAGAGAGGTTCGACGATGCCTCGGCGGATGCAATCAGATAATACGCAGCAACTGCATATTTCAGGCTGGGCATACTGCATTCTACCAGCTGTGCGCCCATGGATTCATATGCCCTTGCAGCCTGCATGACAGAATCACGAATCTCCGCATCAATGCCTTCCCCATAGAATTCCTTCGGAATGGCGATTTTCAAGCCCTTGATTTCCTTGCCAAGCTTGGCAGTATAGTCTTCCACATCCCGTTTAGAAGCCGTTCCATCATGCGGATCATATCCTGCAATCGCATTCAGAATCCAAGCACAGTCTTTTGCATTCTTGGCAATCGGCCCGATCTGATCCAGAGAAGAAGCAAATGCCACCAGACCATAACGGGAAACACGGCCATAAGTCGGCTTCAGACCGGTTACGCCGCAAAACGCTGCCGGCTGACGAATTGATCCGCCGGTATCAGAACCAATTGCTGCGGCGGCAAGAGAAGCTGCCACAATGGCTGCGGAACCGCCAGAAGAACCGCCGGGAACACATTCTGTATTGTACGGGTTTCGAGTCTTTGCAAAAGCAGAAGTCTGTGTGGAACCGCCCATTGCGAATTCGTCCATGCTTGCTTTGCCCAGCATTACAATATCCTGAGAAATCAGCTTTTCCATGACAGTTGCATTGTACGGCGGAATAAAGTCCTCCAGCATCTTAGAAGCACAAGTAGTCCGCACACCATCGGTACAGATGTTGTCCTTGATTGCAAAAGGGATCCCGCAGAGCATGCCTGCTTTTCCTGCATCAATCTTTTCCTGTGCTTTTTTTGCATCTGAAATTGCCTGTTCCGGTGTCACCGTAATATAGCTTTTCAGCACGTCATCATACTTCCGGATGCGATCCAGATAATCCTGCGTCAATTCTACCGCAGAGATTTTCTTTTGATCCAGCATCTGCCGCAGATGTTCTATTGTAAAATCCATATTGTTTTCCATCCGCCTCGTTTGGCGAACGCCTCCTTTTCATTTTCAGTACTGCACACAAAACATGGGCTTTGTTATTCTACGACCTTCGGCACAACAAAGCAGTTCTCATCGTGTACAGAATTCTGCAAGATTTTCTCTGTCGGGAAGCTTGGCTCCTTGACATCTTCTCTCAGGTCATACAGATAGACATTTTTATTGTCCGCATAGGCATCATATTCTACATCGATTTCTTTGACCGTGTCCATGATTCCAATAATGCTAGTCATCTCAGCTGCCATCTTCTCCATTTCATCCTCTGTGAAGCGAAGTTTTCCCAGTTCAGCCAAATATGCAATCATTTGTAAATCCAAATCCAATACCTCATTTCTGCATTCCGCACCCATGTAAAGCAAGCAAAACAGGAGTACGCATGTTATCCATGGCATGCCCGAACAGATTTGTTCGGCAAATATACCATATGGTCTGTTTTATTATAACACAGTGCCCCGTATTTTGCAAGTTTTTTCTTTGATGGAAGTATAAAATTCCTGATTTTCAAAAAATTTCAGGATATAACTTGATTTTTTTCTTGTTTTTCGTTATAATAGAAAGTGGTATTTTCAGAATAAGGAGGATTCTTATGCAGATTTCAAAGGCACAGGAAGCAGAACAGATGCTGACCTTTTCCAAAATGACCGGAATTGGAAATGATTACATCTATGTCAATTGCTTTCAGGAAACCGTTGTGAATCCGGAAAAGCTCTCGATTTTCATGAGTGATGTACGCTTTGGCGTAGGATCAGACGGTTTGGTTCTGATTCTTCCATCCGAAATGGCAGATTTTCGGATGCGAATTTTTAACGCTGACGGTTCTGAAGCAATGATGTGCGGAAACGCAACAAGATGCATCGGAAAATATGTCTATGATATGGGCATGACAGATAAGACAGAGATCTCTCTGGAAACAAATTCCGGAATCAAGTATCTGACGCTCTATCCGGGAGAGGACGGTAAAATCGAAAGTGTAAAGGTGGATATGGGAAAGGCGATTCTTGTTCCTCGTGACATTCCCGTGGATTCCGCTTTGGAGCGCTTCATTGCACAGCCTGTCGAGGTTGCAGGAAAGACCTATGAAATGACCTGCGTTTCTATGGGCAATCCACACGCTATTGTATTCCTGCCGGAAGTGAACTCTTTGGATCTGGAGAAAATCGGACCTTCTTTCGAACATCATGTGCTTTTCCCGAATCGTGTCAACACAGAATTCGTGCGCGTCATCAATGATCACGAGCTCCAGATGCGTGTCTGGGAACGGGGAAGCGGCGAAACATTCGCCTGCGGAACCGGTGCCTGTGCAACCGCAGTTGCAGCAGTTCTGAATGGCTACTGCAAGAAAGGTGAGGAGATTCTGATTCACCTGCGCGGCGGTGATCTGCGCATCATCTATCACGAAGATGAAAATGTCACAATGATTGGACCGGCGACCTATGTGTTTGAGGGAAAAATCAATGTACCGGTTTCTTGCAGAACGCTCTAAGTGCATTTTTCTGTAAGTGACGATAAAAAATAAAAGCAAGGAGAAAACTATGCCTACGATCAATGAAAATTTTCTGAAGCTGGAAAAAAACTATTTGTTTATCAACATCGCAAAGAAAGTAAATGCATTTCTGGCAGAAAATCCGGATGCCTCTCTGATTCGGATGGGAATCGGTGATGTTACACTGCCGATTGCGCCGGTTTGCGTAGAGGCAATGAAAAAGGGCGCCGAGGAAATGGGCGTAAAGGAAACCTTCAAGGGATATGAGGACAGCGGCACGGGCTATGACTTTTTGAAAAAGGCAATTGCCGGCTATTACAACAAATTTGGCGTTTCTCTGGAATTGGATGAGATCCGTGTAAACGACGGCGCAAAGAGCGATTGCGGTAACATCGTCGATATCTTCGGAGACGACAACATCGTCTTGATCACTGATCCGGCTTATCCGGTTTATGTTGACTCAAACAAGATGAACGGCAGAACCATCATTTACGCCGATTCCAATGAGGAAAACGGATTTGCAGCAATGCCGGATCCTGCTGTACATGCAGATCTTATCTATCTGTGCTCTCCGAACAATCCCACCGGTTCTGCATACACCAGAGATCAGCTGAAAGAATGGATCGATTACGCAAAGAAAAATCAGGCAATTATCATATTTGACGCTGCTTATGAGGCATTCATCACAGATCCGGACGTTCCGCACAGCATCTATGAAATCGACGGTGCAAAGGACTGTGCCATTGAAATGTGCTCTCTGTCCAAAACCGCCGGATTCACCGGCATGCGCTGCGGTTACACCATTGTTCCGCAGGCACTGCATGTCATTGCATCCGACGGCACAGATGTCAGCATCGCACAGATCTGGGGCAGACGGCAGGGAAGCAAGTTCAACGGCGTTTCTTATCCGGTACAGTGCGCAGCTGCCGCTGTTTTCACAGACGAGGGACTGAAGCAGATTCATAAAAACATTGCATACTACCAGGAAAATGCTGCAATCATTGCAAAGACCATGGATGAACTGGGAATCCAGTACACCGGCGGAAAGAATTCGCCTTATATCTGGCTCAAGTGCCCGAATCAGATGTCCAGCTGGGGATTCTTTGACTACCTGCTGCATCAGATTGCTGTTGTCGGCACGCCGGGCGAGGGCTTTGGCAAGAACGGTGAGGGCTGGTTTCGCTTGACCGCATTTGGCGATCGTGACAAGACCATTGAGGCAATGCAGCGCATGAAGCAGCTGCTTCAAAAGTAAAAACAAAGGAGTTACACAAAAATGAGAGCAGTAATCACAGTAATTGGTAAGGATAACGTCGGCATTCTGCACAAGGTAAGCGGCGTTTGCGCAGAATATCACGCAAATGTTCTGGAAGTAACACAGAGTGTATTGCAGGATATGTTTGCCATGATCATGATGGTAGACATCACCGATATGACCACAGATTTCACCAAACTCAGCGATAAGTTGACTACACTGGGAACGGATCTCGGTCTGTCCATCCACACCATGCATGAAGACATTTTCAATGCAATGCACCGCATTTAATCAAAAGCAGGAGAAATCAGAAATATGAATAGTACATTGTTTAATGCAGGGGATATTCTCGAAACCATCCGCATGATTCAGGATGAGTGCTTGGATATTCGAACCACTACCATGGGAATTTCTCTGCTGGATTGTATCGATCCCGATATCAATAAGGCTTGCGATAAAGTCTATGACAAAATCACACGCAAAGCAGAAAAGCTGGTAGAGACTGGTGAAAAAATTGAAAAGGAATACGGCATTCCGATCATCAACAAGCGTATTGCTGTTACACCGATTGCAATGCTCGCTGCTGCATGCCCGAAGGATAGCCCGGTAAAGTTTGCAAAGGCTTTGCAGCGTGCTGCGGAAACCTGCGGTGTCAACTTTGTCGGCGGATATTCCGCACTGGTACACAAGGGATTCAGTGCCGGCGATCTGGAACTGATTCGTTCCATTCCGGAAGCGCTGGATGTAACAACCCGTCTGTGCTCTTCTGTCAATGTCGGCTCTACCAGAAGCGGTATTAACATGGATGCTGTCCGCATTATGGGCGACATCGTTTTGGAATCTGCAAAGCTGACCGCTGACCGCCAGTGCGTTGGTCCTTCGAAGCTTGTTATCTTCTGCAACGCACCAGAGGACAACCCGTTCATGGCTGGTGCTTTCCATGGCGTCGGCGAGCCGGATTGTGTTATCAATGTCGGCGTTTCTGGCCCGGGTGTTGTTCGTTCCACTATTTCGAAATATCCGGATGCCACCATCGATCAGCTGGCAGATATCATCAAAAAGACTGCGTTCAAGATCACCCGTATGGGTCAGCTGGTTGGCGCAAAGGCTTCGAAGATGCTGGGCGTTCCGTTTGGAATTGTCGATCTGTCTTTGGCACCGACACCTGCTGTTGGCGATAGTGTTGCGCACATTCTAGAGGCAATGGGTCTGGAAACTTGCGGTACACACGGCACCACTGCTGCATTGGCACTGCTGAACGATGCCGTCAAGAAGGGCGGAGTTATGGCATCCTCCAATGTTGGCGGTCTTTCCGGCGCATTTATTCCGGTTTCTGAGGACGCTGGAATGATTGACGCTGCGGTAGACGGCACACTGACACTGACCAAACTGGAAGCTATGACTTCGGTATGCTCTGTTGGTCTGGATATGATTGCTGTTCCGGGTGACATTCCTGCCTCCACAATTTCTGCAATCATTGCAGATGAGATGGCAATCGGCATGGTGAACAACAAGACAACCGCAGTACGTCTGATTCCTGCCATCGGCTTGAAGGAAGGCGATATGCTGGAATTCGGTGGTCTGTTCGGAAGTGCTCCGGTTATGCCGGTAAAGGAAAAATCCGCAGAGAAGTTTATCTCCCGTGGAGGAAGAATTCCTGCACCGATGCACAGTATCAAGAACTAATGACGAAACAATTGTTACAAACAGATCTGCTTGTAATCGGCGGCGGAGCCTCTGGTCTCGCCGCCGCAATTGCAGCCAAACGAATTTGCGGCGATCGGTTTTCCGTTTGTATTGCGGAACAAAACCCACGAGTTGGAAAAAAAATTCTTGTGACCGGAAACGGGAGATGCAACCTCGGAAACACATCCAAAGATTATGCTGCGTATCATGGTTCTTTGACTGCTGTTTTACCGGAATTTCTATCACAAACACTTTCCTCAAAAGAATTCTTTCAAACTATGGGGCTATACTGTCGTGAAGAAACCGATGGCCGATTATATCCGCACAGCAATCAGGCATCTTCTGTCCTGGATACACTTCGTTTGACAACAGAAGCGTTTGGAATTTCTGTATGTTGCAACTGCCACATCACTGGAATACAGCAAAAACAGCATACGTTTTTCATACAAACTTCAGATGGCACAATAATAGCCAAAGCGGTGATTGTCGCTACAGGCGGATTTGCTGCGCCAAAAACCGGTTCTGATGGAAACGCTATGAAATGGCTCTCTGTACTTGGGCATCATGAAACCAATCTTTCTCCGGCACTTGTTGCTTTTCAGGCAGAGCCTAAATCGCTCCGTACACTAAAAGGTATTCGAATTTCTGCGACAGTTTCTGCACTCGACGCACAGGAAAATATCATAGGAAAAGAAAGCGGGGAAGTGCAGTTTACTGAAAATGCATTGTCCGGTATTTGTATTATGAACTTGTCTGCACGCCTATCCAGTGAAAATCCAACCGCTCTTTCGCTGAACTTGCTGTCGCATCAAACGTCATCTCAAACACAGGCGATGTTGTGGGAATTGTACTCAATTCGCACGCAGTGGCGGACAGAGGACTGGTTAACCGGTTTGTTTCAAAAAAAAGTCGGCATACAATTACTTCGTTCCTGTAAAATCCCAACGGATATTCCAGTCTATCAAGTCACACCTTTCCAATTAGAACGGCTCTCCCAGATGTGTCATGATTGGCGGTTTCCTGTTATTTCAAGAGGGAACTGGCAAAATGCACAGGTAACGGCGGGCGGAATCCCACTGGAACAGCTTCGAAAAAACTCGTTGGAATCCAAGTGGATCTCCGGATTATTTTTTTCCGGGGAAATCCTAGATCTTCACGGAGAATGTGGGGGATATAATCTCAATTGGGCATGGTGTTCTGGACAATATGCCGGTATGGAGGCTGTTGCCTATTTAAAAAATACGCTTGAAAGGACGGTGTAACTTTCCGTGATTAAATTGATGAATCTCACTATGCCGATTTCTTATACCAAAGCGGATCTAAAGCGTGCAGCGGCAAAGCGGCTTCGCATCTCAGAAAGTGAAATCCTGCACTGCCAATACCTCAAAAAATCCATCGATGCTCGAAAAAAGCCTAAAATTTCTGTTGTATTAACACTAATTCTTTGTGTCAAATCAGAGGAGCATGTGCTAAAAAAATTAGCAGGGGATCGGGATGTCCAACCATACACCGAATACCATTATGATTTTCCGATTTGCGATGCAACTATCGCCAAACGGCCAGTAGTTGTCGGATTTGGCCCAGCTGGAATGTTTGCTGCACTGATTCTTGCCAAAGCAGGACTCAAACCCATTGTGTTGGAGCGTGGTTCCTGCGTAGAAGATCGGCAAAAGGCGGTAGCGCAATTTCGAACGACTGGTCAGTTGAATCCGGAATGCAATATTCAATTCGGTGAAGGCGGTGCTGGGACATTTTCTGATGGGAAGCTGACAACTGGAATCAAAGACTCCCGAATTCGTTTTGTGCTGGAAACTTTTGTTGCATGCGGGGCACCGGAAGAAATTCTATATTTGGCGAAACCGCACATCGGAACGGACAAGCTTGTGCATGTTGTCAAGCAACTCCGAGAAACCATTCAAAAATATGGTGGGGAAGTCCTGTTCAATGCAAAAGTGGAGCAGATTCTAAGAACTAACAGCCGTGTATCCTCATTAGTCTATCGGCAGAATGGAACACAACACGAGATTTTCTGCCAAGACTGTATCCTCGCCGTCGGACACAGTGCAAGAGAGATGTTTTCATTTTTATATCAGGAAAACATCGCACTGACGCAAAAGAATTTCGCAATTGGCGTGAGAGTTGAACACCCACAGGAATTAATTGACATAGCAATGTACGGAAGAGAAACTAGACCTGCTGAACTGCCGCCAGCAGATTATAAGCTGGCAGTTCACCTTCCGAATGGACACAGTCTGTACACATTCTGCATGTGTCCAGGCGGGGAAGTGGTTGCTGCGTCTTCGGAACCGGGACATCTTGTGGTCAATGGCATGAGCAATTATGCCAGAAATGGGAAAAATGCCAATAGTGCTTTACTCGTTGGAATTACGCCAGCAGAATTACAGGATGCGCATCCTCTGGCAGGTGTAAAATTTCAAGAAAAGCTGGAAACTGCGGCATTTTTTGCCGGCGGTGGCAACTACAATGCACCTGTTTGCTGTGTTGGGGATTTTCTCAAAAATCGGATTTCCAGCCAGTTTGGAACAGTTCATCCGACTTATTTGCCGGGTGTAAAATTTGCAGCATTGGACGATTATTTACCAAAAGTAATTACAGAAACATTAAGACTTGGAATTCCTGCAATGGACAAAAAGATTGCCGGATTTGCAACGCCGGACGCTGTATTAACTGGAATTGAAAGTCGAAGTTCTTCACCTGTACGAATTGTTCGTAATGAATCTTGTGAGTCTGTCTCGCTCCACGGATTGTATCCCTGCGGAGAGGGAGCCGGCTACGCAGGAGGAATTACGTCGGCAGCAGTTGATGGAATTCGATGTGCAGAATTTTTGTGCAAAAAGCATCAAAAATCATAGCGCTCAAAAAAATGTATGGAGAGGGGGTGCCAAAAATCTCCGATTTCCAATTGCACCAAATACAAATTTGGTGCAATTGCGGATTCCAAATTAGAAGGGAGGTAGTTTATCATGGAAATTGACCGCACACAATGCCCTGATTATTTTTTGGATTATATTCTCTACATCACTGTTACGAAGTCACTCTCCAGCCGCACTGTACAGGAATATTATCTGGACATCCGCATGTTTCTCAAATATCTGCGCATGATGCAGGATCCAAATTATCAGAACACAGACGATTTGCAGCAGATCCCGATTCGGGATATTCCAATCTCTATGTTGGAAAATGTCAAATTACAGGATTTATACAACTTCTTGTACTATGTAACAGAAGAACGTGAGAATCATGATCGTGCACGTGGCAGAAAGGTTTCTGCCCTCCGCAGTTTCTTTGGGTATTTGTGCAATCACCAAAACATCATTGCACACGACCCTACAGAGCGTTTAGAATTACCCTCTCCCAAAAAGGCACTTCCTCGATATCTCACATTGGAAGAAAGCCAGCATTTGCTGCAATCTATCGATACGGCATACCCGGAACGTGACTATTGCATTCTTACGATCTTTCTAAACTGCGGGATTCGTCTGAGTGAACTGGTTGGCTTAAATGTTTCTGACATTAACTGGAAAGAAGCAAAAATGCGTGTCCTTGGAAAAGGCAGCAAAGAACGTATGGTGTACTTAAACGATGCATGTATGGATGCTTTGGACACCTATTTTAAAGTTCGAGATCTTCCACCAGAATCGCAGGAAAAGGCTGTTTTTCTAAGCAAGCGCCACAAACGAATCAGCAAACGCCGTGTACAGCAAATCGTTGAAAATGCGCTATTCCAAGCTGATTTGGATGGCCGTGGATATTCAACGCATAAACTGCGTCACACGGCTGCAACGCTTATGTACCAATACGGAAATGTAGATGCATTAACATTAAAGGAAATTTTAGGACATTCCAGTACATCTACCACTGAAATTTATACTCACCTATCCAATCAAATTCTCAAACACGCCACGGAGAGTTCCCCGCTCGCACACTTTGAAAAGAAAAAAAATACCGTTTCGTCTTTGGATGGGCAACAAGATGATGATGCATCTTCCTCTGATAAATCTGACAACTCCTGAAACAAACGAAAAACAGCCGATTCAAAACTTTGAATCGGCTGTTGGTTTTCTATGAGAAATCACCTATTCCCAAGTGTACTTTGTCAAATTCCCTTCCGTTGACAAATTCGGATATTCCCACTGCCGCAAAACTTCATATGCCGCGATGGCAACTGAATTCGAAAGATTCAAACTTCGCAATGTTTTTCGCATGGGAATTCGCACGCAAGTATCCGGATTGTGATACAGCAGCGTTTCATCCAAGCCGCGGTCTTCCCTTCCAAACACCAGATATACCGGTTTCTCCTGCGAATACGCAACATCACTGTGAATATGCTTTCCTTTGGTTGTGAAATAATAATACATACCATTCGGATTTTTCAGAAAAAAATCCCCGATATCCTGATAATATGTGATATCCAGTTTATCCCAATAGTCAAGACCAGCACGCTTGAGCTGCTTATCTGTTACAACAAATCCAAGCGGTTCCACAAGATGCAATCTTGCACCAGTGACCGCACAAGTTCTGGAGATATTCCCCGTGTTCTGCGGAATCTGCGGTTCTACCAGAACAATATTCAATTGTGGTGTCATATTGCTCTCCCTCCTTTCCGTTTATCATGCATAAAATACTGACTTTCCGCAAATACTAGAATTGTAACAGGAATCCGCAAAAAGCGGCTGTTCAGAAAGGAGGCCTCCCTTTATGACCATTAAGTCTATTGTTCGTGGAGTAACCGTTGGTGCAACTGTTGGAACTGTCTGCTATATGATGTCAAAGGCAACATCCAGACAGAAGCACGACATCAAGAAAAATGCCGGAAAAGCAGTAAAAGCTGCTGGCTGTGTGCTGGACGATATCACATCTCTGATGTGGTAGTCACATTCTTTCGATACCCAAGATAGCTTTCCAAAATAATTGTGGCAGCGACTGCATCGACAACTGCTTTTCGTTTCTTCCCACGTGTGTTTGTCACATTCAAATAAGAATGCGCCGACACGGTCGTACAGCGTTCGTCCCACAATTCAACCGGAAGATTCGTTAATTTCTGTAATCCATCTGCAAAGAGCCGGCATAGTTCGGCTCTTTCGCCTATAGTGCCATTCATATTTTTTGGAAATCCAACAACAATCATCTGTGCACGATGCTCTTTTGCAGCATCTGCCACCTTTTCCATACAGCGGTCAAAATCATGCTCAGAGATCACACCAATGGGAGAAGCCAGCATTTCTCCTTTGTCGCAAATTGCCAAACCCGTGCGAGCATCCCCAAAATCTACACCTAAAATAATCATGCGACTCTCCTACCACGGCTGTACAGTTCCAATAATTTCGTGAACATCTGCAATCTGATGAGCATCCAGCCATTCTTCCATCTCCTGAATGATATGAACCGGTGCATACGGATCTGTGAAAATTGCAGCGCCAACCTGAACTGCCGATGCACCAGCCATCATCATTTCAATGGCATCTGCCCCACTGGAAACACCACCCATACCAATAATCGGAATCGAAACTGCCTGCGAAACCTGCCATACCATGCGAACTGCCAGCGGAAATACAGCCGGTCCAGACATACCGCCAACATTATTCTTCAGAATCGGACGGCGATTTTCGATATTAATGCGCATTCCAAGGAGCGTGTTGATCAGAGAAACCGAATCTGCGCCAGCGCTCTCCACTGCCTTTGCAATCTCCGTAATGCTGGTGACATTAGGAGAAAGCTTGACAATCAACGGCTTTTTCGTTGCTTTCCGAACAGCTGCAGTAATCGCTTCCGCACTCTCGCAGTGTACACCAAAAGCAGCACCGCCTTTTTTGACATTCGGACAAGAGATGTTCAGTTCAATCATATGAACATCTGTCTGATCCAGTTTTTCCGCAATGGATACACACTCTTCAATTGTAGAGCCAGCGATATTTGCCAGAATCACAGTATCCTTGGTCAAAAGATTTGGCAGTTCCCGTTCCAAAAACGCATCAATTCCGGGATTCTGCAATCCAACTGAATTCAGCATACCCCCTGTGGTTTCTGCAATACGAGGTGCCGGATTTCCGGGACGAGGCTGTCCTGTTGTTCCTTTAGTTGCAATACCGCCGAGCAGAGAAAGCGGAAACAGCTGCTCATACTCTCTTCCATATCCGAATACGCCAGATGCCGGAATAATCGGATTTTTCAATGTTACGCCTGCAACTTCAACCGATAAATTTGCCATTTACCAAATAACCTCCTCTGCACGAAATACCGGGCCATCTTTGCAAACATGACCCATCACAGGTTTTCCCTCTCGCTCCAACTCACAAGCACATACCAGGCAAGCACCGATTCCACAGCCCATGCGTTCCTCCATGGATACTTCGCAAGGCACGCCGGCTTTTTTTGCCACGGCAGCAACAAACTTTAGCATCGGACGAGGTCCACAGGCATACACCATATCCGTTTTCTTGTCCGCAAGGATTTCTTTCAACGGTTCTGTCACCAACGCATGCCGGCCAGCCGTGCCATCATCTGTACATAAAATGGGATTTGCACCGCTTTCCTGAAATTCTTTTTGGAGAGTCACAATTCCAGCGGTGCGATAACCGCAAATTGCGGTAGCTCGTTCCCCATAGTACTGTGCCAATGTGAGCATCGGCGGATTTCCGATACCGCCACCTACCAGAACAACATGCTTTGCCTCCGGCAAAATGGTAAATCCATGGCCAAGCGGGCCAAGAACATCCATGGTTTCTCCCGGACGAAGTGATGCGATTTTTTGCGTGCCATTTCCCTTTACTTCAAAAACAATGGTCAGCGTTCCGTTTTCTTTGTTGATCTCACAAATAGAAATGGGACGGCGCAGGGTAAATCCCAACGGAAGAATATGCACAAACTGCCCCGGTACTGCTGCTGCTGCCAACGACGGACAGTGCAAAACAATTCGGAAAATATGCGCTGCAAGTGCCTCTTGTTTCAATATGGGTGCCTGCATCTGTTGATATGCCATATCAAGCATCTCCTTTCAGTATCATTGATCAAAAATGGCGGGCGGAAGAAACTCCTGCCCGCCATGGGAATCCAATGGAAACAATATCAATTAGATTTTTGTGATGTCAATCATTTCAACGTCATCAATGCTGCGTCCGGATTCCAAAACATTTGCCAGTGCAGAGGCCGTATCGATTGCAGTCAGGCAGCAGATGGAACGCTCTACAGACTTCCGGCGCATCTTTACGCTATCTCTTGCCGGCAGACGTCCTTTTTCGGAGGTGGAAATCATATAGTGAATCTTCCCGCTCTCCAAAAGCGTAATGGTATTTGGTTCGCCGTCCGAAATCTTTTTTACCAGATTGGTAGCGATCATGTTGTGATTCAAAACCGCAGCCGTTCCACTGGTGCCATAGAGTTCGAATCCCATCCGTGCGAACTTATCTGCAATTGCGATGATTTCCTGCTTGTCGCTATCCCGAACGGAAATCAGCACGCCGCCTTCCTTTTTCAGGTCATATCCGGCAGCAATCAAACCCTTCAGAAGTGCATCCTCCAGATTGGTGGCAATGCCAAGGCACTCACCCGTGGACTTCATCTCCGGACCAAGCATAGTATCTACATCCTGAAGCTTTTCGAAGCTGAATACCGGTACCTTAACCGCAACATACTTCCCCTTCGGATGCAAACCCGGCTGATAACCGAGGCTCTTCAGCGTTTCACCAAGCATGATCTTGGTTGCAATATCTACCATAGGAATGCCAGTCACCTTACTGATATACGGTACCGTACGAGAGGAACGAGGATTTACTTCGATGACATACACTTCATTGTTATAGACTACATACTGAATGTTAATCAGACCAACTGCGTGCAGTTCCTTTGCCAAAAGGCCAGTGTATCTTACAATAGTATCTGTTACCGTTTCACTCAGATTCTGCGCCGGATAGATCGAAATGGAGTCGCCAGAGTGCACGCCTGCACGCTCTACGTGTTCCATGATTCCGGGAATCAGATAATCGGTGCCATCACAAATTGCATCGACTTCCACCTCGGTACCCATCATATACTTATCGATAAGAACTGGATTTTCAATCATATGACTTGTAATAATCGCCATATACTCTACGATATCCTTGTCTGAGTGCGCAATGATCATGTTCTGACCACCGAGGACGTAAGACGGACGCATCAATACCGGATAACCCAGATCGTTCGCTGCCTTTAATGCCTCTTCGGTTGTCATAACAGTTTCGCCGGCCGGACGAGGGATACTGCATCTGCCAAGGAGTTCATCAAAACGTTCTCTGTCCTCTGCAGCGTCAATGTCATCCGCAGAAGTACCAAGGATACGAACACCCATATCTGCCAGATACCGAGTCAGCTTGATTGCAGTTTGCCCGCCAAACTGTACCACAACACCATACGGATTTTCTGTGTTGATGATATTGGCAACGTCTTCCTTGGTCAGCGGGTCGAAATACAGGCGGTCGCCGGTATCAAAGTCCGTGGAAACCGTTTCCGGATTGTTGTTGCAAATGATTGCCTCGCAGCCCATTTCTTTCAGTGTCCATACGCAGTGTACCGAGCAATAGTCGAACTCAATACCCTGACCAATTCGAATTGGGCCGGAACCAAATACGATAATTTTCTTCTTGTCGCTGTTCTGACGTTCAATGAATTCCTTTGCTTCATTTTCATCGTCATATGTGGAGTAGAAATACGGTGTTTCTGCCTTAAATTCTCCGGCGCAGGTATCAACCATCTTATAAACTGCATGGCGATGCATTGGGCATTTCTTGCCGGAAATCCGTTCAATGGTGCCATCCAGATAACCGCACTGCTTTGCCAGCAGATAAAGATCTTCTGTCAGCGGTTTTTCCGCCATTTCCCGCTCCAGTTCAATCAGATTCATCAGCTTATTCAGGAACCAGCAGTCAACCATGGTCAGCTCGTGAAGTTCTTCAACGGTTTTGCCACGCTTCATTGCCTCGTACAGCTGGAATGCACGCTCATCATCTACGACCTGGAGCCGCTCCATGATCTCATCCAAAGACATCTTCTCGTACTTTTTCATGTTCATGGAATCCACGCCAAGCTCAGTCGAACGAACTGCCTTCATGATGGCTTCTTCAAAAGTCGTACCAATTGCCATAACTTCACCGGTTGCCTTCATCTGTGTGCCAAGGGTACGCTTTGCATAGACAAACTTATCAAACGCCCACTTCGGATACTTGACAACAACATAGTCCAGTGCCGGCTCAAAGCATGCGTAGGTCTTACCAGTTACCTGATTAACGATCTCATCCAGCGTATAACCAATGGCAATTCTCGCTGCAACCTTTGCAATCGGATAACCAGTTGCCTTGGAAGCCAGTGCGGAAGAACGAGATACACGGGGATTTACCTCAATGACAGCATATTCCATGCTGGTCGGATGCAGGGCAAACTGGCAGTTGCATCCACCCTCTACCTTCAACTCCGAAATGATATTGATGGCAGCAGTACGGAGCATCTGATATTCCCGATCTGTTAATGTAACTGTCGGTGCAATAACGATACTATCACCTGTATGCACACCAACCGGATCAAAATTTTCCATAGAGCAAACTGTGATAACGTTACCCTTTCTGTCACGAATTACCTCGAACTCGATTTCTTTCCAACCGCTGATGCACTTTTCAATCAGAACCTGTGTAATCGGAGAAAGGCGAAGACCATTCTTGGTGATGTCACGCAGCATTTCTTCGTTGTCTGCAATACCGCCACCAGTTCCGCCCAGTGTGAATGCCGGACGTACAATTACCGGATAACCAATCACTTCTGCAAATGCAACTGCATCATCAATGGTTTCAACCACCTTAGACGGAATGCATGGCTGGTTGATCTTTTCCATGGTATCCTTGAATGCCTGACGATCTTCTGCCTTGTGAATGGTCAGCGGATCTGCGCCCAGCAGCTTTACGCCGTTTTCTTCCAGAAATCCCTCTGCAGCAAGCTGCATGGACAGAGTCAATCCAGTCTGTCCGCCCATTGTAGAGAGCAGGCTGTCCGGCTTTTCAATCTGAATGATTTTCTTGACAACGTCCAGTGTCAGCGGTTCGATGTACACCTTATCTGCCATTGCCTTATCCGTCATGATGGTAGCCGGATTGGAATTGATCAGAACGACTTCCAAGCCCTCCTGTTTCAATGCACGACATGCCTGTGTACCTGCATAGTCAAACTCCGCTGCCTGTCCGATAATGATCGGACCGGAGCCGATGACAAGAACCTTTTTGATATCATTTCTTAATGGCATAGTGCACCCTTCTCCTTTTCCATAACAGAAATAAATTCATCGAACAAATAAACCGTATCTAAAGGACCACCGTGTGCTTCCGGATGGAACTGTACAGTGAAAGCATTAATTTTCTTATAGCGAATGCCCTCGCAAGTCTGGTCATTTGCATTGATGTGCGAAACCTCACCAATCTCCGGATCCAGGCTCTCCCCTACGACTGCATAACCATGGTTCTGGCTGGTAACGTAGGTACGGTGGCTTGCCAGATCAATGACAGGCTGGTTGGCACCACGGTGACCATACTTCAGCTTTTCGGTAACACAGCCCTGAGAAAGTGCCAGCAGCTGGTGACCCAGACAAATGCCGAAAATCGGAATGCCCAGTGCAGCAATCTCACGAACATTCTGGATAATCTCCTGATTTTCAGAGGGATCTCCAGGGCCATTGGAAAGCATAATGCCATCCGGTGCAATTTCCCGCAATTCCTTTGCCGTAGTCTGTGCCGGGACAACTACAACCTCACATCCACGCTTTACCAGCTCATTCCGAATGTTTCTCTTGTAGCCAAAATCATAGAGTGCGACCTTATACTTCGGTGTTTCATCTCCGCAATAAGTGCGGATCTCTGTTCCAGTAACCGAAACAATTGCATTCTTGATCTCATAGGCACGAATCTGTTCCAGAAGTTCTTCTTTCTTCGAAAACGGATCTTCTGTGGTAATCATACCATTCATGACACCAACTTCACGGATGATACGTGTCAGCTTTCTTGTGTCAATGTTGTAGATACCGACAATATTCTGTTCCTTCAGAAATTCATCAATATTTCCTTCCATTCGGAAGTTCGACGGTGTATCGCACCATTCACGGACAATATATCCGCCAATGTACGACTGTGCAGATTCGCTGTCTGCCTGATTCACGCCATAGTTGCCAATCAGCGGAAAAGTCTGTGTGACAAGCTGACCGTAATAACTCGGATCCGTCAAGGTCTCCTGATAAGCAGTCATACCAGTTGTAAATACAACTTCTCCCAATGCCGTTCCTTTTACACCAAAATGCAGCCCTTCAAAAATTGTTCCGTCTGCCAAAAGGAGATAGGCTTTATCGCCACGTTCCAATAAAGACATGACACCAGTCCTTTCTGTTATATTCTCGTTTTTGCCATTCTATTTTACGCAGTCCATACAAACTGTTTTTGAATAACCATTATTTTTGCAGATATGCCATAATATCATCCCGCATCCGGATTGCTTCTCTCCGGGCAGCCTTTGCGAAATCTTCTTCCGGACAATTTTCTTCCTTTTTGTAAGCACACATAATTGCACGAGAAGAATTCACAATGGCACCTCTTCCGTTGGCATCAAATGCACCGGCAACGCCCTTTGCGCCGCCGCCCTGCGCACCATAGCCAGGAACAAGGAACATGGTATGCGGAAGCTTTGCCCGCAGTTCTGCCAGCTGTTCCGGATAAGTTGCACCAACTACAGCACCTACTGCCGAGTAGCCATACTTTCCGATCTGCTGTTCTCCCCACTTTTCGCACATTTCACCCATGATCTCATAAACCGACTTGCCGTCAATTTTCCGATCCTGAAGCTCCCCGCTAGAGGGATTCGAAGTCTTTGCCAGAACAAAGATTCCCTTGTCATACTTCTGGCAGACATCCAGCAACGGCTGGATTCCATCTGTTCCAAGGTATCCATTGACAGTCAAAGCATCTGCGCCAAATGGCTCCAGCTCCACGCCATCTACCATTACTTTTCCCAGATGCGCTGTTGCATATGCAGTCATGGTTGCGCCAATGTCATTCCGCTTACCATCTGTCATAACATACATGCCCTTTTGCTGTGCATAACGAATGGTTTCTGCCAGTGTCCGCACACCTTCCCAGCCATACATCTCATAATAGGCTGCCTGCGGTTTGATTGCAGGAACAATGTCACAAAGTTCGTCAATCAAAGCCTTATTAAATGCCAGAATCGCTCCGGCAGCGGCTTTCAAGGTATGTCCGTCCTTAACAAAGAAAGCATCCTTCAAAAAGCGAGGAACATATTCCAGCTTCGGATCCAATCCGGCAACAGACGGATTTTTCAATTCGTCAATCCGTGCAATCAATCTATCAAATGACATATTCCTTATTCCTTTCCCGACTGAAAATATTGCGCATCCTGATATCTCACTTCACCATCTGTAATCGTCAGAACCGCCTTTCCTTGCAGCATCTTTCCTTTCCAGATCACATTTTTAGCCTTGGAATGCATTTTTTCCGGATCAACCGTCCAACAGTAATTCAGATCTACCAGTGTCAGTTCAGCATTTTCTCCCGGTGCAATCTGCACCTGCGGCAAATGCAGAATCTGGCGTGGACGAATTGCCATCTTCTCAACAAGTTCCGGAAGTGTCATCAAACCGGCGTGCACCAGCTTCAGAGAAGCCGCCAGAGAGGTTTCCATTCCAATGACGCCGTTTGGCGCATGCTCAAAATCTGCTTTTTCCTCCGGTGAATGAGGGGCATGATCTGTGACAATACAGTCAATGGTTCCATCCAGAACACCCGCCAAAACCGCCTTTCGATCCTCTTCTGTCCGAAGTGGCGGATTCATTCGATAGTCTGCATCCCGGCAAAGCACGGCTTCCTCCGTCATCAGGAAATAATGCGGACAGGTTTCACAAGTCACCTGAACACCGTGCGCCTTTGCCTGGCGAACAATCTCCACACTGCCGCTGGTGCTCACATGTGCAATGTGAATGGCGGTATTTGTCGTTGCTGCTAAAATGATCTCGCGTGCTGTAATATAATCCTCAGAAGCACGATCCATTCCCTTGACGTGCAGCATTTCCGAAGCAACGCCATGATTCACGATGCCGCCATGAATGATAGACAGATCCTCACAATGAGAGATCACCGGAATGTTACGCTGATACGCCTCCTGCAATGCCTGGCGCATGGTTTCCGCGCACTCTACCGGTCTTCCGTCATCCGAAATCGCACAAATTCCAGCTTCTTTCAAGGCATCATAATCGCATAGTGTTTCGCCCTGCAGCCCCATGGTAATGCAGCCAACCGGATGCACTTTCACGCCGGTTTGCCTCGCTTTTTCCACAATATAGCAAACCGTTTCCACAGTATCAATGGCTGGAATTGTATTCGGCATGCAGGCAACACCCGTTACGCCTCCGGCAAGTGCAGCTGCAGCGCCTGTCAGAATATCCTCTTTGTGCGTCTGACCGGGATCACGCAAGTGGACATGCATGTCAAACAATCCCGGCAGCGCAGTCAAAGAAGAGCCATCGATTTCAACATCTGCCGGTCTTTCAATTTTTGCGGCAACTTCCTGAATGATACCATCTGCAATATAGATATCGCACCGTGGAAATACTGCTTTCTGCACGATCTGCACATTTCGAATCAAAATTTTCTGTTTCATATTTTCTTCTTTCTATCCGGTGTGTCCTGATAAATTGCAACACAATCGACGCCGTCAATTTCCTGCATGGATACGCATACGGTTTCTGTTTGCGATGTCGGCACATTTTTCCCAACATAATCTGGGCGAATCGGAAGTTCCCGATGTCCACGGTCTACCAGCACTGCCAATTGCATACATTGCGGACGGCCAAGAGCTAAAATCGCATCAATTGCCGCACGGCAGCTTCTTCCGGTATACAGCACATCGTCTACAATCACCACGCATTTATCCTGCACAGCGAAGTGAATGCTGCTCTGTTCTGCATGAGATGCGTCCGCGGTAAGATCGTCACGATATGGGGTGATATCCAATGCACCGAAATCCACCTGCACCTGTTCCAGATCGAATATCTTTTTGGCAATCCGTTCCGCAAGCACAACGCCACGGGACAGGATTCCGATGATACAAAGATTTTCAGCGCCACGATTTCGCTCCAGAATCTCATAAGTGATTCTTGTCACCGCACGGCGAATCGCATTCTCATCCATAATCAAAGCTTTCTTTTCCATACGCACCTCCCGCAACAAAAAATGCCTGTCCCATCAGGCAGACAGGGCAGGCACTACAACATCGCAAAAATAGAGTATGCTATAATTTCTGAAGCGCCTTGTCAACCTCACGGGATCAACTTAAAGGATTCATCATTGCTTATTATACCACACTTAAACCGATTTGTCCAGTACTTTTTTTGAATTTCTGAGATTTTTCTTTTTGGCAATGAAATCTACACGACTGCTCTTTCTGAAAGCGCATTGCTCAGAGAGATCAGCTGCTCCATTGTCAGCTTTTCCATTCGAACAGATTCCGGAAGTTCCATTCCCTCCAATATTGAAATCAGCATCTGCTTTTCATATCCCATAGTCGCAGAAAGCGCATTGACCAGCGTCTTTCTTCTCTGGGAAAAACCATTCTTGACCATTGCAAAGAAGTGTGAGGGATTCTTTGTGATATCCGCATACCGCTGTTTCACCTGAATCTGAATCACTGCCGAATCCACATTCGGCGGCGGAAGAAAACTATCCCGCAACACAGGAAACAGGATATCCGCCGTACCATAGTAATTGACTGCAACAGTAATTGCACCAGATTCTCTTGTTCCCACTTTAGCAGTTAGCTTTTCAGCGACTTCCTTCTGCACCATCACGGTAATGGTATCGATCGCAGCACCGCTCTCCAAAAGATGCATCAGAATCGGCGTAGTAATATAATAGGGCAGATTGGCACAAACCGCACATCGAAGTCCGGAGAACTCCTGCTCCAACAGTGCCGGAATATCATACTCCAAAATGTCCCCTTGTATCACATGCAGATTCTCAAACTTTCCAACGGTTTCCTGTAGAATCGGAAGTAGCCGTGTGTCAATCTCGACTGCCGCAACTTTTTCCGCACGCAACGCCAGCTGCTGTGTCAACGTCCCAATACCGGGACCGATTTCCAGCACGCCGTACCCTGCACACGCATTTCCCTCTTCCGCAATTCTCGGGCAAACAGAATCATCAATCAAAAAGTTCTGACCAAATTTTTTGGAAAAATGAAATCCATGTCTTGCAAGCAATGCATGCACGCTTTTTTTCTCCGTCAAATCCATCATATCAATTCTCTTCCTCCAATTCTTTCACTTCAATGCTCCGCTGCAAATGCGTGCTGTAAAAATAGCACTGTTTAACCTGTATTCCGCTAATACATTCCAGCGCTGCACGATAGAGCATCAGTTGTTCCTGATATCGTTCGATCAGCTGTTCCTCCGAAGAAATCACATCTGTCTTATAATCCAATAGCGTATAGGATTTTCCATCCGAAAACGCAAGGTCGATGATTCCCTTTATCATGCTGTCAGAGCCCTGATACTGTTGCAAAACAGCCTCCATCTTTGGAGAAAGCTTCAAATCCTTACAACATACCAGGAACTTCTTTTCCCGCAGAATACGCTTTGCACTTCTGATACTCTGGTAAATCGGATCCTTGAAAAAATACTGTATGGTTTCTGGTTGAACCACAGCAGCCTGCTCTTCTGTCAAAAATCCATGGGTTTGAAGTCGTCCAATTTCTGCTGGCACATCCAGTTCTGCCCGCTTAAAATCCGCATATTGAAAAAAGGTATGAATTGCCGTACCACGTTCTGCGCCGGTAAGCTTTCTCGTCTTTTGCAAAAACTGGGGTCTTTTCCAAATCGGTGCACTGTGATTCTGTGATTCCTGTATTGCAGAAACACTAAGCAGGGAGGCACGTTCCGCATCAGAAGACTGATACTGAAACTCAATCATATGCAGGATTTCCGAAGTGACTGCCGGATCCGCATCCGGCAGATGTTTCTGCGTTTCTGTTTCCTCCGCAATCACCTCTGGCAAATCGTCCTCATATTGTATTTGAAGATGTTCCATCCATGCCGGTGTATCCCAATTCTTTTCTGGAAGTTTGACGATCTTCTGAAGCGTCGCATCATTAGAGAGAACCAAACACATCCAAATCCAATCCGCCATGGTTTTGGCTGACAAAACCAGCGAAGCGGGAAGCGTTCCGTCTGGCAGAATGTCTTTCGCATATTCGTCCAGTTTATACTTCTTTGCCTGATACAGCTTTTCCTGAACCAATGGCAAAAACAACTGCTGTTTGGCACGGGTCATTGCAACATATAGCAACCGAAGTTCCTCGCTCTTTGACTTTTTCTCAATCTCCTGCTCCAGCACCAAGTATGGCAATGTTTTCGCCTCTGTGTATTCCTCTGGGTTCTTGATTCGAAAGCCAATCATTCCTGAATCCAAAAACAGCGCTGTCTTTCGCTTTTCGTTTCCTGAAAAATTCCGATTCAAGTTCCCCAAAAAGACAAATGGGTATTCCAGCCCCTTGGAACCATGCATAGTTTTAATGACAACCGCATTCTCAATTCCGGCACTCGGCGCAACCTGCTGAAAATCGTTACCGCTCTCCACCAGCCAATCAATATACCGCAAAAATCCTGAAACACCTCCGGCAGAAGATGTCTGATTCTCCTCATACTGCCGTGCATACTGCAAAAGCATATTCAAATTTGCACGCTTTCGCTCTCCGTCTTGTGTCAATTGCATAACCGACAGGAAATCGGTTCGATCATAAATTCGATGAATCAGATTTTCCAGCGTCATCAGCGCAGCATCCTGACGAAGCTGCTGTAAAATTTGATAGAGCTCCTGACATTTTTGCAGCAAAAGTTCCGGAAGTTCCTTCCGATATGCCGCAGATGATTCCTTTTCTGCCGGCATAACGCCGATTGCCATACAAACATCAGCGTATAGACTCGACTTCTTGGAGAGCATCCTCAGTTGTACCAATTCCTCTGCCGTAAACCAAAACATCGGAGAAAGCATAATCGCTGCAAGAGAAGTATCCAAAAGCGGATTATCCAGGACACGCAGCATATCCAAGAGCAAGCTAACCTCCCGTGCCTGTAAATATCCCTTTTCTTCTGTTCCACGCACCGGAATTCCTGCTCGTTCCAAAGCATGCGCAAACTCATGGCATAACGTGTGATCTCGCAACAAAATACAAAAATCACAGTATTCGCAGGGGCGGAGCGTTCCATCTTTCTGTGCAACTACGGTTTTGTTTTGAATCATTTTCTGAATCTGCCGTATCACATATTGCTGCTGCACATCGCCATCTGCATTTTCATGCAGCACTGCAACATGCACTGCCTGCTCCTCCTCTGGCAAAATCGCAGAAATTGCAGTGCCCGCCTGAAGCGCCTCTCCATCGTCATACTGTACATCTCCGCAGTCCAATGACATGAGATTACCGCAAGTATAGTTTACAAAATTCAGAATTGCGGGAACACTTCGAAAATTTCGATTCAAGGAGATATGTTTACAAACACTGGATGAATTTGCAGAAGAGTGAATGGCGGAAACAAAGTTCTGCGGATTTGCCAAGCGGAACCGGTAGATCGCCTGCTTTACATCTCCCACCAGAAAAACATTTTCCCCGTATCGCAAATCGCCTGTTTTCGGATCAATGCAATTTCTCGAAATCAACTTAAAAATATCATCCTGCTTGTTGTTGGAATCCTGATATTCATCGATCATAATCAGCTGATAAAAATCCGCCATTTCTTTCGCCAGAGCAGACGGCTGCAGTTTTCCGTTTTTGTCAATTTGGGAAAGCAGTTCCAACGCCATGCGTTCTGCATCATCAAAGCCAAGGACATTTTGCTGTACCTTCATCTCCCAAATCGCATCAAACAAATCCTTTTCCAATGAAAAGAAAATGGGTGCAAGCTGGTGATGCTGTGCGATGTCCAATTCCTCATAAGGGAAAATGCTCTGTATCATCTCACAAAGCTGGTCTTCCACCACCGAATAGCGATCCCGAAGTGCTTTTACGGTATCATAGTCTGTCGTACTGACAATATTCTTTTTTGCTCTTGGATACCGCTTATTGCCGTCCTTTCTTGATTTTCTCTTCTCCAGCAATGCAGTTCCAAGCAGCGATGTATCCCTTTCTCCGGCATCAAGCTGCATTTTCAGCTTTTCCAGACAGCGAAGATCTTCCTGCACCCATGGGAGAACGGTATTATCTTTCACAGTATCATAAAGACCAGAGGCGATATCCACCGCTTCCCGTGCATCATCCAGAGAATTTTCCAGAAGCTGTTCAAAGCTTTCTTGAAACTTTTTGTGATATACCGTTTCCGACAGCGGTTTTTCCAACTCTGAGAGAACTTTCTTCTGCCACTGTTCCCGAAACGGAACAGAGCCGAAGAAATGGTGCAGCTCCAGCAAAATTCGTTCAATAGGCGTATCGTTTTTCTCGCAGAAACAATTCCAAAGAATTTTCATCTCCTCCGAATGCGCTGTATACCACTGATTCAAAACCGCATCTGCTGCCTTTGACTCCATCAGCTTGCTCTCTGTGTCATTCAAGATGCGAAATCCAGCAGTGATGCCGTTGTCGCTAAGATTATCTCGAATAAAATCAAAGCAAAAAGAACTAATGGTCGAAATATGCGCACTTTGCAGCAAAATCTGCTGTTGATACAGCCATTTATTTTCCGGATGCTGTTCGATCTGCAAATCCAACGCCTGATATAGTCTTGTTTTCATCTCCGCAGCAGCATCGTTGGTAAAGGTGACAACAATCATCCGGTCTGCCGGAACACGCTTTTCCGGATCTTCCTCCATCAAAATGCGAAGCAGACGTTCTACCAACACAGATGTCTTACCGCTTCCGGCAGCAGCTGATACGATCAGACCGCAATCTCTTGTGGTAATCGCCGCCTCCTGTTGTTCCGTCCATGCCATTATGCATCTTCCCCCTTTTCCAGCAGTGCCAGCATCTGCTTTTCTCGATCACTCATTCTGCCTTCCAGACATCTTCCATGCGTCTGGCTTGCATTTCCACAAATTGCCGCATAACTACAATACGTGCAACCGCTCTTTTCTTTCAGGCGAAGCGGATTCGCATCGATCTCACCGTGATAAATCTGCTCTGCCATGTGAATCATTTGCTGAAAAACATATTCCCGCAGATGTTTCATCTGTTCCCATGTCACAAATGTTCCAGACTTTTCAATCAGCTGATGATTGGCATCCAGCTGCGCCGGAATGTAGATACCATTTCCGTCCGGTTCCATCAAGGAAATCAGGTTGGCGTCTTTCAAAAGCACACCGTTCATGCGATAGGTCTTCTCAAAGTACTCTTGCACAGAGCCGTTTTCCCCTCGCACCAATCCGCTTTGCGCACTACCGGAAGGCATATATAGCACACCTGCCGGCTTTGCTGCAGAGAGGAGTGTTTGGGGTGATGTAATCGTGAACAGGTAAATCAGCATCTGCAAATCTAAACCATAGAGCAGGTTTCCAATAGAGAATTGTTTTGCATCACTCTTATAGTCCACCACACGCACCCACAGCTGGTCTGCCTCCTGACAAACATCGACACGATCCACGCTTCCGGTCAAACAGATTTTTTGACCATCCCTTGTGCGTAAATCCACTGGCGGAAAATCCTTTGAGGACGGGGAAATGGGCAATTCCAGATAACGTGGATAAAATTTAGAGTGAGAGAATTCCTCCTGCAAATGCCGCATCAGCTCCTGCATTCCAGAAACCACATGGGAGTACACTGCCTGCTCCCGAAAACTCTTCGAGAAATCTCCGCCCATTTCATTTTCCCAGAACTTTTCGGCATACTGTACCGTACTTGAAAGCAGTTTTTCCGGTGTCAATGCCAGAAATGCATCTCGGTCATATTGCTTTAGAATTTGTTCCAGACAATAGTGAATCATACTGCCGCTTCCAGCTCCAGCCATTTGCACTTTCTGCCGGCGAAACAGATGCAGAATATCCTGACAAAAATATTGAAACGGACAGAGCTGATACCGATTGAGCGCACTGGCGGAAAGCTGGATGCTATTTCCCAAATATCGCTGCATCAAATCCGGATTCTTCACTTGAAACAGCGGATCCTCTGGATTTCCCTGCCCGTTTTGCACAAGATTTTCCAAATGGAGCAGGCGCTTTTGATAAAATGGATCCCGCATCAAAACTGCTTCAATGCTGGCAGTATCTGAGCCATATTCAGAATAATCCTGTACATAGCGATAATAGGCGGCATGCAGTGTTGTCGCATAATAAGAGCCGCAAAACGCAATGCACTGCTGTTTAAGCGCTTCTGCCCGTGGAAACATCCGCTGGATTTGGAGCAGGACGGAAGCCGGATAGCACTTTTGCTGTGTGATATCGACCAACGGATATGTTAAGTAAAGCGTATGGGAAGCAGCGGAGAGCAGCTTATAGGCAGCAAGGCGTGCATCCGCCATTTGTGCTTCCTTTGGCTTGGCGACTGGGATTTTCACCTTTTCCATCTTCAAAAAGTCTTTCTCTGAAAAGATGCCATTTCCGCTTGCAGCAGCCGGAAAAGTTCCTTCACAAACACCAAGGAGAAAGACGATTTTTGGCGCATTCAGACGTGCTGTACTTCCCTGAGAAATCATTACAGCATCCAGCGTTCTTGGCGGAACAACACGCTGAATGTGCTTGGTCAGTGCCAGAAAAATGGTACAGAATTCTGAGAGTTCCATGGGAACATCCGCATACAGCTGTTCCATATGATCCAGAATATCAATCCAGCTATTCCAAACGTGATTCCAGTCCTCCTGTGCCTGCATTCGCTGAGATTCCTCGACAATATGCGAGAGCTGCTCTGTCAACCGTTCCTCCACGCCCTGTGCAATGCAAAAGTCATAGAAAATACGGCAATATGCTGCACCTTCTTTTGCACCCTTACAACATTTTTTCAGTTCTTCAAACGGTGTCCAAAGCTTTTGCCGGAGTTTCTCGGCTACTTCAGCATCACCGCCAGTAAACGGCTTCTCCCACGTTGCTCCGTCGATCTGCCAAGCGTAGCAGTAATTTTCCAGAATGGAGATTTCCGATAGCGTGCATACTGTCATGCCAGTCTTTCCAAGGCGCATCAAAAGTTCCGTACTTGGATGTTTTTTCTGCATCAGACTGGATAGGGTGTGCAAATATATCATCAACGGCGCATGCAAAATGGATTGCTTCTCATCCATATGGTACGGAATCTCATAGCGCAGCATTGCAGTTTCCAGCACACTTTGGTAATCGGAAAACTGATTGGTGAGCACTGCAATATCCCGGCAGCGCAGGGCTTGATCCTGTGCCAACAGCCGCCGAATCGTCGCACAGACAAACTCCGCTTCTTCATTCGGCGTAGAAGCTTCCAAAATATGAATTTGTTCTGACTTATCACAAAATGCAGCTGTACTCCGAAAAACATGATGGCTCAGCCATGCGAGATCCGGCGTGTGAAAACGGTATGCCGTATTACAATACAGGGTATCCACTGGAATATGTAGTTCTGATGCCATTCTGGAGAGCCGGTATCGTGTTTCGTTTACGGTTTCAAATAGCGAAAATGGTTTCTGCTCTTTTTCATCCGTTCGCAGTGCAATCACCACATCTTTACATAACGCAAAGAGCACTTGCAGCAGTTCGTATTCATCCTCTGTGAAGCTCTCAAACTCATCGAGGAACAGTGTTTTTCCCAGAAACGCATCCTGCCCGTTGGCAATTGCTGCTGCTTCTGTCAGTTCAGTTTCCACATCCTTGAGGTGATGTGCTTCCAGCAAGCAATCATATGCCTGATAGATATGAAACAGATCCATGGTTTTCTCCAGCAGACGGCCATTTAATGTGCCGCAGCTCTCGTAGAGAAACGCTGGCGTGATACCGCTCCGGCGAAACTGGGACAGCAGCATGGAAACCTCATCCACAAATGCAGTCTGCTGACATTGCTTTTTCAAAATGGTTAGCTTATTTTCCCGAGTAGCAACCTGCTGAATTGCCTGATACAGAAGTGCAGTTCGTGTGAGATCATCTGCATTTTCCTTGCCATCCGGCGTGCTTCCGTAACGCTGGAAAATAGCACGTGCTAGAGATTTAAAGCTGTGTGTTTCCAAACGATTAAATTGCTTTGCACCCAGAATGTGATAGAGTTTTTTGTCAAACTCGTAAGAGAATTGCTCCGGAACCAATGTCAGGATTTCCTCTTCTTCCTGCACTTTACGCTGAATTTTGCGAATCAATGCTGTAGATTTTCCGCATCCGGCGCCACCGAGAATAAACTTTATCATATTACACCACCTATGTTATGAAAAAAGCCGCAGCAAATAGACGAAATGTACTATTCCACTGCGGCAAAATAAAAATTCAAGACAAAACGATTTTATAGATTGGTATTCGGTTCAACAATGATCTCTCGATGCGGAACCGGCGTAGAGAACACAATCTGCGTTGAAGTATTTCCAAATCTCTGAATCTTCCCAATAAAAGTATCCAATTCCTGTGTGGACGGAAAAGCCACTTTGATCAGCATAGAATAGACACCAGTAACGCAATTGCATTCCAGCACATTCGGACAGCTGTTGATAAATGGATAAAACTCCGATTTCTGATCCGCCGAGAGCTCCAAGTTTATGAACGCTGTGATGTGATATCCTAATTTCTGACGGTCAATAATTGTATTATATCCCAAAATAATTCCCTGTTTTTCCAGTTTATCGATTCGAGAAGAAACTGCCGGTGCAGAGAGGAACACCTTGGAAGCCAGCAATTTCAGCGGCGCTCTTGCATTTTCCTGCAGCAGTGTAATGAGCATGGCGTCAATTTTATCCATGAACGTACTTCATCCTTTCCCATGGCGGCCGAATACATTTATTTCAAAAGTAAAACGATAAAATCGTAATTGGACAGTATCTTGAAATGGCCTCTTTCATTTCTTTTAGTATAGCAAAAAAATGTGGACGTACATTTTCTTTTTTATAAAATCTTTTTCAAAACTTAATTTTATTATTTTTTTACGCCTTCAATTCTGCTTTTTGTTTGTTTTACTTCCTGCAAACCATTCTGCAAATAGGTTTCCACATCAGTCAGCAAATGATCGACATACTTTTCTGCTGCGCTCTTGATCTCCTTTGAGCCATTCTGCGCCTTGCTCAGCATATCCAGCGCCCGTTGTTTTGCCTCCTGCAAAATTGCCTGTTCGGAAAGCATCCGCTTTGCACGGGCTTCCGCCTCCTGTACAATTGCCTCTGCCTTGCTTCTTGCCTCATTAATGATTCGGTCACAATCTGAATCGATTAGCTTCGCACGTTTGATTTCTGCCGGAATGTTCAGATGTGCTTCGTTCAAAAGTTCCCGCATCCGATCCGCATCGATCACAGCTTTATGAGGTGCAAACGGGATCGGCCGTGAACGTTCTAACAGATCATCCATATCACTCAAAATTTCTTCAATTGTCATGAGAGCCTCTCCTTTACCAATCGTTTTTCAATCAATTCTAAAATCTCAGGGGGAACAAAGTGGCTGATATCACCGCCAAATGTTGCAATCTGCTTGACTACGCTGGAACTTAGATACATATTTTCCGCAGTAGTCGTCAAAAAGACCGTCTCTGCGCCTGCGTACAGCTTTCGATTTGCCAGTGCCATCTGAAATTCGTACTCAAAATCACTTACCGCCCGAAGTCCTTTTACAATGGCAATTGCACCGGCATCTTTCACATAATCTGCCAAAAGTCCGTCTGAAATATCTACCTGCACATTAGAAAGATGCTTTGTCACACAAAGAATCATGTCTTTCCGTTCCTGCGGCGTAAAGCTTTCGTTTGTTTTCATAATGTTCTTTGAAACCAGAACGATAACACGGTCAAAGAGCTTCGAGGCTCTTGTGATGATGTCCAGATGCCCGATGGTAACCGGATCAAAACTTCCGGGACACACAGCAATTCGCTCCATGATTACACCTCTTCCCTTTTGCACAGATACGTGGTAATTGTGATTGTGCTATATTTCCGCTGCTTGGTCAAGCAAAGCATGCCCACGTTTTCTGGAAGCTCTAATCCCGTCTCATGCTCACAGATGACAATTCCGTCCGGATGCATTTTGCTTTCCAGCAACGGCAAAACCTGCATGAGGATTCCCTTGCGATACGGCGGATCCAGAAAGGCAATATCAAACTGTGCTGCCGTAGATTGTAGAAAAGAAAGCGCATCCATCTGGTGAAGCGAAGCGTCGGAAAGAAATTGCAGCGATTCCAGATTTTCTCGCGTGACACGAAGAGAATTTGCTGCACGATCTACAAAAACAGCATGATTCGCCCCACGGCTCAGCGCTTCAATTCCCATCTGACCGCTGCCGGAAAAAAGATCAAGCACTTCTGCACCGGGCAAATCAAATTGAATGGAGGAAAAAACAGCTTCTTTTACCTTGTCTGTCGTCGGCCGTACTTCCATTCCCTCTAGGGTTTTTAGTTTTCGTCCTTTGGCACTTCCGGCAATGACACGCATATCTGTTTCTTCCTTTCTGATATTTGAAATATTTTCTATGCTTTTGAGGAAGCACTTATCTCCTGAACAACAGCATAGAGTTCCTGTGCAATCTTCAAATTTACACCTGCAACCTTTGCCAATTCTTCTGGTGCAGCTTTCTGCATTTGCAGAATGGTCTTATAATGGAGCAGCAGCTTCTGTGCCTTCTTCTCTCCGATTCCACGCACTTTTGTCAATGCCAGCTGATAGGAGGATTTCGCATGCAGATTGTGCATATACGCCACAGAAAATCGGTGCACCTCATCCTGAATTCTCGTCAGCAAGTGAAATGCAGCACAGTTTGAGGAGAGCGAAATTTCACCGCCCACACTGGAAATTGCACGAGTCCGATGCTTTTGATCTTTTACCATTCCAAACACCGGAATCGGCAGACCAAACTGCTGTACCACCGGAAGAATCGTGTTCACATGCCCTTGTCCGCCGTCCAGCAAAATCAAATCCGGCAGTCTTGCAAAGCCCTCATCATCTTGTGCACGATAGTGCTCCAAACGGCGGGTAATCGCCTCACGCATACAGGCGTAGTCATCCTGCGTCACATGCTCTTTCATCCGAAACCGCTTATAGGCTCGCTTGAGCGGACGCCCATTTTCAAACACAACCATTCCGCACACCATAGAAGTCGACGAAAGGTTGGAAATGTCATAGGCTTCCAAGTATTGCGGCGGTTTTGAGAGTCCCAGCGCTGTTCCCAGTTCCTCCAGCGCCTGCACTTCCTTTGCAGTCCGGTTGAACCGGATGGCAAGTTCTTCGCTGGCATTGTTTCTGGACAACTGTACAAACTGGCAGAGTATTCCCCGCTGCGGCACTGTGAGAGACACCTTTTTCCCAACAAAATCAGAAAAAAGCTTTTCATACGCCTCCTGTGATGGAATGGAAAATTCCAAGACAATGCTTTTGGGGATATCCGTTCTTCGATGCTCATAATACTGCATCAAAAAAGACTCTATTAGTTCTTCCCGTGACACCGTTTCCCGAAAGAAAAACGGTTCCTTGTCAAACAATCTCCGCCCACGATACCGGAGAACGGAAACACACTGCATCCCGCTGTTCTCCGCCATGGCGATCACATCGGCCTCCTGCAATGCAGCATCCAGAATCTTCTGAGTTTCCCCTGCTTTTGAAATTGCTGAGATACGGTCTCGCAGCATCGCTGCACGTTCAAAGTCCAATGCTTCCGCAGCTTTTTCCATTTCCTCCTGCATTCGCTTTACAGAATCTGCGCTTCCCATCTGAATATAGGACTTCGCCTGACGAATGATTTCCGCATAGCTTTCCTGCGAAATATTCCCACGGCAAACACCCATGCATTGCTGGATGTGATAATTCAGACAAGGACGACCTTTTCGGAAGTCCTGTGGAAAGCGGCGGTTACAAGTTGGCAGGCGAAATACACGGTTTGTCTCCTGTGCCGTTTCCTGTGTGACAAAGCCGCTCATATACGGACCAAGATAATCGCCGTCTTTCTGCTTATTTTTCTCCGCAGTCAACCGTGGATACGCTTCGTGGGAAAAACACAAGTAGCTATACCCTTTATCATCTTTCAGCAGAATGTTATACTTGGGCTGATGCTGCTTAATCAAACTGCACTCCAGAACCAATGCCTCATATTCTGAATCGGTAACAATGAAATCGTAATCGTATACGTGCTCAACCATACTCGCCACTTTTGGTGTATGATCCGCAGATTCTCGAAAATAACTTGTCACTCGATTTTTCAGATTCTTGGCTTTCCCAATGTAGATGATCTCTGACCGCTGATTTTTCATCAAATAAACGCCCGGAGCCGTTGTCAATTTTGTGGTTTTTTCCCGTAAAACAGGTAAACGAAAATTCATACAACGCCTCCGAGTGCTTTTCTTTTATTGCATTTCCAAATTATAATTCCGGCAGTGCTTTTAGTGCACGCTGACCAATATCCTTTCGATAATGTGCATTCTGAAATGTGATTTTTTCCACGCCAGCATATGCCGTTTTCAGTGCATTCCGCAAGGAATCTGCGGTTGCAGTAACGCCCAGCACACGGCCACCAGAAGTCAGGATTTTTCCATCTCCTAGTTTTGTTCCGGCGTGGTAAACGAAGCAGCCTTCGATCTGTCCATTTTCATCCAAACCGGAGATTGGCAGACCAGTGGTGTACTTCTTGGGATAGCCGCCGCTTGCCATAACAACGCATGCAGCGCTCTCGTCCTTCCACTGGATTTCCAGCTGATCTAGCTTTTCTTCCCAGATTGCCTGCATGATCTCCACCAAATCTGTTTTCAGAAGCGGCAGAACTACCTGCGTTTCCGGATCGCCAAACCGACAATTATACTCAATTACCTTCGGCCCCTTGGGTGTCAGCATCAAGCCAAAATACAGACAGCCCTGAAACGGTCTGCCCTCCTTCTGCATGGCATGAATCGTCGGCAGGAAAATTGTTTCCATACATTCCCTGGCAATTTCCGGCGTATAGTACGGATTCGGTGCAACCGTTCCCATACCGCCAGTATTCGGGCCCATATCTCCGTCCAGCGCACGCTTATGATCCATGGAGGATACCATCGGAACAACGGTTTTTCCATCCGTAAAGCTTAGAACAGAAACCTCCGGACCTGTGAGAAATTCTTCGATGACAATCTGAGAACCGCTCTCTCCGAAAATTTTGTCCTCCATAATGGATGAAATGGCAGCGAAAGCTTCTTCCTCGTTCTGCGCAATGACAACGCCTTTTCCAAGTGCCAGACCATCAGCCTTGATGACAGTCGGATAGGTGTTCGCCTCTTTCAAAAATGCCTGCGCATCAGCCGGTGTGTGGAATACATGATACTCCGCAGTCGGAATATGGTACTTCTGCATCAAATCCTTGGAAAAGACCTTGCTTCCCTCCAGAATTGCTGCATTCTTCTTCGGGCCAAATGTATGGAACCCCTCTGCCTGCAATGCATCTACCATGCCCATTACCAGCGGATCATCCGGTGCAACAAAGACATAGTCTACTTCCAGTTTTTTTGCCAGCGCAACAATTCCATCAATATCAGTTGCCTTTACCGGAAAGCATTCCGCATACTTTGCAATTCCGCCATTTCCAGGAGCACAATACAGTGCGTCTACCTGCGGACTTTCCGCAAGCTTCATAATGATTGCATGTTCACGGCCGCCGCCGCCAACTACCAATATTTTCATGATGCAACCTCCGATCAATGGTGGAACAAACGAATTCCGGTAAATGCCATTGCAATGCCATACTTGTTGCAAGTTGCAATGACATGATCATCACGAATCGATCCGCCCGGCTCTGCAATATACGCAACACCGCTCTTGTGTGCACGCTCAATGTTATCACCAAACGGGAAAAATGCATCCGATCCGAGGCAAACATCGGTGTTCTGTGCCAGCCATGCCTTCTGTTCTTCCTTGGTGAACACTTCCGGCTTCACCTTGAAGGTGTTTTCCCATACACCATCAGCAAGAACGTCCATGTATTCATCCGAAATGTACACATCAATGGCATTGTCACGATCCGGACGGCGAATCCCATCTACAAACTGAAGACCCATTACCTTGGGATGCTGCCGCAGCCACCAGATATCTGCCTTATTTCCGGCAAGACGGGTGCAGTGGATTCTAGACTGCTGTCCAGCGCCGATACCGATTGCCTGACCATCCTTGACATAGCAAACAGAGTTGGACTGGGTATACTTCAATGTGATCAGAGAAATCACCAGATCACGCTGATAATCCTCCGGGATTTCCTGCTTCTCAGTGACAACATTCTGGAGCATATCCTTGTCAATTTTCAGGAAGTTATGACCCTGTTCAAATGTGATGCCGAACACCTGCTTCCGCTCCAATTCAGCCGGACGATAGGAAGCATCAATCTGAACGATATTGTAAGTGCCCTTTCTCTTGGACTTCAGAATTTCCAGTGCCTCAGGCTCATAGCCAGGCGCAATGATACCATCAGAAACCTCACGCTGAATCATCTTTGCGGTTGGCACATCGCAGACATCCGACAGCGCAATGAAATCGCCATAAGAGGACATGCGGTCTGCACCTCGTGCACGTGCATAAGCACATGCCAGCGGAGAAAGTTCTCCTAGATCATCTACAAAGTAGATCTTCTTCAGCGTATCCGAAAGCGGTGTGCCAACTGCTGCACCAGCCGGAGATACGTGCTTAAACGAAGTTGCTGCACACATGCCAGTAGCTTCCTTCAGTTCAGAAACCAGCTGCCAGCCGTTCAGAGCATCCAGCAAATTGATATAGCCGGGCTTACCGTTCAGTACGGTAATTGGCAGACTACTACCATCCTCCATGTAGATTCGGGAAGGCTTCTGGTTGGGGTTGCATCCATATTTCAACTGCATTTCATTGGACATAGGGGAACCTCCTCACTGGTTCTTATTAATAAGACGTGTTTCAGCCTGATTTGTTTTCAAATCGATGTAGCGAACAAAGAGAGAAACCTTATTGTCCGCATTCAGGCTTTTCCAAAGCATAGTCGTAAATGTATCGATATCGCCGGAAATTTCCACCTTTTTCGGCTCCCCAGAAAAGCTGGGCAGCGGATTCCCGTCATTTTCGTAGGTGTGAATGAAATGACCGATGCCGGGACGGGGATTGGAATAAGTGAAAGTGTATCTCTGGCACGAAGCAGGATCGCCATCTGCACTCTTCAAAATGGAAAGCGCATAAGAAAAGCCATGATTTGTCTGGTCAATCAATCCGGAAATTCTCGGTGTGTAGTTCGGCGCATCAGGCTCAAACTCCCGTGTGCGCAGCGATTCCTCAAACGTCTTTCCTACCTTCATCAAATCATAGATCGTATCGGTCTGATCGCCATTGGTAACAATTGTATAGTCGCCAAGCACACGAACCGGTGCGTAAATGATCAGGCTGGGATCCACCATCTTAGACGGATCAAACGCCTGAGTACGGATTCCGTCACCATCTGTGACAAACACACGATTTCGGCTGTTTTCGCTTCGTCCCATAATAAAATAAGCGGAAACTGCATAACGTCCATCCGGAGAACAGCCGAGGACAATGCCTCTGCCCGGATAGGAATTTTGCTGCAGCTCCTGCTGCAAAGATACCATTTTCATAGAATTCCTCCTGCACGAACAAACCCTTTCATCTCCCATGCCAAACACTTTAGCTCAGGACACGAACAGTTCTTCCCTTTACTTCTAATTTATTGTCACAGAACAAGCTGACTGCTCGCGGCAAAATCAGCCACTCTGCCTCTTGCATCACACGCTTCTGCAAAATTTCAGGCGTATCATCTGGCTGTACAGCAACCGGCTTTTGCAAAATGATCGGACCGTCATCGGCAATCTCATTGACAAAATGCACCGTCGCACCCGTGTACTTGACACCACGCTCCAGCGCTGCCTCATGAACACGAAGCCCATAGTAGCCGGCACCACAGAAAGACGGGATCAAAGACGGATGTACATTGATGATCTGATTATGATAGGCACGAATAACCTTTTCATCCAGAATGGTCATGAAGCCTGCCAGCACGATCAAATCCGCATACTCCTGAAACAGTGCTTCAAGAAGCGCATCCGCATACGCAGACTTTGTCGGATAGGACTTCGGAGAAAGCACCCGTGTTCCAATTCCATTTTCTTTGGCACGTACCAGCGCATATGCATCTGCATTTGACGAAATCACACAAGTGATTCGGCCGTTCGGAATTTTTCCAGCTTTCTGCGCATCGATCAAAGCCTGCAAATTCGTTCCGCCGCCGGAAACGAGTACAACAATATTTTTCACCTTCCGCACCGCCTTTCGTACAAACTTATCCTAAAATAACGCCCTCGTCAGACTCTACCAGTTCACCCAGCACATAGGCAGTTTCGCCGGCTTCGTTCAGTACACGAACTGCACGGTCTGCATCTTCCGCAGAAACGCAAACCATCATGCCAACGCCCATGTTAAATGTATTAAACATATCATGTTCCGGAATGTTTCCGGTTTTTGCAATCAGATCAAAAATCGGGAGAACCTGAACATCATTACGGTTGATTTTTGCGGAAAGTCCCTTCTTCAGTGCACGGGGAATATTCTCGTAGAAGCCGCCGCCTGTGATGTGTGCAATAGACTTTACAGGAACTTCCTGCAGCAGGCTCTGGATTGCAGACACATAGATCTTGGTCGGTGTCAGCAGACACTCGCCAAGAGTGGTACCCAGATCTGGAAAATACCGTGCCAGATTCTGGCTGTTTACGGTGAATACGTTCCGAATCAGAGAATATCCGTTAGAATGTACACCGCTGGACTGCAGGGCGATCAGCACATCGCCAGCCTTCTGTGTGTTGGAATCCAGAATCTTGTTCCGATCTACCACACCAACGGCAAAACCAGCGACATCATACTCGTCCTCCGGATAGAAGCCCGGCATCTCGGCAGTTTCGCCGCCAACCAGTGCGCAGTCTGCCTGTACGCAGCCCTCAGCCACACCGGAAACAATTGCTGCAACCTTTTCCGGAACGTTTTTTCCCAGTGCAATGTAGTCCAGGAAGAACTGCGGCTTTGCACCACAGCAAATGATATCGTTTACGCACATTGCCACGCAGTCAATACCGATTGTAGTATGTTTGTCCATCAGAAAGGCGATTTTCAGCTTTGTGCCGACACCATCTGTACCGGAAACCAATACTGGCTGCTGCATTCCAGCCACGTCAAGTGCATAAAGACCGCCAAAGCCGCCAATATCTGTCAAAACATTTTGCGTCATGGTTCTGGCAATGTGGGACTTCATCAACGCGACTGCCTTATAGCCAGCGGTGACGTCTACGCCTGCCTTTTTATAGCTCTCTGAATAGCTCTCCATGATTTCGTTTTACCTCCGTTTTTTGTCCTGTTATTCTTCGCCAATCTTCTTTTCAAACTTATCCTTTGGCATTTCCTTTGGAACTTCGATGGGATAGTTGCCGGTAAAGCATGCCGTACAGAATCCCTCCATGGGCTTCATTTCCGGCGATGCCAGCGACTGCACCCCATCTATGCTCAAATATCCCAATGTGTCAGCGCCAATATGTTTACAAATTTCCGGAATGGTCATCTGACAGGCAATCAGATTTTCTTTGCTGTCAATGTCCACGCCAAAATGGCAGGGGTTTGTAAACGGCGGACATGAGATCCGCATATGCACTTCCCGTGCACCAGCCTCCCGCAGCAGATTTACGATCCGCTGACAGGTCGTGCCACGCACAATACTGTCGTCCACCAGAATGACACGCTTCCCAGCGACCACACTTTTTACGACATTCAACTTGATCCGAACAGAATCTGTCCGCATTTTCTGAGAGGGCTGAATGAATGTTCTCCCCACGTAACGATTCTTGACAAAACCAACTTCATAAGGAATTCCGGAAGCCTGCGAAACGCCAAGCGCAGCATCCAAACCGCTGTCCGGAACACCGATGACTACATCCGCTTCTACCGGATGCTCTTTCCACAACAGCTTTCCGGCACGGATTCTCGCATCATGCACACAGCATCCATTGATCACCGAATCTGGACGGGCAAAGTAAACATATTCGAAAACGCAAAGACTGGGTTTTCTTCCGCAATGCGTCCGAATGGAGCGGACTGACTCGCTGTCCACGACAACAATCTCTCCCGGTTCTACTTCCCGTTCAAACTCAGCACCCACACTGTCCAGTGCACAGGTCTCCGATGCAAAGACAATGCTGCCATCCTTGCACTTTCCCATGCACAGCGGACGGAAGCCATTAGGATCCCGTGCTGCGATCAATTTCTGCGGCGACATCACAACCAGCGAATATGCGCCACGAAGATCATACATCGCATACTCTACAGCTTCCTCAATAGAGGAACGCTTCAGACGCTGTTCCGTCACTGCATAAGAAATGACTTCTGTATCATTGGTTGTGTGAAAAATAGCGCCTTTCAGCTCATATTTTTTTCGCAATTCATGTGCATTTACCAGATTTCCGTTATGTGCAATCGACATCGGTCCTTTCACATGACGCACAACGATTGGCTGCGCATTAGAACGGCTTGGCTTTCCGGTAGTTGAATATCTCACATGACCGATTGAAATATTCCCTTGTCCGAGTCTTTCAATCTGATCGTGATGAAATACTTCCGGTACCAGTCCGAGATCTTTATGATGTGAAAAAATTCCTCTGTCATTTACAACGATTCCGCAGCTCTCCTGTCCACGATGTTGCAGCGCATAGAGTGCCGCGTAAGTCATTGCTGCCACGTCTGTCGTCTGCGGAGAATAAACGCCAAATACACCGCATTCCTCATGCAGTCCTGTCATCAACTCAATCATTCCCTTCCATTCCAGCAATAGGAACACAGGTGACATTCCGGTTTCCCGACTGCTTGAATCGTGCCTTCCAAAGACTGGAATTCCAAAGATGTCAGCTTCAACCGCCGACAAATCTCATCCCGAAGCAGCTTACCACGTTCTGTATTAGCATTGCTGTACTCATCAATGTACTGTATTCCTGCAATCCCCTCGTTTTCATCAATAATCTGTCTGGCAATCAGTTCCAGCTCAGATGTGCTTCTGGAAAAGTTCAGGTATTTACAGCCATACATAATCGGCGGACAGGCAGATCGCATGTGAACTTCCTTCGCACCGTTTTCATAGAGAAACTCTACCGTTTCCCGCATTTGTGTGCCTCTTACAATGCTGTCATCTACAAACAAAAGCTTCTTTCCGCGAATCAATTCCGGAACAGGAATCAGTTTCATTTTTGCAACACGATTCCGCATGGATTGATTTGTCGGCATAAAGCTTCTCGGCCATGTCGGGGTGTACTTGATAAAAGGTCTAGCAAACGGAATTCCGCTCTTATTGGCATAGCCAATGGCATGGGGAACGCCGGAATCCGGAATACCGCAAACAAAATCCACATCCGGAAGCTTTCCGTTTTTCATATCCGACTCTGCCATGATCTCGCCGTTTCGTGTCCGCATCAGCTCCACGTTTACGCCCTCGTAGCAGGCAGTTGGATATCCATAGTATGTCCAGAGGAACGTACAGATTTTCATCTGATCGGTTCCCTCCGCCAAAATTTCGTAGCCATCCTTTGTTAGCTTCAGGATCTCTCCTGCTTTTAATTCATGACACGTCTCATATCCAAGCTTCTGATAGGCGAACGACTCAAAGGAAAAGCAATATCCATCGGAACGCTCTCCAATCAAAATGGGAAGGCGACCACTTTTGTCTCGTGCGCAAAGAATTGAATCCTCTGTCATGATTGCCAGAGACATGGTACCTTCAATTTTTTCCTGTGCATAACGGATGCCCTCCACAAAAGAGGACTTCTGTGCGATCAATGCACCGATCAAGCCACCGGAATTGATGCTTCCGCTGCTCATTGTCTCAAAGTTGGCGCATCCATTTTCCAGCAGCTCTTCGGAAAGCTCTCTGGCATTCTGAATGACGCCGATAGAACAAACTGCATAAAGTCCCAGCTTGGACCGCACCATAATCGGCTGAGGGTCTGTATCGCTAATGCAGCCGATACAGATATTGCCCCTCATTTTTTCTACATCTTTTTCAAATTTTGTCCGGAAAGGAGAGTTTTCAATGCTGTGAATGTTTCGCTGAAATCCCAGTTCCTTTGCATAAGATGTCATACCGCCACGTCTTGTTCCAAGATGAGAGTGATAGTCTGTTCCAAAAAAAACGTCCGAAATGCAGTCGTTGGCGGAAACTGCGCCAAAAAATCCACCCATTGATTATTCTCCAAAGATACGCTTCATGACTTCATGATAAGCCTCTTCGGTACCGCCCATATCTCTGCGGAAACGATCCTTGTCCAGCTTCTCGTTGGTCTTAACATCCCACAGACGGCAGGTATCCGGAGAAATCTCATCTGCCAGAATGATGGTGCCATCTGCCAGGCGTCCGAATTCAATCTTGAAGTCGATCAAACGAATGCCGATGCTGAGGAAGAACTTCTTCAGAACTTCGTTAACTTTGCGAGTATAGTTCTTAATGGTGTCGATTTCTTCCTGTGTTGCCAAACCCAGTGCCAGTGCATAGTCATCATTGATGAACGGATCGTTCAGTTCATCGCACTTGTAGCTGAACTCCACAATCGGGCAGAGCAGTGCCTTACCCTCTTCTACGCCCATGCGCTTAGAAAAGCTGCCGGCAGCTACATTTCTTACAATCACTTCCAGCGGAACAATGGAAACCTTCTTGACTGCGGTTTCACGATCGCTCAGTTCCTCTACCAGATGGGTCGGAACGCCTTCCTTTGCCAGCTGCTTCATGATGTAGTTGGACATGCGGTTGTTGATAACGCCCTTACCAACAATCGTACCCTTCTTTTCGCCATTGAATGCGGTTGCGTCATCCTTGTAGTCTACAATTACAACTTCCGGATCCTGTGTTGCGAATACTTTCTTAGCCTTGCCCTCATAGAGCTGTTCTTTCTTTTCCCAGTTTGCCATTTTTGTTTCCTCCATATTTTTTAATTTACAATTTAAATCAGAATCCATTCTCAGCAAATCCGCTGAAACAGACTCTCAATCAGCAGCATCAGGAATGATATTCTGCCGAAATCTTTGCGTCTTTTTCCTTTACGCCCTGTTCCATATCCGCTTTCATCTGTTCCAGCTTGGCATCAATTTCCGGATCCGACAGAGCAAGCATCTGTGCAGCCAGAATTGCTGCATTTGCTGCACCATCAATTGCAACAGTAGCCACCGGAATGCCCTTCGGCATCTGAACCGTTGCCAGCAGTGCATCCAATCCATCCAAAGTTGAGGACTTTACTGGAATTCCGATTACCGGCAGTGTGGTATGCGCAGCCAGAACGCCGCCCAGATGTGCTGCCTTTCCAGCTGCTGCCAGAATGACACCAAATCCATTTTTCTTTGCGTTCCCTGCAAATTCTGCTGCCAGCGCCGGCGTTCTGTGAGCCGACATGACATGCACTTCGTAGGAAATTCCAAAATGGTCCAGTTCTGTCAAGGCGCCCTTAACAACTGGCAGGTCGCTGTCGCTTCCCATAATTACTGCTACTTTTTTTGCCATACGAATTCCTCCTGATTTCAAGCTGAACAGTCGCCACACGGGCGATTTCTACGCTTTCTATATTGATCTGTTCAAAAGAATCAAACAGATCATGAACAGAGCCGCAGTTCTAATTGATCTGCAATCCTGTTATCATCCAAGTTCCATCTGTTCCCTCTGCAATGTTCATGATGCAGGTGTAATGCCTTTCTCCTTTTTGGAATCCAATCTGCCACACAAAAGAGCCAGCCTCATTTTCGGACAGGTAGATATCCTCATCCCATTGAATCGAGTCCGCATTTTCCACTGCAAAAGATTGCAGGACACTTTTTTCATGCTCAGAATCTGTGATTTTTGCCACAGATTCCGTATCCTGTGTGCGAAGCAGGGACAGGCACTGCTGCACTACATCCGCCATAGCACGCCATTGGTTCGGAAACAGCTGATCAATGGAAAGGGCCGCATCATAATTGACAGAAAAAGTGGTATTTTCATCGGTTCGAATCAACTCCATCTTTTTCAGCGTCAATGTATCATCAGAAATCACAAAAGAAAAAGAATCTTTTCCTTTTCTCAATGTGATCTGATCTTTTTCTGCTTGACAGTCATCCCATGTGCAGGCGTTTTCCGCACGAAACGAATCGTCATACAAGACAAACCGTCCGCAACTAGAATCTGCAAACGATGCCAAATAAAAAGAAGATGTCAGCGTTTGAATTTCGGAATAGACGAAAGGGACGATTACATTTCCCTCCAAATCCAAAATTCCGGTTTGACCGCCGCCCGCCTCTGTTTGCGTCGCCACAACATAGTCAGTACCGATAAAATACAAGTGCTTCCACATGGCTTCAATGACCATATTTCCAGAAGAATCTGCCACACCATACATATGCATTTCATTTTCTGTGATTCGATTTCCATTAGAGCTCACACTGTCGTCTGCTGACTGTACGTGATTTTCCTTTGAACTTTTCGAAACATCCAGAGAAAAACTAACCGTTGCAATTACCAATAAAACCAATACAACTATTAGGATTCCCATGAGCAGTTTGGTGTGTTTATTCATATAACAGATCTCCTGCACCACGCATTATTCTGCTTCCTTTTCTGTCCCTTGTTCTTTTGTCTCTGATTCTCGTGGAATGTCTTTCTCAGTTTCTGCGACCAGGTAAATCGGACGCTTTTTGGTTTCCAAATAAGTTTTTGCCAAATATTGTCCTAAAATTCCGGTACAGAACAGCTGCAAGCCGCCCATAAAGAAAATGGCGCAAATCAAAGTTGGGAAGCCCTTTTCGGTTTCACCAAAGAAGATTGTCTTAATAATGAAAACAATCACCATCACAAATGCCAGCAGACAGCTGATGACACCGAGGAAAGAAGAGAGCGCAAGGGGCGCTGTGGAAAATGCAAAGAATCCCTCCAGCGCATAGCGAAACAGCTTCCAGAACGACCATGTACTCGTCCCGGCAGCACGCTCCACATTCTCGTACTCAATGTATTTGGTGCGAAATCCAACCCAGCTGAAAATACCTTTGGAAAACCGGTTATATTCCCGCATAGAGAGAATAGAGTCCACCATCTGTCTTGTCATAAAGCGAAAATCCTGTGCACCGTCTACAATTTCCGTCTGAGAAATCTTGTTCATGATCTTGTAGAATTTTCGGGAGAACCACGACAACAGCTTTGGCTCTCCTTTTCGGCTCACGCGTCTTGTTGTGGCACAGTCATATTCACCGCTGAGCACATAATTGTACATCTCCGGCAAAAATGCAGGCGGATGCTGCAAATCCGCATCCATGACAACGACATAATCACCCGATGCATTTTCCAAACCGGCGAACATGCCGGCTTCTTTTCCAAAATTCCGGGAAAACGAGATATACCGCACTCTGGAATCTGCTTTTGCCAGTTCCCGGAGTTTAGACAGCGTTCCGTCCCGTGAACCATCATTGATAAAAAGCAACTCAAAATCCGTATCCGGATGCTCCTGCCGAATTTCCGTCATTACTTTTTGAATCTCTGTATAGAAAAGCGGCAGCACTTCCTGCTCATTATAGCAGGGCACTACAACAGAAATTTTTTTCATAGTCATCCCCTTCTGTCATCCGGCAAAGGCTCTAACATTTTAAGCCACGCCGCATTCCAATCAGTCCGCATCTTTTTTTCGAGAACACTGTTCCGTTTCGTTCGACACGCTTTCTTTATTATACCACCTTTTTCCCCACTTTACAAGACCTTGCGAGGAATATTTTTTTCAAATTCAAAAACAAATGTCCTGCAAGCACGTTCAAATTTCACGCAAAAAAGAAATCAGACGATTCTTGTAATTGTCTGAACGGTATGTCATACTTTGCAGCAGCGCAAAAAACGTCTCTTTGTCCGCCAATCGGAGCGCCTGCACTTCAGATTCCTGCATTTTGCACTGTTCCAATGTAAACGGCATGCAGATATAGTAGACATCATGGAATGTATGTTTCCGTTGATCTCGGAATAAGAACTGCATCTTTTCCCGTGACAGCTGAAGCCCGATTTCCTCCTGCGCTTCCCGAAGCGCACCGTCCAGACTGTTTTCTCCGGCATCTACAGCACCGGCAGTGATATCCCACACGCCGGGTCTGGTTGCCTTAATTGCTGAGCGCTGCTGAATCAAAAAGCGACCGTCCAAATTTCGGAGAATGACATGCGTACAGAGGACATATTCTCCCTCTTGAAGTGAAGACCCCCGCAGTACTGTTTTTCCCGTCTTTTTTCCAGACACATCATAAACATCCATCCATTCTTCCATTGCAATCCAACCTCTTTCGCAAAATTCATATGATTTCTTCTATTCTATATTGTAGCATGAAAACTATAATTTCGTCAAGTGAAAATTTGATTTTTAAGGAATTCGTTCCCTTTTCCCCGGAATATTCTGAAAATTGGATGAAAATTCGAAAAAGCACTTTTCTTTCTGGAAAAAATATGGTATACTGGTAAGCAAAGCTTCTCACAATAGATTCTGCACCACGCAAAATTCTTATTGTTCTAAACAGAAAGGTTGGATGCTCAATGCCAGATTTGAAAAAACGATACTCCCAATGGATGCAGGGCAGATACGGCGGAAATGATAAGCTAAATCTTTTTCTGCTGGGCGCATTCTTAGTTCTCATTGTAATTGCAGCGCTTCTTCAGCTTCGAATTCTGGACATTCCAGCCTTTTTGGTTCTCATCTACGCATATTACCGCATTCTCTCCAAAAACATTGAGGCACGAGTTGCTGAAAATCGGAAGTTCGAGCTTGGCTTGGAAAAAGTTTTTGGCATATTTCAAAGTCCGGAGAAAAAGAGCGCGCGGAGAATCTATCGAATTTTTCCGTGTCCTCAGTGCGGTCAAAAGCTGCGCATTCCAAAAGGTCACGGCAAGGTGAGCGTCACCTGTCCAAAATGCCACAAAGAATTTATGAAACGGAGTTAAATCACAGCAATGTACGGGTATATACGCATTCTAAAACCCGAGTTAAAGTTTCGGGAATACGATGACTACCGTGCCTGCTATTGCGGGTTGTGCGAGGCACTGCACCGTCAGTATGGCGCATTGGCACGATGCACTATCAGCTATGACATGACATTTCTGGTTTTACTGCTCTCCGGTCTGTATGAGCCGAATGAAGAACTGCAAAAACGCAGGTGTATTGCGCATCCATTTTGCAAACAGCTTCAGAAAAAAAGTGCGGTCATTGATTATGCAGCAGATATGAGTCTGCTCCTGTATCGGGAAAAATGCATAGACGACTGGAATGACGAGCGTAAATTTACCCGAAAAGTTGCTGCCGATTTCTTATCCAGGGACTATAAACAGGCGCAAAAAAAGTATCCTCAAAAAACAGCGAAAATTCAAACGCATCTGCAGCAGCTTCATCACTATGAAAAAGCACAAGAGTCCAATCCGGATCTTCCGGCAGGATGCTTCGGTGCAATCTTAGGGGAAATTTTTGCTTGGAAAGAGGACATATGGAAAGAATCGTTATTCCAGATCGGTTTTTTCTTAGGGAAATTCGTCTATCTTTTAGATGCCTATGATGATTTGGAAAAAGATCAAAAAAAGAATTGCTATAACCCGCTTCGATTTCTTGCAGCACAGGAAGCAGATTTTCCAAAAGTCTGTGAAAATCTTCTGCGCTTAATGGCATCTTCCTGCGCTGCAGAATTTGAACGGCTTCCTATCCTGAAATATGCCGACATCTTGCGAAACATTTTATACGCCGGCATCTGGACACGATTCTATACCAAAAAGAAACAGGAGGACAACTAATGGATCCTTATGAAATATTGGGCATTTCCCGCAATGCCTCAGAGCAGGAAATCAAAAAAGCATATCGGAAGCTGAGCCGTCAGTACCATCCTGATGCAAACGTCGGAAATCCAAACGCAGCTGCCTACGAGGAAAAGTTCAAGCAGATTCAGCAGGCATACCAAACCATTATGGACCAGCGGCAGGGCGGAAGCCAATCCAGCGGATATGGCGGATTCCGTCAGAGCCGAAGCACCAGCGACCAAAATGATCTTCACCTTCAAGCAGCGGTAAACTTCATCCAAAACAGACGATTCCAAGAAGCCATTCGTGTTTTGGAGGATATCCAGCCGAGAACCGCACAGTGGTATTATGTTAGTGCTGTCGCACATTCCGGTGCCGGCAACAATGCAACAGCGATTCAGTATGCAAGAACTGCCGCACAGATGGAACCGACGAATCCGGAATATCAGAACCTTGTCCGGCAGCTGGAGTTCTCCGGTTATTCCTACCAGCAAATGCAGCAGCCCTATCTGGAAAACAGCTCTTCGTTCAACTCAGAATGTGTCCGCTGCTGTGCTGCCAATCTGATTCTGAATGCAGTTTGCAATTGCTGCTTCGGCTGTTCCTAAGCGCCCATTTTCTTTGGAAGAATTGCACAAGAAAATTTGAAAAAAATGCAGGATTCGAAAAAAATGCATGGAGAATCACATTTTTTGCCGGGAAGGTGTTTACTTTCCTCTGAAAATATGATAAAATAAATTGGGTAGTACTTCTACCGTTTTGGAAACAGTGGGATGCAGACTGATTCCAAAACGTCCATTTTTCCAGAAAATCACCGATAAGATTTTCTGTTTTGCCTGTCTTTCCTTTTCATCCGTTGGCAGGCATAACATGACTGGATATGTCAAATGTCTATTCGTAAGGAGAATCTGTGATGTTTTTCAATCATAAAAATACAGATGAAGATCGCAGTCAAAATCATTTTTTTTATTATGGCGGCAACTACCCTGGAGAATCGACAGAACCATTTTTTCATTCCGGCCTGACAGACTATTGTCTGCGTGTTTCCGTTGCCACGCATATCGGAAAAGTTCGTGGAAACCACGAGGACAATTTTTATTTGGAAGGTCTATATATGAACGACATCTTCCGAAATGATTTTTCTGCAACGTATACCATTCGCAATGCCGACGGCATGAGTTTTGCGGTTTTTGACGGCATGGGCGGTGCCGCTTACGGCGAAGTTGCCTCCGAAATTGCAGTGCAAAAGCTTCGGAAATACGAGAAAAAACTGAAATATGCAGACGGGACACGTATGCTGGATCAGCTGGTTTCCTCGTTTACCACAGAAGCCAACGACGCAATTTGTGACATGCTTGCAGAAAAGCATTGCACAACAGGCGGAACTACATTTTCCATGCTCTACTTTCTGCGGGATTCTATTAAGCTCTACTACCTTGGTGACAGCCGGATTTATCGCTATAAATCAGACGGGCTGACTCGTCTGACAAGGGATCATACGGTTGCCAATCAAAAAGTAGATGCTGCAATCTACACAGAGGAGGAAGCAAAAAAGAGTCCGGATCAGCATCGGCTAACGCTGTTCATTGGATCAGACCACAAAAAACTAGGGCTTAATGCGGACAGCAGGCCTCTGGTTCCTTTGGAAATGGGAAGCAAATTTTTGCTTTGCACAGATGGACTGACCAATATGTGCAGCGACACCGAAATTTTTGATCTGCTCTCTCAGAATTACTTTAACGAAGCAGCCGTACTGGTACAGGCAGCGCTGCAAAATGGTGGCGCAGATAATGTCACTTGCATTGTATTGGAAGTGTTACCGGTTGCATCGGCAGAAGAATCCTGACGATTTTTCAGGAATGCCACACAAAACAAAAAGCACACGTATTTCAAGGATACGTGTGCTTTTTTGCTTACTGTTTTTGTGATTGAAAGTAAAATTTTGGGCACAGGTTTCCGTGCTTAGATGCGCTCTACCTTCATCATGTTTGTGGTATTCGACACACCAACCGGTGCGCCGGCAGTGATGACAACAATGTCGCCCTTGGTAACGATGTCAGACTGCAACGCTGCGTGAATAGAGGCATCAAACAGCGCATCCGTATTGGAAACTTCGTCAACCAAAACCGGATAAACGCCCCAGCTCAGATTCATCTGGCGCAGTACCCGCTCATTGACGGTGCAGCTGATGATCGGACAGTACGGACGGTATTTCGAGATCTCCCGCGCAGTCACACCCGACATGGTAACTGTCAAAATTGCAGCAGCATCCAAATCATGTGCAGTCGTTACAGTAGCGTGGGCAATAGCGTTGGCGATGTCATCGCTCTTCTTGGTACGGCTTGCGGAATGCATGCCCTTATAGTCGATGTCATCCTCCGTGGTGCGTGCAATCAAGTCCATGGTGCGCACGACATCAACCGGATATGAGCCAGCTGCGGTTTCGCCGGAGAGCATGATTGCACTCGTACCATCATAAATGGCATTGGCAACGTCTGTGATCTCCGCACGGGTCGGACGGGGGTTGGAAATCATGGACTCCAGCATCTGTGTTGCTGTGATGACTTGCTTGCCTGCCTGATAGCCCTTTCGGATCAGCTTCTTCTGTACAGACGGAATCAGCTCAAATGGGATCTCAACGCCCAGGTCGCCACGTGCGACCATGATACCGTCGGATGCTTCCAGAATCTCGTCGATATTGCGGACACCCTCTGTATTTTCGATTTTCGCAATGATGCGAACATCAAACCAGCCGAGGCTCTGCGCATATTTTCTCAGATAGTCGATATCTGCGGAAGTCCGGACAAAGCTTGCTGCGATAAAGTCAAATCCCATCTTTGCGCCGAATTCCAAATCGTTCTTATCATTCTCGCTCAAATACGGCATGGAGAGCTGCACACCCGGAACATTGATGCCCTTGTTGTTAGAAAGTACACCGCCGTGAATGACATGGCAAACAATTTTGGAGGCAGTTACCTTCTCAACAACCATTTCAATCGCACCATCATTAACCAGTACGTGTACCCCCGGCTTCACATCATGCGGGAGATTTTTAAAGGACACGCTTCCCACATGTTCATCACAGAGGACATCCTCTGTTGTCAAAGTGTACGTATCCCCTGTTTCAATGGTAACCGGCTTATCATCCACAAAGCGTCCCAGACGAATCTCAGGGCCTTTGGTATCCATCAGTGTTGCAATCGGCAAACCAAGTTCTTCCCGCAGACGGGAAACCTGCTCGAACCGCTTCTGATGAGTTTCATGATCGCCATGGGAAAAATTAAAGCGAGCTACATTCATGCCAGAGAGCATGATCTGACGCATAATTGCGTCATCATCGGTAGCCGGCCCGATCGTACATACAATTTTTGTTTTTCTCATAATATTCACGCATCCTTTTCTCTTTTTCACCATGAAATTTGCCTTACTCTAATAGTATACCACAAAATCCGGAAAATGAAAAGTTATTTTTATTGAAAGTATTTGCGATGTTTCTTTATAATCGAAAGCCAAAACATGCTTTTACACATGAAGTCCGAGCCACTGTTCTAGATTTTCAGACAAAATTCCCCGATTTTCGAGATCCGACAGCTGCAATGCAAAAAATCGTTCCAGTTCTTCCGGATAACTCCACATGGGATAATCCACGCCGAAAAAGCAATTCTCCGCACCAAAATGGTGAATCAAATCAACAGATTCTTCTACCGATAAAAACGGCAGGCTGCTGCTGGTGTCAAAGCGTATCCGCTCATCGGCGTTCAGAATTTCCCGTGACTCTTTCCAGCGCCCCCAGCCGCCCAGATGGGCAGCAATGATGCGGAGCCGTGGGAATTGTCGGAGAATCACTGCCAATCGCATGGGATGGGACAAGTCAGAACGTGCATCTCCCATGTGCATCAGAATCGGAAGACCAGCACTCTGTATCATATCATACATCGGATAAGCAGCCGGATCATCAATGGGAAAACGCTGGAAGTCCGGATGCAGTTTTACGCCGTGCAAGTGCAGCTTCTGCAGTTGCTCAAAATCCTCTTCCAGATTCTCCGATGCCGGATGAAGTGTTCCAAATGCGGTGCACATGGGATACGCTGCCTCACACGATGCCAAAAACGCATTGATCGAATGCACCTGTGTCACGGTGGTTGCCGGAGAGCAAATCAAAAACCGATCGACTCCCGCAGCCCGCCCATTTTCCAGCATCTCGGAAACTCTCCCGTGGTATTCCATGGGAAGATGATAAAATGTGGAGATACCATTTGTCGCTTTCTCTGCAATTTTATCCGGAAAAATATGCGCATGTGAATCTGTTATACGATAACCATTTTTCACATTGATTCCTTCTTTCCTGCAACACAAATTTCATCAAGACAATTTCTGAAATTTGGATCTTGCGAAATTCGCCATAATCTTTTTAGTACCAACCAGATCAAAACCAATTTCCAGCATCGTGTCATTTCCCATTTTCTCCATCGACAGAATCGTGCCCTCACCGAATGTCTTGTGCCGAATTCGATCACCAACCCGAAGATCTATTGTTCCAGACGGACTGGGTTTCGCCGATTTCTGGGTTGTCATCTGTCTTTGCAGGAACATGGACTGCACCGGTTCCGGTGCTCTGGAAACCGCTTTTTGTCCAAACGGACGCTGCTTCTTCTCCACCGCAATCAAGCTGGAATCAATCTCTTTCAAAAATTGCGAGGGAAGATTTCGCATGGTCATTCCAAACAGCATTCTGCTGGAAGTGGTACTAATGGTCAAGTGCTTTTTGGCTCGTGTCAGGGCAACATAAGCAAGCCGGCGTTCTTCCTCCACATCGTCTTTGACATCCATGCTCCGCATGCCAGGGAACACACCCTGTTCCATGCCTACCAGATAGACATTGGAAAATTCCAATCCTTTGGCAGAGTGAACCGTCATAAGCATCACCACATCCTGATCCGGCTCATACTTGTCAACATCAGTGTAAAGAGAAATTTCCTCCAAAAATCCGCTCAATGTCGCTTCCTCTGCGGACTCCTCATAAGTGTGCATCGAGGATTTCAATTCCTCGATATTTTCCAAACGGAGTTCACCCTCTTCTCCGAGCGCCTGCATCGCCGTGCGATATCCGGTTTTGTCCAGCAAATAGTCCAAAAACTCCTCCAAAGTCATCTCCAAAGAAGCGTTTTGCAAATCCGTCCACATCTGTGCGAATTTTTTCAGCGCCTGCGCTTTCTTTGAGAGTACGGGATAGTCATCCACATTTTGCATCACTTCCAACGGTGATACATGCAGATCACTTGTGATGTTTTCGATCAGCGCAACCGTTGCATCTCCGATTCCACGCTTGGGTTCATTGACGATTCGACCAAATCGAACAATGTCGCTGGGATTCTCTACAATACTCATGTATGCAATCATATCCCGAATTTCCTTACGGTCATAGAACCGTGTTCCTCCGTAAATGCGGTACGGGATATCTTTTCGAATCAGAACACGCTCCAGCGCATTGGACTGGGCATTCATTCGGTAGAGAATGGCATTTTCTCCATAGGTACCGCCATTTTGCACCGACTTTTGAATGGATTCCACCACATATGCAGCTTCATCTGCCTCATCATCCGCCTGATACCAGACGATTTTGTCACCTGTGCCAAGTTCTGTCCAAAGGTGCTTTTCCTTTCGTCCCTCATTGTTGGCAATCACGCTGTTTGCCGCATCCAGAATAGTCTGTGTGGAACGGTAGTTCTGCTCCAGACGAATGACGCTGCAATTTGGAAACTCCGCTTCAAATCCCAAAATATTCTCGATGGTTGCGCCACGAAACCGGTAAATGCTCTGGTCATCGTCTCCAACAACGCAGAGATTTTTGTTCTGACGGGTCAAAAGCGATACCAGCTGATACTGTGCATGGTTGGTGTCCTGATACTCGTCCACCAGTACATAGCGATAACGATCCTGATATTTTTCCAGTTCCTCCGGATGTTTTTGAAACAGCTCCACAGTCAGATAGATAATATCATCAAAATCCAACGCATTGGATTCCTGCAAGTGGCGCTGATAGGCAGCGTACAATTTTGCAATCATCATCTTTCGATAATCACCAGCTGAATCCTCCTGCATTTGCTCCGGAGAAACCATCGCATCTTTAGCACGGCTGATCTCCTGAATCACCGTGCGGGGCGGGAACTGTTTTTCTGAGACATTGTTCTCCGCAAGGCAATTTTTCATCAGACGTTTGGCATCATCCGTATCGTAAATGACAAAATCATTTCCGTATCCCAAGAGTGCAATGCTGCGCCGCAGAATCCGGACACAGGCAGAATGAAATGTAGATGCATTCACCTGTCCTGCCATTTCTTCGCCCAATGTGGACGCCAGTCTTGCACGCATTTCCCCTGCTGCCTTATTGGTGAACGTAATCGCAAGAATGTTCCACGGACGGATTGGACGGACTGCCAGAATCTCACGCATTCGCTCTAAGTCCGCTGGAACAGTGCCTTCCCGATATTCTCGCAGCCATGCTGCATCCTCCGCAGAGAGATAGGCATCAGCCTGCATATATCCGTCCCCAAAATGAATCATATTGACGATTCTCTGGATGATGGCGGTCGTCTTACCGCTTCCGGCACCGGCAAGCACCAAGACCGGTCCTGTTACAGAAAATACCGCCTGACGCTGCTGCGCATTCAGTTTTTGAAAATAGGTTTCAAACGCACTTCTCTTTAATGCAATACACTCTGTTTCTGTCATACGCTTTCTCCGTTCTATTGGAATTTCACTCTGTCTATTATAGCATATCTTTTTCCATTTGAAAAGAGCGCACCGGAATTTTTCACAATTCCATCGCAAATCACTGGGGAGAAGTCTTTTTTTCTGTCTAAAATCATCTGTGAAACGGTTCTAATTGCAGAACGCACTGCATATCCTATTTCATGCGCCATAAATTTTTGAGAAAGAAGGATATTCTGTGAGAACGTTTCAAGTATTTGTTTTTCCATTTCTTTTTCTTGTGCTTCTCCGATTCGCACCGATTTTGGGACAAGCCGAGAGCTTCGAGCGAGGAAACACTGCCGATCTTCCGGCAGCAGAAGCCTATGCCTCGTGGACGCAATTCGCTGTACCTGATACGCAAACCCCAGCCATTGACCAAGACGGCTGTCTAAACTATGCACTGGCAAAAATGGCAGTGCGATATAATCTTCCGGTGGATGGAGTGGACGGATTGACGGATTCCTATACCTACTACACTACGTTTGTCCATCAGCTGCTCTCTCCGGAATTGGTCAAGACCGATCACATTGCAGAGGTATACTCCGAATTTCTTGTCCTAACAGAATTTGATGATTTTTCGGGAACCATTTCAGAGCGTATCCAGCAGGCATATACATACTGCGCTCAAACAGGTTCCGGCAATGACTGGGGGTACATTCTTCAGATGACCACAGCTTCTGGCAGCGATCACTATGTTTTGGTTGACACTGTGGACACCACAGAACAGCGCTTGTACCTCTTGGATTCTGGCTCTCTCTATGCATCCTATCTTGGAGATACAGAAACCACTACACGGGGATATTGTCTCCAGCGCATTTACGCCTATCACTTTCAAAAAGTCTTGGGAGATCTCGACGACGATTTTCGGCTCACGCAAAAGGATGCCCTGCTCTTGTGGAAAAACCGAGAGGCGACTCCCTGTTCTGTCGGAGATGCCAATCATGACGGGATGCTGAATCTCGCCGACGTCGTCTATCTGGCACAATATGTGGCATATTTCACCGGCGCACAGACAAAGCTGCCTTTTTTCATAGATGCAGTTCCGGAGGAAACCATAGCAGTACCGGAGTCACAGGAATTTTTTGCGGCGTTTTCCAGCTTCAGTCAATGGAATGGAAAAATTTTTCAGAAACAAATCCGCATCCTGCAATAATTCAAAAGCACCTCCGACAATTCAAGCGTTGCCAGAGGTGCTTTTGAGTTAGGCTTTAGAACCACCGGTCAGCGGCAGTCCATCTGCATAGTGATCCAGGAAATGATGATATTCATCTCCATCGTGGTAGGAAATGATTGTTCGGAGGTTGACGTTGCAGATGCTGTTAAAAATATTCTTTTCCACGTCCGGATTGGTCTTTTTCAGCTGGGCAATCAGCGCCTTGGTTTCCTTGCGCTTTGAAGCAGTTTCCTGCTCCGGATGCTCCTGCGTCATCCGGCAGGCGCACTGAATGAATTTCAGATGGTGAAACTCTGCCCACTGGATGACATCGGCTTCCCGCATGAAATAAAGCGGGCGAATCAATTCCATTCCGGAAAAGTTTGCGCTATGCAGTTTGGGCATCATCGTCTGCGTCTGAGAACCATAGAGCATCCCCATGAGAATGGTTTCAATGACATCATCAAAATGATGTCCCAAGGCGATCTTGTTACAGCCGAGATTCTTGGCTGCCTCGTACAAATGTCCCCGCCGCATTCTGGCACAGAGATAGCAGGGATGCCGTTCCTGCTTATTTACCACCTCGAAAATTCTCGTCTGAAATGTGCGCAGAGGCAACTGTAAAATCTCCGCATTTTTTTGAATTTGATTCCAGTTTTCCTCCGCATATCCGGGATTCATACACAGGAATTCCAACTTAAACGGAATGTTCCCATATTTCTGAAAATGCTGCATGCATTTTGCCATGAGCATTGAGTCTTTTCCGCCAGATACACAAACTGCAATGCGATCTCCCGGCTGAATCAATTCATACGTTTTCACCGCCTTGGTAAATGCATTCCAGATGGAAACACGAAATTCCCGAATGATACTGCGGTCGATTTCCTGCGCTCTTGAAAGTTCTTTCATTTTATTTTTTTACACTTCCTTTTTGATTTCCTACGACTTCCAATTCCTTTTTCCTGTACTTTTGCATCATGTAGTGATAAAAGAAACTGATTCCCAGACAAAGTGCTCCGCAGAACAGGAAGCTCACCGCTCTCAGGAAAAGCTGGTCGTAAGAGATATCCAGCAGAATCAGCTTGCAAATGCTGATCATCACGAGAACCAGTCCGAACACACGGATAACACGATAGGGGCGACAGAAGCCAAGTATAATATATCCGATTGCCAGACACAAAAAACCACAGCTCAACAAAATGCTGGGAACGTGGAACGCATAGAGCAGCAACGGCAACAGAAGCGCATGCTGCAATCCAAAAAGAAATTCCCGTCCGGAGGCAGAAAGTACTTTTCGCTTTGTGGGATTTTTCAGCAGTGAATAGGAGTAAGACAAAAGCACTGCAGTTACCGCACACGCTAGCACGATTTTCTCCGGCAACGAAACTTCCAGAGAGGTTTCTGCGCCATTGCCCAGTAAAAGCACAGTTCCCACAAGCAGAAGCACCATGCGATAACTCATGTGCAGCCAGAAAAACGGATCATTCTTTCGGACACAGCGAAAATGCAGCATTGCCACACAGAGAACCGCTGCAAAAATCACATACAGCCAACAAAATGACTGATTTGCCGGCATGCTGCAAAGCGGTGGTATTGCACGCAGCGGAATCCACGAACAGAACAAAAATAGACCGTAGACAATCTGTGTGAACTTTCGCTGATGCATGCTCTTGGATGTTAGGAAAAGATAGCCAAGAAAGGCAAACCACAGCAAGTTTTTCGCTGCCCAAAAATGTTCCGGCATGGCAAGGAGAAATCCGCTCACCGCTGCAATGATTCCGCAAAAGTTTACGCAGTAGCATTGCGTCGGCATTCTGCGATGCTGTGTGATGTGCCAAACAGCAACCAACAAGATCGCACTTCCGCCAAATACCGCCAGAGAAGTTCCTGCATTCCATGCCCAGAATCCCAGCAGCACTAACAGCTGTGCAAAAGTCGGCAGGAACAGAGAAGTCCATCGCACATCTGATGCCACTTGCAAATGCCTGAGTTTGTACATTCTCCAAAAATATTGGAACAAAATTGATAACAGCAAAAGTCCAAGTGCTATACACACAATAGGCGTTTGCCGGATATCGCCCGAAACCTGCACATCGATCTGGAACAGGAGGGCAAAAACAACACCTGCATGGCAAATCATTTCCAACAGCGGATACCGCTTCGCATCTCGGCGGGAGGTGCCTGTGAGAAGTGCAAAGGCGAGTACGGCATAGCCAACAAACAGCAAGAGATTCCAGTTCTGTATTGCAGCATCAGACGAAAATGCTGCGAAATGCGAACGAAGCCAAATGATGTTTCTTAAAACAGTACAGCATACCCCAAGGACTCCGATGGGGCGGAACAGCGACTCTCGTTTTCTCGCCAGAATGCAAACACAGCCAACCCACAAAAGGCACGGGAAATAGCTCCATGGGAAGACCTGCAAGGAGCAGGATTCGAAGAGATTCCAGAGAGCGTATAGTAGAGTTACCGCACCAATTCCACTAAGCTGGAAAAAGAAATGCTGAAATTTTTTCCAAGTGATTCCAATCCAGCCAGTGGCAAACATGATAAGCGCAATGCACAGCGGCAGAAGTTCTCTCAGAACGTCTGGGGAAGCGCTTCGGTTTATCAGCCAAAAACAATCGCAGAAAAGAACTGTAACTGGAATCGCCCCGTATTTTTTGAGAAATGCAATACTTTTTTCAGAAGGTTTTTTGCTCCAAAGGTGATAAAACAGCAATGTCATCAGCGCAATTACCGCACAGATCAAGCGGGAAATCGTCCGTTCTGTCAGCGGTGTTGCCATTTCAATGCACAATGTGGATAGCAGCAAAAGCAAGCCGGAAATTCGAATCCCCTTGCGATTTTTACGAATGCCGAAAAACATTCTGCCCAAAATCAAAGCTTCCCAGACAAATAAAACAACCAGCAAAGGCAGCTGCAAAATGTGCACCACGAACCAGATCATTGCTGCATGCTTGGCACAACACCAGAGTTCTTTCGCCATTCCCGCTGATGTCGCTTGCAGCAGTTCTTCGGAATTGACCGTATACATGACAAGAACCGCAAGCGCAATCAAAGCTCTCTGATACCATGTCATTTCAAGATTCAGCTGAAAAGCCCAGCATGTCACCATGCCAATTCCATGAATTACACGGGTTAGTTTAGAAAGAGTTTGGCCTTTTTGCATGTGACAGCACGCAAAGAGCATCCCGCAGTTGCACAGGGAAAATCCGGCAAAGCAATAGAAGCATGCAGAGATTCTCCACGCCGAGGGAACGGCAAATACCACAAACAGCCACGTGAACAGCTGGAACAGAGCATAGGAGATCTGCAAGTAAAACGATGCGTGTTTGCGCCATCCCAGAATCGTCAAAAATGCAAGGAGGAACAGCCACGTGAAAAGGCGCAGAACATTTGTTATCTGCATCTGCGGTGCATTAAGGATGAGCAGCAAAACAGCAAATATTGTCAACATCAAATGAAGCTGATAGATGCCCTGAACGGTATGCGTTCTCTGGGCAGCAGTCCAAAACGCCAAGATTCCTGTAATGCTGCCGAAAAACAGTGTCCACTGTGTTGCTGTGTTCACTGGAAGTGCAGCAGCAAGCAGCAGCCATAACGGAATCCACAGAAGAAATGCGGTGAGATAGTGCAGCGACCAGATCGAATCTGTTCCCTTTTGCCGCTTTCTCCACTGGTATGTCTCCCAGAAATATTGAAACGGCAGGAACAAGAGCAGCAAACCGGCACCGAACCAGATCAATGTGCGCACTGAAAGTCCTGCGAAAAGAATCTGATCCGCATCTGGACTTATCTGTAAAAGGAGAAGCTGTATCTCCAGCAAAAACACACAGAAATGATTCAGCAAAAATGTGGCAATCCGATTCGGCTTAGCATCGGAGCGTGCTGTAAACAGATAGAACAGGGCGGACAGGAGAAAGTAGGGAAACAGACAGAGGATCTGTGCAGCATATTGAGAGAGATCTCCATTCCCCGGCGTGTGACTGGAATAGCCGATGGAGGAAAAGACCGCAACGACCATTCCCACCTGTCCGATCACACGAAACACAGCGGACTGTTTTCGGGAAATCAAAAAGACGATGACCGCCCAAAGCAAGAACAGACCATACAGCGCAAGTGGCGGAATCCACTGGTAATACCAATATGTCAGCAAAATTCCAAGATATAGGATTCCCACACCGCATCCGGCGACAGTCAGGAACGAAGTTCGAAAATTTTTCTTCCAGCGGGCACCGAAAATGCCCACCGCAGTCAGAAAACCGCCAGATGCAAATACGCCCAGCATCTGCCCTATCCTGGACGAAGCAGCATATGTCATCAGCATAACACCAATGAAAATCAATGCTGATGCCAGAATGCCAAGCACATTTCGTCCAAACTTGGTGTCCCAATCTTTTTTCGTCGGCTTTGTCTGCGGTGGTGAGAGCGGCTGCGAAGCAGGCATTCCCCATGGTTGCGGCGGAACAGGCGATGTAACGGCTGCCGTCTGCTGTTTCCTGCGCTGCTCTGTTTCGTATTGCGCTTGCTGCTGTTGTAGCCGGAAAAGTTCCATTTCCAGTGCCTGTATCTGTGCCTTAACGCTTTGAATGCGGGCGGACTGATCCTCCATAGATAACCCTCTTTCTGTGACAAACATTTTCTCTATTGTATCAGATACCACATAAAATGTCAAGGATTTCCGTCTTTTTCATGAATGATGCTCTAGAAAACAGGGAAATATAACAAGGCAAGGAGGAATTTTCTTATGGCATTTCAAAAAGTGATGATCTCTGGCATAAACACATCAGAACTGACGGTTTTGAAGGAAGAGGAGAAAATCAAACTGCTCCGTGAAATTCGTGAAACCAACAGCAAGGAGGCACGGGACAAGCTGATCCAGGGAAATCTGCGCCTTGTGCTCAGCGTCATTCAGAAATTTTCCGGACGTGGCGAGGACATGGATGATCTTTTTCAAATCGGTGTAGTGGGGCTGATGAAAGCCATCAACAACTTTGATCTCTCCAAAGAAGTACGCTTTTCCACGTATTGCGTTCCCATGATCAGCGGAGAGCTTCGACGCTATCTGCGGGATTTCAATCAGATCAAGGTGAGCCGTTCTCTTCGGGATCTTGCGTATCAGGTGATGCAGGCAAAAGAACAGCTTACCACACAGCTCCAAAAAGAACCGACACTCGCTCAAATTGCAGAGAAAACCGGTGCCAAACAGGAAGATATCGTCATCGCCATGGAGAGCATCAGCGAGCCAATGTCTTTGTATGAGCCTGTATACTCTGATACCGGAGACACCCTCTATATTCTTGATCAGATCAGCGATCAGGATACCGTAGAGAACTGGATAAGAGAATTGTCGCTTCGGGATGCTATTCGAAATCTTGGAAAAAGAGAGCAAAACATTCTCTATCTTCGGTTCTTTCAGGGAAAAACGCAGACAGAAGTGGCAAAAGAAATCGGCATTTCCCAGGCGCAGATCTCCAGATTGGAAAAGGGCGCAATTACAAAGATTCGTGAAGCGAGTAAAATATAGCTGACGCTCCTTAAAATATACCACATGCAGAAAACAGGGCTTGCTTTTTTCATTTCCTTATGATATAATATGAAATATACTGATAGATTTTGTGCATTCGAATCAATGAATGGAGGAATATAGTGAAAATTCAAGAGTCTGCTGAAAATTATCTGGAAACGATCCTAGTGCTTCGCAACCGCCACGGCAGTGTACACGCCATTGACATTGCAAACGAACTGTCATTTTCCAAACCCAGCGTCAGCGTTGCCATGCGCAATCTTCGTGAGAACGGCTATATCACCGTGGATTCCAGCAACAACATCTCCCTGACACCGCAGGGGCTGGTCATTGCAGAAACCATCTACGAACGGCATACGCTGATTTCCAACTGGCTTATCTCCCTTGGCGTATCTCCGGAAACTGCTGCAGAAGATGCATGCCGTATGGAACATGTCATCAGCGCAGAGAGCTTTTCGGCAATTAAACAGCACGTTTTATCCAAAGGAGCACCAGAAACAGAGGAGTCGGCATCATGATGAAACGCATCGTCACCATTCAGGACATCTCTTGCTTTGGAAAATGCTCCTCCACTGTTGCGCTTCCGCTGATCTCTGCCATGGGTGTGGAAGCAGCGGTGATCCCAACAGCGGTGCTTTCCACACATACCGGCGGATTTACCGGATACACCTTTCGGGATCTGACTGCGGACATTCCTAAAATCGCACAGCACTGGAAGTCCTTACAGCTGGAATTTGACGGCATTTACACCGGATATCTCGGTTCCAGAGAGCAGATACAGATCGTCTCCAATTTCTTCGACCAATTCCGCAGCAGCAATACTAAAATTGTGGTCGATCCGGTTATGGGCGATTTTGGAAAATTTTACGCCGGATTCACCATGGATTTTGTCGCAGAAATGCGCCAGCTCTGCCAAAAAGCAGATATCATTGTGCCAAACCTCACAGAGGTTTCTCTTCTGTTGGGGATTCCCTATCCGGAAAACTACACAGAAGCTGATGTACACAACATGCTCCGCCAGCTTACTGCTCTCGGTTGCTCGTCTGCTGTCATCACCGGCATCCAATATGATGATACCAATCACGGCGCTGTCGCCTATGACAGCAAGTCCGATCATTTCTATCAGACGTTCCGAAATCATGTTCCGGAACCCATGCACGGAACCGGCGACATTTTTGCCAGTGTACTCTCCGGCGCACTGATTCGTGGCGCATCCTTGGAGCAGGCGCTCTCCATTGCTGTCAATTTCACAGCGGATACCATTGAGGCAACGTTGCCTGATCTGCGCACGCTACCACGTGAAAAAGCACCGTGGTACGGTGTGTACTTCGAATCCTGCATCGGAAAGCTTGTCTCCTACACCAGCGAGATTCACGCTTAATACAAAAATCCCATTGCTGAAGCCATTTCAGCAATGGGATTTTTTATGCTCTGCCGGGGACTTTCATCTCCAGCCATTGAATCAGTTCGTGGAATCCATCCAGATTCATGGGGTATTGTTTTTCCTCTTCAATCTCGGCTTTCTCGGAACAGAGCCGGCTATGCCAAATCTGCACGGTCAGCGCAGAATCGGAGGGCGTGATTTTATAGCTCAACGTTCCATAGCTCCCGCTAAACGGATTTTGGAACTCAAAATAGGAGAACTGCGGAATGTCCAAAATCTCAGATACCGGATTTTTACGCATGTGCGCACACCTCCTTTTCCAAAATCGGAATCGCCTTGTCTATGGTTTGGGCAACGCCGAGAAGCAGCGGCTGAAAGCACTGTTCCGGCTGTGTCAGATCGGGTACCATAATCACACGGCATCCTGCTGAAAACGCCGCATAAATTCCATTTGGGGAATCCTCCATCGCCACGCATTCCCGTGGGTTAAGCTGCAATGCCTCGGCAGCCCGCAAATAGATCTCCGGTTCAGGTTTGCCGTGCTGTACCTGATCGCCGCCGACGATCATGGAAAACTGCATCGGAATCCCAGCCATCTTCAAACGCTCCACGGCGAGGTCTTTGGCAGTCGCTGTTGCAACTGCGGTTCGGATTCCGTTTTCCTGACAGAATTGCAGCAGCTCCGAAACGCCCGGCTTTGGTGTAGCACCCTGTTTTTGAATGGCTTCTGCCACCAGTTCCCGCCGGCGGTCCCGAACCTTGAAATAGTCGAATGAGTCTCCCATCACCCGCTTGAAGTAAGGCGCAGCATAGTCCTTGGAACAGCTGCGAACGGCCAATGCATATTCATCCGGAAGCACATATCCAAATTCGGCTGCGCTCTTCTTCCAACAGGAAAAATAAATCCGCTCGGTGTCCAGCAAAAGACCATCCATGTCAAAAATTACACCACGAATCATAGACATTCTCCTTTTTAGCGAAACAGCTGCTGTTTCAGGGATGCCAGATCAAATCCATTGACCAAGCCGTCCCCAGTCAGTTCCGCCTGATCGTAAGCAGCAGCGGAAAGGCGCTCCTCTCCCAGCAGATACCGGAAAAGCTTGACTGCATCTGCAATCTGCACTGTGCCATCCAAGTTTACATCGCCTTTCTGCGAAGTCGGTTCTGTCGTGGTCACCGTTGTTTCCGAAGTAGAAATTGTGGTTTCTTCGGCACTGGTTTCTGTTTCCGAGGTCGTAGACTCTGTGGTAGTTTCAGAGGTTGTCTCGGTAGTGGATTCTGTGGTCAAAGAAGTGGTCTCTGTGGTAGTGGTGGTTTCCGTTGTTTCAGATGTAGTAGTAGCAGTGGTGGTCGTAGTTGACGTTGACGGCGTTTCGGTCAGGTAGCTGGAAATCAAATCTGCCCAATGCTCTCCCATGCAGGCATATCCTGCCTCATTGGGATGCACGCCATCTTGCAGTCCTGTCTGCACATCCACAACGCTATGCACATCGGCGAATCGGATTTTCTCCCCTGCTGCCTGTTTCTTTGCGACCAGCTCCGCAATGGACTGGTTATAGGTGTCGATGCTCTCCTGTACTTTTGCAGTGAATGTTTCCGGATCTGAAGTGTAATCCAGGCCATACTTCCAAGTATAAGCGCCCAGCCAATCCAACCGCTGTGCAACATCAATATCCGGAATGGTAGATACAAAGAGCATATCTTCATCCTCGTCCAAATAGGGCAAAATCGCATCAATCAGCGACTCCAGACGATCAGTAATTCCATCATTGCAGGCATCCAGCACATCATTGGTACCGATTTGCAGCATAATGATATTGGGATCGTAAACCTCCAGCATATTTCCGCTGGTGTTGCTGTCATAATATGTGGTATCGAAAATGGTCTCTCTCAAACCAGACCGGGAGGATCCGTCTGTCTTCTGAATGGTATAGCCGCTGTATCCTGCATGTGCCGGATCGTAAGTAATTACCGTTCCATCTGACATGGTATAGGTTGCCGTGTTGGTCCAATTGTTTTGAGGACCAACCATATCAAAATTGGTGATGTCCTTTTGCTGCATATCATAGCAGAAATACTTACGATAGCCATTGTCGCCGTTAATATAGCCATCTGTGATGGAATCCCCCATCGCCAGAATGCGAATTGGCTCTTCCGCCGAAGCAGTTGCAGCGGAAAAGTGTGTGCCTACACAAATTGCAGAAACCGCCAGACAAAATGCGGTAATTCCAGAAATCCATCGAAACTTCATCATGATTCTCGTTCCCTTCTCTTTTATTTGTTTTTCATCTCACGAATCTTCTCTACCAGAGCTGTTGCCAAGACCGTTCCGCCTTCATCATTGGGATGCTGTCCGTACACGGTCTTGGAGGCATCTGTCGGATCCGCCAACAGCGATGCAGCCATCAAAGAACTGCGCACCGCAATCCGCAGCAATGGACGCCGCAGTTGCATTATATTCCGTTCGGATCGGTTCCAATTCCGCAGACAAATCAAAAGGCGGGGAATTCCAGACAATGATCTGCACTCCGGAATCGGTACACTTTTTGGTGATGGTACGAACTGCGTCCTCGATCTCTGCTGCGGTCGCATGGCCAGAACCGCCATATGGCCCGCTGATGATATCGTTGGTGCCAAACGCAACCGTAATCAAATCTGCTCCCGCCACTGCACGGTTCAGCCAATCACCGCCCGCAGCACAATCCGTTGCTCTTGCATAGCCAAGTCCCAGATTCCAAAGGCTATAGTCTTCTGTTCCCAGCTGATCCAGTGTCTGCGCCGCCCAGAACTGATAGGCATTGTCCGAAGTCTGGCAGCCCTGTGTCACAGAGTCACCCAGCGTAACGATTCTCGTCTTTACCTCTCGCTTGCAGCCGAACAGCTGGGGCAGCGGAATCTCATTGACATAGTTGAAGCCCTTGCCGTTCCCCTGATCAGCATAAGCATATGTCATATTGGACATACAGATGCAGGGAATTTCTGTTCCTGTTACCGTCCACTCCCACAGCAGGTAGTGGTCTTTCGGGACATCCAGTGTTACCGGATCGCTCCAAAACGTTTCATCTGGTGCGACTTCCTTTTGACTGTTTCCGGAAAAAGTCACAGCTTCCATAGAATCCGGTTCCACATTCGGATCGAATTCTGTCCCGCCATCGGCAATTGAAGCGCTTTCAATGGTATACTTCCCGCCGGACTTTCCGGCATAAGATGTGCTCCCATCCTCCCACGTGGAGTCCACAGTGTTCGAAAAATAAAAGCAATATTCAAACGAGCCGGCAGCTTCTACTGGAAGCCATGCACGATAGGTCACGTGCTCCGCAGAATCGATGGTCTTATTATTTCCAGTTGCCACAACAGTATTGGAAACATAGGTATCGAACAGCGTCGGCTCCTGCGATTTTTCTTCCGATTTCTTCTATGCGGAATTTCCGCAAGACGGCAGAAGTGCAAGCATGGCTGCCAAAAGCAGCGCAGCGGGTTGCTTTTTTCGCACGGATTTCATTTGGTTCTCCTCCATTCCTGTGTAAACTCAAAAATTTCATTTTTATTATACCTGAAAATTATAGATAAATCTCAGTAGAAACAAAAATTTATAGATAATATTTTTCAACAATCCAGCTTAAAACCATATGCTATGTAATGATATTTCTTTAAGTTCTGCAATTTGAACAATAAAAATCAAGATTTTCAGAGAAAACCATAGAAATTGCTTGACAAAGCTTTCGTTTCATGATATATTAAATTTGTACGCCTATCGGTTTTATTTTGGAAAGGAGAATTGACTTGATACGTCGCAGAACACTTGCCGGTCTGGTCGCAGGAATTTTGACCATTTCCTGTGCTTCTCAGATCGCTGCAACACAACCTGTTCATGCCGCAGACAGCTATGACATGAACATTTCCGTCAATCTAAACGGAGAAAAGAAAGCAATCAGCCCCTATATCTATGGTGTCAACGAATATGGAAACACCAACAATTTGCGCAATGTCACCGCTGGTGCGGTACGACAGGGCGGAAATCGCTACACAGGCTACAACTGGGAGACAAACTACTCCAACGCCGGTCACGACTGGATCAACAGCTCAGATACCAACATCGGTGACGATTCCGACGGCCCCGGCTACGCAGCAAGACGGCTTTCGGAGAGCTGCCAGAAGTACAATGTTCCGTACAAGATGACCACGCTGCAAATGGCTGGATATGTTGCAGCGGACAAGGCCGGAACTGTTGAGGACGTCCAGGCTGCGCCGTCCTCCCGCTGGGACAAGGTGGAATTTCAGAAAAACGGAGAACTTTCTCTGACACCGGACACAACAGACGGCACTGTCTACATGGATGAGTATGTCAATTATCTGGTACAGACACTGGGAAATTCCGCTACTGCTTCCGGAATTCAGGGATACAATCTGGACAACGAACCAGTGCTGTGGAATCAGACACACCCATTGATTCACGCCGAAACGGTGTCCAACAACGAGCTGATTTCAAAGACAATCGCACTTTCCCGTGTCGTCAAGAGCATCGACCCGAACGCAGAGGTATATGGTCCGGCGTTTTGGGGAATCCTGCCATGCATTCAAGCCGGAAACAGTACGGAGTATACCGATCCGGAATGGGATGCAGTCAAGAATGATTATACTTGGTACATGGATTTCTACCTGAAACAAATGGCAGATGCGGAGGAAACCTACGGTACTCGCCTTCTGGATGCGGTGGACGTTCACTATTATGCACAGGATTGCAGCACCGATGAGGGCATCCTGCAGGCTGCAAGAAGCCTGTACGACCCGGACTACAAGGAGAAAAGCTGGCTCCAGCCCTATTTCGGACAGTATTTTCCGTTCCTGACCAGAATGCAGGAGTCCATTGAAAAGTATTATCCCGGTACAAAGCTGGCGTTGACAGAGTACAATCTTGCCAACATTTCCGACGAAAAGAACACCGGCAAGTCTGTTGTTTCTGCCATCGCAGAAACTGAAGCGCTAGGTGCATTCGCAGATCAGGGAGTATACCTTGCAACATACTGGGGTACACTTCCGGAATGCCCCTATGTGGAATCCGCTTTCAACCTCTACACGAACTACGACGGAAAGGGCAGCGCATTCGGCAACACATTGGTGGAATCCAAATCCGAGGATCTCTCCAAGGCAGCTGTTTTCGCCTCCATTCAGGGAAACGACGAGGGAACTGTCACAGCAACACTCTCCAACAAGAGCAGTTCCAGCACAGAAAATGCGGTCATTTCTCTGGAGGGCAGCAGTGTAGATTATCAGAGTGCCGTTGTCTATGCCATTACCAAGGACAGCAGCGACATCAAAATTCTGGACATTCAAAACGATGTGAATGGAAATCAGGTAAAGGTAGAACTTCCTCCGCTCTCCGTTGCACAGATTGTCATCTCTGATGAAAAAACCGATGTGACTTATCCGGAAGAACCGGACATCCGTACAGAAAAAGTTATTTACAACTGGGACGACCTTGAACTCTCTGAGAACGGATTCAAGATAATTCCACTTGGCGACAAGGAACACCTGAAGGAAATCATTATCAACACCACAGCAACCTCTAATGCCGGTTCCAGCTGGATCAGCGGCGGCGGCGGACTCTGCTTCAATCATGTTATCCCCAGCGGTGAGACAAAGGAACAGTGGGCAAGCAAATCCTTCTCCTACAATGCCGGTACCGCAGATGCGATCATTCCGTTCGATGAACTGTTCTCCATTGTGGTAGACGGAAAGAGCAAAGAAGTTAGCGCAGTCTGCAACGATACCTACGCAGAATTGCAGGATAACTGGTGGAAATCCTCCGAAAAGGGCGGAGATAAGGGCACTGACGTAACAGTAACCTTCAATTCCATCACACTGGTCTATGAATACTCCGGTTCTTCGGAAACCACCACGACAACAATACCGGAAACCACTACCACCACAGAAGAAACAACAACGACAACAGCGGTAGAAACCAGCACAACATCGAAATCCAGCAATTCAGAAGCAGAGACGACTGTGACAACGACACAGACAGCGTCGGAAACTACGGTATCTTCTTCGGATTCCGCTGAAACTACCACAACCGCCACTTCGCAGCAAACGGAACCTATTGATCCGATAGAAGCCACCCTGTGCGGAGATGTCAATCAGGATGGCGAGGTTTCCCTTGCCGATGCCGTTATACTCAACAAGGCGGTTGCCGGACAGGTAAATCTGAATGAGCAGGCAAAAGCGAATGCCGACTGCAAGAAGGACAACATCCTCAGCAGTGACGACAGCATGACGCTGTTGCAATTTCTTGTGCATCTGGTAAACAACATTCCGGTTGCATAAGCATCTCTGATTTTCCAAACACTTTTCCAACCGCAAAAGGCAGTCCTCTTTTTTGAGGGCTGCCTTTTTGGCGCTTGTTTTATTCAGACAGAAGTGTCATCTGTCCGGAACTGGGCAGGTCTTTTGCCAGACCGCCAGTTGCCGGAATCGTCTTGACCCGATATTTTTTCAGCTGCGCTGCTTGCTCTGCATCCAGCAGACATGCTTCGCAAACTGCATGCTTTGCCTTTAGGGTCAGCACCTGTACTCCCTGCGTGTCACGAGTTGCCTTTGCCGCAATCAAGCTGGCATCCAGCAGCACTGCACGATTGCCATCTGTCCGCACAAATACATCACATGCGGCATCCTCTGCCGGAATTTGCAGCACCTGTACCAATGGTGACTTGTCGCTGTACGCATTTTGCAGCTTCTTGCGGTTTGTCTTTGTCGCATAAGAGGACAATGGCACACGGGCAATTTTTCCGTTGGCAAAAACGAACAGCAGATCTCCGCTGTAATCCATGGTTGCAATCATCTGGACAACATATTCCCCATCGCCAAAGCCTAGCTTTGCCGGAACATAGTCGCCCATAACGCTCGCCTTTACCTCTTGGAATTCGCTGGCACGTGTTTTATACACCTGCTGCTGGCTGGTGAAAAACAGCAGCTCAATGCGATTGGTGGTTTCCAGATGGCACACCATCCGGTCATCCTCTTTCAGCTTCTGCTCATGGCTCATGCGCAAAGAAGCCGGCAGGATTTTCTTGAAGTAACCGCTCTCGGACAGAAACAGATGTACCGGATAGTTCGGAATCTCTTCCTCCTCCTGTTCGCCCTGAAGGTCAGAAGCGTAATAGAACAGTGTCTTTCGCGGCTGTCCGTATTTTTTCGCAGTTTCTTTCAGCTCCGAAATAATGATCTTCTGAATCTTCTTCGGGTCTGTCAGCGTTTCCTCGATCTCCTTGATGTCGGCTTGCAGCTGATCCGTTTCCTGTGTTCTGCGGAGGATGTATTCCCGGTTCAAATGGCGCAGTTTGATCTCAGCGACGTACTCCGCCTGTATCTCATCAATGCCAAATCCAATCATCAGGTTAGGAACAACGTCTGCCTCTTCCTCGGTTTCCCGAACAATTCGAACAGCCTTGTCGATGTCCAAGAGAATCTGCTTCAAGCCCAAGAGCAGGTGGAGCTTTTCCTTTTTCTTTTTCAGGTCAAACTGCAAGCGCCGGCTGACACAGCCAAGCCGGAAGTTCGACCACTCCTGCAAAATCTCTCGCACGCCCATGACACGGGGCTTTCCGTTGACCAGAATGTTGAAATTACAGGAATAGCTGTCCTGTAATGGGGTCAGGCGGAACAACTTCTGCATCACCTTTTCCGGATCGTTTCCACGCTTGAGATCGATGGCGATTTTCAAGCCATCCTTGCCGGTTTCGTCACGCACATAGGAGACTTCCCGCAGCTTCCCTTGTTTGATGCAGTCCACGATTTTATCGATGATTGCCTCAATGGTGGTGCTGTACGGAATTTCTGTAATTTCCAGACAGCCATCCTCTTTGTTATAGTTCCACTTAGAACGAACCCGAACACTGCCACGACCGGTGTCATAGATTTTTTTCAGCTCGTCTTCGTCATAGTACAGATATCCGCCGCTGGGGAAATCCGGTCCTTTCAAGGTGGAAATCAAGTCGTGCTCCGGATTTTTGAGAACAGCAATGCAAGTTTCGCAGACCTCCGCCAGATTAAACGGACAGATACTGCTCGCCATGGAAACAGCAATTCCCACGTTGGCGTTGACCAGCACTGATGGAAATGTCGTTGGGAACAGCGTCGGCTCCTGCATGGTGTTGTCGTAGTTTGGGACAAAATCCACCGTGTCCTTGTCGATATCCCGAAACAGCTCTTGACAAATCGGCTCCAGCTTTACCTCCGTGTAACGAGATGCCGCATACGCCATATCTCTGGAATACGCCTTACCGAAGTTTCCCTTAGACTGTACATAGGGGTGCAGCAGTGCTTCGTTTCCTCTTGCCAGACGAACCATTGTCTCGTAAATTGCGCTGTCACCATGGGGATTCAGACGCATGGTCTGTCCTACCACATTCGCAGACTTGGTCAATCCGCCGTTCAGCAGATTCATCTGGTACATGGTGTAGAGCAGCTTCCGATGGGACGGCTTAAAGCCGTCGATCTCCGGCAATGCACGGGAAATAATCACACTCATGGCATAAGGCATGTAATTTTTTTCCAGGGTATCTGTGATCTTCTCTTCCTCTACGATTCCCGCCCCTGCAATATAGGCATCCGGAATTGCTTGTCTCTTTGGTTTTTCCGATTGTTTTTTTCGTGCCATAGAAGCTCCTTTCTATCTCAGCGATTATTTAGCTGATATCTGCCAATTCCAGATAGTCGCTACCAAACTGGGCGATGAAATCCTTTCTGCCCTGCAGGTTATCTCCCAGAAGCAAATCGAACATCGCCGTGGTCTGCTCGACCTCTGCCGCAGTTACACGAATCAGACGGCGAGTTTCCGGATTCATTGTAGTCAGCGCCATCATATCCGCCTCATTTTCGCCCAGACCTTTGGAGCGCTGCAGCGTGTACTTTTCTCCTTCAATCTGCTTGAGGATGTCCGTTTTTTCTTTTTCCGTGTAGGCAAAATACGTCCGTTTCTTCGTGGTGATCTCAAACAGCGGAGATTCCGCAATGTAGACATAGCCCATATCAATCAGCGTCGGTGTCAGACGATACAGCATGGTCAAAATCAGTGTGCGAATCTGGAATCCATCTACATCGGCATCGGTACAAATTACAATCTTGTTCCAGCGCAAACCGTCCAGATGGAATGTGGAAAGCTCCTTGTTGGCCTTGGTGTTTACCTCAACACCGCATCCCAGCAGCTTGATGATGTCTGTAATGATGTCGTTCTTGAAAATTTTTCCGTAATCTGCTTTCAGGCAGTTCAGAATCTTGCCACGCACCGGAATGACCGCCTGAAACTCCGCATCTCGTGCCATTTTTACCGAGCCCAATGCGGAATCACCCTCCACAATGTACAGTTCCCGACGGGAAAGGTCTTTGCTGCGGCAATCGACAAACTTCGGAATCATATTGGTCACATCAATGGTTCCGGAGAGCTTTTTTGTCATGTTCAAACGGGTGCGCTCTGCGCTCTCCCGACTGCGCTTATTCACCAGAATCTGCTGTGCAATTTTATCTGCCTCGTCCGGATTTTCCATGAAATAGATTTCCAGCTGGTGCTTGAGGAACTCCGTCATTGCCTCGTAGACAAATTTATTGGTGATCGCTTTTTTGGTCTGGTTCTCGTAGCTCGTCTGGGTGGAGAAGCTGGAGGAAACCAGAATCAGGCAAGCCTCGACATCGGCGAATGTGATTTTCGCCTCGTTTTTCAGATACTTTCCATTCTGTCGCAGGTAGCTGTCGATCTGAGACACAAACGCCTGCTTAACCGCCTTTTCCGGAGAACCGCCGTGCTCCAGCCAGCTGGAGTTATGGTAGTACTCAATCTTTTGAATGCGGTTGGAAAATGTCAGCGCAACATTCAGCTTGACTTTGTACATAGGCTTGTCACTGCGATCCTGTCCCTCACGCTGGCAGCTCCAGTTCTGGATGGAAGTCAGTGCAGCATCTCCTGCAATCTCCTGCACATAATCGGCGATGCCATTCTCATACAGGTACTGCTTTTCCGTGAAAGAACCGTCGGCTTCCTCATTACGGTAGACAAACAGCAGATTTGGGTTTACCACAGCCTGTCGCCGGAGGATGTCGCAGTAATATTCTTCCGGAATGTCGATCTCCGTGAAAACCTCCAAATCCGGCTTCCAATGTGTCCGCGTTCCCGTCTGCTTCTTCTTTGTGGGAGCTTTCTTCAGTCCGCCTACATTCTCCCCCTTTTCAAAGTGCAGGTTGTACTGATATCCATCTCGCACAATCTCCACATCCATATAGGCAGAGGCAAATTGTGTGGCACAAAGGCCAAGTCCGTTCAATCCAAGAGAATAGGCGTAGTTATCATCATCTGCGTTATATTTTCCGCCGGCATACAATTCACAGTACACCAATTCCCAGTTATACCGGTTCTCATTCTTGTTGAAATCCACAGGACATCCACGGCCGAAATCCTCCACCTCTACAGAATGATCCTGATACCGTGTGACAACGATCTTATTGCCATAGCCCGCACGAGCTTCATCAATGGAATTCGAGATCACTTCAAATATGGAATGGGCACATCCATCCGGTCCATCAGAGCCAAAAATAACAGCAGGACGCTTTCTTACCTTATCCGGTCCTTTCAGCATTGTAATGCTTTCATTATCGTAGCCTTGTTTTTTCGCCATACTCTTGTCCTTTCTTCGAGAAAATGCCAGACTTGCCGCTGCAAATCTGCCGAAAAAGAAAAGGCTTCTTTCCAAGCCCGCTTTTTCATAGAAACATTCCTATCATACCACATTCTTCTCAAAAAATCAAGTTTTTTATTGCACCACAAAATCATACACTATTTATCTTTGGTTTCAGCGTCAAAAATTGTTGATTTTCTCAAAATACACACAATTTAGAAACAAGAGCAGTGGGTACACATAAAAAACTGATCCGCCAGACAAGGCAGATCAGCCATTCAAATCCTATTATGCGTTTGTCAGCTCCTGATAACACTTTCGGAAAATTTCCAGGAAGCGCTGCAGCTCCTGATCTGTTGTCAAGTGGCTCAAACTGATACGCCAAGAGCACATCGCTCTTTTCCGATCATGCGTTACGGCATAGACTGCACGCGATGGTGTATTGGGCACAGAGCAAGCGGATTTTGTGGAAACTGCCACACCGTTTTCGTCCAGCTTTTGCTGAAAAACAGCAGCCTTTACACCCTTTACGCTGAGATTCAGCACATGGGGAATCGCTTGTTGAGGGCTATTTATCAGCACCAGTGGATAAGCTGCGAGCTGTTCCCGCAGATACTGATTCTTCTTCTGAATTTGGGCGTAATGCTCTGACAAATTCAACAGTCCAAGTTCCAGCGCACACTCCATTGCCAGAATCATCGCCGTATCCGGCGTGCCGCTTCGATAGATGGTAGTACTTGCACCGCCGTGAATCAGCGGTTCCAGAATCACCGACTGCTTCTTGTACAAAATACCGCTGCTTCCAAGCCCGTAGAATTTGTGGGGTGCAAAGCTTACCAAATCGGCATCCGCACAGGAAAACGGAATTTTCCCCACTGCCTGTGTGGCATCTACGTGGAAGGTGCAATTGGGATAACCAGTAAGTATTTTCGAAATCTCTGAGATCGGCTGAACTGTTCCCAATTCACTGTCCACAGCGCAAATCGAAACCAAAATGGTATCCTGCCGCAGCAGGCGCTTCAAATGCGAGAGGTCAATGGTGCCGTCCTCCTGAATCTGCACCAAATCGATCTCATAACCTTGCTCCTGCAAAAAGGTAAGAGAACCGCTAACGGAGGAGTGTTCCAGACAAGTGGAGATGATGTGCCTGCCAGTGTGCCGTTTCGTGTGCGCAATTCCTTTGATCGCAAGGTTGTTGGACTCGCTGGCACCGCTTGTGAAAATCAATTCCTCCGGCTGAACTTGCAGCAGTTCTGCCATATGTGCAGTTGCTCTGGAAATGGCTTCTTTGGCAGACAGTCCCGTATGATGTTTGGAGTTTGGATTTCCCATGTACGTTACAGCAGCCTGACAATAGCAGTTCAAGACACACTGGTCTACTGGCGTGTTGGCAGCATAGTCCAGATAAATCTGCTGTTCATTCACAGCGTTCTCTCGTTCTTTTTCCTGCATGCTATCTCACCTCATGATGTGCTTCGGATTTTCGATATTTTCCATACCAGGCAAGCGATTTGATGTCGGCATTGGAACTGCACACCCGACAATTTGGCGCACGATGCGGAATCGGAAGTATGCGAACTTGCAGCGAAAATCCGTCAAACGTCAGCAATTTTCCCACCAGCAGTTCTCCTGTACCAAGCAGATATTTTACCGCCTCCATCGCCTGTGCGCTGCCAGCAATTCCTGCCGTCATCCCGAGAACCCCCACCTGAGCGCAGCCGGGCAGCTTCTCTTCCGGCATGTCCTCAAAAATACAGCGGAAGCACGGCCCTTGCTCCGGCACATAGGTCATAATCTGTCCCCCTGCCCGCAGTACACCGGCATGGACAAACGGCTTTTTTGCAAGAACGCAGGCATCGTTGATCAAAAGCTTATTCTCCATGCGATCGGTTGCATCGATCACGAAGTCATAGGACTGTATCACAGACAAAATGTTCTGCTCGTTAAGATAAAACGGATGCGTAACCACATGAACATGGGGATTCAGTGCGGAAAGCGTCTTTTGTGCAGAGGCTGTCTTTGGCATGCCGATTCGCTCCGTTGTGTGCAAGATCTGGCGCTGCAAATTGGAACAGGCAACAACATCTCCGTCTGCAATGCCAATGGTTCCAACGCCGGCTGCTGCCAGATAGAACGCTGCCGGACTTCCCAAACCACCGGCACCAACTACCAAGACCCGACTCTCTGCCAATCTCTCCTGCCCTGCCTCGCCGATTTCCGGCATAACACACTGTCTGGCATATCGTTCCAGTTTCTCCGGATTCTGCTTCATCTAGATCGCCTCCCGATTCCTCAAGTGGTTTCCTCGTAATCATCCAAAAAGTGATGCGACTCTGCACCCTTATGATAGGAAATTACTGTTTCCAAATTGATGTTTTCAACGCTGCGGAAAATATTCATGTCGATATTCTTGTTGATTTTCCGAAGTTCCCGCAGCATCGTCTTGATCTCCTGCCGTTTCGAACCGCCGCCGCCATTGTCGCACATGGTACAGTTTTCCGTAAAACGACAGGCACACTGGATAAATTGCAGGTCATGATAATTTTTCCAAGCGATAATGTCTGCTTCACGCACCAGATACAGAGGACGAATCAGTTCCATTCCCTCGAAATTCTTGCTGTGCAGCTTCGGCATCATCGTCTGAACCTGTGCGCCGTAGAGCATGCCCATCAGGATAGTTTCAATGACATCATCAAAGTGATGCCCCAATGCAATCTTGTTACATCCCAGCGCCTTTGCGTTCTGATAGAGATAGCCACGCCGCATCCGTGCACAAAGATAACACGGACTGTCATCAATATCTGCCACAACATCAAAAATATTCGTCTCAAAAATTTGAATCGGCAGATTCAGCAGCTTGGAATTTTCCTCGATTTTCTGCCGGTTGATTGCATTATAACCGGGGTCCATGACCAGAAAAACCACTTCAAACGGAACATCACTGTACTTCTGAAGCCGCTGCATGCATTTCGCCATGAGCATAGAATCTTTTCCGCCCGAAATACAGACCGCAATCTTGTCGTTCTCTGAAATCAGCTGATACTCTTTAATTCCCTTAATAAACCGACTCCAAATGGACTTCTTATATTTTTTTGTGATGGAAAGCTCATACTTATCTTGCTCTGTCATCATTACACCTCATTTGACACAATACATATGGAATACATCTGTTTCCTATTATAGCACACTCGTTCTCAAAAAGCAATACGGCATCAAGAACGTTTCACATCGCCGATGTCCGTCACGGCTTCGTATCCCACCGAACGAATTCGATTTTCCAAGCAGCCACGGCATTGTGCGGACTCCTCACCTGTGCAAATTTTATTGTCGTACAGGGAGTACCACTTTCGCACACGAACCGGTGAGAGATTCGGCATCACCACATTCGCCCCCGCTTTCAGTCCCAGTTCTCGCCCATTAGGATGAATGGTTCCCAGCGCTGTTGTCGCCGGAATGAGCGCATGCGGAAACATCAGGCGCAGAACCGCAATCAAGCGCAGCGTCAGCGCCAAACTTCCGTTTGGATACTGGGAAAATGGCGTATCTGCATGGGTCAGATATGGCCCGATTCCAATCATATCCGGATCCAGTTCCTGCAAAAAACGCAGATCAGCAATCAGACAATCTGTTGTCTGAAATGGAGAGCCAACCATAAATCCGGAACCCACCTGATAGCCAAGTTCTTTCAGATCGAACAGACAGCGTTTCCGATTGGACAAGTGCATCTCCGCCGGATGCAATTTACTGTAATGCGACGCATCCGCAGTTTCGTGCCGCAAAAGATAGCGGTTTGCTCCCGCACGAAAATATGCGGCATAGCTCTCCCTCGGCTTTTCTCCGATGGAGAGAGTGATTGCACAATCCGGAAAGCGTTCCCGAATGGCAGATACGATCTCGCAGATCTCCTTATCCGTGTAAAACGGATCCTCTCCGCCTTGCAGGACAAAGGTGTGAAATCCCAGCGTGTATCCCTCTTCGCAGCAGGAGAGGATCTCCTCTCTCTCAAAACGATACCGCACAGCACGGGTGTTCCCTTGACGTATCCCACAGTAATAGCAATTGTTCTTACAATAGTTTGTAAACTCGATCAAGCCACGAAGATAGACCGCCGTGCCATATCGTTCCCGCCGAACTTGATCTGCCTCGGAAAACAGCATGTCATCTGTTGCTGCATTGCTCTGTTCCAAAAGCACCCGAAGCTCCTTGTCGGAAATCGTCTGTGCATGCTTCAGTTGATGGATGCTGTTTCGAATCGATTCCTGTACCGCGAACATATGATCCCCATTCCTCATTATGATAGAAAAAAGACTTCCAGAGAAACTCTCTAGAAGTCTTTCATTTTGGCGGACAGGGAGGGATTCGAACCCTCGATACGCTATTAACGTATACACGAGTTCCAGTCGTGCGCCTTAGACCAGCTCAACCACCTGTCCATCTTATGCTATCGCTTCCTGCTTGTTGGAAGCGTGGTGCGAGTGACGGGACTTGAACCCGTACGCCGAAGCACACGCCCCTCAAACGTGCCTGTCTGCCAATTCCAGCACACTCGCATTTCTGCATCTCTCGCATTCAGCTTTATTATTATAGCAAAAAAATCGAAGGTTGTCAACACTTGAAATGAGTTGTTTTGTTTATTCTTTGTAAAATAAAAATGAAATTCAAAGAAAATATCCAAACAAAACCGATTCTCATAAAAAATCCCCCTGAAAAGATGGGACAGCACCTTTTTCAGGGGGGATTTTTGTAATGAAACAACAAATGTGTTTAGTTCAAATGCCGCTTTTCCGCAAAATACTGCTTGGTATCTGCAGCAATGATGCCGGAAAGCGCAAGGAGTGCGATGATATTCGGGAATGCCATCAAACCGTTGAAGACATCCGCAGTATCCCAAACCGCTTCAACCGTGAGATACGGGCCAATGAAAACGGCTGCGATATAGAGCCACCGGAAAATCAGTGTCATCGTATGGCTTGCCTTACCACGCAAATATGTCAGGCAACGCTCAGAATAGTAGCTCCAGCCGAGAATGGTAGTAAACGCAAAGAATATCAGACATGCCATCAGAATGAACGAAGACACCTTTCCGGGGAACGGCAGCCCCGACTGGAAGGCAGCATCGGTAATCTCAACGCCCTGCAAATTTGGATTGCTCCACTTGCCGGAAACAACAATGGCAAGACCGGTCATGGTGCAGATAACAATGGTATCAATGAAGGTACCCGTCATGGTAACCAAACCCTGACGAACTGGTTCCTTTGTCCGTGCTGCTGCTGCTGCAATCGGCGCAGAACCGAGTCCGGCTTCGTTGGAGAAAATACCACGGGCAATACCCTTCTGCATGGCAACGATGATTGCGCCAAGCGCACCGCCTGCAACGGCATCCATACCGAATGCACTGCGAACAATCTCAACTACAGCGTGTGGAATTGCACCAATGTTGCATACGATCAAAATGACGCAGCACAGCACATAGGCAATCGCCATAAACGGAACAACGACCTGAGAGATTTGAGAAATTCGCTTCAAACCGCCGATGATAACCAATGCAGCACAAATGGTAATAATCAATCCCATGATGACTGTGGTCCAGGTATAATTCTGTTCAAACAGCGTGAATGCAATGTGCGATTTATCGGGATCAAAGAAGTTGTTTGCCGCAGAGGTGATTCCATTGATCTGTGTGATCGTACCGATTCCAAGAAGACCCGCCAGCATTCCAAACACTGCAAACAGCTTTGCGAGCCACTTCCAACGAGAGCCCATTCCGTTTTCGATGTAATAGAACGGACCGCCGAGATAATGGCCATCCTTGTCCACAGTACGGTACCTAATCGCAAGGAAACCCTCTGCGTACTTAGTTGCCATTCCGAACAGCGCTGCAATTTCCATCCAGAACAATGCGCCGGGCCCACCAGCTGCAATTGCAGTTGCTACGCCAACAATATTGCCTGTTCCGATTGTTGCAGACAGCGCCGTACACAGTGCGCCGAAGCTGGAAACTTCGCCTTCCCCAGTTTCCTCATTTTTTACCATGAACTTCAGTGCTTTTCCCAAATGGCGAATTTGAAGCCCGCCCATTCGAATGGTCAGCCAAATTCCACAGGCGAGGATGAGGATAATCAAAGGAAGTCCCCACACCCACGCATCCACTTGCTTGATGACATTCGTCAACAAATCCAATGTTACCACTTCCCTACTGAAAAATATATTTGGGTCGGCGATGAAAACCAACCCGGAAGGAAAATTTTTTTATATTATACCATGCTTCAAAATATTTTGCAATTCACATTACAAACAGAAATAAAGATATTCTGAAAAGATACTGTAAAATATTCAATTTTTCTTTCTTTTTCAAAAAAAGCCCTGCCATGAAGTTAAGAAACAACACAGCAGAGCCTCTTTTTCTGATATTAGACTTTTTTTGCGAAATTAGTCATTGACCTTGCGTGCGTAGTCCGGCAGGAGCATCGGGGAAACAGTATCCGGATGAATACCTGCATCTGCCAGTTCCTTTTCGAACTTTGCAACGTGCTCCAGCGTCAGGTTACCAACCTCTACGGTCTTCGACTTTGCAGCAGCGTACTTACCAGCGTTACGGCCGAATACGATAACGTCCAGCAGGGAGTTACCCATCAGTCTATTCTCGCCATGTACACCGCCAGCAGCCTCACCTGCTACGAACAGGTTCTCTACGCTGGTCTGGCTGTCGGTACCAACCTTAACGCCACCGTTCTGGTAGTGCAGAGTCGGGTAGATCAGCATCGGCTGCTTCCGGATATCGATGCCATACTTGAGGAACATTCTCAGCATTGCCGGAATTCTCTTCTCGATGGTACCTTCGCCATGAATAATATCGATCATCGGAGCATCCAGCCATACACCCTGACCGCCGGTCGGAGTGTTTACCTGCTTGCCGCGACGGCACTCACGGATAACCGTGGAAGCGGTTACGTCACGAGTTTCCAGCGGGTTCATGAAGACTTCGCCGTCTACGTTTACCAGCTTTGCGCCCAGAGAACGTACCTTTTCGGTAACCAGTGCGCCGAAAATCTGTTCCGGGAATGCAGCACCGGTCGGGTGATACTGCAGGGTGTACTGCTCACGCAGCGGAGCACCCACACGATATGCCAGAACCAGACCGTCTGCAGTTGCGCCATAGTGGTTCGAGGTCGGGAAGCCCTGATAGTGCATTCTGCCTGCACCGCCAGTTGCAATGATAACAACCTTTGCCTTTGCAATCAGGATCTCACCGGTTTCCATATTCTGAAGAACTGCACCTGCGCAGTGACCCTTGTCGTCCATGATCAGCTCAATTGCAGAAGTGAAGTCAACAACCGGAATCTGACGGTTCAGCACTTCATCACGCAGAGTACGCATGATTTCTGCACCGGAGTAATCCTTTGCAGCGTGCATTCTCTTGCGGGAAGTACCGCCGCCGTGTGTTGTGATCATGTTGCCTTCTGCGTCCTTATCGAACTCAACACCAAGATCCTGCAGCCACTCGATGCCATCCGGAGCCTCTGTTACCAGCTTGTAAACCAGTTCCTTATCTGCTGCAAAGTGACCGCCGCCGTAGCAATCCAGGAAGTGCTGTGCCGGAGAATCGTTCGGCTTATCAGCTGCCTGAATACCACCTTCTGCCATCATGGTGTTTGCATCACCAATACGCAGCTTAGTTACGATCATAACCTTTGCACCGGCATTATCTGCCTCGATTGCAGCAGAAGCGCCAGCGCCGCCGCCGCCGATGATCAGAACGTCGGTCTCATAGTCCGGGCAGGAAAGGTCAGGCAGATTGTCCTTCAGACGGCTATCCGACTGGAGCATCTTTACCAGTTCCTTCGGTGCCTTTTCGCCCTTATTCGGGCCAACGGTCAGCACGTCAAACTGATCCTGACGATAGTCCGGATGATTTTCACGCAGTACCTGATCCTTCTCCTCTGCGGTCATTCTTCTCGGTTCCATTGCTGCATTTTCTGCACGCTTTGCCTCTACCTTTTTAATGGATTCCAGCATTTCTTCCGTATACATGATACCGCACCTCCCTTACTTCTCAATCTCACGATTGTTGTACTTTTCACGAATCTCAGCATCGCTCAGTGCCATATTTGCACGGATTGCCTCTTCGCACTTGCCCTCGGCAATTTCTTTGACACGGTCTGCCAGATGCTGACATTTCGGTTCAATGTACTTACCATTCAGACGACGAGCCAGCATTGCAACCTGCGGATGAGAAATGCCTGCCGGGCAGCGGGAAGAACATACACCGCACATTACGCAGTCGAACGACTCTTCTGCGCACTTTGCGTATTCTGCACGCTGTGCATATGCGATATACTGCATAACATTCAGACCCTGTGTACATGCATTGGTACATGCATTACAGCCGATGCAGGAATAGATCTCCGGATAGTTCTTCATCATTACGGTTTCGTCCGGACGAACCTCGTTGATGTCATAGATCTCCTTGATCAGCGGGAAGAACGGCAGCTGTGTGATGTACATACCCTCTACAACCTGTGTCGAGCATGCCAGACAGGTGTGCAGTTCACGGTCGCCCTTAACACGATAAATTGTTGCACAGGCACCGCAGAAACCATTTCGGCAGCCACAGCCGCGAACCAGTTTATAGCCGGCATATTCCAAAGCCTTCATGATGGTCAGGCTGGCAGGTACCTCGTACTTTTTGCCCATCACGAACACATTAACCATCTGTTCCATGTGAATTCTCCTTTACCATTAATATTCATTCGGCAGCTCGGACAGCTCATCAAACCGGAATACCGGACCATCCTTGCAAACGTACTTGTCACCGATGTTGCAGCGACCGCACTTGCCGATACCGCACTTCATTCGAAGTTCCATTGTTGTATAAACCTGCGTCTCCTGGAATCCGAGCTCTTTCAAGCCGTCCAGAGTGAACTTAATCATGATAGGAGGTCCACAGATCAGAACAGTACGGTTCAGATCCGGCTGGAGTTCCTTGACAAAGTTCGGAATGAATCCAACGTGGCCATCCCAACCTTCCTGTTCCCGGTCAATCGTCAGGTCTACCTTGCAGTCTTTGCTCCATTCATCCAGAATCTCCTGATAATCTACCAGATCATCCTTGGAACGGGAACCGTAAATGATGTGCAGAGAGCCATAGGCATCCGGATTTTCACGCTTCTTGTCACGGCAATAATTGATTACCGAACGGAGCGGAGCCAGACCGATACCGCCGGCGATGAACAGCAGATCCTTACCCTTCAGACCATAGTTGCCGTTTTCCTCAGTGGGAACGGTTTCTACCGGGAAGTTCTTTCCCAGCGGTCCTCTTACGGTAACTTCCTGCCCAACGTCCATCATATGGAGCCAGCTTGTCAGACAACCGCACTTTTTAATGGAAAATTCCATGAATTCCTTATTCGTCGGAGAAGAGGTGATGGAGAACATACCCTCTCCGATGCCGGGAATCGAAACCATTGCGCACTGACCCGGCATGTGTTCGAACAGCTTGTTGCCATCCAGACCAACCACACGGAATGTCTTTACATCAGGGGTATCCTGGCGGATGTCAGTTACAACGCCGACTTTTGGAATCAAAGCTTCTTGTCTCATGCGTTACCCTCCCCTAAAGTCTTCATGACCTTTACGATGTTCATGGAAATCGGGCAGCTCTTCATGCAGCGTCCGCAGCCAACGCATCCAAAAACACCGTCATTGTTCGCCGGATAATAAACCAGCTTATGCATAAACCGCTGGCGGAACCGTTCGAGCTGTGTCGGACGTGGCTGACCGCCGGCTGTCTTGGTAAAGTCAGAGTACATGCAGCTATCCCAGCAGCGGAATCTCTGAATGCCGTGACCAGTATCGTAGTCCCGAATGTCATAGCACTGACAGGTCGGGCATACGAAAGTACAGGTACCGCATCCCAGACAAGCCTCGGAAAGTCCTGCCCACTTATCGGAGCCGAACAGTTCCATCAGCTTATCTCCGCCGAACTTATCGGTAGAGAGATTCTTCAGGGGCAGCTTTTCCAGAACCTTTCTGGTTGCGTCCTTCGCAGCATCTGCTGCATCGTCAGCAGCATCCTCCAGCATCGGCAGAGCAGCGAGAAGTGCCTCACCCTTTTCGGTGTTTGCCTTCAGATAAACGCTGTCCTCTGTCATCCAGCAGCTAACATCCCCCGCCGGCTCCGCAGCATCAATGCCGAATACAGAGCAGAAGCAGGTTTCGCTGGGCTTGCTGCATGCCATTGTCATAACAACGCCATGTTCCCGGCGATTCTGATAGTAAGTATCCACCGGTTCTGACAGATAAACGCTGTCCAAAATCTTGAAGCTTGCTGCATCACAGGCACGCACGCCGAAGATCACGAAATCCTCGCATTCTGTCCGGATGTCATCCACTTCAATTTTCTTTCCGTTCACCTTAAAGTTTACCATATTTTCTACCTGCGGGAAGAAAAAGTCCTTTGCGCTGCGAACGGTGTTGACAGCAGGACAATATTCTGCTTCCGGAGTCCATACGGCATACTTTGCGCCCCGCTTTTCATCGGCACCGTCTGCCACTGGCAGATAGAGCTTCTTTGTACCGGCGATGGCAGCCAACAATGCATTCAGATCTGAACGAGATACTCTTTTCATTTCTTGCTGCCTCCTTTATATACAATATTGGGTTCGCAGTCTTCCTTGGTGAAGTTGACCAGAGGTGCACGGCTTCCAGCCTCCGCACCAGCCTGATAATCGCCATAGTATGTGTCGATGTCCTTGATGAACTTACGGTTCAGCAGGTGCAGCGGAATGTGCTGCGGACATACTCTGGAGCACTCACCGCAGTCGGTACAACGACCAGCTACGTGGAAAGCGCGGATGATGTGGAACATATTTTCTTCGAAAGAATCGGCAGCAGCTTTCTGCGATACACCGGATGCCGGATTGTCGAATACACACTGCTCACAGCTACATGCCGGACAAATGTTACGGCAAGCATTGCAGCGGATGCAGCGGGACAATTCGCCGCGCCAGAACGCAAAACGCTCATCCGGTGTCATAGCTTCCAGCTTCTCTACCATATCGAAGCGGCCGCTCTCCGGATTTTCTTCGCCATTCTCGCCCAGCATTTCATCATAAACAACAACCTTATGGCTCTTGCATACCTGACAGCGCTCCAGCAGGCAATCCTTCTTGTTCAGCTTAACATCGCCATACATGGTATCTACGGTTACCGTATCACCATCAGTGGAAATGCCCAGAATACCCTCTGCGCCAGAAGCACGAACGGTATCCGGATCCAGCTTCCCATCACACGGAATGCCGATGATGTAGACATTGTCCCGATTGATCCGGTGTTCTGTCAGGAGCTGATTAAAGCTATAGGAATCACACGGCTTCAGGAAAACCAGTGTCTTGCCCTCCAGCTTCGACAGCTTGATCAGATACTTCGACAGGTTACTGCCGCAAAAATCGTGATATACAAAATCCTTTTCCAAAGCTTCCGCAGAATCGAACACAGCCGGTGTGGGATCATAGACAAACTCACCGTTTTTCCAACCCAGAACACGAACAACTGTACCGTCTGCCAACAGCTCGGAGGCTCTTTTCATCATTTCGCTTTGCATCTCAGATCCTCCAGTCTCTTGTTCTCGCCCAGTGCAGTGATAGTTTCTACGAATTCATTCATCGTTGCTGCAAACTTTGCACCTTCTGCGGCGGATACCCACTCTACACGGGTACGCTCTTTCTCAATGCCCAGATAATCCAGCATGGAGAACAGCAGCGTCATTCTGCGGCGTGCGTAGTAGTTACCAGTGGTGTAGTGGCAGTCACCGGGGTGACATCCGCAGAGGATTACACCATCCGCACCGCGCTGGAATGCACGCAGGATAAAGAGCGGATTCACACGGCAGGAGCAAGGTACACGAATGATCTTGACATCTGCCGGATAGCTGGAACGGTTGGTTCCTGCCAGGTCTGCACCTGCATAGGAGCACCAGTTACAGCAAAATGCGACAATTTTCGGTTTAAATTCCTGATTTACTTGCATATTGCATCTACCTCCGCCATAATCTGACTGGTTGCGAAGCCCTTCAGATCCATTGCGCCGGACGGGCAGGCAACTGTACATGCACCGCAGCCCTGGCAAACTGCCTCATTGACAACTGCCACACGACGGATCATAGAGCCATCCTTCCGACGGCTGAAGTCCTTCTCCTCATATGTGATTGCACCGTACGGGCAAACATTTGCACAAGAGGAGCATCCATTACATTTCATCGGATCAGAGTGGGAAACGCACGGATTGCAGGAGAGCTTGTCCTTTGCCAGCAACCCGATTACCTTAGAAGCAGCAGCGCCAGCCTGTGCAACGGTTTCCGGAATATCCTTCGGACCCTGACAAACGCCGGAGAGGAATACGCCAGCCGTCGGAGACTCTACCGGACGCAACTTTGCGTGTGCTTCTGTGAAGAAGTCGTTGGTATCCATACTTGCTGTCAGCATGGTTGCCAGCGGACGAGCGGACTTATCCGGCTCGATTGCAGCAGCCAGAACGACCATGTCTGCATTGATGTGCAGCTGCTCATTAGAGATCAGGTCAGATGCCTGAACATCCAGTGTGCCGTCTGCCTTCGGGCAAACCTTACCAACCATGCCCTTAATATAGTGTACGCCATACTGTTCTACGGCACGGCGATAGAACTCATCGTAGTTCTTACCCGGCGTACGAACATCGATGTAGAATACATAGACATCGGTATCCGGATATTTTTCACGGCACAGCATTGCGTGCTTTGCGGTATACATGCAGCAGATCTTGGAGCAGTATTCTTTACCGCAGCCATGCTGAGAACCGGATTCACGGCTGCCGACGCACTGTACGAATACCAGTGTCTTCGGCTGCTTGCCATCGGACAGACGCTGCAGGTGACCTTCGGTCGGGCCGTCTGCCTTCAGGATACGCTCGAATTCCAGAGAAGTGACAACATCCTTGCTCTGCGAATATGCGAACTCATCGTAGCCCTCAATGTTGATGGGGTTGTAACCAGTTGCTGCAACGATTGCACCGTACTTTTCTTCTACGATGGTTTCCTTCTGTTCGTAGTCGATTGCGCCAGCGGAGCAAACTGTAGAGCACAGTCCGCACTTGCCCTTTGTGAGCTTGATGCAGCGAGTCGCATCCAGAACTGCAACGTTCGGGATTGCCTGTGCAAACGGAATGTATGCAGCGTGACGGTTGCTCAAACCCAGGTTGTAGGCATCCGGTACATTCTTAACCGGACACTTTTCGGTACATGCACCGCATCCGGTACACTTATTCTCGTCAACATAACGAGCCTTCCGGCGAATCTTAACGCTGAAGTTGCCGACAAAACCGGTAACTGCTTCGATTTCACTATAAGAATAAATGGTGATATTCTCATTCTGTGCGCATTCTACCATTTTCGGTGTCAGAATACAAGAAGAGCAGTCCAGTGTCGGGAATGTCTTATCGATCTGTGTCATCTTACCGCCGATAGTCGGTTCTTTCTCAACGATATCAACCGGATAGCCAGCATCTGCAATGTCCAGTGCTGTCTGGATACCTGCAATACCGCCGCCGATGACCAGTGCCCGCTTGGTAACCGGACTTTCGCCGGCAATCAGCGGGGTATTCAGCAGAACCTTTGCAATAGCAGCACGTCCCAGAACAATTGCCTTGGCAGTTGCTTCCGGAATATCCTTATGAATCCACGAGCACTGCTCACGGATATTTGCAACTTCCAGCATGTAGGGATTCAGACCAGCTGCCGAAACCGTCTTACGGAACGTTGCTTCGTGCATACGAGGGGAACAAGAACATACGACAACGCCGTCCAGCTGATGTTCCTTGATCGCATCCTTAATTATGTTTTGGCCTGCCTCTGAGCACATATAGGGGTAGTCTGTCGAAAAAACAACTGCCGGCTCTTTGCCAAGAGTTTCTGCAACGGTTTTTACATCGACAGTTGCCGCAATATTCGTACCGCAGTGGCATACAAAAACACCTATTCTCCGCATTTTTATGCCTCCTTATTTGCTGTATTTCCGGAATGCACTGACAATTGCCTGCTGCGGCAGATCGTCATCCAGCTTTTCCGGAATCTGCTCTGACTTCAGATGATTCTGTCCCTGTTGACGGATGACAGCCAATCTGACTGCTTCCACCAACTTTGCCGGTTCCACATCACGCGGACAGCGTTCTACGCAGGCAAAGCAAGAAAGACAAGTATAGATGGACTTCGAAGCCATCAGCTTTTCGATGTCCCCTTTTTCCACCATATATACAAACTGATGCGGATGATACTCCATTGCATCATAAGACGGGCAAGTACCACTGCACTTACCGCAGCGCATGCACTTGAGCGGATTGACACCGCTCGTTGTCAGAACGAGCTCTTTATAATCTGCCATTTCCGTTCCTCCTTATTTCAAGCCGAGCGCTTCAGCCAGCAGCTCGGTAAAGTATACAACCGGCAGATCAGAACCGGAATTCTTCTGGAGGTTATACAGACACAGAGGACATGCTGTGATGACCATCTCAGCACCGTGCTCTGCAGCACTTGTCATGACTTTATTGCTGCGGGATTCTGCCACAGACTTCTGATCCAGTGTCAGATAGCCGCCGCAGCACTCATTCCGCATGGGATACAGCACCGGTGTTGCGCCGATCGCACGGATGAAATCTTCCAGAATCTTCGGATTCTCCGGATTGTCCATCTGCATGGTCTTACCCGGACGCAGCAGCAGACATCCGTAATATGCGGCAATCTTCTTACCCTTCAGCGGATTGACTACCTTTTTCTTCAGCTCGTCAAATCCAACCTTATCCCGAAGAACTTCCAGATAATGCAGGACTTCTGTCTCTCCCTGATACGGTTCACTCAGCTTCAGATAATTGTTCGCCTTCAGGACGATATTCGCATCTGTCTGCATATCGTGATTGACTTGTTTGATCACATTATGACATGCGGAACAGAGCGTCACCAGCGGCTGACCCAGTTCCTTTGCCTTTGCCAATGCACGAATGGATGAGAGCTTGGTAGCAATCTCATTCTTCGCCATCGGATACACACCGCCGCAGCACTGCCAATCCGGAAGTTCTTCCAGGGTAAAGCCAAGTGCTTCAGCAGAAATCCGGGCATAGTGATCAAGATCTTTTGCCTTGGTCTTCAAGGTACAGCCCGGAAAATAACTGTATGTCATAGCAAAACTACCTTTCCTTCAAATTTTTGCGTTTGTGCGCACGGTTCAGACCATCTGCTCCGGATGGAACACTTCGTCGAACCGCTCTGCTGTCAGGAATCCCAGCGCAACGCAGGCTTCCTTCAGCGAAATATTATCATGGAACGCCTTCTTTGCAGTTTTCGCAGCGTTCTCATAACCAATATAAGGATTCAGTGCTGTTACCAGCATCAGCGAATTATGCAGGTTGTGGTGCATCTTTTCACGATTTGCGCAAATACCAACTGCACAGTTCTTATTAAAGGAGATGATGGATTCTGCCAAAAGTCTTGCAGACTGGAGGAAATTATAGGCGCATACCGGCATAAATACGTTCAGCTCAAAGTTACCCTGAGAAGCAGCCATGCCAACTGCAACATCATTGCCCATAACCTGAACTGCAACCATGGTCACCTGTTCGCACTGGGTTGGATTTACCTTACCCGGCATGATGGAGGAGCCCGGTTCATTTTCCGGAATGGTAATCTCGCCCAGGCCGTCACGAGGGCCGCTTGCCAGCCAGCGAACGTCGTTTGCAATCTTCATCATGTCCGCAGCCAGTGCCTTCAGAGCGCCGTGTGCGAATACGATCTCGTCCTTGCTGGTCAGTGCATGGAACTTGTTTTCTGCGGTGACAAATTCCTTGCCGGTCAGTTCCGAAACCGCCTTTGCAACTTCTACATCAAAGCCCTTCGGGGTGTTCAGACCAGTACCAACTGCGGTGCCGCCCAGTGCCAGTGTCTTCAGATACGGCAGAGCGGAAACCAGCATCTCACGGTCACGTTCCAGAGAAGTTCTCCAGCCGCTGATCTCCTGAGAAAATTTGATGGGAGTTGCATCCTGCAGGTGCGTACGGCCGCTCTTTACGATTCCCTCATGTTCCTTTTCCAGACGGCGCATGGTTTCTACCAGCGTATCGATTGCCGGAAGAACACGGTCTTCTACTGCCAGAACAGCTGAAATATGCATTGCTGTAGGGAATGTGTCATTCGAGGACTGGCTCATATTGACATCATCATTCGGATGCAGCAGCTTTGCGCCGGCAATCTCATTGCCACGGTTTGCAATTACCTCATTTGTATTCATGTTCGACTGTGTGCCGCTGCCGGTCTGCCATACAACCAGCGGAAAATGCTCGTTCAGGCTTCCAGAAATCACTTCATCACAAGCAGCAGAAATTGCAGCCAGCTTTTCATCCGTCATTTTGTCCGGCCGCAGTTTGTGGTTTGCAATTGCAGCAGCCTTTTTCAGAATGCCGAATGCATGTGTGATCTCACGGGGCATTGTCTCAATGCCCACACCGATCAGAAAGTTCTCGTGGCTGCGTTCTGTCTGTGCAGCCCAGTACTTATCTGCCGGTACCTTCACTTCGCCCATCGAATCATGTTCAATGCGATACTCCATGTTCATCTCTCCTATTTTAAAAATTTCCGAAACCATTCTTGGATAGCCACATGTCGTTTTGAGATACGCCAGCTTCCGTCATCGGTTTCATTGTTTGTGTCCGGCAAAAAGCAGATAAACTGCCGCCATTCCAGCAGCAGTGCAGCAGAATACACAGCAGCTGCTTGTCCGCAGAACCATCTGCGAACCCACTGCACCTGCACTGCAAAAATGATCGGATTCCAATCTGCTTTTTCCGTTTCTCCCGCCCTGTCCGAGCGGGAAACCATTTGACAGAAGAATCATTGGCCTGACACAAGATACTGCTCCGTCCGTGTCAAACAGACCTCATGATATACTATCTTCTGTATTATAACATATTCCGCCTTATTTTGCAAGATAGATTCGCAAATTTTATATGAACAAGCGCAGGGACTTTGCGAAAGCTGCGACTAACATTTCCGAAAATCCGGCGAAACTCCGCAGATTTTTTCTGCATGATATTTCCAGCAAGAACAAAAAGCAACACTTCTGGCAAATGCTGTTGAATTTTTCAGAAACGGACTTGTTTTTTCGTTGCTGATATGGTATAATGCAAATGATTTTATTCTTGAAGAGCACACAGGCTCTCAGACAGGAGGAACGCACGGATGGATACATTCAAAAAACGTCTTGCAAAAGCAATGCGGCGAATGAACATCACTCAAGCCGAACTATGCGCAATGACTGGGATTTCACGTTCTACGATGAGCCAGTACTATTCCGGCGCATTCCGTCCAAAGGAGGACAAGCTGCGCCGTATCGCAAAGGCCTTAGAGGTGAACGAAGCCTGGCTGTTGGGGTACGAGAATCCAAACAGCACTGCGGAGCTCGTCGAAAAGTTCCCGAACATTCGTCCTGTCCACTTGAAACAGTTTCCTATTCTGGGCGAGATTGCCTGCGGAAAGCCGATCTTCGCCGAAGAAGAGCGCGGCAGCTTTCTGATGGCAAGCGACGAGATCCACGCAGACTTTTGCCTGCTCGCCCACGGGGACAGCATGACCGGCGCAAGAATCTATGACGGCGATGCGGTGTTCATCCGCAGTCAGCCCATGGTGGAAAACGGCGAGATCGCCGCAGTGATCATCAACGACGAGGCAACGCTGAAACGAGTCTACTTCGACAGAAAGCAGGCACGGCTTCAGCTGGTGGCAGAAAATCCGGCGTACCCGCCTCTGGTGTACGTAGGAGAGGAATTAGAAACTGTGCACATTCTCGGCAAGGCAATCGCCTTTATGAGTCTGCTGTAATAATCCACGAGAACACAAAAAAACGGAGAGGATTTCTTGGAAAATCCTCTCCGTTTTCGTTTGCCGCAAATCAAAGCAGCGGACTGATCGTCCGAAGAATGGCGTACCACAGCCGGCTTCTCCGACGCCGTTTGCAGTCCTGCAATGTGACACGATGACTCTGTTCCAGTGTCAAAATGCAGTCCAGTTTCAGTTTTTCCAGTGCGCTGCACTCGATCAGCATTACCGCACATTCCATGTGCAGATAGAGGCTTCGGTAATCCATATTGATGGTTCCGACAATGCCGATTTTATCATCCACCAGATAGCTCTTCGCATGGATGAAGCCCGGCGTGTACTCATAGATTCGCACGCCTGCCCGAATCAGTGTTTCGTAATAGGAGCGTGTCAGCGAATACACGATTTTCTTATCCGGAATCCCCGGCGTTACGATGCGCACATCAACACCGCGCATGGATGTGCGGCAGAGTGCCCGCTGCATCTCGTCATCAATGGCAAGGTATGGCGTAAAGATGTAGACATACCGCTTCGCCTGTGAGAGCAAATCCAGATAGACGTCCTGCGCCAAGGTCTCGTTTTCAAAGGGTGAGTTGCAGTAGGGCTGCACAAAGCCATCTGTTGGAAACGGCTCCGGATGATAGCGATGCGGCCGGTAATCTTCCACTTTGTCTGTGGTTTTATGGAAAGCGTTCCACAGCTCCAGTTCCATCACCGTCAGATTGAAAACAGCATCTCCATACAGACGAACTGCTGTGTCCTTCCAGTGGCCAAAACGCTGCTTGCGATTGATATATTCATCTGCAAGGTTGAGTCCGCCGGTATAGGCAATATAGCCGTCAATGACTGTAATTTTCCGATGACTGCGATTGTTCATCACCGCAGACAGGGCGGGACGGAACGGATTGAATGCCATTACCTGAATTCCAGCCTCTGTCAGTTCCTTTCGAAAATTCTTTGGAATGCAGCCAATGGTGCCAAGGTCGTCGTAGATAAACCGCACCTCAACACCTGCTGCTGCTTTCTCCTTAAGGATCTTTTTCATGGAGTTCCACATCACCCCGTCGGAAATGATGAAATACTCCATAAAGATATAATGTTTCGCACGCTGCAAATCCCGCAGCAGCTCCGGAAACATGTCGTCTCCAACAGAGAAATACTGCACTTGGGTATTTTCGCAGACGGGGAATCCGCTTCGTTCCAGATAATAGCTGACCGAGGATACCCGAGGCGGAATCTGCTCCAATGCACTGTCATTCCATGTTCGTTTGGAGGAGATGACGCACTTTCCATGATAGAGATACCGCCGCATCCGTCTGGAGGGACGCTTATCGCCAAACAGCAGGTAGAGCAGCGTTCCCAGCACCGGCAGCGTGCCGATTAGCAGCAGCCAGAGGATTTTATAAGAGGGATTTCCGGATTTGTTGATGATATACAGTTCTACAAACACACTGCAAACAACCAATCCCTTATCAATCCAAGAGGCGTATTTGGTCAGCTGAAAAAACAGAACCAAAAACCAGACCAGCTGCAACAAAATCAGAAATCCAGTCAGAACAACCCGACTCGTCATCATTTTTAGAATTCGTTTTATTGCTCGTTTCACGTGTCGATCCCCCTTTTTCCGCACAGATTAGTCTGTCTACTTCTTTTTCTTTTGCGGCAAGATTCGTCTCCAGCTTCGGTTCTCTGAGGTGAAATGTGTACTCCGATATTGTTCTAATGTTTCTCTCAGAGGCTTTCCGGTGTGCATGGAAAAGAAAAAGCGCGGTTTCTTTCGATGATTTCGGAACGCCTCATGGACATCCTCACGAAATTCCTCCAGCAAGACAACGATTCCGCTCTCTGCTGCAAATGCACGAATCTTCACCATAAAATGCGTAGAGTATGCCAAATCCAAGACGAATACACCATAGAAAAAACCAATACAGAAAGAAAACGCCAGATTTTCCGCAAGCCAGTGCAGTGCGCTGAGAATGTGCGGATGAATCAAAAAATAGTAGATTGCGCTGAGAATCGCCCAGAAGAAAGAAAACAGCGGACAGATAATCCCCTGAATATTTCCCCATCGTTCCGAGTAGTCCCAGAGTTTGATTTTCATGCCACGAATAAAAATCAGACCGGCAATGTATTCCACCAGCGTAATGGCAAGCGCCATCAGCACAAACAGCAGCAGCTTTCTCCCCCATGCATTCTCCACAGGAATCAGCGGTTCCAACATCGCCAAGAGATAAAGGATGCACAGGCTAGAGCCGTACAGCGGCAGGTATGGCCCTACCAGAAAACCGGGGTTCACCCAGTGATGGGCGGAAAAAAATCGGCGAAACAGCACTTCTAAGCCCCAGCCCAGAACACTGCCGATACAAAACAAAAAAGCGAGCGTCAAAAATAAGTTCATAAGTTCACCTGTGATTTTCAGACAATTCCGAACGTTTTCCGCCAGAGAGCCAAATCTTTCCGGCGTTCCGTTCTTCCAGTCGTTTGATAACTTGTTTAATTTCTTCGTAGTGCAGCTGAATGGCACGCAAGCCCATTTGCATGTCGTTCATCAAAAAGCTTTTATAGAGCATCTCGTGGGTATTCTTTTGCTTTTGGTGCAGTTCCTCTGTGCCATCGCACAAAATCAGGTTCATTTGTGTGGAGCAAATCTCCCAGACGGAATCCATCATAAAGATCATCAGCTGGTTACCGGAGGCTTTCATCAGCCACTGATGGGATTTCTGGTCTGCTGCAATGCTGTCCAGCAAGCTCCCCAGCTGAATCTGTTCCAGCAGTTCTCTGAGTTCCTCCAAATCCAATTCGTCACGTCTGGCAAACGCAAGCGGATAAGCAGCAGTGTCCACAGCACAGCGAAGCTGGCACACTTCAATGGGAGAAATTTTTTGCAAGAGCAGCATAACGTGCAACAAATTGCTCAGGATTTCTGAGACATTCCCTACAAGAAAATCGCCCTTCCCCTTTCTGGTTTCTACCACTCCCATTGTCTTCAGTGATTTGATTACGCTGCGCACCGTACGCTTTCTCAGGGACAGTTCTTTGGCAATGACAGACACAGACGGAAGCGGAGCATCCTGACACAGAGTGCCGGAGCAGATCTGCTTCGCCAGTTCCTCCACGATACAGCGATACGCTGCCTGTTCCTCACGCATGATAACCTTCTCCTTTCTTTTTCAAAATCTGATTTTCATCTATTATACCATACTTTATCCAGCAATGCAACCGATTCTGAAAAGAGAATCCGGCACACATTTTTATTTCAAAGGCGAAAGCGTCAAAAAAACAGCAAATAGCACTTGAAATTCCCGCTGTAATATGATACAATAAATAAGATATCCACAATATTTGCAAAGGAGCGTTTTCAGATATGACACAGAACTTCATTCTGATCGGAATGCCTGGTTCCGGAAAAAGCACACTTGGACAAGCACTGGCGGACGAGCTTTCCTATCATTTCATTGATACCGACGATGTGATCATGGACACCTATCATCACACGCTGATGCAGTTGATCCAAGCTCACGGGACAGAGGGGTTCATCGAACGAGAGGGAAAAGTTCTGATGTCCATCCATACCAATCACGCCATCATCTCAACTGGCGGAAGCGCCATTTACCATGACGAGGCGATGCAGTATCTAAAAAAAACAGGTGCAGTGATCTATCTCAAGCACGCTTACAGCGATTTGACAGCACGTGTCGGAAATATGGTGACTCGCGGAGTTGTCTGCCGTGGCGGATGTCAGACGCTGATGGATCTGTATCAGGAGCGCTGTCCACTGTACGAGAAATACGCAGACATCACCGTTGATTTGACCAGATGCTCCGTGCAGGAGTGCAACCGGCGCTTGCTGCGTGCTGTCAAGGTGTATTTGGGTCAGCAGAGCAAAAGTTAAAGAATGCAATCAGGGCGTGGCCGGAATTTCCAGCCACGCCCTTTTCTGTGTTATTTTCCCGGACGGAATTGATTCTGCTCCGCACAGTAGTAATATCCGATGGTCTTCATTTTCTCTTCGATTTCTGCTGCATCAGCACCCACGCTCTTGCAAAGCTCTGCAAAGGAATCATAGTGATCTCGCAGCTGTGTGTTTAAATAGCTCATCAAAATGAACGGATCGTTTGGCATTTCCATTTTTTCTTCACCCTTTCTTCTCACAATGCACTGGTAGGGGAACCCCGTATTTGGCATAAAATGCTTGAATTTCTGCCGGACTTTTCACAAGCTCCGCATAACAGAGCCGTTTTTCTGACGGAGAATAAAAGCCGATGGTGGTTTCTCCGGTACAGATGCTGGACTCCACCCGAATGGAATCCGGTGCAAATCCATCCGGAATCGGCAGCACATTTTTCTTCTTGTGAAAAAATCCCATTTGTTACACCTCTTCATTCAAAAGCGCCGGCGGATTCTGTTTCCGCCAGCGCTTTTTCCAGAGCCTATGCCGGCTCTAAGTTACGAAGCGATAAATGCGCAGAATGCACGATAGGTCATGTAGACATCCAGCTTTGCCACAACCTCATAGGGGGCGTGCATCGAGAGCACCGGAACGCCAACATCAATGGTGTCAATGTCCAGATTTGCAATGTATGCTGCAACCGTTCCGCCACCGCCTGCATCTACCTTGCCAAGCTCGCCGGTCTGCCATACCACGTTGTTCTTGCTTAGCAGATGGTGAATGGTGCCCACAAATTCTGCTGATGCATCCGACGTGCCGGACTTGCCGCGTGCGCCGGTAAACTTTGTCACGCAAACGCCGTGGTTCAGGAATGCGCAGTTCTTCTGTTCCATGACATCCGGGAACGTCGGATCAAATGCTGCGTTGACATCAGCCGAGAGGCACTGGGATGCGTGCATCACATGGCGACCCTTTGCACCGAAACAGTCTGCCAGATCTTCCAGAAAATACGGGAGATACGAGGAGCACAGTCCGGTATTTCCGTCGCTTCCGGTTTCCTCCTTATCGGTCAGAATAACCACTGCCGTGTGCTCCGGCGTGCCGCTATCCAGAATTGCACGAAGTGCCGGATAGGAGCAAACACGGTCATCATGGCCATATCCGCCAATCATGCTGCGGTCAAAGCCGAGGTCACGAACCGGAAATGCCGGTACAGCTTCCAGTTCTGCTGAGAGGAAATCTTCTTCCTTCATGCCATACTTCTCATTCAGAATGTTGAGGATGTTCAGCTTGACCTGTTCGCTCTCTTTGTCGTTGTTGAACGGCATCGAACCAACCAAAATGTTCAGCTCTTCTCCTCTGACAATTTCTGTTGCGGGACGCTTCATCTGCTGCGGTGCCAGATGCGGAAGCAGATCTGTCACACAGAAAACCGGATCGCCGGCATCCTCGCCGATGTTGACCTCGACAGAACTGCCGTCTGTCTTGACGATCACACCATGCAGAGAAAGAGGAATTGTAGTCCACTGGTATTTCTTGATACCGCCGTAGTAATGCGTTTTGAGCAGTGCCATCTCGCTGTCCTCGTAAAGAGGATTCTGCTTCAGATCCAGACGGGGAGAGTCGATATGTGCTGCGCAGAGCCGCACGCCATCTGTAATCGGCGCAGTGCCTACAACGGCAGCGATCACTGCCTTGCCACGGTTATTCTGGTAGATCTTGTCGCCAGCTTTCAGCGCCATGCCGGGCTGAAACGGAACGAAGCCGTGCTTTTCCAGTTCCGCAACTGCAAAATGAACGGCTTCCCGCTCGGTTTTAGACACATTCAGAAATGCCATATAATCCGCAGCAAAGGCATTGCTTGCCTCCAGCTCCTGCGGAGAAACACGCTTTGCAGCATGCTCTGTCTGATAAAACAGTGCATCTTTGGCCTTCTTTGCTTCTGACACTTTCTGTTCCTGTTCCATAAATAATTCCTCCTATCGTATTTTGCAGCAAAAGCAGGACGCTTCTACCAATCTATGTCACGGGTGTTTGGCGTGTCCCAGACACCCGTTTCCATCTTATTTCATCTCAGCACAAAAGTGCGCCGTACTGGCTCTCATAATAGCAGATCATCTTCGTCACCAGTTCCTGCGCCGAATCGTAGAGTTCCTGAAGGCTCCCATTGTTCTCCAGCACGGTATCCGAATGGGAACGAAAGAACGACTCCGGCAGCTGCATTTCCATACGCTGGAGCGCAGCTCCTTCCGGAATGGAATCCCGTTGCATGATTCGTTTTTTTCGAATTTTCTCATCTGCCACCACCGAAACAATCAGATCACAGAAGTCATCTGCACGGCTCTCAAACAGCGTCGGCGCATCCAGCAGGATCATCTTGTGGTTCTGCTGGGAAAAGTGGTGGATCATGCGGAGAATCTCTCCTACAATATATGGATACATAATCGTGTTGAGCATCTCAAGTTTGTGGTGATCCGAAAAAACAATTGCTGCCAATGCCTGCCGGTCCAGTTCTCCGTTGGCTTTCAAAATCACATCGGAAAAACACTCCCGCAAATCTGCCAAACAATGCGATCCGCATGCGACAACAAGACGCGCAATGGCATCCGCATCAATCAAACGGAATCCGTTTTCGACAAACACACGAGATACGGTGCTTTTTCCTGCACCTGTCTGGCCGGTAAGCCCGACTACCATCACGCCGTCTAAACTGTTCATACCTGTATCACCTCAAATCCTGCCGCACGAATCAAACGATTATAGACAGCAAGTCCAATTCCATTGGGATTCGGTGCCCGAACGAAAACCCGTTTTGCACCGATGTCATCCAGTTCCCGCAGCTTTGCGAAAACCTGATGTGCCTGTTCTGCATCCCCGGTTCCATAGGTCAGATACGGAACGGAGAGATCAGCACCCTCACCGTCAAACACCAGCGCATAAGTCCCCACTTCTGCGTGCTGCTGTACCCATGCGGCAAACTCCGGCCACCTCCCCTCAATTAAGGTAACGTGCGCATGGGGAGAATAATGCTGGTATTTCATGCCGGGAGAACGAACGGTCTGTCCCTCCTGAAGCTGATGCAGAATCGCCTTGTCCAGCGTGACATGCGGAACGACCGTTTCCAGCATCTCTTTTGTCACATAGCCGGGGCGGAGAATCCGTACAGAATCCTCCCCCTCCAAGGCAATCACGGTGGATTCTACGCCCACACAGCAATCCCCGCCGTCTACCACAGCCGCGATTTTTCCGTGCATATCCCGCATCACATGCTGTGCAGTGGTTGGACTGGGATAGCCGGAGATGTTGGCGGAAGGTGCTGCAATTGGAACACCGGAGAGTTCGATCAGCTTTCGTGCCACCAGATGCGAGGGCATCCGCACGCCAACAGTGTCCAATCCGCCCGATGTAATGGTGGGAATTGAAGGGTGCTTCGGCAAAATCATGGTCAGCGGGCCGGGCCAGAATTTTTCTGCCAGCTTCAGCGCCAGTTCCGGTACGGAAACTGCAACGCTCTCCAATTCCTCCAGCTTTGCAATGTGCACAATCAGCGGGTTGTCTGCCGGTCTTCCCTTTGCTGCAAAAATCTGCCGAACCGCCTCCGGATTTCTGGCATCTGCTGCCAGTCCATAGACAGTTTCTGTTGGAATTCCGACGACATTTCCCTCTTTCAGAAGATGCGCTGCTTCCTGCAGGTCTGCTGTGCTATTTGAAAGTAACTTTGTCTCCACGTGTTTTTACGCCTCTTCCTGCTGCCCTGCCAGACGCGCCAACTCATCTGCCGTTGCAAGAGCATCTAATATTTCGTCCAGATTGCCGTTCATAATATCTTCCAGACGATACAAGGTCAATCCGATGCGGTGATCGGTCATCCGTCCCTGCGGAAAATTATAGGTGCGGATTCGTTCCGAACGATCGCCTGTTCCCACCTGCATCTTTCGTTCCGATGCGATTTTTTCGTTCTGCTCCTGAAGCATCATCTCGTATAGGCGGGAGCGCAGAATCTTCATTGCCCTATCCTTATTTTTATACTGGCTTCGCTCGTCCTGACATTCCACCACCAATCCCGTTGGAATGTGTGTAATGCGGACGGCAGATTCTGTCTTATTGATATGCTGTCCACCGGCACCGCTTGCCCGAAACACATCAATTCGCAGATCGGCGGGATTGATTTCCAGCTCCACCTCATCCGCTTCTACCAGAACTGCCACAGTTACCGTAGACGTATGAATCCGTCCCTGTGACTCAGTTTCCGGAACACGCTGCACACGGTGCACACCGCTCTCGTATTTCAAGCGGGAATATGCGCCTTCTCCAACGATGGAAAAGCTCACTTCCTTGAAGCCGCCCAGCTCTGTGGGGTTGGCGCTGAGAAGTTCCTGTTTCCAGCCATGCGCCTCGGCATACATTGTATACATCCGATAGAGAGAACCGGCAAACAGCGATGCTTCTTCTCCGCCGGCACCGCTACGGATTTCAATGATCACATTGCGGTCATCGTTGGGATCCTTGGGCAGCAGCAGCCGTTTCAGCTTTTCTTTCAGCGCATCCATCTCTTCCCGACTGCTGTCATACTCCAGCTGCGCCATCTCCTGTAGTTCTGCATCCGTTTCTCCGCCGGAGAGAAGTTCCTTTGCCTCTTCGAAATTTTTCTGTGCCTGAAGATACTCATGGTATTTTTCGATGATCGGCTGCATGTGCTTGTACTCCCGCATCAGCTGCACATATGCCTGCTGATCAGATACAACTGCCGGATCCATCAGCTTCTCCCCCATCTGGTGGTATTTCTCTTCCATTTGCTGTAGCTTTTCCAACATAGGTACTTTCTCACCTTTCTTTCTGTTTCAGCAGAAAACTGCCGTTCTTGCCCGGAGCGAACTCCTTCTCGTTTGGTATATGCACGAAAACGCAAAACAACTCCTGAAAAATAAAACTTGCATAAAATCGGAAAATCTGGTATCATGAAAGATACAATCACTTTATCGGTACTTCTTTCAGTATATTAAATAGCTTCCTGTCTTTTTATGCAGCTATCCAGCTCGGTTAACAGCACTTTTGTAAATTTCACAACCTCATCTTCTGCTACAGCTGCACTGCCTGGAGTGTATGTGCCAGCTGCTAGATATTCTTTATTGAGTTTGAACAGAATGAAGTCTGCCTGCCATTCTGTATATGCGTCTTCCACCTGAAATAAGTCTGACAACACATCACGATACTCTGCATCTCCATGCTTAACATAGATGAAGCTACTGATCCCTGCTGATGTGCTGATGGTTTCTACAGTCACAAATGCTACCTGTGAAGCTCTATTGCAGAAGCTTTCGACAATGCCTAATAGCTCATCAAATCCCATACATTTACTACCTGCGGTCGTCTTGTTTAACTTATGTACATATATTATAACATAAGAGCATGCAGTTTTGCAGAACATCCCGTATTCCATGCAATGTAACCGCTTCACATTGGTGCTTAATCTTCTACCGCATCTCTCTGAATCTTTTTGATGTATCGTTCTATTTTATTTCGTGGCACCATGAACTCTCTGCCGCACTTGGTACACTGCAGCTTAAAGTCCATTCCAGATCGGATGACATGCATGGTATTGCATCCGCACGGGTGCGGCTTTTTCATAGTCAGAATATCTCCCGGACGAACATCCATGTTCCATTCCATCCTTTCCATCTTACGTGCTCTCAAATAAATCATGAGTACATTCTATTATACCCCATTTTTTTGCATAAGGCAATATTTTCGAGGGATATTTTTTGTATTTGTACAAAAGCAATAAAAGATACGGCACAAATCCGGTGAAGTTCCATAAAAATTTCAGACATTTTCGAGAACGTCAAAATTGCCGCAAAAACGAGGCCTCTGTTTCTGTGAATGCTCCGAGAATTTGTGATGTCCAATTCTTGTTTTTGGAAGTACACGTCATAACTTCGGTAGCATACACATACACTGAAAGCAAGTTACATGCGCTTTGCATCCACCTAAATTTTCTGGATTCGATTGATTTGTCAGGAGGTCAAAAATGATCAAATATTTGCCGGAAGGCGCTCTCTTGTATACCGCAGAAAACCGTGCTGCGCTCAGCAGCGTTTCCGCCATGGAACGTGCCATGCGGGACGGAACGATTTTAGAAGCACGGACAACGCTCTGCGACAATGCACACAATCTCATGCTGCAGCTCCCGTGTATGCGGGGATGGATTCCGCGGGAAGAAGGCGCAATCGGAATCTCGGAGGGAACGACACGGGATATTGCGCTGATTGCACGTGCCGGAAAACCCGTTGCCTTTCGAATTCTCCGCATCGAAACGGACGACAATGGCGAACCCTATGCGGTACTATCCCGCCGTGCAGTACAGGAGGCGTGCTGGGAAAACTATCTCTCCCAGCTGCGTGCAGGAGATATCATTCCGGCAGTGGTAACACATCTGGAGCGGTTCGGCGCATTCGTGGACATCGGCTGCGGAATCCCCTCACTTCTGCCCATTGACATGATCTCGGTTTCCCGCATCTCTCACCCCAGAGATCGCTTTGCAGTCGGGCAGTCCATTCGTGTGATGATTCGGCAGACAGAACCTCGCCGGCTGCACCTGACACATCGGGAGCTGCTGGGAACATGGGCGGAAAATGCAGCGCTGTTTTCCGCAGGACAGACGGTTGCCGGCATCATTCGCTCGGTTGAGCCGTATGGGGTGTTTGTGGAATTGACCCCGAATCTCTCCGGACTGGCGGAGCCGTTCGAAGGCGCTCATCAGGGGCAGCACGCCAGCGTATACATCAAATCCATTCTGCCGGAAAAGCTGAAAATCAAACTGATTCTGATCGATGTCTTTGACAACAGTGAACCGCCGGAACCGCCTCGCTATTACGTATCTTCCACACACCTCGACTGCTGGCGGTACACACCGCCGGAATCACCCCGCATCATTGAAACAAACTTTACCTAAGCATTTCCATATACGCACATATAAAATGGCTCCCTGCGCAATTCTGCCAGAGAGCCATTTCTGTATTTTGTCACAAATTATTTGCTGTCAAAAAAGCGTTCTTAGAACCTGTCTTCACAAGAAATATATGTGGATTTTCGAGCATAATTTTGTTGCAGACAAGGCAAAAATACGCAGGCGGGCTGTCGCCCGGCAAGTATTTTTCACGCAGGATGCAGCAAAATTTGCCGAAAAGGCACGTGTATACGCTTGTGAAGACGGGTTCTTACTTTCCGAAGAAGTCATCCGGATTGACATCCTTGCCGGCTGCCTTTGCGGAGTAGTAGGACAGGATTGCAAATGCATCGTCCAGGGTTACATCACCGTCGCCATCTACGTTAGCTGCGCCCTTTTCTTCATCTGTGAAAGATGCGCCACGGCCTGCTGCAATATAGGAGTACTCCTGCAGTACCTTGAAAGCGTCATCGATGGTGATATCACCGTCGCCGTCCACGTCACCCTTGCTGACTTCCGGTGCATCCATGCCAGTGATCGTAAACACGATATTGATGGTATCACCACCAGCCAGTCCGCCTTCCGGTTCGAAGCTGCTCTTGGATTCACTCTGGATATCCCGAACCTTCGGAGAAGTCTGGGTGTTCCAGATGTTATAGCGAATGGAAGAACCACCATCGTCAGAGGTGCGGAATGCGCCGGTGCTCGGTCCGATGTAGTCCAGCTTCGTGGTGTCGCCGGAAGCATGTACTACCTCAATCGACTCAATGGTTATCTTGATTCTGCCGTTTGCAATGGGGTCATCCGTTCCCTCCGGTGCATAGTCACAAGCGTTCAGTGTTGTTTCCAGGAACAGCAGTTCCACAGTGGAGGAGCCATTTGCCATGGTAACAGATGCGGTGTATTTGTCATCGCCAGTGAGCTCTACTGCGGAACCGATTGCATTCTCGGTTTCTTCATCACGATTATCAGCGCCTGCCGGATGCCACTGTGTATCGCTGCCTGCCTGAATGCAGATCCATGCAATTGGCGTGGCCTCTGTTGCTGTGTCATCTGCTGCAAATGCAGAAAATCCCATGCATCCTGTTCCCATTGCAACAGCAAGTGCTGCAGAAAGCATTTTTTCCAAAAATTTCATAAACAATCATATTCCTTCACTTTCGAACCAATGCAGCCAGAAAAGCCGGATTTCCGGCGATATTTCTTTTTCTGCAAGCATCGGTTCTTAAAATCGCAGTTTCATTATAGCATGATTCCACAAAAAAGTCAACTGTTTTCTAGAAATTTTAAACATCTTTGAAAGCTGTCTCCGGTTTTCATCCCATGCACATTTCGTATTAAAACGCATCTTCTCGAATTTTTTCTTGACAAGCGGAAAAAAATTCGGTATAATGAAAAATAGAACAAATGCAAAGAAAGAGAAGAGTACTCCATACATCAGCGATACAGAGAGAAAACGGTCGGTGCGAGTTTTTGAGCGAGGTGGAGGAAGGTAGCTCTGGAGCAGCATTGGGGAAGCTTTCGGAATGAAAGTGAGTAGTCGATGCCGGATGCACCCGTTATCGTGCAGCAATGAGTGCGGTGTTTCAGCAGGCGTTGATTTTATCCAGCCAGAGCACCGAATTCAGGTGGTAACACGGACTATTTGGTTCGCCCTGAGCAATCCATTGGAAGTTGTGAAGATGCACAAAGTGTGCATGGACAGGACTTCTGCGATTGCCGGGGTGTTTTTTATTGCGGCAATCCAAACGATATGCATAGGAAAGGAATTCAAGCACATGAAACAAGAACTGGCAAAATCATACCAGCCGAAGGAGTTCGAAGACCGCATCTATCAGATGTGGAACGACAGCGGCAGCTTTACTCCCCACGTGGACAGCGAGAAAGAGCCGTACACCATCGTAATTCCCCCGCCAAACATCACCGGACAGCTGCACATGGGTCACGCACTGGATGAGACCTTGCAGGATATCCTCATTCGCTGGAAGCGCATGTCCGGCTACAGCGCTCTGTGGCTGCCGGGTACCGACCACGCCTCCATCGCAACCGAAGCCAAGATCGTAGAGGCAATGCGCAAAGAGGGCATCAAGAAAGAGGACATCGGCAGAGAGGCATTTCTGGAGCGTGCATGGGCATGGAAAAAGCAGTACGGCGGCAGAATCGTCGAGCAGCTGAAAAAGCTTGGCTCCTCCTGTGACTGGACGAGAGAGCGCTTCACCATGGACGAGGGATGCAGCAAGGCTGTCAAGGAAGTATTTATCAAGTACTACGAGGAAGGTCTGATCTACCGCGGCAAACGTATCATCAACTGGTGCCCGAAATGCCTGACCTCCATTTCTGATGCAGAAGTAGAGTACGAAGATCAGGCTGGCCATTTCTGGCATCTGCGCTATCCGCTCAAGGATGGCAGCGGCTATCTGGAACTGGCAACTACCCGTCCGGAAACCCTGCTGGGCGATACTGCCGTAGCAGTCAACCCCAACGATGAGCGGTACAAGGATCTGGTGGGCAAGACTCTGATCCTGCCGCTGGTACACCGTGAGATTCCCATTGTGGCAGACGACTATGTTGAAATGGACTTCGGAACCGGCGTTGTAAAGATCACACCGGCACACGACCCGAACGACTTTGAAGTCGGTCTGCGCCATAATCTGGAAGTCATCAATGTCATGACGGACGATGCAAAGATCGTGGATGCATACCCGAAGTATGCGGGCATGGATCGCTACGAGGCAAGAAAGGCAATCGTGGAAGATCTGAAGGCTGAGGGCGCACTGGTAGAAATCGAGGATTACAGTCACAATGTTGGCACCTGCTATCGCTGCGGCACGACCGTCGAGCCGAGAGTTTCCAAGCAGTGGTTTGTCAAGATGAAACCGCTGGCACAGCCGGCAATTGATGCCGTAAAGAGCGGCAAGACCAAGTTCGTTCCGGAACGGTTCAACAAGATTTATTTCCACTGGTTGGAAAACATCAAGGACTGGTGCATTTCCCGTCAGCTGTGGTGGGGTCACCAGATTCCGGCGTTCTACTGCGACGACTGCGACGAAATGACAGTCACCAAGGAAAGCAGCGCAGTCTGCCCGAAGTGCGGCAAGCCCATGCGTCAGGATCCGGATACCCTGGACACCTGGTTCAGCTCTGCGCTGTGGCCGTTCTCCACACTGGGCTGGCCGGACAACACCGAGGAATTGAAATACTTCTATCCCACCAATACACTGGTCACCGGTTATGACATCATCTTCTTCTGGGTAGTCCGCATGATGTTCTCTGGTCTGAAGAACATGGGCGAAGTGCCTTTCGATACTGTTCTGATCCACGGTCTGGTTCGCGACGAGCAGGGCAGAAAGATGTCCAAGTCGCTGGGGAACGGCATTGATCCGCTAAAGGTCATTGACGAATACGGTGCTGATGCCCTGCGGTTTATGCTGGCGACCGGTAACGCTCCCGGAAACGATATGCGTTACAGTGATGATAAGGTCAAGGCTGCCCGCAACTTTGCCAACAAGCTGTGGAATGCGTCCCGTTTCATTATGATGAATCTGCCGGACGATTTCCAGTACAGCGGACTGCCGGAGAAACTGGAACTGGAGGATCGCTGGATCGTGTCCAAGTTCAATGCCGTTGCCAAGGAAGTTGGCGAAAATCTGGACAAGTTCGAGATCGGCGTAGCAAGCGCCAAGATCTACGACTTTATCTGGGACGTTTACTGTGACTGGTACATTGAGCTGACCAAGCCCCGCATTCAGGCCGGTGGCGCAACCATGGAAAAGGCACAGGCTGTTCTGGTATGGGTAATGCGTGGCATGCTGAAGCTGCTGCACCCGTTCATGCCATATATCACCGAGGAGATCTGGCAGGTGCTGACTGACGGCGAATCCATGATTATCGCGGAGTCCTATCCGGTTTATGATACCAAGTATGATTTTGCCGATGCTGCACAGTTTGAAAAGGTCATCGATGCCATTCGTGCCATCCGCAACCGCCGTACTGAAATGCAGGTACCGCCGTCCAAGAAAGCACGTGTCTGCATTGAAACGACCGAACCGGAACTGTACCGGAGCACTGCGGTATTCTTTGAGAAGCTGGCGTCTGCTTCTGCGGTAGAGGTTGGCGAGAAGTTCGATATGCCGGATGCAGCAACCGCAGTTACCGACAGCGTCCGCATCTTTATCCCTATGGACGAACTCATTGACAAGGACAAGGAACTGGCACGGCTGAAAAAGGAACAGGAAAAGGTACAGAAAGATCTGGACTTCCTGTCCAAAAAGCTGTCCAACCCTGGATTCCTTGCCAAAGCACCGGAAAAGCTGGTGGAAGCAGAAAAGGAAAAGCTGGCAAAGGCACAGGAAAAGATGGACAAGATCAGCCAGTCTTTGGCTGCATTGCAGTAATTTAAAAGCAATACTGTGCAAAGCCGTCAAGCGGGCTTTGTGCGGTGTTGCCTAAAAGCAGACTTTTCATTGAAATGGGGTGAATTTGATGACAGCGTCTGAAACCATGCACTATATCCAAAGTTTTCAGAAAGGCGGAAAGCCGGTGCACGATTTATCCAGAATCCGTGCATTGCTGGAAGAGCTGGGGAATCCGCAGGATTCGATTCGGGCAGTTCACATTGCCGGAACCAACGGGAAAGGGTCGGTTGTCGCATTCTGCGCAGCCGCAGCAACTGCTGCCGGATTCCGAACCGGAACACTTACCTCTCCTTTTATCCGGCACTACACCGATCGCATTCAAATCGACGGAAACGACATTCCCATGGATGCGCTCTGCCGTTTTTGCGAACAGGTAAAAGCGTGCGCCGTATCTGCGGATTGTTCTCAGTTTGAGATTACGTTTGCTATCGCACTGCTGTGGTTTGTGGAGGAAAAGTGTGACCTCGTGATTTTGGAAACAGGCATTGGCGGTCTGCTGGATGCAACCAACATCATCCGCAACCCATTGGTATGCGCCATCACCTCCATTTCCTTTGACCACATGGCGATTCTGGGCGACACGCTGTCCAAAATTGCTGCACAAAAAGCTGGCATCATCAAGCCCGGATGCCCTGTGGTGCTCTCGTCGGACAATCCTATGGATGTTACCTGTCTGGTGCAGGAAACTGCTCTGCAAAAACGTGCACCGCTGACCATTCCGGCGATGACCGACTGTCAGATTCTCTCCGAAACACTGGAATCCACCACATTCCAGTACCGCAATTTCGCATACACACTGCACATGCCGGGACGGCATCAGGTTTATAATGCATTGACAGCAATCGAAGTGATCCGGTTTCTGGGCATGCACGGTTTTCTTATCTCCGCTGCTCAGATCCAGCAGGCATTCGGAAAGGTACAGGTTCCGGCACGAACACAAATCCTGCAGCGGGAACCGCTGATCCTGTTGGACGGCGGACACAATCAGGCGGGCGTTTCCGCACTGTGCGATCTGCTGAAGCACGCCGGAAAGCATCCGATTCACGGCATTTGCGGTATGATCACCACCAAGGACTATCACACTGCCTGCAATATTTTACGGGAAACGCTGGACACGGTTTTCTGTGTGGATGATTTCCTGCCGTCTGCGGTTCCGGCAGAAGCGCTGGCTGCCTGCTTTGAGGGATACGCTGATGCAAAGGCTGCACCCGATTTTGAAACGGCATTGCGGGAGGCTTCTGCCATGGCGGTTCAGGATGGCGGAATGGTCGTCATCTGCGGTTCGCTCTATTTGGCAAGCGAAGCACTGCAAAACGATGGGATTCTCTCCAAGGACAATCCCATGTTATAATCGATATCATTACAAAGCAAAGCGCACCGCTGTCATTTCGCAGCGATGCGCTTTTTTGTATCGTTTTCAACACAGCCAATCAAACCAGCTGAATCTGCTCTGCCTGAATGGTCAATTCCCGCAGTGCGCTCTCATCCTCATGCTGTGCCATGAGAATGTGCAGCTCATAGATGCCATTTTCCTCATACAGTTCGTCCATCAGCCACTGCGCACGCTCCGGCAGCTCCTCACAAGTTCCAAGTTTCGCATGGTGCAGATGAATGGCACTGCACTTGGTCGTACTCAGTGCGCAGTCCATATGAAGCACGATCTGATCTTCCGCCTGCTCCAGATTTAAAATCACGCTGTCCTGAAGCGAGAAATCCTGCACAAAAGAATCCGGATGCGTTTTCAGGAACTTGTCCCAGTACTTGCTGTAATTTTCTTCAATTTCATAGACAGCGTCCCGACAAGCCTCGCAAAACATGGTGATCTCTTCGATCACAGGAGCCGTTGCTGCTCCAAGTGCAAGCACACGAATGTCCGCCACCTCGTTTAAAATTTCCGGCGGCAGATTTTCCTGAAGTGTCCGGATTTGTCCCTGAAAGAACGCTGCAAAGTTTTCTTTTTCCTTCACCTCGTCAAAAGGGCCACGATTCTTTTTCATGTGCTCAAACGTTTCTTTTGCCTGCTGATACTGCGTGGCTGCATCTTCAAATTCCGAAAATGTCTCTTCCGAAATGCCGAACATTTCCTCGAAGGCCATCCCCGGCAGAAGCTTTTGCATCTCCAGCATATCCGCTTCCCGTAAGGCATACAATTCCTGAAAATACGCCTCTGAAAAAACGGCAGCCTGCTCAGACTCCTCCAGATTCTCGTAGAAATCCATGAACTGCGCAACCTGATACCATTCCTCTGTAAAACATCTCATGCCATATATCCTCTCTACGCCTCGGTTTCCTCTGCAGATTCCTCCGCTGCAAGCGCCGGCTCCTCTTCGGCGGGCGCATCGGTGATCCGTGCGGTCAAGCCATTGATCTGCACTGCCGGATCATCCAGATCAATCAGCAGATAGCGTCTGCCATTGACCAGCTGTGTCCGCACTTTTCCAGTGGCATCCTTGCCAATGGAAACAGTGACACCGTCCAGACTGATCGTCGTCTTGTTTTCCACAAGATTGCTGACGGCAATGGGACTATCCTTGGTTTCCTCCCGATATGCTTTCTGCACTGCCTCGGCACATTCGTGGCTGACGCCGGAGTCCAGCAGAACATCCCGCACGTGAATGTCATCAATCACAGGGATATCCGGATCGTTGGCGTACTCCGCTGCAATATCCCGCAGCTTGTCGTTCACACTGGTAATCACAGAGTAGTTCAGTTCATCCGCCACATATTCTTGCAGGAGGTTCTGGAACGTCTCCTTCTGTTCCTGTGCCGTTCTGGTAAACGTACATCCCAGCACATTTTCCACGATGCTGACGTTTACTTCTTTCGGCTTGTGGGCGGAATACAGCACATGGTTGACATCTGGCCCTCTTCCTGTAAATGTCGGGTACAGGAATCCGTCTGTCGGAATTTCCGCAACGATTCTATCGTAGATGTTCTTCTTTTCAATGGCGTTGTCGTCCTCGTTATAGATCAAGCCGTCAACCCGCACCTCCACGGGGCAGATTGCAGCGATCAGGAAATGATATTCCTCGCTCTGATAGGGGTCGATTTCATCGCTCTTGGACTTCCGGAATACCGTATAAGTACAATGTCCCAGCAGAATCGCATAGTTGGAAACGTAATCCATGTTGTGCACGATCTGTTCCAGCAAAACGGAAACGGCATTCTCGTCTGTTAGCTTGGTGTTCAATGCCTCGTACAGAATCGCCTGACTTCCGCCCTCTTCGTATGCCTCGTTCGGAAATTCATATTCCAGCAAACCCTTTCCCAGAGTACCGGAGAGCACCCGCTTCAGCGTTGCCATCAGGCACTCATTTTCCTCGGAGGGAATGCTGTGGTACGGGCGGATGCTCTGACAGCGGATGTTCTTGTCCATGTCTACAAATGCCGTTACTACATGATTTAGGACAAAGAGATCGCTGGTTTCCGAGAAGTTCTTGCGAATCTCGGAGAGTTCTTTTTTATTCATCGAATATTCAGATTCCTTTCTGTGATTCTGCGCCGGAAAATGCACGCAGCGCACGGGAAACTGCTGCTACAGGAAGTCCCACAACGCTATAAAAGTCACCGTTGATTTTTTCCACCAGCAATGCGCCACGTCCCTGAATGCCATAGCCGCCTGCTTTGTCCAGCGGTTCTCTCGTCGCCACGTAGTTCTGAATCTGCGCTTCTGTCAGCGGATAGAACGTCACTTCTGTTTCCGTCTGAAACGACACCACACGTGTTCCCTTTGCCAATGCTACGCCGGTCACGACCTGATGCGTTTTCCCGGAGAGCATGCGCAGCATTTCTGCCGCACGCTCCGGCGTGCCCGGTTTCCCCAGTATCCCGTTTTCCAGTACCACTGTGGTATCAGAGCCGAGCACCACATGTTCCGGATACTGCTCCGCCACGGCGCACGCTTTTTTTCGGGCGAGATACTGCGCTGCGTCCAGTACAGACAACGCAGGCGGCAGGGATTCCTCTACGGCTGCCGGAAAAACCGTGAAGTCCTCCGTAATCAGCCGCAGCAATTCCTGCCGCCGTGGCGAAGCTGAAGCTAAGATCAGCCCCATTACAGCACGTCCTTGGGGTCGTAGTTCGGTTCCTTGTAGATATGGCTGCTCTCTGTGACTTCCTTGCGGAATTCGTCCTGCCATTCTACCGGTGTAAAGTCCTCGACAGCAACGGAGATGTGATCCGGATTGCAGCCGATTGCCTCTACCAACGCAGCAGCAACCTGATCAGCTGCCTTCTTTTTCTGTTCATCAGTTCTTCCCTTGAGCATTTTAATGGTGATATGCGGCATAAATGATTCCTCCTCAAAATATTCCGGCGCAGCACCGGTTGTTGAACAAACTTATTATAGCACACTTTTCAGGAGAATGCAAGCGCTGAAAAAGCAGATGGATTTCGCCAAAATCTTCGAAAGAAAATGTTTTGTGAGTTTCTCAAAAAACTTTTGCAAATTCCATTGCATTTTTCTATAAAATGTGGTACAATTGTGTTTGATTATAAGTGCTCGTTTTTCGCAAAGAAACGGCTTCTGCACACAGAAAGAATCTGTTTGAAAGAACAGGTTCTTTCTGCTGATTGGATACGAAGGCAACACCGCACAAAGTCCGCCTGTCGGCTTTGCACGCAATCTGCCGGCGCATGTTATGCACAGGTTTTGTGCAGCGTTGTCTTGACTTTACTTTTATTTTTTCAGGCGCTGCTTTGAAAGGCAGCACCTCAGGAAGGCTGTGATGATAGGGTTGGAAAAAAAGCTGGCTTTATATGGGTTTAACAATCTCACCAAAACGCTGAGCTTTAACATTTTTGACGTATGTTATGCAAAGACAGAGCGGGAAAAACAGGATTACATCCGATATATTGATGAGCAGTACAACTCGGAACGTCTGACCAACATTCTCTGCGATGTCACAGAGATGATCGGCGCAACTGTTCTGAATATCTCCAAGCAAGACTACGAACCGCAAGGTGCTTCGGTGAATGTGCTCATCGCCGAGGGTTCTGTACCGCCGGAAAATATGGATGCCTCCTGCAACCACGGCTCTTCTTTTCTCCAGCGCCGTGACATTCACGCACATCTGGACAAGAGCCACGTCACTGTACACACATTTCCGGAGAGCCATCCGGACAACGAAGTCACCACCTTTCGGGTAGATCTCGACGTTTCCACCTGCGGCGAAATTTCTCCGCTGAGCACTTTGGACTACCTCATCCGCAGCTTTGACTCGGACATCATCACCATTGACTATCGTGTCCGTGGTTTTACACGGGATGTCTCCGGAAAAAAATGCTTTATGGATCATGATATGACCTCCATTCAGGATTTTATCAGCGAGGAAATTCTGATGCGGTATGACGTACAGGATGTGAATGTCTATCAGTCCAATATTTTCCACACCCGCATGCTCATCAAGGAACTGGAGCTGCAAAACTATTTGTTTAAAACCGATGCCTATGAACTGGATCCCCGTGTCAGACTGGATATCACCAACCGCCTCCGTCGGGAAATGATAGAGATCTTCAGCGGCAGAAATATCTACTGAGGAGGCTTGCGATTATGAAATGGACACAGCAGGATGCACCTTTGATGGATGCGCTGAAAGAACATCTGCTGAATCGTGTGGTACGCTTTGACGTTCCCGGACACAAGGGCGGAAGAGGCAATCAGGAACTCGCCGATTTTCTGGGAGACCGTTGTGTACAGATCGATGTGAACTCCATGAAAAACCTGGACAATCTCTGTCATCCGGTATCGGTGCTTCGGGATGCCCAGATGCTCGCAGCGGAGGCTTTCGGCGCTGCCAACGCCTTTTTCATCATCAACGGTGCTACCGGCGCTTCCCAGGCAATGATCATGTCAGTCTGCAAGGCGGGAGAAAAGCTCATCATGCCCCGCAATGTGCACCGCAGCGCCATCAATGCGCTGGTTGTCAATGGTGCCATTCCCGTCTATGTCGATCCGGACGAAAACAAGGATCTGGGCATTCCGCTGGGCATGTCCGTGGAGGCTGTGGAACGTGCCATTCTGGAAAATCCGGATGCCAAGGCGGTTCTGGTCAACAACCCGACCTACTATGGCGTTTGTCCGGATATCCGCCGTATTGCAAAGCTTGCCCACGAACACGGCATGCTGCTGCTAGCAGACGAAGCACATGGCACACATTTCTATTTCGGGGAGAATCTCCCTTGTTCTGCTATGGCTGCCGGTGCAGACATGGCCTCTGTTAGCATTCACAAGACCGGCGGCAGCCTGACACAAAGCGCTATGCTGCTCTGTGCAGACAGCGTAAATGCAGACTATGTGCGCCAGGTCATCAACCTGACACAAACCACAAGTGCTTCCTACCTGCTTATGGTATCGCTGGATATTGCCCGGCGGAATCTGGCGCTGAACGGCCGGGAGATGTACCGAAAAGCGGTGCAGTATGTGGACTATGCACGGGAGGAAATCAACCGCATCGGCGGGTATTATGTCTACGGAGACGAGCTGTGCAACGGCAATTCGTTCTATGCGTTTGACCGGACAAAACTCTCCATTCACACCAGAAACACCGGTCTGGCCGGCATTGAAGTGTACGACTTGCTTCGGGACGAATACGGCATTCAGATCGAGTTCGGCGACATCGGCAATATCCTTGCCATTGTCACGGCCGGAGATCGGGCGTTGGAGATCGAACGGCTGATCTCGGCGCTGTCGGAGATCAAGCGGCTGTACGGCGGTGACCCCACCGGCATGCTGCAAAGCGAATATCTGGCTCCGGACGTGGCACTCCCCCCGCAGCAGGCGTTTTATGCGGACAAAAAGGCGGTGCCGCTGGAACAGAGCGTAGGTGAAATTTGCAGTGAGTTTGTCATGTGCTATCCGCCGGGAATCCCGATTCTCGCCCCCGGCGAACGCATTACGGCAGATATTGTGAATTATATCCAGTACGCCAAGGAAAAGGGCTGTTCTCTGACTGGACCGCAGGATATGGAAATTGCGAGATTGAATGTGGTGAAGAAGTAGAGATGTTGGGTATGTTTGCTTGGTAAATCGGATTTAATGGAAGGATTGGTATAGAAATGATAAGACGAATTAACTACTCGGTGCAGTTTTAAAGCTGACAACAGGTTGTGCCGAGATTAGTAAAAAAGATTTGTGTTGTCAGAAACTGCACCGAATTATTTTTATAATAATATTTTGGAAAGGATGCAGTTACAATGCAGCGTGAAGAGTTGAAGAAAATTTGGAAATCTGAAGAAAAAAAGGCTCACATCACTGGTTGGGATTTCTCTTATATTAATGGCAGATATGAAGAAGAAGACTTACCATGGAATTATGAGGAGATAGTTAGGAATTTTTTAAATGCTGACATGAATGTTTTAGATTATGATACAGGCGGCGGTGAGTTTTTGCTCTCCTTAGGTCACCCTTTTAATAAAACATCTGCAACAGAAGGGTATCAGCCTAATGTAGAACTTTGCATGAAAACATTATTACCCTTGGGAATAAACTTTAAAGCTTGTAGTGATCCATCATGTATTCCCTTCAAAGATGAAACTTTTAATCTGATAATAAACAGACATGGCAATTTCAATGCGAAAGAAATATATCGTTTATTAAAAAATGGTGGTATATTTATAACTGAACAGGTCGGATGTGATAATGACAGGAATTTGGTTGAAATGGTTCTTCCGAACACAGAGAAGCCGTTTCCAGATTTACGATTAAGCATACAGAAGAAGATACTTGAAAAAGCAGGCTTTCACATTATTGAGGGTAATGAAGCGTATCGTCCAATCAAGTTCTATGATGTCGGTGCATTTATTTGGTTTGCACATATAATTGAATGGGAATTTCCCGGATTTTCGGTTGATAAATGCTTTGAAGCTTTGTTAGAAATGCAAAAGAAGATCGATGAAACTGGAGAAATTGAGGGAACGATTCATCGTTATCTGATTGTTGCTAAAAAATAATTACAGCATAGCACAGAGATTAATAAGAAACCTTTTCTTTTATACACAGATAAAAAATTAGTGGAAGATTAACTATAAAATTCATCATTATAAAGAATGTTACAAATTCCAGTTTATGAAGGAGAATCAACATGACAAAAGAACAGGCACTGCCGGGAATCCCGATTCTCGCCCCCGGCGAACGCATTACGGCGGATATTGTGAATTATATCCAGTACGCCAAGGAAAAGGGATGTTCTCTGACCGGGTCGCAGGATATGGAGATTGCAAGATTGAATGTGGTGAAGAAGTAGGGATTACTGTTTGCTTGGCAAATCGGAATTTGTGAGGTGGTATGTGGTATAATGAATAAAATTAAGCTGACTGCACTTCCTTGTATATGTGCAGATGTTTTTTACGGTACTGAAATAATCAGACCGGGAGGAGAAGCATTGAATTTTGCTGCTCATGCCTCACACTTTAAGGATATAGATGTTACGCTTCTTGGTGTTGTCGGAAAAGATAAATATGCAGAAGCGATAATGGATTCAATATCAAAGCTTGATATTGATAAAAACCATATACGCATTGATGAAAGATATCAGACTGCAAATAATATGACTTACCTTACAGAATCAGGCGATAGGTATTATAAAGATGATTCATGGAACGGAGAAATTCTCGATAACATCGTACTGAATGATAATGAAATCAAAATCTTATCAAGGTCCGATGTAGTCTTTGTTCATTTCTGGGCTTCGTGTTTTTCGCAAGTAGTTGAACTGAAGGAAACTCTTGGCTTTAAGCTTGCGGTAGATTTTGATGTATATAGAGATTTTGCAGATATGGAACGATTTGCTCCGCATGTTGATTTCTTTATGATAAGCGGCTCGGAAGAACTCCTGCCGAGGTTCAAAGAATTATCGAATAAATACCGTTGCCTGTTCAACGTGTCACTTGCAGAACGTGGAAGCGTTACATACTTTAATGGACAGGAATTCAAAGTGCAAGCTGTGAAAGTTGAAAGCATAATTGACACGACCGGTTGTGGTGACAGCTATCACGCCGGATTTGTCTGCTCATATATGCTCGAAAATAATATTGAAAAGGCTATGAATGTCGGTTCTGAAATTGCAGCAGAAACCTTAAAACATTACGGTGGATTCTGAATAATCAGAAACACAACTTCTAGTTTCTTGAAAAGAAAAATAAAAATGGAGGAATTGAAATGGTAAAAGATCGTATTTCCGGCACCGTTGTGATGTCGGCAGAAGAAGCTGAAAGTTCCCGGAAAGGACTGCGCACGCTGGACAAATTATACAACATGGCGATCAACGGTCTGCCCACATCCAAGCCGGCGGACAAGCTGGGAATGGAATATCTGCAAAAGTACAACGGCGACCAGAAAAAAGCTACCGATGTTCTGATTCGAAACCAGGTGACAAAGTGCACGACAACGGGATTTCTCACCGGACTGGGCGGATTTATCACACTTCCCATTACGATTCCTGCCGATCTCGCCTCCTCCATGTACATTCAGGTGCGAATGATTGCGGCAATCGCCTACATTGGCGGGTACAGTCTGCACGATGATGCGGTCAAAACCATGATATATGCCACGCTGCTGAGAATCGATCTCGGCAATGTCCTGAAACAGGTCGGCGTAAAAGCTGCCAACAAGGCTGCTCTGGCAGGACTGAAAAAGCTGCCGGGAAAAGTGCTTGTCGCAATCAACCAGAAGCTGGGATTCCGGTTCATCACAAAATTCGGGCAAAAAGGAATCATCAATCTCGGAAAAGGTATCCCCTGTGTGGGCGGTATTTTAAACGGCGGTATCAATCTGGCAGAAACCAGACACATCGCCAAGGATGCCGTCAAAGCATTTCTGACACCAGCGACAATTGATTACATTCACTAAGGAGGAATGAACATGTTCCGGCCGATGAGAAGATGGAAACAGCAGCTCTCCGATGAGGATTGCGCTACTCTCCTGAAAAATACGCCACGTGGGATTTTGTCTGTGCTGGGCGAGAATGGCTACCCCTATGGGATTCCCATGAACCACTGGTACTGCGAAGCAGACGGCAAGCTGTATTTCCACGGAGCGAAAACAGGTCACAAGATCGATGCCATTTCCCAATGCGACAAGGTTTCCTATTGTGTCCATGACGAGGGCTATCGGGAGGACGGTCAGTGGCCGCTGCATATCAAAAGTGTTGTCGTGTTCGGCAGGATTCAACCGGTGACAGATGCAGAAAAGGAACTGGAAATCTGCACGCACCTCTGCCAGAAGTTTACTGACGACAAGGCGTATCTGGAACATGAATTGCAGCATTCCCGTCCGAAGGTGCTATGCCTTGCACTGACACCGGAGCATATGACAGGAAAACTGGTCAAGGAATCCTAATGGAAAAGGCAAAGTGAAAGGAGTTTTGATATGGACATCTGGTATACCGAAAATCACACGGATAACGTCCGGCTCTCCATTCGCATTGACAGGCAGCTTGCCAGTGTGCAGAGCGAATTCCAACGAATCGACGTGTTTGATTCCGTGGAGTTCGGACGCATTATGACGCTGGACGGTCTGCTGATGGTAACCGAAAAAGATGAGTACATCTACCACGAGATGATTACTCACATTCCTATGGCGACCAACCCGAATATCAAAAAGGTTCTGGTGATCGGTGCCGGCGACGGCGGTACGGTACGGGAACTCTGCCGCTACCCCTCCATTGAACAGATCGACATGGTGGAGATCGACGAACTGGTGGTGCATCTGGCGAAAGAGTATCTGCCATTTACAGCATGCAGTCTGGACGATCCGCGGGTACATATTTACTATCAGGACGGCCTGCGGTTTGTCCGCAAGGTGGAAAACGAATACGACCTGATTATTGTGGATTCTACCGATCCGTTCGGCGTGGGTGAAGGTCTGTTTACCAAGGAATTCTACGGCAACTGCTATAAGGCGTTGACCGAGGACGGCATACTGGTCAACCAGCATGAAAGCACATTCTACACGTCCTATTCCAACGCCATGAAGCGGGCACACAGCCGCATCAAGGGGTTCTTCCCGATTGCACTGGTGTATCAGGCTCATATCCCCACTTATCCCTCCGGACACTGGCTCTTTGGATTTGCTTCGAAAAAGTATGACCCTGTACGGGATTTGCAGGCGGACTGGTGGAATGGTCTGGGGATCAGAACCAGATATTACAATACGATTCTGCATCGGGGTTGTTTCGCCATTCCGAACAACGTTCGCGATGCTCTGCGGGAATCTGAGCGTGACAGAAGATAAGGAGCAAAGATGGGACTATTGGATATATTTAAACAAAAAAACAGTGTACCGGAGAAAGTCAAAACATGTGAAAAAACGGATTCTGGTGCGAATATGGTGAAAGAAATCCGTGAGGAGATTCTGCAAAAGACGGCTATCCCCTGCATGAAACTGGAACTGACGGAAACCAAGCCCAGTCTGTTTGACAGTAAGGTTGGCGGCATTGGATATGTTCCCCACGATGCAAAAATTCCGGAGGACAGCAAGGGTGTGCAACTGCGGCTGCTGGCACAGATTGACTGTGCAGAGATCACGCTGGAAGACTTTCCGCATCAGGGGCTGCTGCAATTCTGGATTCTGAACGACGATGTCAGCGGACTGAATTTCGATGACAACACCTTGCAGGACACGTTTCGGGTGCTCTATTTCAAGGAACCGGACAGGACAGTCACCGAGAAGGAAGTCTGCGAAAAAGTGCAGGATTCGTCTTCTGATGAGGAGGAGGATTATTTCCCGGTGAGAGGCTGTTATGGGCTGGCATTCTCGGAAGATGTGGACACAATTTCTTACAGTGATTATCGGTTTGAAAGCTGTATTCGAAAACTGGTACAACAGGATTATCCAGAGGAGGCTGAAAACCTGCTAGAAAATATGGATGACTTTTTCGACGGGGGCAGCGGTCATAAGATCGGCGGTTACCCCGGCTTTGCACAATGGGACCCCAGAAGCAGTGAAGACACGCATGATGTATTGCTGTTTCAGTTGGACAGTGACATGGGAACCGACTGGAAAATTTTATGGGGTGATTGCGGCATCGGAAACTTCTTCATCAATCGGGAAAAATTAAAAAGCTGCGATTTCAGTGATGTCATTTACAACTGGGATTGCTGCTGATTCATTATAGTTAATTTTGAATTTTTGGAGGTATATGAACATGGGAAAAGCGTTAATTATCGGAGCCGGCGGCGTGGCAGGCGTTGTCATTCACAAGTGCTGCCAGAACAGTGAAGTGTTTACAGAGATCTGCATTGCCAGCCGTACCAAGTCCAAGTGTGACAAGTTCAAGGAAGAATTGCAGGACAAGACGGCTACCAAGATCACCACTGCACAGGTGGATGCCAATGATGTAGACCAGCTGATCGCTCTGATCGAACAAGAAAAGCCGGACATTGTCATCAATGTAGCACTTCCCTATCAGGATCTAACCATTATGGACGCTTGCCTTGCAACCAAGACGGACTATGTGGACACCGCAAACTATGAACCGGAAGATACGGCAAAGTTTGAGTACAAGTGGCAGTGGGCTTATCGGGAACGCTTCGAAAAAGCTGGCATCACAGCTCTGCTGGGCAGCGGCTTTGACCCCGGCGTAACTGGCGTATTTTGTGCTTATGCCCAGAAGCACTACTTTGACGAAATCAATTATATCGACATTCTGGACTGCAACGGCGGTGACCACGGCTATCCTTTCGCTACCAACTTCAATCCGGAAATCAATATTCGGGAAGTTTCTGCAAAGGGCAGCTACATCGAAAACGGCGAATGGGTGGAAACCGAGCCTATGGAAATCAAACGGGAATACAACTTCGATCAGGTTGGCGAAAAGGATATGTACCTGCTGCACCACGAAGAACTGGAATCTCTGGCACTGAATATCAAGGGTATCAAGAGAATCCGCTTTTTTATGACATTCGGTCAGAGTTATCTGACGCATCTGAAGTGTCTGGAAAATGTGGGTATGACTTCCATTGAGCCAATCATGTTCGAGGGCAAGGAAATCGTTCCCCTGCAGTTCCTCAAGGCAGTTCTGCCGGATCCGGCTTCCCTCGGTCCCCGTACCGTGGGCAAGACCAACATCGGCTGCATTTGTCAGGGTGTCAAGGACGGTAAGCCGGTGAACTACTACGTTTACAATGTCTGCGATCATCAGGAATGCTACAAGGAAGTTGGCTCTCAGGCAGTTTCCTACACCACAGGTGTTCCGGCAATGATCGGTGCAATGCTGGTAATGACCGGCAAGTGGAAAAAACCGGGCGTTTATAATGTAGAAGAATTCGATCCGGATCCGTTCATGGACGCACTGAACAAGTGGGGGCTGCCGTGGACTGAGAATTTTGGTCCGGCACTGGTAGATTAAGGAAATACAACAATGTACCATGTAAAACTACTTCTGAAATACACTGTAAAGGAACAGATTTTCTACGAGGAATCTATCTTGCAAGTAGATGCCGGCTCTTTTGATGAAGCTTATCAAAAGGCAGAGAACTACGTCAGCCGGATGATCGAACCCCAACGCAAAAATATGTATGGCGACACAGTACATTGCTCTATCGTGGATTATCTGGATTGCTTTCAATCTGATAATATAGAGGATGATGTGCAGGAAGTGTATTCCAGAATCTTTCAGAATCATTCGGAGTTTTCCGAAACGAAATTGGTAGAACTTCTTAGCGATTCCTGTACACGAGAAGAAATGCTGCCTCTGCGGTATTTTCCCGATCCAAAATAAAGGAAACACTGAATAAAACCTGATTTAAGGCAACACCGCACAAAGCCCGCCTGACGGCTTTGCACGCAATCTATGAATCCCTCAAATTAGAAGAAGCGTTCCGCATCAAGCAGAACGCTTCTTTTTCAAGAAAGGAATTTTGAAAATGGACTTTGAATCTTTATTTGACATTCCCATTGATGATCTGCATACGCCTTGCTATCTCACTGATGCACGGCTGCTGCAAAAGAACACCGCATTGCTGAAACAAATCCAGCAGCGAACCGGCTGCAAAATCCTGCTGGCACAAAAGGCGTTCTCGATGTTCTCCGCCTACCCGCTGATTCGGGACGATCTCGCCGGAACGACTGCCAGCGGATTATTCGAGGCAAAACTGGGACGAGAGCACTTCGGGAAAGAAGTACATGTGTTCTCCCCTGCCTACACGCAGGAAGATTTCACACAGCTGCTGGAACTCTGCGACCATATTGTGTTCAACTCGTTTGGACAATGGAAAAAATACCGGCAGCAGGTGCAAGATGCAACCCGGAATATTTCCTGCGGCATTCGCATCAATCCCGGCTATGCAGAAGTAGAAACTGATCTATACAACCCCTGCATTTCCGGTTCCCGCATGGGCGTGCCGCTGGAACAAATGGAAGACGACGGCTTTGCAGGCCTGGACGGGATTCACTTTCACACCATGTGCGAGCAGAACTCTGACGTTCTGGAGCGTACCCTCGACCACATGCTGCCACAGTTTGACAAGTGGCTGAAGCGGTGCAAATGGGTGAACTTCGGCGGCGGACATCACATCACCCGTCCAGACTATGACGTGGAACGGCTGGTGCGCTGCATTGAACGGGTACGGGACACCTACGGCGTACAGGTATATTTGGAGCCGGGAGAAGCAGTGGCGCTGAACGCCGGATATCTGGTGGCAACTGTGCTGGACGTGGTGCACAACGGCATGGACATTGCCATCCTGGATGCCTCAGCTGCCTGTCACATGCCGGATGTATTGGAGATGCCCTACCGCCCCCACATTCTGTACAGCGGAACAGCTGGCGAAAAGGCTTATACCTACCGGCTCGCCGGAAACACCTGTCTTGCCGGTGATGTGATCGGAGATTACTCTTTCGACCATCAGCTGCAAGCAGGCGAAAAGCTGGTATTCTGCGATATGGCGATTTACTCCATGGTCAAGAACAACACCTTCAATGGCATTCCTCTGCCAGACATTGCGCTCTATCAGGATGGCAAAATCCAGCTAGTAAAGCGGTTCGGCTACATTGATTTTGAGGGACGGCTGTCATGAGTTTTGATGTGGCACACTGCATGCTCTGCCCCAGACGATGCGGTGCTGATCGGGAAAAAGGCGTGGGGCTTTGTCACTGCGGCACGGAAATTCGAATCGCCAGAGCAGCCCTGCACCCATGGGAGGAGCCTTGCATTTCCGGCAAACATGGTTCCGGAACGGTGTTCTTTTCCGGCTGTGCTCTGGGCTGTGTATTTTGCCAGAACCGGAAAATCAGCCGGCAGGCTGTGGGAAAAGCAGTGACTGTGGAACAGCTCGCAGACGTCTTTCTGGAATTGCAGGAACAGCAGGCGCACAACATCAATCTGGTGACGGGCAGCCATTATACTCCGTGGATCGTACAGGCACTGGAACGAGCAAAGCCGAAACTGCACATTCCGGTGGTCTGGAACTGCAGCGGATACGAATCGCTGGAAATCCTGCGCATGCTGGATGGACTAGTGGATATCTACCTCCCCGACCTGAAATTCTATGCACCGGAAACATCAGGAGCATATGCAAACTGTCCGGATTATTTTACCGTTGCAGCAAAAGCAATTCCGGAGATGTTCCGGCAGGTCGGGCAATTGAAATGGAACGGCGAATTGCTGCAGCACGGTCTGGTGGTACGGCATCTGGTTTTGCCGGCGCATCGGAAAGAATCCATGCAGCTGCTGGACTGGCTGGCGGAAACGCTTCCCACAGATGCGTTTTTGCTGAGTTTGATGGGACAGTATACGCCACCGGATACATCTCTGCCGGACAAGCATCTGAACCGTCGCATTGCCACGTTTGAATACGAGTCCGTTCGAGAACATGCTGTGCAACTGGGACTGAACGGCTATGGACAGGAGCGTTCGTCGGCATCGGCAAGTTATACACCGGATTTTTGGACAGAACAATAATTTGAGAAGATTCCCATAAAATAAGCGACAGCCCTTTCGGACTGCCGCTTATTTTCGTTATCAAAAATATCAGAATTGCTTACTCCGGCTGAATGGCATCATAACCCGTTTCCTTGGTACGGATTCGCATTGCCTCTCGCACATTATAGCTGAAGATCTTACCGTCACCGATATTGCCGGTATAGGCTGCCTTCTGGATGGCGTCGATGGTCTTCTTTTCCCACTCCTCCGAGGAAACCAGTACTTCGATCTTGATCTTCGGGAGCATCTGGATCTCCACCTTCTGGTGACCGCGCACGTAGGCGTACTCCTTAAAGCCCCGCTGGGTACCGCAGCCCATGACCTGATAGCACGTCATGCCATGAACGTCCATCGCTGCTAGCGCATCCATAACATCCTCCAGTTTTTCTTCCCGAATCATCGCTTCTACTTTAATAATCATGCTGTTTCACCTTTCTGTTTAGTCTAAGCCGTTAAAGGAGGGGTATGCTGCTTCGCCGTGTTCCGAACGATCCAGTCCAACACGTTCCTCCCGCTCCGTGACACGAATCGAACCACCGCTCACCAGCTTGGTCAGGAAGTAGCAGATGAATGTGCCAGCAACAGCAACTGCGATAGTTACCAAAATGCTCACCAGCTGCATCAGGAACAGTTTTACATCACCAAAGAACAAGCCGTTACCCTGACCGATGTCATTGATGGATGCCTGACAAAACAGTCCGGTGCAGATGCCGCCCCAGATCCCGCCAACGCCGTGGCAGCCAAACGCATCCAGCGCATCGTCATAGCCCAGCTTCCGCTTTACTACGGACACCATGAAGTAGCAGATCGGCGAGGTGGTCAGACCGATGATGACAGCCGCCCAGATCGGAACGAAACCTGCGCCCGGTGTGATGCCGACCAGACCGGCAACCAGACCGGTACTTGCGCCAACGAAAGTCGGCTTCATGTTCATGATTACATCGCACAGCATCCACGAGAGCATACCGCCAGCAGCTGAAACAGCGGTAGTCACAAATGCGTGTGCTGCCAGACCGTCCGCAGCCAGTGCAGAACCGGCATTGAAGCCGAACCAGCCGAACATCAAAATAAAGGCCCCCATTGCCACAAAAGGAATGTTGTGAATCTTATAGTTTGCCCGCTCATGGTCATACCGTTTGCCAAGCAGGATGCAGAGCACCAGCGCAGTGACACCGGAACTGATGTGAACCACGTTACCGCCGGCAAAGTCTACCGAGCCGATCTTCGCCAAAAATCCGCCGTCTGCCCAAACCATATGTGCCATGGGATAATATACCAAGATGCTCCAGAACACGATAAAGAAGAACAGCGACTTGAATTTCATTCTGCCACCAACAGAACCTGTGATCAGCGCCGGCGTAATCACAGCAAACATCATCTGGAACAGGCAGAATACCAAATTCGGAATCGATTGCCCTTCCACATATGCCTCTGTTTTCGAAACACCTTCCAGTCCTAGCCAGCTCAGATCACCGATGATTCCAAAGTGGTCTGTGCCGAACGACAGAGAATATCCAAACAAAACCCACATCACGATGCCGGTACCGATGGTGATCACCGAAGCGAACATCGTATTGACTGCGTTCTTCCGACGAACCAAACCGCCGTAAAAATACGACAAGCCGGGGGTCATAAAAAACACAAATGCGGCACAAATCATCACAAAACCAATGCTTCCCGAATCCATAATACTTTCGTCCTCCCAATTGTAATCCATTCTGTTCCATACGAGTGAATTGAAGAAAACTGTCGTTTCCTGCGGATTCAATTTGGCAACCCCATTGTTTCCATCGCCCCGAAAACAATCGCTGGAGGACACAAAAAAAGTGCCCACGTGCAGCAACTGTGCTGTACGGGACACCATTGTTCCGTATTCGAAGGGAATCCATTTGACGGAATTCTTTCTTACATGAACTAGTATACAGTCGTAATATTAACTGGAAAATAATAATTTGTAAAAATATTATTTATTTCGCAATCACGTTAGTGAAATGCTGGTGACATCCTCCAGCGTCAGCGTCAAAAGCATCTCATCCGAAATCGGTTCTGTCACTGCCGCAAGACGATCTGCCTGGTTGGTCAGGGCAAATTCGAAGTAATTCCGCACGTCCCGTGCATTGGCAAAGTTTTCCCCTGCCTCCTGGCTGCGCTTTTCAAAATAGCTGGCAACATGCGCACGTGCCTCCGGCGTCATTTGCAGCGCATAGGTCTGGCAAATACCCTCGAAAATGTGCAGGAGCTCCTCCGGCGTATAATCTGCAAAAAAGATGATCTGCCGGAAGCGTGAGCGCAGTCCGGAATTAGAGTCCAGAAACTGCTCCATCTCCTTGGGGTAGCCGGCAACGATGACAATGAGATCGTCCCGATGATCCTCCATCTCTTTGAGCAGCGTATTGACTGCCTCCATACCAAAGTCATTGCTGCCGGAGGATGCTGTCAGCGCATAGGCTTCATCAATGAACAGAACGCCTCCCAGCGCACGATCCAGCACCTTTTTGGTCTTGATTGCCGTCTGCCCTACATAACCGCTGACAAGAGACGAACGATCGGCTTCCACCAAATGCCCCTTTTTCAAAACGCCAAGACGTGCGTAAATTTTCGCAAGCAGGCGTGCCACGGTAGTCTTTCCGGTACCGGGATTGCCGGAAAAGACCATGTGCAGAGAAGTCTGCGGCATCGGCAAGTTTCGCTGCTGCCGCAGCTGACGAATCTTCAGCAGATTGATCAAACCATCCAGTTCCTTTTTCACAGCCTGCAAGCCTGTCAGCTGATGCAGTTGTTCCATCAGTTCTTCCAGCGTTTCTGTAGGCGCATCCTCCACAGAGGCCTCAGTCAGTTCCGGCTCCTTTTCCACGGGAATTAGCGGAATGTCCTCCTGTTCCACGAAATCCGCCGGAACTCTGGCAGCACAATTTTTCTTGACATCATGCCACTCCTGTATTGCTGCTGAGCGATAGTGGTACAGCTGCTGCAACAGCGAGTGCAGCAGAATCATCTGCTGGGCGTGAGTTGATTCTTCCGGAGCAGAGAACTGCGTTCCCATCTGCTCAACTGTTTCAATCAGCAGGAGAGAAACGCTGCCATCTGCGTGATTTCCGGCGAGATCTGCACGAATCGTCACCGAAAGCAGGGCGAGTAAAGCATCCGTCACACCGGAAAACGAGATGGTATACTGCGCCAAAAAACGCTCCACTGCCGGACGAGTCAGGTTCTTTTGCAGGCAGACATTACAGTATGTAACCTCTTCCTCTGTAATGATGCGATCCTGATTGGCAAGAAATAGCAGGTATTTCAAATAGGCGAATTGGGCGTATTCTGTGTTGGTCATCTGGCTGCCGGCCACACGGATTCCCTGTTCCTGATAGATTTCGTACAGGGTATTCAAGTATGCCAGCTTTCGCTGCAAGTTCGATTCTGCCATGAATGTTGTTCCTCTTTCTCTTTTAATCGGCGTGAGTGCCGGCTGTGTTTTTCTCTGTTTCTGACTGCGATGCGAAATCGTTTCGCAAGTCCTCGTACATCCGGCGATAGATTTTCAGCAGCTCCTGATTGGTCTTTTCTCTGCTTTTTACCAGTTTTCCAACCGCAGCTGCCTTTGCCTGTCCTGCAATATCCCCCGGTATAGAACCGGACGGGATTTTTTCCAAATTGCCAAGCGCCTGCATCAGGTATGCCTGATCTTTCTGCATTTCCTCCAGCAAGCGAAGCAGTACTTCCAGTTTCTCTTCGTAATTCTGACGATTATTCATATTTTTTCTCCTTTTCCGCCCGACGCTTAGCACGGGCATCGATTTTTTTCTTGACGACAAAGCCGGCTGCACAGAGCACAATCATAGCTGCCAGAAAAATCAGCGCCATTTTATAATTGCCGTCCCAGAGATTTTTCCCTGCAAAAATGGTCAGTGCCGTCGCCGGTGCTCTCCCCAGCGTGGTCAGCAGAAAGAGATGCAGCGGTTTGATCTTGGAATCGAATGACACCAGATAGGTCAGTGCATCCTTCGGCAGCCCCGGCAGCAAAAACACCAGAAATACGATCAATTCCAAACGCTTGCCGTTTTTCAAAAAATCGAACTTCTGAAAATGCTTTTCTGATACGAAACGATCCACCAGCGGTTTTCCGACCCACTGCACCAGATAGTACACCAGTACAGTTCCCAGAAAGAACCCCGCCAGACAAAGTGCCAGCGCACCCCACTCACCGAACAGCACGCCGCCGATGATGGGAACCGGCCCGCCCGGAATGACTGCAATTACCACCTGTATCACCTGCAGCAGCACAAACAGAAGCGGTGCAAAGATTCCAAACGACTCCATCTTCTGCACGATCAGCTGCTGTCCCGCTTCGCTGGAGAGCAGACGGATCAGCGGAATCATTGCCACAGAAACCGCAACGCAGATCAGCACCACTGCGATTGCCATCCAAATAGACTTCTTCGAAAATTTCCAAGAACGCTTTTTCTTCTTCACAGAGATCACCTCAATTTACTTCCTGTCCCAAGAACGAATTCCTCGGTTTTGTCTTTTGTAATTTCCCAGATCCCTTTCTAACAGTATACCCCTATTTATCCAAAATTGCAAGTCTTTTTTTCGCTGATTTATGACATTTTTACAAAAGCCCTTGACATAGCCGTCAAAAACGTGTATAATAAAAAATGCAAATCTTTATAGAAAGGATTTTGGTTTATGAAATCTTTACATTCGAGAATGATTGCCTGCCTGCTGATCTGTGCGGTTGGGGTAACGTGCGGCGCATGCGGCAACAGCACCAAAAAAGAAGAATCTTCACTGACACCAGAAGAGGCTTCCTCCCTGTATTCGGATATGAAGCAGGATATGAAGTTCACCATTCTGGATAATTCTACAGGCAGCGCAATGAGCGCAACAGATGCAACGGAAAGCGGCGATGCTTCCAGCAACGGCGGTCAGACTGCTACTTCCTATGTGGTTGTGACAGATGCTGCTGGCGAGCCGGTAACTGATGCAAACGGGGAAACAGTGACGGAAGCCGTCGTTGTCGAGAGCGGCAGCAATGGCGGAAACAGCAGCAGCGGCAATACCAGCAATGGCGGAAATTCCGGCAATGCGTCCAACAGCGGCAACAGCAATGGCAGCGATGGAAACAGCAGCAACGGCGGAAATTCCAGCACAAATGGCGGCAGCAGCTACACACCGAGCATGAAGACGTTCCAGGGCTACTGGATGGACATGTCTCTGGGTGAGGACTATGTATTCAACGGGGATTTCATCGACATCACCTTCCGTGTCAAGGACGATGCCCCAGACGGCAACTATGAGGTTTCCGGAGGCAGTTGTGACTTTGCAAACTATGCAGCAAAGAGCGTAAAGGCAGACTTCATTCCGGCATGTATCACCGTAGGCGATGCAACACCGGAGAGCACTGGTTCTGCACAGTCCGGCACATTCACCATCAGCGGTGACAGCGTGCAGGCAAAGCAGGGCGACGAAGTCACAGTTCGGTTCAGCATCTCGGACAACCCGGGTCTGGTTGCTCTGATTTTCCAGGCACGCTTTGACAGCAATGCACTGGAATATGTCAGCGCAGTGGTAGGCGACGATTGTTCCGATATCATCAGTCTGGAAACCAACTAAGCATCGCATATTTTCCCAAAAACAAAAACAGCGGAGCGCAGCTTTCAGAAAAAGCGGTGCTCCGTTTTTGTTATTCTACAGAACCCTGCAAAAAGAAGCTCCTGCCAAAACAAACACATTTCTGGCAGGAGCTTTTTCCGTTATTTTTGATTGTTAGAGGGAGAACTTCCCAGCATCTCCGTTGATCACATAGTAAACCATGTTTTCTTCCGGCTTTACGTATAGCTTGATATCCTTGGCAGCAGTCTTTGTCTTTCCCTGTTCCGCAGCCCATGCCACAATTGCACGATCTGTCAAAACGTCTGTGCTCCAGTCCATACCGCCATATTGCAGTGTTACGCTCACCGTTTTCCGTGTCCGTGTTTTCTTCGGAGCTGTTTCCGTTGCAGCCGCTGTTTTCTTTTCTGTTGTGGTCTTTGCCGGTGTTGCTTCTGTTGCAGCAGCCGTCGTCTTTTTCGTTCTCGGCATTTTTATTCCCTCCTAAAAGACTTATGCGTTCACCGATTCCTTCAGATTCTTGCTTGCCTTGAATACAGGTGCCTTGGAAGCGGCTACCTGAATCGTATCTCCTGTACGGGGATTCTTGCACTCTTTTGCGCTGCGCTCCCGTACCTCGAATGTGCCAAACTTGGAAATGGTCACCTTTTCGCCAGCAACCAATGCTTCCCGGATTGCGTCAAAAACTGCGCTTACCAAAGCTTCTGCATCCTTCTTGGTGCAATAGTTTTCCTCGTGCAGTTTTTCGATCAGATCTGTTTTTGTCATAAGATCGCTCCTCCAATTCGTTGAAATCTACTACGAATTATATACCATTATTTTTCGTTTGTCAAGAACTTCGCAAAAAAATGACATTTGCACGGAATTTCGAGGTTTTTTCTCTTGCTTTTTATGAAAAAGCACAGAAAAAATACAGGCTTTCCATCGCTTTCGGAGCGGCAGATGTGCCTTTCCAAAAGCCTTGCGGAAAACCTGTATTTCTCATTCAGCACCTCTCTTCCTTGCGAAAGCGGATGCCTTTATTTTTCATGCCTGTCAATTATTTCTTGACAAACAGCTTTGTGCCATCGTAGTCGATGCGAATAACAGTATCCGGTGCCGGATCGTTGGCAATGATCTCCCGTGCAACCAGCGTCTCCAGCTTCTGCTGGATCAGCCGTTTCAGCGGACGTGCACCATAGTTGACATCGTATCCCTCGTTGACGATATACTCCTTGGCTGCCTGCGATACTTCCAGATCCAGCTGTTTTTCCTCCAGCCGCTTTTTCAGCTTCTGAAGCAGCAGGTCTACAATCCGGAAAATCTCTGAGCGATTCAAAGGCTTGTAGAAAACGATTTCATCCAGACGGTTCAGGAATTCCGGACGGAACTGCTGCTTCAGCAGTGCGTCCACTTCCTTTCTCGCTGCCTCCGAGATGTTGCCGTTCTCATCCATGCCCTCCAGGATGGCAGGAGAGCCAAGGTTCGAGGTCAGGATGATAATGGTGTTTTTGAAGTCCACGGTCCTGCCCTGAGAGTCTGTGATTCTGCCGTCATCCAGCACTTGCAGCAGGATGTTGAATACATCCGGATGTGCCTTTTCCACCTCATCCAGCAGAACTACCGAGTACGGCTTCCGGCGCACAGCCTCTGTCAGCTGACCGCCCTCCTCGTAACCAACGTATCCGGGAGGTGCTCCGATCAGACGGCTGACGCTGAACTTCTCCATATATTCACTCATATCGATTCGAACAATGTTGTTCTCATCGTCAAACAATGCCTCTGCCAGTGCCTTTGCCAGTTCGGTCTTACCAACACCGGTCGGACCAAGGAACAGGAACGAGCCAAGAGGACGGTTGGGATCCTGAATACCAGCACGGGAGCGGAGGATTGCCTCGCTGACTTTTGTCACTGCTTCGTCCTGACCGATGACACGGCGATGAAGCACATCCTCCATATGGAGCAGCTTCTCCCGCTCGCCCTCCATCAGTTTGGAAACCGGAATGCCAGTCCAGCGGCCGACGATTCGTGCGATTTCCTCTTCCGTTACTTTATCACGCAGCAGCGAGTCCTTCTCTTCCTTCTGCTTTTCTGCAATGGCTTCCTCTTCTGCCAGTTCCTTTTGCAGTGCCGGCAGTCTGCCGTATTTCAGTTCCGCAGCACGGTTCAGATCGTAATCACGCTCTGCACGCTCGATCTCTGCATTGACCTGTTCCAATTCTTCCCGCAGCTTCTGTACCTTGGAGATTGCATTTTTCTCGTTCTCCCACTTGGCTTTCATCTCGTTGAACTGATCCCGCATCTCCGAGAGTTCCTGCTGTACCTCCTGCAAATGTGCTTTGGACAGCTTGTCATCCTCTTTTTTCAGTGCGGCTTCCTCGATCTCATGCTGCATGATCTTCCGGCGAATCTCATCCAGCTCTGTGGGCATGGAATCCATCTCCGTTCGAATCATAGCACAAGCTTCGTCCACCAAGTCGATTGCCTTATCCGGCAGGAACCGATCCGTGATATACCGGTCAGACAGCGTTGCTGCTGCAATCAGTGCCTGATCCTGAATCTTTACGCCGTGGAATACCTCGTACCGTTCTTTCAGGCCACGCAGAATCGAAATTGTATCCTCTACGGTCGGCTCATCTACCATAACCGGCTGGAACCGACGCTCCAAGGCAGCATCTTTCTCAATATACTGCCGGTACTCGTTCAGTGTCGTTGCACCAATGCAATGCAGTTCGCCACGTGCCAGCATCGGCTTCAGGAGGTTGCCTGCATCCATTGCGCCATCCGATTTCCCGGCACCCACAATGGTATGCAGCTCATCGATGAACAGAATGATACCGCCCTCGCTCTTCTTCACCTCGTTCAAAACCGCTTTCAGACGCTCTTCGAATTCGCCACGGTACTTTGCGCCGGCGATCAAAGCGCCCAGATCCAGCGAGAAGATCTTCCGGTCTTTCAGGTTGGCAGGGACATCGCCACGCACAATTCGCAGTGCCAAACCCTCTGCAATGGCAGTTTTACCGACACCCGGCTCACCGATCAGAACCGGATTGTTCTTGGTCTTTCTGGAGAGGATTCGAATGACATTTCGTATCTCATTATCTCTGCCGATGACCGGATCCAGTTTTCCGGCACGGGCACGCTCCACCAGATCCTGTCCGTATTTCGACAGGACATCATAGGTTTCTTCCGGATTCTCTGTGGTAACACGCTGGTTGCCACGCACTTTCATCAGTGCCTCCAAAAATGCATCCTTGGTTACGGAAAACGGCTGAAGCACCTTGCGAACCGTCGAATTCATGGCATCGAACAAGCCCAGCATCAGATGCTCTACAGAGATGTACTCATCCTTCATCCGAGAAGCTTCCTTTTCTGCCTCCCGCAGTGCACGATCCACATCCTGTGCAATATACACCTCATCTGCTTTCCGACCGCTGCCAGTAACAGCGGGCAATGCATCAATGGCAGATTTCAGCTGAATCTGGACATTTTCCACAGCGACGCCCATTTTCTCAAACAGCTGCGGAATCAAACCGCCGTTCTGTTCCAAAAGCGCACTTAACAAATGTACCTGTTCGATCTGCTGATTCTGGTTCTCGATTGCCAGACTGTTGGCCGCCTGAATGACTTCTCTCGATTTTTGCGTCAGTTTTTCCATATTCATAACACATGCCTCCATTCCAAAGTCAATGGTTGATGCTCTTTTTTCTCACTTTTCGTTTTTCCCACTCTATGCAGAATCATGCAGCTGTTCCCGCAGCTCCGCATACCGCTGTTCCAGCGCACGTGATAATACCGTACCCGAAACATCCTGCTGTATTCCTGCAAAATATGATTGCAGCACTGCATGGAACATGCGGATATAATTTCCTACGATCTCTCCCAGCTGCTCATCTGTTGCTGCACCGCTTCGCAGCAGCGCCATGGTCATGCAGCCCGATTCTATCTGATACAATCCCTGTGCACATGCACTGTTCGCATCGTATTTCTGTTCCAGCTTTACCCAGAACTGGAAGAACTGTGCCATTGCATCCAAAAGTGTCTGATTCTGGGTTCGGCAGGAGATTTTCAGCCGTCCCACTTCCTCCTGCTGCATGTTGCGCAGCAGCTCCACACGATAGCGGATGGTGGGCCGATATTTATACTGCACGGATCCGAGAATCGAAAGCAGTGCATTGGAACCCTGTTCCTGTATGCGAAACGCCTCGTCCATCTGGTGCGTCAGATTGGCGAATACCCGCTGCATCTGCTGTTCCGGCGTAATACACTGTACGTGCTTCGCCAGCACCTGATTGATATAGTTGGAACGGCTGGTTCCCTTTTGCGCCGCCAGCGCATCCACCGCAGCCACAATGTCATCGCTTAAAATCAAACTGTACATACTTCGTTTCATTCGGATCACCTCATTTTCTTTCCGTTTCTGATTTATATTCTATCACAAGTTTCATAATTTGTCAAGCAAATTATATAATACGATTTCAAATTCTTGATTTGCAAAGAAAAATGCAGAGCATTCTGAAAAAAGTAATCTTAAAGCCGCAATTTCAGATCGATTCTGCAAGTTTCTGTTTTATTTTCAAATGCAAGGAGAAGTATGAGAGAGGTCCTTATTTGTCATAGACCTGATCTTCATAGCGATACAGAGAGAGGATGACGGTCAGCGCACGGTCAAATGTCAGGCGGAAATTCGGGTCATCTTTTCCGAAGTATGCGGCACGCTGGTAACTGATGTACTGTTTGGGAACGACAGGATAACGCTGGCGAAATACTTCGATCTCATCCATCACCTGCTCCTGAATGTGCTTTCCGCCGAGATCGGGGCGAATGCCGTGCAGCATATACGCTTCCGCCTGCTGCAGTTTCATAGTGACACGCCGTTTGTTGACGATGCCTCCGATTTTCTTTTTGATTTCCAAGAACACGGTATTATCCGGATTGGCGGGAGAAAGATAACTGCGGAGCCGAATCTTCTCCTTATAATATGGCTTGGCAAGAGATTCCCGAATGAGAAAATCATCCGGCGTATCATAATAGATGTTATAGATGCCGTATTCCTTGCCGTCCACACAAAACTGATCTGGATTCATGTACCGCTCCAACTGCGGGAGCAGGCTCTGGTACTGTGCTTCTGTGAGCAGAAATTTAATCTCTTTTCGTGCAAATGTTTGAATTGCCATTGTGTTCCCTGCACACGGCTTCCGGTGCGGGTTCCTCCTTTCTTGCAACCGAAATTGCTTTTGTTGTTGTCATTATAGAATGCGATGCTTGAAATAATCTTAATGTTTTTGGTAATATCGACGATTCCGAAAAAAATCTCCGAGATTTTTTGAAAAAAGCAGTTGCAATTCCAAAAGACATCTTGTATAATAGAAAGCGTACGCATTAGAAAACCGAAAGGAGTTTATCAAAATGGCAGAACTGAAATATGAGATCGTAGAGCACATCGGCGTGATTGGCGAAAACGCACGGGGCTGGAACAAGGAACTGAACCTCATCAGTTGGAACGAACGGGAACCGAAGTATGACATTCGGGACTGGGCACCGGATCACAGCAAGATGGGAAAGGGCGTGACTTTGTCGGCAGACGAGGTGGCTTCCCTGAAGGACCTGCTGGCAGAACTGGATCTAGACTCTTTTGAATAAGCGTCCGTTTCGTATTTTTGCGGACTTGCTGTGACACATTCTCGGCAAGTCCGCTTTTTTCGTGAAATTGCACAACAAACAGGAATAAAGACATGCACAACATACAAAACTCAAAAAACATCTTGTGATTTTCGCCAAAATGTATTATAATAAAGAGTATGCAATTCTTTGCGAATTTGATCGAAAGAAGGGAATTTGTTGAGTCATTCTAAAATTATGCTGGGCAACGCCGCCATTGCACAGGGTGCATATGAGGCAGGCGTTAAGGTTTCCGCCGCTTATCCGGGAACCCCAAGTACAGAAATCAGTGAATATATCGCAAAATATCCGGAGGTCTACGCCGAGTGGTCTCCTAACGAAAAGGTGGCAATGGAAGTGGCAATCGGCGCTTCCATTGCCGGTGTTCGTGCCATGGCTTCCATGAAACTGGTTGGTGTGAACGTGGCATCTGACCCGCTCTATTCCATCTCCTATGCCGGTGTTAACGGCGGTCTGGTACTGGTTGCAGCCGACGACCCCGGTATCTACAGCTCCCAGAACGAGCAGGATACCAGAATGGTGGCACGTGCTGCAATGGTTCCGGTTCTGGAGCCGTCCGACAGCGAGGAGGCTCGTGTTTTCACCAAGCTGGCGTTCACCTACAGTGAAGCCTACGATACGCCGGTGATCGTCCGCACCACAACACGTCTTTCCCACTCGCAGGGTGTGGTTCATCCGGAAGAGCGGGAGGAAATCCCAGACAAGCCGTATGTCAAGAACATTGAAAAGAACGTACTTATGCCGGCGAACGCAAGAAAGCGGCACATTGTTGTGGAACAGCGTCTTAAACAAATGGCAGAGGACGCCTGCAGCTTTGACATCAACCGTGTGGAATACCGTGACAAGAAAATCGGTGTCATCACCAGCGGTATCCCCTATCAGTATGTACAGGAGGCGCTGCCGGATGCTTCTGTTCTGAAGCTGGGACTGGTGCATCCGCTGCCGAGAAAGCTGATTGAGGAATTTGCAGCACAGGTGGATACACTCTATGTGGTAGAAGAGCTGGAACCGGTCATCGAAGAGCAGATTCGTGCGTGGGGCATTCCGGTCATCGGCAAGGAAATTTTCACGGTGCAGGGCGAGTACAGCGCAAATATGCTGCGCCGTGCCATTTTGAAAGAGGAGATCACCCTGACCAAGCCGGCTGCTGCACCCCAGCGCCCGCCGATTCTCTGCCCGGGATGTCCGCACCGCAGTGTCTTCTCCGTTCTGAAAAAGCTGAAGCTGCATGGTGCCGGCGACATCGGATGTTATACATTGGGTGCTGTTGCCCCGCTGAATGTGGTGGACTTTAATGTCTGCATGGGTGCCAGCATCTCCACGCTGCACGGTATGGAAAAGGCAAAAGGCAAGGACTACGTCAAAAATTGGGTAGCGCTGATCGGTGACTCCACCTTTATGCACACCGGTGTCAACTCTCTCATGAACATGGTGTACAACCAGGCAACGGGAACGGTCATCATCCTGGACAACTCCACCACAGGCATGACCGGCCACCAGGATCACGCTGCAACCGGAAAGACCTTGCAGGGAGATCCTACCTACGCCATCAACATCTATCATCTCTGCAAGGCAATGGGCATTGAACATGTCTACGAGATCGATGCGTTCGACATCGAGGGACTGGAAAAGCTCCTGAAAGAGGAAACCCAGCGGGATGCGCTCTCTGTCATTATCACCAAGTCACCGTGCGCCCTGCTCAAGGAGTTTATTCCAAAGGGCAAGTGCATCATCCACGAGGACGCCTGCAAGAAATGCGGTCAGTGTCTGGTTCCGGGCTGTCCGGCAATGCGCAAGCAGGAAAACGGCATTCCGCAGATCGATCCTGCAATGTGCAACGGCTGCCAGCTCTGCGAGAAACGCTGCAAGTTCCATGCAATCGAACTGATTCCCCGTGAAAAAGGAGGTCAATCCAAATGAACGCAGTGAATATTATGATCGTTGGTGTCGGCGGACAGGGCACGCTTTTGACCAGCCGTGTACTGGGAAAAATCGCACTGACCGGCGGCTATGATGTCAAGCTCTCCGAAGTACACGGCATGGCACAGCGTGGCGGAAGTGTTGTCACCTTTGTGCGGTACGGCGAAAACGTGGCAGAGCCTATTGTGGAAGAGGGACAGGCAGATATCCTCATCGCCTTTGAACGGCTGGAGGCACTGCGGTACGCACACTTCCTGAAGCCGGGCGGAACTATTATTGTCAACGACACCCGCATCGACCCCATGCCGGTTGTCATTGGCGCAGCAGAATATCCGGAAGGAATTCTGGAAACGCTCCGGAAGTCCTACCGTGTTTTGTCCATCGATGCCTCCGCAGAAGCAATGAAACTGGGCAACATTCGTGTTTTCAACACGATCATTCTGGGCGTTGCTGCACAGCACATGAAATTTTCCAAGGAGGAATGGCTTCAGGTCATCGCCGAAACCGTTCCGCCAAAAACCATCGCCATCAATCAGACCGCATTCCTCACCGGTTTTGAATATCAGGGAACCAACGATTCCGAAGGACAGGAGTAACAGACATGCCGATTACAGATATTTTAGAAGAAAACGCCAGAAAATACGCCAATGATGTCTGCCTTGTCGAGGTCAATCCGCAGATTCAGGAGAAGCGTCGGGTTCTGTGGAAGGACTACGATCTGATTCAGCCGACCTCCTCGTTCTGGTATCGCCGTGAAATCACATGGCACGTGTTCAACGAAAAAGCCAATCGTTTTGCACAGCTGCTGATGAGCCGTGGCGTGAAAAAGGGCGACAAGGTGGCAATTCTCCTGATGAACTGCCTGGAGTGGCTTCCCATTTATTTCGGCATCCTGAAAACCGGCGCACTGGCAGTTCCCATGAACTTCCGGTACAGCGCCGAGGAAATCAAGTACTGCATGGATCTGGCAGATGTGGATGTTCTGGTATTCGGGCCGGAGTTTATCGGCAGAATGGAGACCATCGCAGAATCCGTCAGCAAGAACCGCATTCTGTTCTATGTGGGCGGTGACTGTCCTTCGTTCGCAGAGGACTACGACAAGCTGACCTCCAACTGCGCCAGCATCACTCCCGGCGTGCCGCTGACAGATGAGGATGATGCAGCCATCTACTTCTCCTCGGGAACCACCGGTTTTCCCAAGGCGATCCTGCACACGCACCGCAGCCTGATGCACGCCTGCAAGGTGGAACAGCAGCACCACCACCAGACCAAGGACGACGTATTCCTCTGCATTCCCCCGCTGTATCACACCGGCGCAAAAATGCACTGGTTCGGCAGTCTGCTCTCCGGCAGCCGTGCTGTACTCCTCAAGGGCGTGAATCCGGAAACCATTCTTCAGACAGTTTCCCGTGAGAAATGCACCATTGTCTGGCTGCTGGTGCCGTGGGCACTGGACATTCTGGAGGCACTGGACAATGGCACTGTCCATCTGGAGGACTACGAGCTTTCTCAGTGGCGGCTAATGCACATCGGCGCACAGCCGGTTCCGCAAAGTCTGATTCACCGTTGGAAACAGTATTTCCCGAATCACCAATACGACACGAACTACGGTCTGAGCGAATCCATCGGTCCGGGCTGCGTGCACCTCGGCGTGGAAAACATCCGCAAGGTCGGTGCAATCGGCGTGCCGGGATATGGCTGGGAAGTCAAGATCATCGACGAATCCGGCAACACAGTTTCGCAGGGTGAAGTGGGCGAGCTGGCAGTCAAAGGTCCCGGCGTGATGAAATGCTACTATAATAATCCGGAGGCAACCGCAGAGGTGCTGCATGACGGCTGGCTCTACACCGGCGACATGGCACGGCAGGATGAGGACGGATTCTACTTCCTCGTAGACCGGAAAAAGGACGTAGTCATCAGCGGCGGCGAAAACATCTATCCGGTGGAAATCGAGAACTACATGAGCAAGTTTGAGAAGATCAAGGATGTGGCTGTCATTGGTCTGCCGGACAAGCGTCTGGGCGAAATTGCCACAGCTATTGTGGAACTGAAGCAGGGTGTGGAATGTACCGAAGAAGAGGTCAACGAATTCTGCATGGGTATGCCCCGCTATAAGCGTCCTCGGAAAATCATCTTCGCACCAGTTCCCCGCAATGCAACCGGCAAAATCGAGAAGCCGAAGCTGCGAAAAATGTACTGCGGCGACTATCTGATCGAAAAAGAAAATCAGAGCTAAAGAAACATAGATCATGCGTTGTAAAACTTACGAGATAAATACTCTGAAAAATTACAAATATGTGGTTATTCTTTCCGAGAGCCATGGAAAAATTATTTTGAGCCGGCACAAAGAACGAACCACATGGGAAACGCAGGGCGGTCATATTGAAACCGGAGAAACACCGCTGGAGGCAGCAAAACGAGAGCTGTTTGAGGAGTCCGGTGCCGTAGACTTTGACATCGAACCGATTTGCGATTATCGTGCTTGGGATGAGGATACCCTGCATGGTGCCAACGGCATTGTATTTCATGCGGTGATTCGGCGATTTTCCGACATTCCAGAAAGTGAAATGGCGGAGCAAAAGGCGTTTGCCTCGCTGCCTGACAATCTGACATATCCTGCAATTACACCTGTGCTGTTTCAGTTTTTGTTGGATCGTAAACCATAACAGCTGCTCACAGGAAAATATTCAAAAAGGAAATCTCGCAAAAGCATCGGATGAAGTCATTTCGTCCGGTGCTTTTGTTCATGTTCACCAAGAACACAGTTGCAATTTTGTACAAAAAGGTATGAAAAGTCGGCATAAAATTCATTGACTTTTCTGATTTTTCATGATATAATAAAAGAAAATATGCCACTTTTTCGGCATTTTGTTTGGTGAAGATTTTTAAGGAGGATAATTATGCAATTTCAGGCTCGCAAATGGTTTGCCGCCGGCACTGCCGCAGTAATGCTGCTTTCCGGCATGGCATTTTTCCCGGCAACCGGTTCCGCTGAGGGAACTATGGCGGCTGAGGACATCACAGAAAACATGTCCATCGGCTGGAACATTGGTAACTCGCTGGACTCCACCGGATACGGTGAAACCAGCTGGGGCAATCCCAAAGTCACACAGGAACTGATCGATACTGTCAAGGCAAAGGGGTTCAACACCATTCGAATTCCTACCACGTGGTATCAGAACGTCACCACAACTACCGATGAAAACGGCAAGCCGGTTTACACCATCAATGAGCAGTGGATGCAGCGTGTTAAGGAAGTTGTTGACTATGCCTACAATCAGGGCATGTATGTCATTCTGAACCTGCACCACGAGGAATGGATCAATCGTTCCGATTTCCCGAACGCTTATGACGAGATGTCCGAGCGTTTGAAGCAGATGTGGACACAGATCGCCACCTACTTTAAGGATTACGACCAGCATCTGATCTTCGAAGGTATGAATGAGCCTCGGCAGACTGGCGCTTCCTATGAGTGGCAGGGCAATGCGGAATGCTATGAAGTAGTCAACAAGCTGGATCAGGATTTTGTGAACACCGTTCGTTCCATCGACTCCCCCTATCAGCAGACACGTCTTTTGATGATTCCGTCCTATGCCGCTTCCGCTTCTGCAAGCGCTTACTCTTATCTGGAAGTTCCGGACGATGATTATGTTGCAGTTTCTCTGCATGCTTATACTCCCTATGCATTTGCCATGGGCGACGGCGACCACACCACATTCTCTAGCAACTACCAGAGTGAGCTGGATACCCTGTTCTCCGACATCCGGTATTACTTCACCGACAAGGATATTCCTGTTGTTCTGGGCGAATTCAGCGCCTCCAACTTCAACAACACTGACGCACGCTGCGACTGGGCAACCTATTACCTCACATGGACCAAGAAGCTGGGCATTCCCTGTGTACTGTGGGACAACAATGCTATCACCAATTCCACATCTGCTTCAGAGGCTCACGGCTATGTAGACCGCAGCAACAACACTTGGTATGAGGCTTCTGAACCGGTTGTCGATGCGATGATGACTGTGATGCAGGACAACAGCGTTGTCTGGGGCAGCGACAAGCACCTCCCCTCCTGGAAGCACGGCGATGTTGCAAACGGCGATGTGATCTATGAGAATACCGCTGGTTTGAAGCTGATTGCAGCTGACGGAGACGGTGGAAACTGCACACCGGGACTGGATGTCAGCACGACACACATCAACGCAGATAAGGAAATCGCCATCCAGTATGAGGGCTCGGCTGCGCCAATTCTCGCACTGACCAACGCTGCCTGGGGCAACTGGACTGAAATCAGCGCCTTTGACATTGACGAGGAAAAGGGCATTGCCTATTATTCATATGATGCCATCAAGAAGGCTTGGGGCGATGATATCAGCACCATTGCACATCTGTTTGCACGTGCCGGTTCGGATATGACCCTCTACCGCATTGCCGCACTGCCGGCTGCGGAACTGGTGACCGATCCGACCAATCCGACCGATCCCACAGACCCGACCAATCCGACTGATCCGGATCTCTTCGAACTGGGCGATGTCAACCACAATGGCGATGTAAGCGTTGCTGACGTGGTTATGCTCCAGCGGTATCTGCTCCGTCTGGAAACAACTGCCGATCTGGAAACTGCCGACCTGAATGGTGACGGCGTCATCAACGGTATGGATCTGGGTGCACTGCGTCAGCTGGTTCTGTCATAAAATTAAAAACTTGATATCAGAAAGATGCCTCATCTGCTCGTTTTTGCGGATGGGGCATTTTATGAGGAAATGATATGAAAAACTACTATATCCCCAAATACGGGGAATTTCGCTGTATTGCCGGCGCCTGTCCGGACAGCTGCTGTGCCGGATGGGAAATCGTGCTGGATGATGCCAGTGTGGAACGGTATCGAACCGTATCCGGCGGCTTAGGAGAACGGATTCGTCAGGCGATGGCAGAGGATGCAGACGGCGATGTGATCTTTGCTGCGCAGGATGGCAAGTGTCCCTTTTGGAATGCAGAGAAACTGTGCGACATTCATGCCACGCTGGGAGAACAGGCGCTCTGCGACACCTGCCGAAAATTCCCCCGCATCACGCAGGACTACGGCGATTTCGTGGAATACGACCTCTCTATGGAGTGTCCGGAAGCTGCACGGATGCTTCTCACGCTTCCGCCGGAAAAGTTGCAGCTTCACTGGGAGGAACATCCGGAGCTGGCTGGAGATATGCCGGAATATGACGCAGACCGCATGCAGCAGCTGTTTGAACAGCGTGAAATGCTGTTTCAGCTGATGCGTGACACCAGACATCCGGCACTGGCGCAGCTGTCAAGCTGTTTGAAGCTGGCGTGCGAGTGGGAGAACATTCCCCTTTCCGAATGTTCCGCAACTGATTCCGGTACGGCAATTTTTGCATTTCTGCAATCCTGCGAAATTCTCACAGCGGATTGGCGAAGGATTCTGGAACAGTCAGCGGCAGCGCAAGATAAGCTTGGTGTGATCTCTGAGGCGCTGGACTGTGAGATTCGTGCGTTTGCCTTTGACTTTTTCTACCGGCAGTATCTCCGTGCTGTTTTTGCGGATTCTGCCATCTTGCCAGTCCAGCAGGCTGCTTTTTCCGTGTGCGCCGTGGTGAGTATCTGCTGCCGGCTGCATCTCATCACGCAGGAGCAGCAGCTTCGCATCTGGCAGCTGTTTCTCAAGGAAATCGAATCAGACAGCGACAATGTGGCAGAATTGAAGTGGTGTCTGGAAACGGAGGAGGCGTTTTCGCCGGCAGCACTCTGTGCCTATCTGGAAAAACTGGGAGATGCATGATGGTTTCGACATTTCTCCATGCAGTTTCTTTCCTGCTGTCCAAACTCTTTTCCCGTCAGATCGACCGGTGGACAGACCGCTGTATGAAAAAAGAAAGCGAGGAGAGTCCCTGCCAGAACAGCGTGACTATCTCCAAAACGTTTGGAATTACAGGTGTCATCTGGTTTATCATTTTTGCATCCTCCGGGATTCTCGGCGTGGTCATCTGGGCTGACGGCATGACCGACTGGGACGCTTTTCTCTGTGGTATTCTGTTTCTCTTCCTTAGCCTTGCCGGTGTCTATCTGATGTTGTTCCGGCGCAATTACCGCATTTTCTACACTGATACATTTCTGGAAAAGCACAGCATGTTCGGGAAAAGGCGAATCTATCACTGGGCAGATCTCACGGAAATCCGCCAAAAAGGCGCCACCTATACCCTGATATTTTCCGGCGGAAAACTCCGCATCTTTTTCTGCAAGGAGTACATCGGCAGCGAGAGGCTCGTCGATTTTCTGCAAAAACAATATTTTTTTGAAAAAAATGCTTGACAAGCATCTGAAACTGTGCTATAATAAAAAACTGTAGCGGCTATGCCGCAGGAAAATAGAGATTCACAGGACTACTGTCGGCGCAATGGCCGATGGGCTGCTGTTGATACAAACAACAGATACAGGAGGTGAAACCCCATGAGAGAAGGCATTCATCCGAATTTTGAAAAGACTACCATCACTTGTCACTGCGGCAACGTAATGGAGACCATGTCTACAAAGAAGGATATCAAGGTGGAAATTTGCGCAAAGTGCCACCCGTTCTTCACTGGTAAGCAGAAGCTGGTAGATACCGGCGGACGCGTAGATCGTTTCAAGAAGCGTTTCAACCTGGACTAAGTTCCACGGAAACCGGACAATCGAAAGAGGGCGGTATTATGGTACCGTCCTTTTTTGTCTATTCTCAGAGGTGATACCATTTGACAGAATACCGAACGATTGCAGCACCTGCAACCGCTTCTTTTGTGGAAAAGAAGTCGGAATTCATCGCATATCTCGCCCCTGTCCGCACAGCGGAGGAAGCGGTTTCAGTTATCGAAACCGTGCGGAAGAACCATCGCCGTGCCAGACACAACGTATACGCCTATCTGCTGCGGGAGGGAAATGCCTCTCGCTACTCCGATGACGGCGAACCACAGGGCACTGCCGGCATGCCAGTTCTGGACGTCCTGCAAAAAAAAGAGCTGACCGATATCTGCTGTGTGGTGACACGGTATTTCGGCGGTGTGCTTCTGGGCAGCAACGGACTGGTGCGGGCCTATTCCCACAGCACATCGCTCGCCATTGAACAGGCAAAGGTGCAGATCATGCTACCCTGCTATCCGGTCTCGCTCCAAGCCGACTACTCCCTATACGGAAAAATCGCCTATGCACTCCCGAAAACAGATCTCATTCAGAAAAATGTGACGTTTGAAGATCAGGTGCGTATGAAACTTCTGGTGCGGGACACCATCCTGCCGGAACTGCAAAAGCAGCTCATTGATCTGACCGGAAATCAGATTCAGTTGCAGATCGGCGACAAGGAGTATGCCGATTTTTCCAGCTGTCACAGGGATTCCTGAAAAATTTCAGAGCTTGTTCCGTATCTTTTTATGTGCGGATTTTCGAGCATGATTTTGTCGGTGACAAGGAAAAAATCCGCAGGCATACTGTCGTATGGCAAGGATTTTTGACGCAGTCACCGGCAAAATCCGCCGAAAAGACGTACGGAAAAAGATGTGAAACAGGCTCTTAGCAAAAAAGAGGAGTTTTTGACATCCGCTGCGTAATATTAGATAGGGAGGGCGATTCCCTCCGCAAACGATGTGTCTTTTTGGTGGAATGGAGGAGAACGGAATGACGATTCGAGAACAGCAGGAACAGTTGGAACTACAGATCCTAAGCCCCTACGCCTGCCCCAATGCGGGCCACGCCAAGCGGGAACGTCCGGAGATGCCTTGCCCTTACCGCACGGCGTTTCAGCGGGATCGTGACCGGATTTTACATTGCAACTCCTTTCGGCGGTTAAAACGAAAGACGCAGGTCTTTCTCTCCCCCGTAGGCGATCATTACCGCACACGGCTGACACATACGCTGGAGGTAGCACAGATCGCCAGAACCATTTCCCGTGCGCTTCGCTTCAATGAGGACTTGACAGAAGCAATCGCACTGGGACACGATCTGGGGCACTCTCCTTTCGGGCACAGCGGCGAGGCAATCCTGAACCGCATCTGTCCCCACGGCTATCGGCATTACGAACAGAGTCTGCGTGTTGTGGAACGGCTGGAAAAAGGTGGTGCCGGACTCAATCTGACGGAAGAGGTGCGGGACGGCATTTTGTGCCATACCAACCGGATTGCCGCAACCAAGGAGGGCAATGTGGTTCGGGTGGCAGACCGCATTGCCTACATGAACCACGACATCGAAGACGCTATTCGTGCAGAAATTCTCCGCAAAGAAGACCTGCCGACAGATGTTACAGAGGTTCTGGGAGATACCAAGACCAAGCGCATTACCACGCTGGTGGGAGCGGTCGTGGCACACGGTCCGGAGAAAATCGGAATGGCTCCGGAAATTCAAGCCATGCATGACAAACTGCACACATTCCTGTTTGACCGTGTCTATTACAATCCTATCGCCAAACAGGAGGAGCACAAGGCGGAACTGCTGATCGAAACACTCTACCGGTACTTTATTTCCCATCCGGATGCGCTGCCGGAGGAATACCAGAGAATTGCACAGCAAGAGGACATTGACCGTGCGGCATGCGATTATATTTCCGGCATGAGTGACGGATACGCTGTGGATCTATACACCGAACTGTTTATTCCCAAGGGCTGGAGATCATCTGCCAGTCCGATTTCCTGACATGTTCTGCGCCGTGACAGACAGCCCATTGCTGAACTTCGTGCGCAAGTACGGGTTATGTTATCGTATAGATATCACAAACAAATACAAAGCAACGAACACAAGGAGGCAATGCACATGCTAGGTGCGATTATAGGCGACATTGCAGGCAGCAGATTTGAGTTCAATAATATCCACACAAAGGATTTCGAGTTCTTCCATCCGGATTGTCAAATCACAGATGACTCGGCTATGACTATCGCATTGATGGCTGCCATTCTTGAAGGCGATATGCAGAACGAAATGTCCTTTAAAAAAACGGTTATCGACTGCTACAAGAGGTTCTGGACGCTCTACCCTCAGGGAGGTTATGGTTTGGGATTCTGGGAATGGCTGGAATCCGACGACCCTCAGCCTTATCATAGCTATGGCAACGGTGCGTGTATGCGTATAAGTCCTGCAGCCGTGCTGGACGGAGACACTCGTGAACGTGTCGCAAAATGGGCAACAGAAGTGTCCCACAACCATCCGATTTCCCTGGCATGGGTAAATCTATTCGTTACTGCCGTGTCGATGGTGAAGGATATGCCTGCGGACGACGGCAAGCAGTATCTCAGAAACATGCTGCAGTACACGCTATCGGACGAGCACAGCGCAGAATTTTATGTCGACGGTATAGCCAAGGTGCATCCCGGTGTGTTTGACGAAACTGTTCAGGGTACGGTGCCTATTGCAATAAAGGCGGTTCTGGAAGCTGAAGACTTTGAAGACACGGTTAGAACTGCCATTTCGTACGGTGGCGACTCTGATACGATTGCAGCGATTGCAGGTGCAATCGCAGAGTCCGTATTCGGGATTCCGCAATCAATCAAGCGTGCTTGTTTGAGATATATTCCGGTTACCATGGTTAGTACCGTCGCTAAATTTCACCGCAGATATCCGAATTTTTCATAAGATAAACGGCCCGGAATTCACGCCGAGCTGTTGCTGTGATACTGTATCCATGAGAAAGTGTGTGACAGAACATGATATATTCCGCTGACTTTTTGGAACAGGTACACACTGCCTGTCCCATGGAAACCATCGCCGGCAATTATGTCAATCTCATCCGGCGTGGCAGAACTTATGTCTGCAAGTGTCCGTTTCACTCGGACAACTCTCCCTCCTGCACCATCTATCCGGATACGGAAAGCTTTTACTGCTTTGGATGCGGGACGGGCGGCGATGTCATCAAATGGATCGAGCTTATCGAAAATCTGGAATTTTCAGATGCAGTCAAGCTTTTGGCAGAGCGCAGCGGACTGCAGCTTCCCACGGATAAAGAGGCGGAAAGCCGCTCCCGCATGCGCACGAGAATCCTCGCCATCAATCGGGAAACGGCAAACTTTTACTTTCGCTGCCTGACCGCCAATCAGGACAAGCGTGGACTGCAATATCTGATTTCCCGAAAACTCAAGCCGGAGACCATCCGCAAGTACGGGCTTGGGTATGCGCCGGACAGCTGGAACCTGCTGACCGATCACCTGCTGAAAAAAGGATTCACAGAGGAGGAGCTGCTTCTGGCAGATGTGGCACACCGCTCTGCAAAGAGCGGCAGGCTTTATGATGCGTTCCGATGCCGTGTTATGTTCCCCATTGTGGACACCAGAGGTTCTGTGATCGGATTCGGCGGACGTGTTATGGATGACAAGCAGCCAAAATACCTCAACACTGCCAAAACACCAGTATTTGACAAGGGCAGAAACCTCTTTTCCCTAAACTTCGCCAAGGACAGCAACTCCACACGTCTGATCCTGGCAGAGGGGTACATGGATGTCATCGCCATCAATCAAGCCGGCTTTTCCAACGTAGTGGCAACGCTGGGAACTGCCATCACGCCGGAACAGGCACGAAAAATTTCCAATTACGCCAAGGAAGTCATCATCGCCTACGACAGCGATGGTGCCGGACAGACAGCCACACAGAAGGCGATCCGCCATTTCAGCGAGGTCGGGCTGCCAACACGAATCCTGCACATGTCCGGTGCCAAGGATCCGGACGAATACATCAAACGGTTCGGACCGGAGCGCTTCCGGCTGCTGTTGGAACAGGCGGGAGATGCCATCAACTTTCAGCTGGAGCGCTGCGAGGAGGGGTTGGATGTTGCCACAGATGCCGGAAAAGTCCAGCTTCTGAAACGAACCGTTTCGGTTTTGGCAGACATTCCCGATCCCATCCAGCAGGAGATCTACCTCTCCCGCACTGCAAACAAATGGGAAATCTCCGCCGATGTTCTGCGCCAGCAGGTGGCATATCGGCAGAGAAGCAAGAAAAAAATCGAAGAGGAAAAAGCGTGGAGATCCATCATGGAACACACCGCCAATCCGGATCCGCAAATTCCACAGGCTTCCGCCCATCTGAAAGAAGTCAAGGCAGAGGAGCGAATCCTGTACGATCTGCTGCGGTATCCGGAGGAGGGCGATTGGATTTCGCAGGAATTGACAGAAGCCGAGTTCCTGACACCGCTTTATCAGCAGGTCTACCGCATTTTTCTGGCGTGCCGGAACTCCGACGGGGTGTTTACTCTCTCCTCGCTCAGCGGTGAATTGTCCAACGATGAGATGGGAAAAATCAGCGGGATTCTGGCAAAATATCAGGATTTTCCAGTATCGAAAAAGGAAATTCAAGATTGCATCCACACACTGAAAAGCAGCGATTCCGGCGAAGTCGAAACGGACGATGATCTGCTCTCGCTGGTGCAGAAAAAGGCTCACAAGACTTGAGGCGGCTCTTCGTGATAGGACTATGAATATAGAAAGGATGATTGTTCCATGGAACAAAAAAAGGTGACGATCGAAGCATTATTGGAAAAGGGAAAGGTCAACGGAAAGCTCTCTGAAAAAGAGATCACCGATGTTATGGAGGATCTGGACTTCGACCTCGACCAGTTTTTGAGCAGATGCGAACAGCTGAACATTGAGATCATCAACGACTCTTCAATGGACACCGCCTCCAGAGATTCCGACATCAGCCTGAATGCAGATGATCTGGAACTATCCCTCTCCACAGAGGGCATCGCCATTGACGACCCCGTCAAGATCTATCTCAAGGAGATCGGCCGTGTTCCCCTGCTGTCCATGGACGAGGAAAAACAGCTGGCAGAGCGCATGGCACAGGGCGACAGCAGCGCCAAGAAGCGTCTGTGCGAGGCAAACCTCCGTCTGGTGGTCAGCATTGCCAAGAAATATGTGGGACGTGGCATGCAGTTTCTGGATCTGATCCAGGAGGGCAACCTCGGTCTGCTGAAAGCCGTGGAGAAGTTCGACTACAACAAGGGGTTCAAGTTCTCTACTTATGCCACTTGGTGGATTCGGCAGGCCATCACCCGTGCCATTGCCGATCAGGCAAGAACCATCCGCATTCCGGTACACATGGTGGAAACCATCACCCGTGTCAAGAAAGCAACCAGCCAGCTGCTTCACGAAACCGGTCGTGAGCCTACACCGGAAGAAATCGCAGAGCGTCTGGGTATGCCGGTGGAGCGTGTCTGCGAAGTGATGCGCATTGCACAGGATCCGGTTTCTCTGGAAACGCCGATCGGCGAGGAAGAGGACAGTCATCTGGGCGATTTCATCGAGGACGAAAACGCACTGGCACCGGAGGACGCTGCTTCGCTGATGCTCCTCAAAGAACAGCTGGACAAGGTGCTGTCCACGCTGACCGAGCGGGAGGCAAAGGTGCTCCGTCTGCGGTTTGGGCTGGAGGACGGACGTTCCCGCACACTGGAGGAAGTGGGCAAGGAATTCGATGTCACCAGAGAGCGCATCCGGCAGATCGAGGCAAAGGCACTGCGGAAACTCCGTCACCCCAGCCGCAGTAAGCTCCTGATGACGCTGCCGACCAAGAACAACTGAGAGCTCGTGTTCATAGGCGTCTATCTACGTCTTTTCGGCAAATTTTGTTGCA
>NZ_JAJFCK010000010.1 GCF_020709055.1 Ruminococcus callidus
TGCAACAAAATTTGCCGAAAAGACGTAGATAGACGCCTATGAACACGAGCTCTCAGTATGAGCCAAATGCGTAGAACCTGCCGGACGGCAGGGAATCAAGAAAGGCGGGGAATCACAAATGGAAACAGGAAAAATGTTCATCGGCGGAGAATGGGTGGCATCCTCTTCGGGAGAGACCAGAGAGGTCATCAACCCTTATGATGCTTCGGTGATCCGCCATGTGGCAGAGGGCACGGTGGAAGATGCCGAGCATGCCATTGCCGCAGCGAAGAAAGCCTTCTATGAAGATGGCTGGGGCGATACACCGGCATACGAGAGAGCTGCGCTGTTGCGGAGCTTTGCGGATGAGATGGAGGCAAATGTGGAAAAGCTGGCAAAGGCGGAGACGCTCAACACCGGCAAGGCGCTGATCGAGTCGGAGTACGATGTCTACGATTCTGCCAACATTCTCCGGTATTATGCCGGCATTGTGACACAGCCCACAGGTCAGACCTATGACCTGAACGATCCGGCAGTGCATGCCATGACTGTGCGGGAACCGCTTGGTGTCTGTGCGCTGATCGTCGCATGGAATTTCCCGATCTCTCTGGCAATCTGGAAGCTTGCGCCGGCGCTGGCAGCCGGTAATGCCATTATCCTGAAGCCGTCGGAGATCACACCGCTTTCGGCAATTCTGATGACGGAGATGATGGAGAAGGTTGGCTTCCCCAAGGGTGTTGTCAATCTGGTCATGGGCGCTGGTGCAACTGTGGGCAATGCGCTGGCATCCAGTCTGGATGTGGACAAGGTCGCATTTACCGGCGGTATTGTCACCGGCAGAAAGATCATGTGCGCAGCCTCCAGCAATGTCAAGGGCATCTCGCTGGAGCTGGGCGGCAAGTCCCCGAACATCATCTTTGCCGACGCCGATTTTGACACGGCAGTGGACTACGGTCTGTACGGCATGTTCTATAATCAGGGCGAGGTTTGCAGCGCAGGCTCCCGCATCCTTGTGGAGGATACCATCTATGACCGCTATCTGGAAAAGCTCATCGAGGGCGCCAAGAAGATCAAGATCGGCAACGGTTTTGAAGAGGGCGTAAAGATGGGACCGGTCATCAGCAAACAGCACATGGAAAAGGTGCTGAAGTACATTGAAATCGGCAAGGAAGAGGGCGCAACAGTAGCGCTTGGCGGTTACCGCATGACAGAGCCGGAGTACGAAAAGGGCTACTTCATTGCGCCGACGATCTTCACCGACACCACGCCGGAAATGCGCATTGTGCAGGAGGAGATCTTCGGACCGGTGGTTGTCATTCAGAAGTTCCACGGCGAGGAAGAGGCAATTCAGCTGGCAAACAACACCACCTATGGTCTGGCAGCCGGGATCTTCACCAGCGACAGCGCCAAGGCGCTCCGTGTGGTCAAGAAGATTCGTGCCGGCATCACCTGGATCAACACCTATGGGCCGGTTTATCCGGAAGCACCGTGGGGCGGTTACAAGCAGAGCGGTATCGGCAGAGAGCTGGGTACCTACGGACTGGACGACTATACGGAGGTCAAGCAGATTAATATCAACACCAACGTGTGTCCCACAGGTTGGTTTGAATAAACGCAGGAGGGCAAGAATATGATACCAGCATTTACATTTGAATTTCCCACCATCATTGAGTTTGGCGTGGGCAAGGCTTCGGAGATCATGAAGGCAGTGGAACGGGAAAAGGCAGACAAGGTAGTTCTGGTGACAGATCCCGTACTGGCTTCCATCGGCATGCTTGACCCCATCCGGAAGATTCTGGAGGAGAACGGTATTGCCTACACCGTCTATCAGGACATTCGGCAGAATCCGCTGTCCTCTCAGGTGGACGCTTGCGGAAAGCTCTGCGCAGAGTTCGGTGCAAAGCTCATCATTGCCGTGGGCGGCGGCAGCGTCATGGATGTGGGCAAGGGCGCAGCAGTGGTTGCCACCAATGGCGGCAGTATTGAGGACTACATGCTCATGCGTGGCGATGACATGAAAGTCCCCACAGAGAAGTTCCTGCCGGTGGCAGCGCTCCCCACCACGTCCGGCACAGGCTCGGAGGTCTCCGACTGTATCGTCATTACGGACAAGAGCCAGAAGAAAGATCTGATGCTTACCACCGAAATCGCACCGACCTATGCGTTCGTTGATCCGGCGCTGACCTTTGACGTTCCCCGCAATATCACCGCAAACACCGGTCTGGATGTGCTGGGACACGCCATTGAGGCATATGCCTCCAATCTGGACAACAAGCTGGCGGAGCTGCTGGGGCTGGAAGCCATCAAGCTCACGTTCCAGTATCTGCCGGATGCTGTAGAGGGCAGCGAGGAGGCTCGCATCTACATGTCGCTGGCATCCATGTACGCCGGCATTGCCCAGTCCAAGGACGGCTGTATTCTGCCCCACGCCGTCAGCTGTCCGCTGTCGGTACTGCATAAGATTCCCCACGGTCTTGGGGTCGGCGTGGCGCAAATTCCCAGCATTGCGTACACCAGAAACGCCGTGCCGGAGAAGTACGTGGAGATCATGCGTTATCTAGGGGACACCACCTGTGACGAATCCAATGCAGCTGACCGTCTGATCGAGCGCATCCACGAGCTGTTCCGTGCCATCGGCGTTTCGGAGAAGGTGGACATCGGCCCGGTCACCGAGGCAGAGATCCACAAGTTCGCAGAGGATGCCATGCAGGAGGTGGACATTGAGGGCTGTCCGCAGCAGCCGGTATCTCTGGAAGATCTGGAAGAGATTTTCCGGGAGATTCTGGTACTCTAACTAATCGGAAAGCCGCAGAGAATGCACGCTCTGCGGAAAAGCATATCGCAGAAACTCCGGCAGGGAATTGTGAGCAAACGCTCCGGCAATGGCGCTGTCCCTGCCGGGGTTTCCTGTGTTTAAGAGCTCGTGTTCATAGGCATCTATCTACGTCTTTTCGGCAAATTTTGTTGCATACTGCGTTAAAAATTCTTGCCTTGTCTGCAAAAAAATTTGCTCGAAAATCCGCATATATTTCCTATGAACACAATCTCTTGTATCAACGGCGATACTGAAGTGTTGAGAAAACGACGATATTTGTCGAAAAAAGCAATCGACACTTTTTCAACGCAGGCGTGATAAAATAATGGCAGTGAACGGGAGAACTCAAACAGAGAAAAAGAGATTTCGTTCCAGAAAAATCCGTTGTGCGTTTTGCAGGAATGGAAAAAATTCAGATTTCAATTGGCAAGGACGCCGGCTGAACCACACGTGCAGTCGGCGTTTTTCCTTTTGGAAGGGATGATGAAAGGGAGTTGTTCGTATGAGAAACGAGAAAATGAAGCGGAACCGGAAGACTTTGGGAAAGGCAACAGCTTGTCTGTGTGCCCTGACGATGCTGGCAGGCTCCATGACCGCCTGCGGTAGCTCCAGCTCCGGCAAGAAAGACGATACGGTGACCATCTCCTTCACCACATGGATTGGCTATGCGCCGCTGTTTATCGCTAAGGAGAAGGGTATCTTTGAAAAGAACGGTGTCAATGTAGATCTGCGTGTCATCGAGAGCGCCGGCGATATCAAGAGCGCCATAGCTTCCGGTGCAATTCAGGGCTATGCACAGACCATCGACACTGTTATTATGGGAATTGGTGCTGGACTGGATTCCACACAGGTGCTTGCGCTGGATACTTCTGATGGCGGTGACGGCATTGTCTGCAAGAACGAATACAACTCCATCGAAGATCTGCGTGGCAAAAAAGTGGCACTGGACACCTCCGGCGGTGCGAGCTTGTTCTATTTCAATTATGTCATCGGGCAGTATGACATGAGCATGGATGATTTCGACATCCAGAACATGTCCGCCGGTGATGCCGGTTCCGCTTTTGTCGGCGGCAGCGTGGATGCCGCTGTTACCTGGGAGCCGTGGCTGACCAATGCCAAGCAGACGGATTTTGGCAAGGTGCTCCGCTCCAGCTCTGAAGATCCGGGCGTTATCTGCGACACGCTGTGTTTCCTCAATGACTACGTACAGGAAAACAAGGACAAGGTGCAGGCAATCTGTGACTCGTGGTTCGAGGCGCTGGACATGCTGAACGATCCGTCCACTCACGATGACTGCATCAAGATCATGGCAGATTATCAGGGCATGACAGTGGCAGAGCTGGAGGATACGCTTCCCTGCGTTACCTATTATGATCGGGACAAGAATAAGGAGTTTGTCGGTGGCGGAGAGCTGCAGGATATGAGCGAGTATGCTGCAAAGGTTTGGTATGACATCAAGCTGGTGGATGCAGAGATCGACTGCTCCAAGTGTGTGGATACGGAATTTGTTTCCTGACAAATGGAAAAGAGAAGGTGAATTTTCATGAAAACAGGCAAACTGAAACGGAGCTTTACCCCGCAGGACAGCATCTCGAAAAAGGGCTATTTTATCATTGCGGTATGTTCTTTCCTGCTGGTGTTTCTCGTCTGGCTGCTTCTGACAGAGCTGGGATTGGTCAATGAAAAATTCCTGCCAAAGCCCATTGAAACCTTGCAGACCGGCATCCGGCTCTTTACGGAGAACGGCTTTTTGCAGGACATCGGCGTTACGACATATCGTGTGCTGCTGGGATTTCTGATCTCCATGGTTGTGGCGGTGCCGCTGGGCATTTTGATCGGTGTGTATGCGCCAATTGAGGCGTTCTTTGAACCGGTCATGTCCTTCCTGCGGTATCTGCCGGTAACTGCGTTCATTCCGCTGTTCATTCTGTGGATCGGTATTGATGAGAGGGAGAAGGTCGCAGTTATCATTCTGGGTACGTTCCCGCAGTTGCTTCTGATGGTGGCAGGGGATACCCGAAAGGTCAAGCACGACCTCATCGAGGTATCCTACACCTTGGGCACCAACCGGCTGAATGTGGTATGGCGTGTGGTATTTCCGGCAGCAATGCCATACATTCTGGATTCCCTCCGCATGGTGCTTGGCTGGGCTTGGACATATGTCACCGTGGCAGAAATGATCGGTGCATCCTCCGGTATCGGCTATATGATCATTCAGTCCCAGAGAATGCTGAACGTCGGCAAGATCTTCGTGGGAATCCTGACCATCGGAATTATCGGTCTTTTGTTCGACTTCCTGTTTAAGTGGCTCAGTAAGAAGCTGTTCCCGTGGTTCAGCAAGAGCTGAGCGGCAGCGCAGAAGAAAGGGTGAGGCAACATGGCACAGAGCAATGTGGTGTTTGATATTCAGGATGTGAGCAAGGTCTTCCGCTCCAGACGGAAGGAGGTGCAGGCACTGTCCCACATCCGGCTTCAGGTGAAAAAGAACGAGTTTGTGGCACTGCTGGGAACTTCCGGCTGCGGAAAATCCACATTGCTGCGGATGCTCTGCGGTTTGGATTTTCCCACAGAGGGCGAGATCTTCTGGAATGGGGAGCGGATCACAGGGCCGGGCATGGATCGTGGCATGGTATTTCAGGGCTATACGCTGTTTCCGTGGATGCGTGTGCTGGACAACGTGGCGTATGGGCTTCGTGCCAGCGGCATGAGCAAGCAGGAGCGTATGGACGTTGCAAAGCAGTTTTTGTCGGACATTGGACTGGAGGACTTTACACAGGTCTATCCAAGCCAGCTCTCCGGCGGAATGCGGCAGCGCGTCGCCATTGCCCGTGCCCTTGCTGCCAATCCGGAATCCCTGCTGCTGGACGAGCCGTTCGGCGCACTGGATGCCCAGACCAGACGGCACATGCAGGAGCTGACGCTTCAAATGTGGCGCAAGTATCCCAAGACGGTGATTATGGTCACCCACGATGTGGAAGAGGCGATTCTGATGGCAGACCGTGTTGTGATCATGTCTGCGCATCCGGGCTGTGTGCGGGAGGTACTGGAAATTGACATTCCGCGTCCAAGGGATGCGGCGGTCAAGCGCACAGAGCAATTTCGGAAATACAAGAAATACTGCACAGATATCATTCTGGAAGAGAGCCAGAAAGCGGAAATGCGAATCGAGGACTAGGAGGAACTATCATGAAAAGTGTAAAAGCGATCATTCGACCGGAAAAGGTGTTTGAGGTCATGGAGAAGCTTTCGGATGCCGGTTTCCATGCGGTCACCCGCATGACCATTCTGGGTCGGGGCAAACAACGCGGTCTGAAAGTCGGAAACGTGTACTACGACGAGATCCCCAAGGAACTGATCGAGATCGTAGTGGAGGACGGCGAAGTGGACAAGCTGGTGTCCATTATCGAAAACAACGCCAAGACCATGACAGACGGCAAGCTGGGCACCCATGGTGACGGCAAGATCTTTATCATGGATGTGGAACGTGCCATCACCATCAGTTCCGGAGAAGAAGTGCTGTGAGCGGAAGGAGCTGTGCCATATGAAGTATCTGGAAATTATCATCCGTCCGGAGCGCTACACGGCGACAAAGGAAGCCCTTGCAGCAGGACGGTTCTATTCCGCCATCACGTTTGACGTGCTGGGACGCGGAAAAAAAGCGTGCCATTATGCGCTACATGATGCCGCAGAGAGTGAGGAAGAACAGTTCTCCATCCCGTTTCTGTGCAAGAAGTTCATCGGCATCTATGCGCTGGACGAAGAGGTGGAGGAGATCATCTCCATCGTGAAGTCGGTGAATTCCACCGGCAGCGAGGGCGACGGCAAGATCTTCGTCTATGCGTTGGAGGAGGCCACCAGAATCAGCAACGGCATGACGGGAGAAGATGCACTGGTGTAAAAGAGAGGTGAGAAACATGCTGGAGAGCAGCGAACGAATCGAAGCGAAAATGGCGTCGACCAACATTAGCGCCGAGCATATTACCAAGGTCTATCAGGCACGGAAGAAACAAACCGTTGCCATGCAGGATTGCAGCATTCAGATTCTGGAAAACGAGTTTGTCTGTATTGTCGGTGCTTCCGGCTGCGGCAAATCCACACTGCTGCGGATGCTGGCAGGGTTGGACTTTCCCACAGAGGGAACAATCACCGTCAACGACAAGCCGGTGACCGGCCCCGGTGTAGACCGTGGTATGGTGTTTCAGGGCTACACGCTGTTCCCGTGGCTGACAGTGGAACAGAACCTGCGGTACGGGCTGAAGCTGAAAAAAATGCCCAAGCCCCAGCAGGACGAGATCGTGGACAAGTACCTGAAGATCATCGGACTTTCCAATTTCCGGAACGCCTATCCCCATCAGCTGTCCGGCGGTATGAAGCAGCGTGTTGCCATTGCCCGGATGCTTGCCAATTCGCCAGAGTTTCTGCTGATGGATGAGCCGTTCGGTGCGCTGGATCCTATCACCAAGGCACGGCTTCAGGTGTTTCTCCGAGAGATTTGGCGGGAGCTGCGTCCCACTACGGTGTTCGTCACCCACGACATCGAGGAAGCGGTCTTTCTGGCAACCAAGATCTACGTGCTGTCCAGCCGTCCCGGCAGGGTTAAGGCGGAGATTCCGGTGAATCTGACCTATAAGCGCACGCTGGATCTGAAAGATACCGAGGAATTCTACGCCTACTATCAGCAGATCGAAAAGCTGATCCAGGAAAACTGACAGTCCGGAGTATGCAAGTACTCCCTTCCCATAAAGTCCATATACGCAAATGCCGTCTGCGCTGTTGTCTGACAGAGCAGGCGGTATTTGTCTGTCCGGATCGTTTGCGCTTTACGCAGAAAAACTGCATTTCACGCAAAAAACTTGTTCGTTTATTCGATATATGATATAATAAATCATATACTTTTCAAACAATATGTGCGAATTTTAGAAAAGGAGGCATTCACATGAACAACAAGAACAACAAATCCAAAAAGGTGCTGGCAATGCTGGCTGCGGCGACACTATGCAGCGGAATGCTGCTGTACGTTCCGGCGGACACGCTGCGGGTGGAATGGAGTCTTTCGGCAAGTGCGGACGAAATTGCCGGGGATGCGGAAACAGCATCTTCTCCGGTATTGCAGCTGTATGTAGACGGAAAGCAAGTCACCGGCGAAGACGGCTCTACGGATGGTTACACGGTTAGCGATGCAAATGCAGGCTGGAGCTACGACAGTGCAACAAACGTGCTCACGCTGGAAAATGCGACGATTTCTCAGATTAAATTCAAAACAGGAGATTTGATCGTCAAGCTGATTGGAGAAAATACGATTACAAATAGCAGCTCAATAAAAAAGGATGGGGCGAATGCATCACTCACATTGATGGGTGGTGGTATTTTGAATTGTCAAGAAATAGAGTGTTACTATTCGGGCCATGGTGAAATTATGATCCAAAATGTCACAGTCAACGCATCTAGAATAGCAAGCGGAGGTTTGATGACAATTGAGGACAGCATCGTTCATGTGACAACAACGACGGAAATTATAAAATCTGGGAATGCGATTTATGCAGAAAGTACAGGAGATTTCAAAGGAATTATCAATGCTAAGAACAGTGAAATTATTGCAATTGGTGCATATAAATCACATGGCGGCTTGTTCGCCAGAGAAAAGGCTACCATGGAAAATTGCTATATTCACGCCGAGAGTTCGAAAGAAGTAAGTACCTATAATGATTTGAGCGGTGCTTATAACGAAGGCTTTACTTTTATCAACTGTCAGGTTGAAATTACGAAGAATTTTGATTATTATACAGAAAGTGGTATGAAGAACACGGATTCTATCATTTCTGAAAAAGAGGGTGTCGTAGTTTACGGCACGGTGACACTGCACAAGCCTATGACGGTGACTTCCGGCAAAAAGCTTTTGTTTCAGGAGGGGGCATCGATCACCAATCTGGATCAGCTGACTGTGGAAGATGGCGTGTCAATTCAGGAAAACGGTGTAGTGCACACGCACAATACCGATGGAGAAGTCACTTATACTAAGAAAGACGATGCCTCCCATGTGAAAACCACATCCTGCGCCGATTGTCCTATTGGGTATGCAACCAAGGCAGAAGAGGCGCATACTTTCGTCAACGGTTTTTGTACAGAATGCGATGCGTATGAACCGGCAGTGCAGACCGGAGAAAAGTCCTATGAGATCGGAAACGGCGGTCAGCTCTACTGGTTTGCGGACAAAATAAATGCTGTCGACATGTCGGAGAGCACCAGCGGACTGGAGAACCTCCATGTAACATTGACGGCAGACATTGTGGTCAATGAAAACGTTCTTACGGACGGACATCTGAGCACTGAGGGAAGCTTTAGAGAGTGGACACCGATGCAGGATTTCTATGATGGTGTATTTGACGGGAACGGTCATACCATTCGCGGACTTTTTGCTTATACCCAGAAAAGTTCTGGCTTATTTTCTACAGTGTCTAGAAGCACGATCCGGAATGTCGGCATAGTTGATTCGTATTTTTATGGAGCTAACGTGGTTGGCAGCATTTGCGGCGTTTCGTTGGAAAGTACACTGGAAAATTGCTACAGCCAATCGATGACGGTCGGTGCGATTGAATCAAGTATGACCGGCGGTATTTGCGGGTTCGCAAGTCAGGGCACCATCAGAAACTGTTATAATACCGGAATGGTTGTCGATGGGGGCAGCGCCGGTTTGAGCGGAATTGTAGAGCGCAGTTCGAGTAGCAATATCGCGGAAAACTGCTACTATCTGTCTGACGATGAAACAGACGATGTGAACGGTACAACCGCCATGGAGCTGGAGCGCTTTGAAAGCGGTGAGGTCGCCTATCTTCTGTCAGAAGGCGAGAACGGCACGGTTTGGGGGCAGCACATCGGCGAAGAATCTGCACCTGTTCTGAATGGCGAAAAGGTATATCAAAACAACAATTATCGGGGCTGCAATGACACTTCTCCGGTTGCAAATGTCTTTTACCGCAATACAGAGGGGAACACATTCGGTAGCCATGCCTATGAGAACGGCAAGTGCAAGTACTGCGGAATATTCGAGGATGGCATCGGCGCAAATCTTGTTGGCTATTCCCTCAGTCTTGGCGGAAACATTGGCGTCAACTTCTACATGGAGCTTTCCGATGCGGTCGTTGCAGACAATGGCGCATATATGCAGTTTACCCTGCCAAACGGAACGGTTTCTCATGTTCCGGTGAGCGAGGCAAAGGTCACGGAGAAAGACGGGAAAACCTATTATGTCTTCTCGTGCGATGTGGCAGCCAAGGAGATGTACGACACCATTCAGGCGCAGATCATCACCAGCGACAAGACTGGCGCAGTTTACCGGTACTCCGTAAATGATTATGCGAAATATGTCATCAATGAGAAAAATGGCTATGCGGAGAATGTCCGCAATGTTGCTTCTGCAATGCAGAATTACGGAACTTGTGCCAGTGCATATTTCGTTGGAATGTCTGCGCCGGCAATTATTGAACTAGACGCTGTCAAAGCAGAATTGCTGGAGGATTCTATGGCTTTGACGGGCGGATCGCTGCCGGAGGGTGTGACCTACTGCGGTGCAAGCCTGCTTCTGGAGTCGAAGACCACGCTGCGTCACTATTTCAAGGCAGAAGACGGCGTGGACATGAGCAGCTACGGTTTGAAAGAAAAGGACGGCTATTATTACTGCGAGATTGCAGATATCGCAGCAGGAAAGCTTGCGGTCGCCAAGAATGTGCGTGTCGGAAAGTTTACGATTTTGTCTAGCCCGATGTCCTATGCTTACACCGTCCTGAGCAGCGACACGGCAGGTGAAAATTTGAAAGACCTAATGAAAGCGCTGTACCTCTACAATCAGGCAGTAGAGAAACTGTAATTCTCAGGCATTCAGAATAAAATAACAGAACAGCGTCCCCTGTACCGGTCAAAAGACTGGTGCAGGGGACTGCTCTTTGGAAAAATACGGAAAGCCAAAAAGCACGCAATTTCAAGTGAAACTGCGTGCGATTTCTGGAGCTGTTAACCAGATTCGAACTGGTGACCTCTTCCTTACCAAGGAAGTGCTCTACCAACTGAGCTATAACAGCAAGCAAATTTTGAAAGTAGAAACAAGCCGAAAAATAGACAGTCTCGGAGAAACCGAAACTGCGTGCGGCTTCGTGGAGCTGTTAACCAGATTCGAACTGGTGACCTCTTCCTTACCAAGGAAGTGCTCTACCAACTGAGCTATAACAGCAAGCAAATTTTGAAAGTAGAAACAAGCCGAAAAATAGACAGTCTCGGAGAAACCGAAACTGCGTGCGGCTTCGTGGAGCTGTTAACCAGATTCGAACTGGTGACCTCTTCCTTACCAAGGAAGTGCTCTACCAACTGAGCTATAACAGCATCGGATTTGTGACTCCCGGTGAACTTGCGAATATTATTATACCACCAGATCGGGAAAATGTCAAGAAAAAAATACGAAAATCCAGCTAAAACGAAAAAAGAAAAGAAATTTCCAAAAAAACAAAAGATAATTAGATGATGCAGCGAAAATACGCATGTTTTCTCTGGAAAAGAGAAAAAAAGAAACTGCGGGCGAAAAGGTGCTGGTGAATTCTGCAAAAAACGTTGCATTTTGACGGATGGCGTGGTATAATGGGAAAAAGCAAACCGCTTTTTAGAATTGTTTTTCAGAAGGAGTTTTTTCAATGCAATATCAGAAGAGAAAGGGTGCACGGCTTTTTACAGGGCTGGTTTGTCTTGCACTGGCTGCCGGAATGACCGGATGCAGCGACATCGCCGACACCACATCGAGTCTGCCGGCAGGGACGACTGCAGCGCAGGCAGCGCAGGAGACGACAGAAACCACATTGGAGCGCATCGAGGAATCTGTCAATTCTATGCAGGAGACTGTACCGGCGGATGCTGCCACTTCGGACACTGCTCTCACTGTGGAGGAGCGCACCTCGGAAGAGGCTGCTTCCGGCGGAGAACTGGTGGGAGATACCGGCTTGACGGCGGAGGCGTGGTGCACACAGGCACAGCAGATCTATGAGAACGCCGCATCCACCTATTTTATCTATCAGGCATCCAGCGGTATGGGTTTCACCTATGACACCAGCGATACCATTGGTGATGGAAGCTGGCAGCGTGTCACCAATTACAGTACCATCGAAGAGGCGGAAGCAGGGTACTACGAAGTTTTTGCGCAGGCAGGACACGAAACCGATCTGGATGCACAGTTCCAGATGTTGGACGGCAAGCTCTACCGTCGCTGTGGTGACCGCGGCAGCGATATCAGCTACCAAAGCTCGACGGTTACGGCGCTGACCGGCAGCACAGCGGACACACTTACGTTTTCCGTGGTGTCCAGCTATCAGTTTCCCGATGAAATCGAGGCAACCCAGAAGGAGAGCGTTTTGACACTGGTGTATGAGCGCGGCGCATGGCGTGTGGGAACATTTACCATGCCCTATTAAAAGGAGGAACAAATGCGGCAGAAAAAGACATGGGGTGTTCTGACGGCTGCGCTGGCAGCGGTTGCAGTGGGCACTTGCGCACTTTCCGGCGCTGCGCTGGAAACTGGTTCCGGAGAGCTGGGCGGACTTCAGGCGTTTTTGCTGGGCAGGACGGAGAGCGGTTCGCAGGATCTGAATGCTGACGGGATCACCGACGGCATGGATCTGGCAGCACTGCGTCAGAAAGCGGCACAGGAACAGGAGATACAGGACGGCTATACCGGTTTCATCCGGACACAGGGAAAGCTTCTTGTGGATGAGGACGGCAAGCAGTACATCATCAAGGGTATGGCGTTTGGCAACGAGGTGTGGTCGAATCCGTCCACACCGCCCACGCTCCACCACAATGCGGAGAGCTATCAGGAACTGGCAGAGATGGGCTTCGATTCCGTCCGGTTTTATCTGAACTACGGCATGTTTGAGTCCGACAGCGACCCCTACACCTATCGGGAAGAGGGCTTTCAGTGGCTGGATACCAACATTGCCTGGGCAAAGGCAGCGGGGATACGGCTGGTGCTGAACATGCACTATCCGGAGGGCGGCTACCAGTCGCAGGGAAACGGCACAGCGCTCTGGACAGAGCCGGAGAATCAGAAACGGCTAAGTGCCCTCTGGCAGGCAATCGCCCAGCGCTATGCCGATGAACCGGTGATCTTGGGATATGGCCTGGTCAACGAGCCGGTGGTGGCAGCGTCCGACGGTACGGCTGCGCTGAAGCTGTGGCAGTCTGTGGCACAGGAGCTGACGGACAGCATTCGCACCGTTGACCAGAATCACATGATCTTCGTGGAACGCATGTGTGCCGCCCAGAATCTTGCCGGCACGCAGGAACAGTGGATCAACTTCAACGATGAGAACAATTACGTGCACCTGGATGATGACAATGCTGTATACGAATTCCACTACTACGATCCGCATGCCTTTACTCATCAGGGCTTTGACTGGGCGGGAACGCTGGGAAACGATGTCACCTATCCGGACGAAAACTACATGGTGTCCACTGGAAACGCCCAGTGGGCAACGTCCACATTTTCCGGCGAAAAGGCGGACACCTCCACAGACGAGTGGCAATATCTCAGGAGCGGCAGAATTACGCCGAAATCCGACGGGACACAGATGATCAGTCTGGTCTTTCAGGCACAGAATGTGGGCGAGTACGGTCTTGCCCATGCGGACGAACTGCGGCTGGATGAGTACGACGAAAACGGCGATTTCGTGCAGACGATCTATGCCGAGGACTTCGACAAAAACGGTTCGCTGAACTTCTGGTCCAGCGACAATTCTGGCTCCAAGTCCTATGATTCCATGACAGGACATTTGAAAGAGGGCAGCCTGCTCATCGCCCGCACCACAGACGACGCTAACTGCAGCACCCGCTATTTCCGCCCGACACCGGGACACAGCTATGAGGCGAGCGGTTATTTTCAGGTGACCACCAAGAATGCCAATGCCATTGTGCGTCCCCGTGTGGATGTGTGGAATGTGGATTCCATCGAGGTGCTGAATCGGGCGTATCTGGAAAAAACTATCCAGCAGAACATCACGTTCTCCGAGACCTACGATGTGCCGGTGTACTGCGGTGAATTTGGCGCAGGCGCACACTGCTTCGAGAACGACCGTGGCGGTGACCGCTGGATGGATGATGTCATGGATATTTTCCACGATGCGGATATCAGCTTCAACTACCACGCATTCCACGAGGGTTCGTTCGGTCTGTACTGGGGCAGCGGACTCCCCACTCCGGATACCCGCAACAACACGCTGTATCAGGTACTGGTGGAAAAGCTGAAGAAATACGCCGAGTAAAACCACCGCCAATTTATCTGACAAGAAAAGCGTATCCGATTGATTTCGGATACGCTTTTTTCTGTCTGTTTACTTGAACTGATAGACGGCGATATTTTCGAAGCCGTCCAGCAGAGTGTCCATTTTGCGGAATGCAATGGCTGTTCCCTTTGCCACGCAGTGGATGGCATCCTTTGCCACTACGCACTTGACTTGCAGCGTGCGCTCCACCAGCTTTCGCAGACCGCCCAGCATTGCGCCGCCGCCTGCCATAAGTACGCCGTTCTCGTAGATGTCGCCGACCAGCTCCGGCGGTGTCTCCTCCAGAACGGTTTTGATCGCCTCGATGATGTCAGCGACGACGTCCTCCACTGCCTCAAAGATCTCCAGTTCGCTGATCTCCCGCATTTCCGGCAGACCGCTGACCAGATTGCGTCCCTTGACCCACATGGTCACATCAGCTCTGGGATCGTAGAGGTTGGTCATCTCGATCTTCACCCGTTCGGCAGTGCGCTCGCCGATGAGCAGCTTATAGCGTGTCTGCATGTAGCGGATGATCGCCTGATCCAGCGTGTTGCCGGCTGCACGCACAGAGTGGGAGGTGACGATGCCGTTCATGGATACAATGGCAACATCTGTGGTGCCGCCGCCGATGTCCACGACCATGTTGCCCCGTGCCTTGCCGATGTTCACCCCTGCGCCGATGAGGGCGGCGATTGGCTCATCGATGAGGTACGCCTTGCGTGAACCGGCACTCATGGCAGCTTCCACCACGGCACGTTTTTCCACGTCTGTGATAAAAGAAGGAACGCAGATGATGATGCGCGGCTTGGTCAGCCGGTGCCCGCTCACCTGTAGGATAAACTCCCGAATCATGTACTGTGTCATGCGGTCGTCGGAGATCACACCGCCGGAGAGCGGACGGATGACCTCAATATAACTGGGCGTCTTGCCGATCATTTGATAGGCACGTTTTCCCACGGCGAGCACTTCCTTGGTGCGTTTGTGATAGGCGATGGCGGATGGTTCGCTGAGTACCACACCCTTTTTCCCCAGTGTGATGACGGTATTGGCGGTGCCAAGGTCAATTCCGATGTCTGTTTTGCTCATTCCGTTTCCTCCTGTTTCAGTTCTGGGATGTCCTCTGGAAGAGAGGACTGTTCCGTCTGCGGACGCTGAAGCATATCCCGCAGGCAGGTATATCGATTCATACGGCGGTTGTTATCCACCATTTGGTAAATGACGTTTTTCGAGCCAATGAGAATGAGAAGCCGGCGTGCCCGTGTGACGGCGGTATAGAGCAGATTGCGGTAGTACAGCCGTGGAAATCCGCCCAGCAGGGGAATCACCACAGCCTGAAATTCGCTGCCCTGACTCTTGTGCACAGTGATGGCATAGGCAAGTTCCAGCTGATCCAGCTGGTCAAATGCGTAGGTCACAAACCGGCCGTCAAATTCCGCCGTCACCTCTTGCGTCTGCCGGTTGATAGTGCGGAGATAGCCGATGTCGCCGTTGAAGATGCCGGTGCCGTTTTCTCCCTCTTTGTGCCAGATGATGTCGTAGTTGTTTTTCATCTGCATCACCTTGTCGCCCTCCCGAAAGGTATAGAGTACGGATTTCACCTCCGCCGTGGAGGTGCTGGGAGGGTTGAGCGCTTCCTGTAGCTGCTTGTTCAGCTCTACAACCCCCAGAACACCCTTGCGGGATGGGGTGATGACCTGAATATCCTCTGTCGGGGAGTAGCCGTACGCCTGCGGCAGCCGTGTCTGCACCAGTTCCAGCATCAGGTCAGTCGCCTGACCGGCGGTAAGGCGCTGGAAAAAGAAGCAGTCGCTGTTTTTTTGCAGGAGGTCGGGGTATTCGCCCTGAATGATGCGGTGTGCGTTGGTGATGATGCTGCTCTTCTGCGCCTGCCGGAAGATCTCTTTCAGAGCGACCACAGGAACTCTTCCACTGTCGATGAGGTCACGGAGAAGATTGCCGGCTCCCACGGAGGGCAGCTGGTCGCAGTCGCCCACCAGCACCAGCTTGCATCCAAGACGCAGCGCACGCAGCAGATGTTCGAAGAGCAGCACGTCCACCATGGACATTTCGTCTACCACCATAACATCACATTCCAGCGGATTCTGTTCGTTGTGCTGGAAGCACATGTTGCCCGACATGTCGTATTCCACGGCGAGCATGCGGTGGATGGTACTGGCGTCGTAGCCGGTGAGGTCGGAGATGCGGCTGGCAGCTCTGCCCGTTGGTGCGGCGATCATGACCCGATATCCCATCTTCTCGTATAGGCGGATGATGGCGTTGAGGGTGGTAGTCTTGCCGGTGCCGGGACCGCCGGTGAGAATCATCATACTGCGGGAGAGAGCGGTGTTGATCGCCTCACGCTGAAGATCAGCGTACTGCATGCCGTTTTGGGACTCCTGTTCGTCGATGAGTTGATTCCAGTCCTCCCGTGTTTCCGGTGCGCTGAAATCCAGGATCACCCCCACACGATCGGCGATGTACTGTTCGGCGATGTAGTAGTCCTCCAAATAGACAAACGTCCGCCCGCCTTTGTCATAGGCGTAGATGTCGTGTTCGTCCAGCAATTCGGCATAGGCTGCGTCGAAGTCTGCCACAGCAATTTGGAGATAGGCGCTGACCTTCTCCCGCAGCTTGTCCAGCGGCAGACAGGTATAGCCGGAATTGGCATTGTAGTTCAGGATGTAGACCATGCCCGCCTGAATGCGCTGGCGGCAGGAGGGAGAGAAGTCCATTTCCTGCGCCATGGCATCGGCTTTCTGGAATTCCAGATCGATGCCGTGGGAGCAGAGCAGGTAGGGATTGGCTGCGATCATATCCACTGCACCGCTGCCCCAGCGCTGGTAGGCACGCATGGCGTACTTGGAGCGGATGTCGTACTGCACAAGAAACTGCATGAGTCCGCGCAGGGCGAAGATCTGCTGTACCTCGGCGGCAATCGACTCACACTTTTTGGGCGAGATGCCACGTACTTCCAAAAGCCGTGTGGGCGTTTTCTCCATGACTTCCAAGGTGCGGTCGCCGAAGTTCTCCACGATCTTGCGTGCCAGCGATGGACCAATACCCTTGATGACACCGGAGGCGAGATACCGCTGAATATTGGCGGCATCTGCCGGCAGCCGGCGCTCCCAGTACTGGGCGTGGAATTGTGCGCCGAATTTGGGGTGGTTCTGATATTCGCCCTCCACCAAAAGGCGCTCGCCCTCTTCTGCGGTGCCGATTTCTCCCACGACGGTAACCAGCGAACCGTCCACGTCCAGCTCCAGTACCGTGTATCCATTTTTCTCATTGGTAAAGAGCACGTGTTCCACGATGCCCTCCAGCCGGAGTGCTTTTTCCTCAGCCAACTGCGTTCCCTCTTTTCTTTCGAAGCCTTTCTCTATTATACACGTTTTTTCGACGAAATGCAATCCTTATTTTTGCGCCGGAGCAATTTCCTCCAAGATTTGCGGAAGCTCCTCCATGTGGCAGCAGCGAAATCCTCGGTGTGTCCGGCAAAATGCCTGCAAATCCGGCAGCAGACGCTTTTCCGGTGTGGCATCCACCAGCCATACCGTTTTCAGCAGCGCACAGTCCGCCCAGAGTACCTGTGCCGCAAGCGCCTCCAGCTGTGCCTGAAGCTGCGCCTGTTCGGACAGCGCCACCCATGTGACTATGCGTTCCGGCAGTGTGTGCTCCTGCATGCGACGGCAGATGCCCAGAATGGCGAGCGCTCCTGCTGTCAGCGTGCAGAGAATCAGAAGCCATAGCAGCCCCTCCATATTCTCACCCCCATTTGCATTGTGTTCCTTTGGTTTCATGGTATGCGTGGCGGGAGAAAAGGTGCGTGACCGACGGGGAACAGAAACAAAAAAGACGGCAGAGAACTGCCGTCTTTGGAATATGCACATTTGAGAGCTCGTGTTCATAGGCGTCTATCTACGTCTTTTCGGCAAATTTTGTTGCATACTGCGTTAAAAATTCTTGCCATACGAAAGTATGCCTGCAAATTTTTGCCTTGTCTGCAAAAAAATTTGCTCGAAAATCCGCATATATTTCCTATGAGCACAAGCTCTGACTGTTTGGAATGCCTTACTCGGTGCGGAGTGCAACCACCGGATCTTTCTTTGCTGCGCTTCTGGACGGGATCAATCCGGAGATCAGCGTCAGTGCAACGCTGATTGCCACCAGAATGATTGCCGTGGGAACCGGCAGGAATGCACGGAGGTTGGGAATTCCTGTGAGGTGCTGCACGATCATGTTAATGGGAATACAGAGCAGGTAGGTGACTGCCACGCCAAGCACACCGGACAGCAGTCCGATGATGATGGTTTCCGCATTGAACATGCTGCAAACCTCCCGCTTCGATGCGCCGATGGCACGGAGAATGCCGATTTCCTTGGTGCGCTCCTGTACAGAGATCAGCGTGATGACACCGATCATAATGGAGGACACGATGAGAGAGATGGCAACGAATGCGATCAGCACATAGCTGATGGTGTGGATGATGGTGGTGACGGAGGACATCATGATGCCGATGTAGTCCGTGTACTGTATCTTCGCCATTTCGTCCACCGAGTCGTTGTATTCCGAGATGGTGTCCTCGATGACATCCTTGTTTTCAAAGGTGGAGGCGTAGAGGTTAATGGCGGAGGGCGTGTCCAGATCCACATAGCCCAGCTGTGTCAGGTTGTCCTCATAGGTGGAATCGGAGAACGTCATAATGGTGTCATAGTACAGTGCACCCTGTGTGTTGGTCATGGTTTTCAGGGCGTTCTGGAATCCGGCAGCAAGCTCCTGCGGCTGCGCCGATGCCATCTGCTGCTGTACCTGCTGGGCGTACTGCGCCTTGATCTGTTCCTGTACCATCTGCGACATGGTGTCGTTCAGCTCGTCGTCGCCCATGGATTCCAGATAAGACGAAACGTCCTCCTCGCTCATGCCCATTTGCTGTACCATCGCCTGTGTCAGTGCAGATTCCATATCTGCACGGGACATGCTTTGCAGCGTCTGTTCGGTCTGAGTTTGCAGTTCCTCTTCGGAGGGCGTGCCCATCATCTGGACATACAGCTCTGCCTGCTTGGACTCGTCCAGCGATTCTGCATACTCCCGAAATGCTGCGGTTTTGTCCGCATCGGAGCGTGTGCCGGTTGCCTCCTCGAAAGGCAGCCCTGTGAGTACATCGGTGGAGGGGTCATCCAGCTGCGCCTGAATGGCATCAGCGTTCCGGCTGTGCTCGATGACGTAATCGGTCAGGGCGCTGGTGTAGCCGATGGAACCGGAGAGCATGGTGGACTGTGCATCCTCGCTTGGGCGGATGATGCCTGTAATTTTCAGCGGGATCGCATTGTCATAGAGGTACTTGATGCCGGCGTCGGTGTCCCGCAGGTCGGAGTACAGTCCGGTATTTTCGTCGTAGTGGTAGCAGTCGGAGTTGAGGATGACACGGAATTCCATGTTGCAGAGTTCGTCATAAGTCCACTTGCCGGAGGTTCTGTCCTCCAGCTTGGAGCCGTCTGCGGCGGCGCTGACTACCTCGCCCATCTCGGATTCCGGCTTCAGTCCCAGTGTGTACAGCGTGGTGTCATCCAGTTCGTTGTTTTCATCCACCACCAGAACGATCTCGTTGTAGTTCTCCGGCCATTCGCCGTATACCACGTCGTACTGCTTTTTCAGCAGGCTGTTGATGGGCTGTCCGTCATCGCCGGAGAGCATCTCCTGCCAAACCTGACCGGACATTCCGCCCATGGAGGACATGAGGGAACTGCTCATCAGGCCGGAGTTCTCGGACATCTTCATCATAGAGGAAACGTCCACGTGCATATATTTTAGCATCAGTTCCTGAAGCAGCTGATTGGCATCGGAGGGAATGATGGTGCCGTCTACATTCTTGGTGTAGACCAGCAGGTTCAGGTCGTAAGAATACTGGATGCCGTTCATTGCCTGATGCAGGTCGGATTCCTTGTCGCTATACCTCTTTTCCAGATAGGTCTTGAAGGACTTCAGGTCGTTTTCCGAACTGTCGGCGTTGTTCATCGCCTTGACAATATCGTACATGGAGGAGTGCTCATATACGGCGTCGTTGCTGTGGTCGGAATCGGAACCGGATTTGCCCATGAACGTCTCCATGACGGCGCTCAGATCGGTGTTGGTCTTTTCGATGGTGAGAGGGTAGGACGAGAGCGCATCCTCCTGCACCTCGTCAATATATGTGGAAAATCCCTGGGACACGGCGTAAATCAGGGCGATGCCGATGATGCCGATGCTTCCGGCAAAACCGGTGAGTGCGGTGCGTCCCTTTTTGGTGATGAGGTTTTTCAGGGACAGGGAGAACGCCGTGAAAAACGACATGGACGGCCGGCGCTGTTTCTTTTTTCCGCCGGACTGTGCAGCAGCGTCCTGCGCCTGTTCCGCCTGAATTTCCTCGTCCGAGAGCGGTGCAGTGTCATCTGTGATCACACCGTCCAGCATCCGGATGATGCGGGAGGAGTACTGCTCCGCCAATTCGGGGTTGTGGGTGACCATGATGACCAGACGATTCCTGGAGACCTCCTTGAGGATGTCCATGATCTGTACGCTTGTCTTGGTGTCCAGTGCACCGGTCGGCTCGTCCGCCAGAATGATGTCCGGATTGTTGACCAGTGCACGGGCAATGGCGACACGCTGCATCTGTCCGCCGGACATCTCGCTGGGCTTTTTGTGGAGCTGGTTGCCCAGTCCCACATCCTCAAGCGCCTGCTTCGCCCGCTTTTTCCGATCCGCCTTGGAAACGCCGGAGAGCGTCAGCGCCAATTCTACGTTTTGCAGGACGGTCTGGTGGGGAATCAGGTTGTAACTCTGAAAGACAAAGCCGATGGAATGGTTGCGGTAAGTGTCCCAGTCCCGATCCCGGAAGTCCCTAGTAGAGCGTCCGTTGATGATGAGGTCGCCCCTGGTGTACTGATCCAGTCCGCCGATGATGTTCAGCATGGTGGTCTTTCCGCAGCCGGACGGCCCCAGAATGGAGACCAGTTCGCTCTTGCGGAACTTCAGGTCGATGCCCTTGAGGGCGTGCACGGTGTTTTCGCCGGCCGGGTAATCCTTCTGGATGCCTTTGAGTTCTAGCATAGTTTTCCTCCTGTTTTCATTGCTTTTGGCTTTTTTTTATGATTTATCATAAAAACAGGGCGCACTCATCACCTGAATCCGCCCCATTGTTTTTTAGGATCTGTCTTCACAAGACACTTGTATACGCTTGTGAAAACAGGTTCCTATTCTGCGTTTTCTTTCAAAAGACGCTGGAACATCACTTCCCGTCCTTCTTCCTCAATGGTATCATCCAACTGCGGCAATGTGACCGGATACCCCAACTTCCGCTCCATGCAGTACTGAATGATATAATCGGCGACCGCCGGATTTTTGGAGAGCAGCGGGCCGTGGAGGTACGTGGCGATAACATTCTTTTCGAAGTAGCCTTCATACGTACCGCCGCTGACGTTGCCGTTTCCGTAGAGCACCCTGCCCAGCGGTGTTTCCACGTGTTCGGTCATGCCGCCGTGGTTCTCGAAGCCGATGATGCGTGTCTGCCTGCCGCCCAGATTGGCATCAATGATGATGTTGCCGATGCAGCGGGCGGATTTGTTGGTGGATGCCGTGGTATAGTAGGAGAACAGCCCCACGCCCGGTGTTTCCGTGCCGTTGGAGTCCCGGTAGAACTGTCCCATGAGCTGGTAGCCGCCGCAAATCATCAGCAGGAATGCGCCGTTTTCATAGGCACGCCGGATGCCGTCCTTGCTCTTCATCAGAGCACTGGAAACGATGTTCTGTTCCAGATCGGCACCGCCCCCCAGATAGATCATATCGTAGCCGGAGAAGTCCTGCATGTCCTGATCGATGTCGCACTTGTCCACCTGACACTCAATGTTCCGCATGGCGCAGCGGTATTTCAAAATTTCCATGTTTCCGCCGTCGCCGTAGAGATTGAGGAGATCGGGGTACATGTGAAGAACGTTCAGTTTAACCATTTTTTCTCGCTTTCCCTTCGATGGTTTTTTTCAGGGCAGCTCTCACGGGCTGGACTGCGCTGTAGTTGGCGATGGCGAACTTCTGTCCGGTGGTGGAGAGAAATTCGTCCGATGCTGCCTGAATGTCCGGAATAACGGTGATCTTCTTGGCATCATAGCCGGACACCTTGATGCGAATGGCGATGTCATAGGCACGGCTTCCGCTGGTCACAACACGGCTGACATTCCGGAAAATGCTGAAATTGATGTCCCAGATCCAGGATACATCGCAGCCGTCCTCGATGTTGTCGTTGAGAACGAACAGCAGTTCCTTTTCGCCCTCCATCTCGTTGAGGGTGCGCAGTGTCATGTTTGCGCCGACAGGGTTTTTCGCCAGATTCAGCACGATGCGGCTCTCGCCGTCCCGGAACTCCTCCATTCTGCCGTTGTTGACTTTGAGCGTCTGGAATGTGTTGCGGATGTTCTCCTCGTCGAAGCCGTAGAACTTTGCCACGGCATACACAGCGCACATGTTATACATATAATAAATGCTGTTGTACGGGGTCTGGTAGGTCTTGCCGTCCACGGTGAACTGATAGTTTTTCAGATCCACGTTGGCGGTCCGGACGTACGGCGTGATGTTGCCGTATCCGCACTTGGGACAGCGGAATCTGCCGATGTGGGAGTATTGGTAATAATCGTAGACCAGCTCCTCCTTGCAGAAGGGGCAGAACATGCCGTCGCCCACTTCGTAGAGGGCGTCGGTGGCGTTGGCGTATCTTGCCACGCTGAAATAATGGACATTTTTCTGGTTGCTGGGATTGGCATAGCCCAGACGCACCACGTTGGGATCGTCCCCGTTGAGAAACAGGTTGCCCTCGAATGTCTCGCAGAACCGCTGTACCTTGAGAATCAGCGTTTCGATCTCGCCATTGCGGTCCAGCTGGTCACGGAAGAAGTTCAGCACCACTAGCGACTCCAGCTTCAGCTGGGAAAAGACCACCGGTACGTGGGACTCGTCCACCTCCAGCACCAGATAATCCGCTTTGACCTTTCCGGTCATGGTGCAGTGCTTCAGCAGCAGGGAGCAGATACCGGTGTCCAGATTGTTGCCCTCCGGATTGGTGATGATGTTGTTGCCCTCTTCCTGAAAGAGATGCCCGATGAAATTGGTGACGCTGGTCTTGCCGTTGGTGCCGGTGCAGGCAATGATGGGGCACTCTACCTGAAAGATCTCCAGACAGTTTTTCCGCAGTGCCTGAAGAATGATTCCCGGCAGATTGCCGCCCCGAAAGTGAAATAGGCGCATCAGCCCGATGATGAGCTTGCCCAGAGCTACCATAAAAACACGAATCAACCACATAATGCTGTATTCTCCATTCCAACCGAATCGGTTTGATCGCATTCCAATTTGTTTCAGAATACGCTTCAGAGTGTGTTCGCACAAAATGCTTGTGCGGATTTTCGAGCAAAATTTTATGCAAACAAGGCAAAAATCCGCAGGCATACTTTCGTATGGCAAGGATTTTTAACGCAGTTGGCGTAAAATTTTGCCGAAAAGACGTGCATTTCATTTTGTGTGAATATGCTCTAGTATAGCATAAAACCCAGAAAAAGTCAAGAACGAGGAAATTGCGCCAACGAACGTCATTGCCCGTCTCTCACGTCAAAATCCTGCGGCTTTTGTGAGTTTGTTGACTTTTTTGAAAAAATATGCTATTCTTATTTTGTGAAATGCGTGAATTTGTAAGCAGAAAAGAATGAAACATAACTCATAAGGAGGCGTATCTTATGAAGCGATTTTTACAGCGAACCGTTGGCATTGCCGCAGCAGCACTGCTCCTGCCATTTGCCACGGCTGGACAGGCGGTACTGGCAGAAACGACTGCCGATACGGCAGTCTGCCATTCCTACACCGGCACCAACGAAGAGGCACAGAACTACATGCGCTGGGCGCAGACCATGCAGTCATTTTTGACGCCGTGCAGCGATGGGACACTGATGCAGGTTCAGGCGGATTTGCAGGAGGGCTATTATATCGCACAGTATTACAGCAGCGATTTCCAGCCGCTGCGTGCCGTGCGGATTGCGCAGGAGCTGCCGCTTTTCGGCGGATTCTATGCGGCGGGGGATGCCTACTATATCCTCACCGGACAGAGTCAGGCGACCGACAGCAGCGGGACACGGGAGGAGGACGATGATCTGGAGGTGTTCCGCGTCACCAAGTACGACAAGAACTGGAACCGCCTTGGGAGCTGCGGCGTATACGGTGCGGATACCACTGTCCCGTTCAGTGCCGGCAGCGCCCGTATGACCGATGACGGCACGTATCTTCTGGTGCGCACCTGTCACGAGATGTACAACTCAGGCGGTGTATACCACCAGTCCAACTTCACATTTCAGGTGAATATGGCGGAGATGACCGTGACGGACTATTTCACAGACACCAAGAACATGAACCACGGCTATGTCAGCCATTCCTTCAACCAGTTTCTCCAGATGGACAACGGCACTCTTGTGACCGCAGACCACGGGGACGCCTATGGCAGAGGCGTGATCTTTATGCGCTATCCCACGGACATTTCCGCCGGCACCTTCCAGAGCAATGGGGTGGAATATTTGCAGACCCTTGTCCCGGCCGGAAGCGGAAACGGCACGGGCATTTCTGTCGGCGGATTTGCCTGCATGGATGACCAGTACCTCATCGCCTATAACGCTGTGGATGATGCCGAGGAGCGCACAACGTACGCCGGAGAAAAGCGATATCATTATTTCTCCGGCAGCAAGGGCAGCTTTGACGGCAAAATGTACACTCTGCCGGAATACCGGAACATCTGCTTCTCCATGATTGACAAGAAGGACGGCAGCTATACCAACTATCAGTGTACGGAATACGCCGAGGCGGACGGCAAGTCCGCTTCCACTCCGCAGCTTGTAACGCTGGAAAACGGCAAGTTTGTTCTGCTGTGGAGTGAGATGAACGTCGTCAGAACCGGCGAGTATATTGGCTATTCCGGCTATAACAACTATTATAGTTATGTCCCCGATCACACCGTCTATGCCATGATCTCGGACGGGGAGGATGCCGATACTGTCTGCTTTGAGGGCGACCTCTCAGACTGCCAGCCGGTGGTGTATCAGGGCAATGTCGTCTGGTATGTGCGAAACGGCGATCAGGCGACGTTCTACCAGCTCACACCGGACGGGGAAATACAGACGAAAACAGCTGGTTATTCCCACATCTGCGAGAACGGTTCCGGCACCTGCGTGGTCTGCGGAGAAGAAGTACAGCAGCCGCCGGAAACCGTTGCCGGCGATGTCAACGGGGACGGCGTGTTTGACGGGCAGGATGCAGCGGTTTTGCAGGAATTTCTTCTCGGCGAATCGCCGGTCATGGAGAACCCGTCCCGTGCCGACTGGAACGGGGACGGCACTTTGGATGCCTTTGACTTGGCGCTTATGCGTCAGGCATTGTGCGGGAATCACGAGGAATAAGAGCTCGTGTTCATAGGCGTCTATCTACGTCTTTTCGGCAAATTTTGTTGCATACTGCGTTAAAAATTCTTGCCATACGAAAGTATGCCTGCAAATTTTTGCCTTGTCTGCAAAAAAATTTGCTCGAAAATCCGCATATATTTCCTACGAACACAAGCTCTAAAAAAGCTGCTGCACAGGCCTGCTTTCTGTGCGGCAGCGTTTTGTCTGTTATGCCCTTTTGCGCCACTTCTGTGTACAGTACTCCGAAAAGGAGATGACGAAGTTGGAGAGCCAGCCGATGGGGACAGCCACCCAGACCATCTGGATACCGAACCGCGGTGCCATGGTGAATGCGAATATCACACGGATGGAGAGGTTGACCAGATTGGCAACGGTGAACATTTTCATGTCGCCGGCACCTCGGAGCAGCCCGTCTACCGCCATCTTCCAGCCGATCAGGCAGAAGAACCATCCCATGAATGTCAGGTAGCCCTCGCCGGTGGAGAAAGCGGCATCTGTGCCGTCTGTCCCCAGAAACAGCGCCACCAGCGGACGGTGCAGAAATTCCAGACTCAGACAGATAACGGCAGCACAGACCAGCACCATCCAGTTCGCTGCATGATAGCCCTTTACGACACGCTCCTGCTGTTTGGCTCCCAGATTCTGTGCGGTGAACGAGGAGAGGGCATTGCCAATGGCTGCCATGGGAACGATGCAGATGGATTCCAGCCGCATTGCTGCTGAGAATCCTGCCAGCGCCTCTGAACCAAAGCTGTTTACCACGGACTGTACCAGCATCATGCCGATGGAAACAGTGGACTGCTGTAGAATGGAAGGGAGGGCGATGCGTGTCATGCGCAGCAGCTCAGGACAGCTGAACACGCCGGATTTTTCGCAGGGGAACTGACGCAGTTCCCGCAGCAGAACCACGAAAGAGAGCACCGCAGAGATGCCCTGTGCGATCAGCGTTGCCCATGCCACACCGGCAACTCCCATGTGAAATTTCGTGACCATCAGAACGTCCAGCACCACGTTGAATACTGAAGAAAAGATGAGGAAGTACAGGGGAATGCGGGATTTCCCCAGTGCGTTGAACATGGAGGAGAGCACATTGTACAGGAACAGAAAGGGCAGTCCCAGAAAGTAGATGTTCAGGTACTCCACCGCCATGTCCAAAACATCGGCAGGCGTTTTCAACAGGCGCATAATTCCCTGGCTAAAGGCGAGTCCCACACCGCCCAGCAGGATGCTTATGCCCAGAAACGCCAGACAGGCAGTGTAGAGGGCGAGCTTCATGCGGGCGTATTCCCTGGCGCCGAAGTAACGGCTGACAATGACGGATGTGCCGATGCCGCCGCCGATCGCCACACAGATGAAGATGTTTGTCAGCGCATAAGAGGCACCCACCGCAGCAAGTGCCTGTTCTCCCACGTATCGCCCGACGATGGCGGAATCCGCCATGGTGTACAACTGCTGAAACAGATTTCCCAGAATCATGGGGAGGGAGAATAGCAGCAGGGCGGCAGCGGGTTTCTTTTGAATGAGGTAGTCGTTTTCCATGTTGTTGCTCCTTTGCAGCCGCTCCGGAGAAAGCGGAGCATTTGCATTTTTTGTCGTGTACATTTATTATAGAACGTCCCTTGTGGAAAAATCAAGAGTTAGATTTGAATAAGAAGTGAGCGGCGCAAAATTTGACATTTCCGGAAATATCCGCTATAATGAAAGTGTTTGAAAAAATAGAAGCAAAACGATCGACAGCGGTTCTTCGGAGAGCCGCTGTTTCTGATGAAAGAGAGACGAGTGACAGCATATGCAGCAAAAAACAGTGGACACCAGCCGAACTGCCAAACGCTCCGACCTGATGACGGAGGGAGCAATCTGGAAAAAGATCGTGGTATTTTCCGTTCCTCTCATTTTGGGCAATCTGCTCCAGCAGATGTACAGTACCGTGGATTCCATTATTGTGGGAAACTATGTGGGCAGCAATGCGCTGGCGGCGGTGGGTTCCAGCACAGCATTGATCAACCTGCTGATCGCCTTTAGCCAGGGGGCTTCCGTGGGTGCCGGCGTGGTGGTGTCCCAGTACATCGGCGCAAAGGATAAGCGTGGCCTGCGTGCAGCGGTGCACACGGCGCTGACCATCGCCGGCATTCTGGGGCTGGTGCTGACGGTGGCGGGTATTTTCCTGAGCCGCCAGCTTTTGATCTGGATGCAGACGCCGGCGGATGTGCTGGAAGATTCTGTGCGGTATCTTCAGGTGTACTCCGGCGGTCTGATTTGCAGTGTGGTTTATAACATGGCGACGGGTATTCTCAATGCGGCAGGGAACTCCCGCCGTCCGCTGCTCTATCTGGGCGTTGCGTCTGTTGTCAACATTGCGCTGGACATTCTGCTGATTGAGGGTTTTCATATGGGCGTTGAGGGCGCAGCTATCGCCACGGATGCCAGCCAGCTGGTTTCCTGTGTGCTGGCAATGGCGTTCCTTATGCGTACTAAAGCGGACTATCGGGTTTCCCTGCGCCGGCTTCGCATCCAGAAAAACGTGGCAATTCGAATCCTGAAAGTGGGACTTCCGGCTGGCATTCAGAGCATGGTCATCTCGCTTTCCAACGTGCTGGTTCAGTCCAGTGTCAACAGCTTTGGCGCTACGGAAATGGCGGGCTTCGGTGCTTACCTGAAAATTGACGGGTTCAATATCCTGCCGGTGCTGAGCATCAGCATGGCGAGCACCACCTTTGTGGGGCAAAACTATGGCGCCGGAAAAATCGACCGTGTGAAAAAGGGTATGTGGGTCACGCTGCTGATCGGGCTGGTGTATACTGTGGCGCTGGGCATTCTGCTGTCCATTTTTTCCGAACCGGTCATGCGCCTGTTCACTGATGATACGGCGGTGATCGAGAGCGGAAAACAGGTGATGCGCTATTTCTGTCCTTTTTATTTCCTGCTGAGCATTCTGTACGGTTTGGTGGGAACGGTGCGTGGAACGGGAAAGAGTATTCCGCCTATGGTGGTGCTGCTGTTTTCGTTCTGCGTGTTCCGCATTTTCTGGATTCAGCTTGCCGTGCCTCAGTTCGGCTCCAGCCGGGGCGTCTATGTGCTGTATCCCATCTCCTGGACGATTGGCGCAGTTTCCATGGTGCTGTATGCGTGGAAAGGGAAATGGCTGACATCTGCGTCGAAACTGTGTAGAAAATGAGACGGTTTCAATGTGCTCCGGTGGCGACATCGGAGCATTTTTTGCGTAATCAACCAAAATTGTGAATAAAAAGGTTGACAACTAAAAATGCTTGTGGTATAATAGATGTCGAATTTGGACGGCTGAAAGGAAGCGACAGGTGGAATGGTGATTATTGCGGTGGATGATGAGTGGATGGCGCTGGAACATGCGGTGTCTGTGATTTGTGCAGCTGCACCGGGCGCAGAGGTACACGCCTTTCGAAACGCTGAGGCAGCCATGCGATATGCAAAGGCGCATGTCATTCATGTGGCGTTTCTGGACATCCACATGCCAAAGGTGGGCGGGTTGGAGCTGGCGCAGCAGCTGAAAGCGCAGTTTCCGGAGATCAATCTGATTTTTGCCACAGGGTATACCCGTTATATGCCGGAGGCGTTCCGGCTGCGTGCCAGCGGCTATCTGCTGAAACCGCTGGCGGAGGAGTCGGTGCAGGAGGAACTGGAAAATCTGCGCAATCCGGTGCTTGCTTCGCTGCGACAGGCGCCGATCTATGTGCAGACATTCGGAAACTTTGAGATTTTCGTACACGGAAAAGCGGTGCACTTCTCCCGCAAAAAGGCGAAGGAATGTCTGGCGTATCTCATCGACCGGAACGGCGCCAATGTAGAAACGGCAGAGCTGAGCGCCATTCTTTGGGATGCCTCGGAGAATAGCCACTCGCTGCAAAAGCAGGTGCAAACCGTGATCTCCTGCATGCTCCGTGCGCTGCGGGAGGCTGGCGCAGAGGAGATCATCCGGAAGAACTGGGGCAGCATGGCGATTGATGTGGCGCTGGTAGAGTGTGATTACTACCACCTGCTGCATGGGGATGCAGCAGCAGTGCAGGCTTTCTCCGGCGAGTATATGACCAACTATCGCTGGGCAGAGGGGACTGCTGGCTTTTTGTATGAGAAATACGCACATGAAAGCGTGCGTGCATAGCGAAGAAGGGAGCAGTTTTTGGCAGGCAAAAACTGCTCTTATTTTCATAGAATATTTTTGCGAAAACCACGAATAGTTCTTGACAAGGTGCTGGAACTATGCTATACTGGTTTCACTGTTGTATGATATGTGCAACGGATAAAACAGAGAAGTTGATTCTGACCCGGTGACAGAAAGGAACGGATGGGATATGAAAAAGTCAAAGAAGATTCTCATTGGTGCAGCGGCTTGTGCGACAGCTGCTGCCGTGTGTGTGTCTGGCGTGCTGATCTGGCATCATGCCGAAAAGAAGACGGATACGGACGGACTGGCATATGTTTGTCCGGTTTCCGATGTAAATACCGCTGCTGCTGTGATTTCCGACATGCAGTTTTCCGGCGTGGTCGTGCCGCAGGAGACCAAGGAAATCAAGGTGGACACCAGCAAGACCATTTCCGAGGTTCTGGTGCAGGAGGGCGACCATGTTGATGCCGGCGCACCGCTGTTCACCTATGATGTGGAGTCCATGCAGCTGGAACTGGCGCAGGGCAATGTGGAGATCGAGCGGATGCAGAACGAGATCAGCTCCAGCCAGCAGCAGATCAGCCAGCTGGAGAGCGAGAAGAAGAACGCCAGCGCAGACGACCAGCTCTCCTATACCACACAGATCCAGTCCCTCCAGACGGATATTGCCAAGACGCAGTATGACATCAAGACCAAGAAAATCGAGCTGGAAAAGCTTCAGAATACCATTGACCACGCCACCATCACCTCGGACATCGCCGGAACGGTGCAGTCCCTCAAGACCACGGAGCAGCTGCAGAGCGAGGGCGGTGATGTGCTGATGAAGGTGATGTCCGACGGCGAATTTCGTGTCAAGTGCAACGCCAATGAACAGAACGTCTACATGCTCTCCAAGGATGAGGCGATGACGGCGCACTCCCGTATCAATGATGACACGTGGAGCGGTACCATCTCGGAGATCAGCTCGGAGGCGGAAACCAGTTCCAACAACAACATGTACTACGGCTCCAGTGATGAGATGACGACCACTTCCAAGTATCCGTTCTATGTCAAGCTGGATTCCGGCGAGGGACTGATGCTGGGACAGCATCTGCTGGTGACACCGGAGGTTGAAAGCACCGTGGAGAAGAGCGGTATCTGGCTCTATCAGGACTATGTGCTGACCGATGATGACGGCGGGAGTTATGTTTGGGCAGCAGATGATAAGGGACGCTTGGAAAAGCGGAAGGTGACGCTGGGCGAGAGCGACGAAAGCATGGGCGACTGCAAGATCGCCAGCGGACTCTCCGAGGACGACCTCATTGCATTTCCGGCGGACGACTATCAGGAGGGCATGCGCACCACCACCAATGCTGACGAGATCTCTCAGCAGGATGACGGCGATATTCAGGACGGCAGTGTGTACGATGAGAGCGGCAACCCTGTGGACATCGGCGGTGACGGCGGGATCTACGGCGAGGACGGCAGCGTAATTTCCGGCGGAGAAGACAGCGCCGCAGACGGCGTGGACTCCAGTATAGATGATAGCTACCTGATCGATGGTGAGGACAGTGGAGCAGCTGACGCAGCCCAGCCGGAAGAAGGCGGTGAGAGCGATGGTAATTGAATTGCATGACATCTGCAAATCCTATTTGCAGGGAAAAGAACAGGTTCCCGTGCTGCATCACATTGATCTCGATGTGGCAGAGGGGGAATATCTGGCAATCATGGGACCGTCCGGTTCCGGTAAGTCCACACTGATGAATATCATCGGACTGCTGGATCAGCAGACCAGCGGTTCGTATTTCTTTGACGGACGGGATATGACGCAGTGCAGCGACAATCAGCTCTCAGACATCCGCAACCAGAAGATCGGATTTGTCTTTCAGAATTTCAACCTGCTGCCCCGCCAGTCCGTGCTGGAAAATGTGGCGCTTCCGCTGCTCTATGCCGGCGTGCGAAAGAAAGACCGGCTGGTGCGGGCACGGGAGATGCTGGAACGTGTGGGACTGGCGGAACGGGTGCAGTTCCGCCCCACGCAGCTTTCCGGCGGACAGAAACAGCGTGTGGCAATTGCACGGGCGATGGTGAGTCACCCCAGACTGCTGCTGGCGGACGAGCCGACCGGTGCACTGGACACCCGTTCCGGCGAACAGATCATGGAGCTGTTTCATCAGCTTCACGCAGAGGGCGTTACCATTGTTATGATTACCCACGAACCGGAAATTGCCGGTCATGCAGAACGTGTGGTGACCATTCGGGACGGCAGGCTGGAAAACGGCAGCTTTTCCGAAACAGAACAGGAGGGTGAGGCATCATGACAAAGGGAAAAAAGATTCTGGCGGTCATCCTGAGCGTGACAGTGCTGGCAGGCGGTGGTGCAGGCGGTGCGTATTATTACCGTGCACGGCAGGCAGCCAAGCATAAGGTCGCCGTAACACCTGTCGCCAACCTCATGGATTACTACTGGGGTGATGGCATCAGCATGGACGGCACGGTGATTTCCGGCGATGTCCAGAATGTAATTCTGAGCAGCAGCCAGATGGTGGAGAAAGTCCTCGTCAAGGAAGGCGACAAGGTTACCAAGGGCACACCGCTGCTGGATTATGATATGACTGCTGTTGCACTGGATGTGGCGCAGAAAAAGACGGCGCTCGCCGTTGCCGAGGACAATGTGCGAAAGGCGCAGAAAGAGCTGGAACGGCTCAAGCAGCTCCGCCCTTCTGAGGAAGCGCCGGCGTATCCGGACGATGATGATTTCCCCGATTTTCCGGATGATGACGATTCGGACGATTCCGATGACGATATCAAACCCGTTGGGAAACCACAGGCGGAGATCACCGCTATGACACAGGCAGCAACCGGTACCGGTACCGCAGACGATCCCTACCAGTTTGTTTGCAGCGGAAAAACCGTGGTGCGCAAGGCAGCACTGGAGCAGCTGCGAACCGGCAAGGGCTGCGCTGTATTTGTAGTCTACAATGCAGATGCCACAACAGCGCTGTATGCATGGCTGGTGCGTGGGGATGCGCTGGGAACCGTGACACTCACAGACTGGACGCTGGGCGAACAGATCACCGTAACCGATGACGGCGGTGTGCAGGTTCGTGGCAGCGGAAACTGGTTCGGGACACTGCAGGTGGGCGGAACGTTCACCTATGATCCGGCATCAAACGTGACAGATCCGACACAGCCCGCTACCACCCAGCCGTCCACCGATACCACGGAGCCGTCCTCCACAGAACCCGCAGACACCACGGAAGCGCCCGCTTCCAGCGAACCGGCGGAGGTCCTCCCCACTGCTGTGATTCGCCCCATGGCAGCAATCGTACCGCTGGCGAGCAGCAATTCGGAAAACTATCTGTACACCAGAGAACAGCTGAAGCAGAGAGTGAAGGAGCAGGAGATTCAGATCCAGTCTCTGCAAATTGCCCAGAAAAAGGCAAAGATCGACTATGAGAGCGCCGAGGAAAAACAGAAGAATGCGCAGGAGCTGAGCAAGATCGACGGCGTTGTCGCCAAGGTGGCGAAGTCAGCGGAGGATCTCCAGTCCAACGAGCCGTATCTTGTGGTAAAGGGAAGCGGCGGTGTTGTGATTCAGGGAACGGTCAGCGAGATGAATCTGGACAAGCTGACCGTCGGCGCAACCATCAGCGTCAACTCCTGGGAAACCGGCGAGGTGGTCTCCGCAGAGGTGACAAAGATCGAAACCGCCCCAACGTCCTATGATTCCCAGAGTTATGGCGGAGAGAATCCCAACAACAGCGCCTATCCGTTTCAGGCAGCCGTGACAGAAGACACCAATCTCTCTGTGGGCGATTCGGTTTCGCTGAGCTTTTCCAGCGGAGAGGAAAGCGACCATTTCTATCTGCCCATGAGTTATGTGCGGCAGGAGAACGGACGGTACTACGTGATGAAAAAGTCCAGGGAGAACACGCTGGAAAAGCAGACGGTTCAGACGGGTAAGATCGTCTATGGCGGATACTCCATTGAGATCATTTCCGGCATTGACAGTTCGGACGAGATCTGTTTCCCCTACGGCAAGTACGTGGCAGAGGGTGCTGCCGTCAAGGAAGAGAACAATTGACAGGAGGTGTCGGAAGATATGTTGGAAAATATCCGTTTGTCCTTACAGGGCATTTTTTCACATAAGGTGCGTTCCATTCTGACGATGCTGGGCATTATCATCGGCATTGCTGCCATCATCGCCATTGTTTCTACCATCAAGGGAACCAATGAGCAGATCAAAAACAACCTGATCGGCTCCGGCAATAATACGGTGCAGGTGCAGCTGTATCAGGGGGACGGCACCTATGATTTCAGCTATCAGAGCCCGCCGGCAAATGTGCCGGTGCTCCCGCAGAGCGTCAAGGAGAAGATCGCAGAGGTCGCCGATGTGGAGTCGGTTTCGTTCTATCGGTCACGCAGCTACTGCGACAACGTGTTCTACCGGAACACGGCGTTCAACGGCGCAATGTACGGCGTGGACAGCACGTATTTTGACACGGCCGGATATCACGTGCAGGCGGGACGGGGCTTCACGGAGAAGGAGTACACCGATAACCGCAAGGCAGTCATTCTGGACAACATAGCGGTGAAGAGCCTGTTCTCAGGAGAGAGCCCCATTGGACAGGTCATCGACATTCAGGGCGAGCCGTTTACCATTGTGGGGGTTGTGACAGAAAGCAGCGCTTTTGAACCGGTCATCAATTCCGAGGAGGACTACTGGACTTATATGGGCTCTTCCGGCGGAAAGATGTTCATTCCCACCAACTCGTGGCCCATCGTCTACCAGTACGACGAGCCGGAAAATTGTCTGGCGAAAGCTGTTGATACGGACAGCATGCCTGCTGTGGGCAAAAAAGTGGCAGACCTGATGAACGCCACCATTCAGAGCACCGGCAATTCGGACAGCGAGGCGAAGATTCAGTACAAGAGCGAGGATCTTTTGGGACAGGCAAAATCCCTGCAGGAGCTGAGTTCTTCCACCAACACCATGCTGATCTGGATCGCCAGCATCTCCCTGCTGGTGGGCGGTATCGGCGTCATGAACATTATGCTGGTTTCCGTGACAGAGCGCACCCGTGAGATCGGTTTGAAAAAAGCGATCGGCGCAAAAAAGCACAGCATTCTGGCGCAGTTCCTCACAGAGGCATCCGTGCTCACCAGCATCGGCGGCATCATCGGTGTGGGAATTGGCATCGCACTGGCGCAGCTGATCTCCCGCATTGCCTCGGTACCTGTGGCAATCAGTTCGCTCTCCATTGTGGTTTCTGTGGTATTCTCCATGGTGGTTGGCATTGTCTTTGGACTGATTCCCTCCATCAAGGCAGCGAACCTGAACCCCATTGATGCGCTGCGGTACGAATAACTGCAACAATACCATACGCATAAAAAACAGCTGCTGTTTTCGCTTTGGAAAACGGCAGCTGTCTGCGTTTATAGGCATTGGTTTATTTTGTGCCGAAGTTCGGCAGCATCTGCACCAGCGGCAGGTGGAACTGTGCTGCCCAATCCTCGCACATCCGGATGTACTTTTGATTGGAGAGCCGATCCGGCGTGTGGGCATCGCAGCCGATGATGGCGGAATTTCCCACCTCTTCGGCAATTTTCCAGAACCGGTGGGAGGGGTAATGCCGACTCTCCACCAGTCCCAGCAGGTTGATTTCCAGGGGGAACTGCTTCTCCTTGCAGTAGACACAGAGCCGGCGGAACTGTTCGTCATAGATCTCGTCCGCACCGGTGAAGTGCATCAGATCGGGATGCGCCGGATAGAGGTAGTCGCCGGTTTCCAGCGCCTCGATGACCAGATCAACATAGCGCTGCAGGGCACTTGCATCATTTGAGGGAAAACCGGTGTAGACGGAGTGCATCTCGTTCTCGGTGAAGTGCTCGCCCAGAATGCGGTAGTCGATGGGGTAGCCCTCCAGCAGACGGCACTGTTCTTCCAACATGTCGGGAACGTACTCCGCCTCGAAGCCGATGTAAATGGTGATATCTCTGGCGTACTCCCGCCGCAGCTGTTCCAGCGAGGTGAAATAATCGTCCAGTTCCTCCGGACGCATGCGGGTGCGGGACACATATTCTTTCGGAAAAACCCATGGGCAGTGGTCGGAGAAGCCGAGAACTTTCAGACCGCCTGCGATGGCTTCCTCCACATATGCCCTGTCCTCTCCTTTGGCGTGCTGGCACCGTGCTGTGTGGGTGTGGTAGTTGGCGGTGATCATGACTGCTGTTCCTGTTCCGGCTGGGAGATGTGATCCTCCGGTGCGGCAGCGGTGTCCTGCGCCGCAGACGCTGTGGCGGTTTCAGTATAGGAGGTTTCCACAACCTGCGCTGCCTTGGGAACAGAAGTCCGTGCCAGAATCTCGTTGACGATGCGGATGACACCGCTGATGATGAGGAGAATGCCGATGACGGAATAGCCGGCGCTCTTGTTGATCCACATCACATAGATGAAGAGGAATGCGCCGAGGACAATGTTGGTGACGGCGAACAGTACGGGAACAAAGATGGTGGCACCTTCCTTGCGGAAGGTGAAAGTGTTCATGACGCCGGAGATGCCGCTGGCGATCACGCACAGGGAAATCAGCACCGGAATGAACCGGTTGATGGTAAAGGGAATCAGAATCAGCGCTGCGCCGACGACCAGCCAGATGATGCCATTCACCAAATACTGGGGCTGCACCTCATACTTTCGGCGGGAGGCGTAGATGACGACTTCCACCAGTCCGATCAGTGCTCCCAGAATGCCGAGTCCGAGAAACAGCTTGTCGATCAGCGTTTCATTGACCATGAGCAGGATGCCGATGACGATCAGACAGAGCGGAAGGACGAAAGGCAGCAGCACATACACGAGCTGCTTGGATTTCTTGGATCGCTGAGAGGTTCGGGAATCTTTTTTCATAAATTGCTCCTTTCGCATGCAGGCAGCTGCTTGGGAAAAAACAGATGCGCACAGTGCTTTTTCTTCATATATTTTTCATTATATCACTTTTTTCTGCATTTGGCAAGTGGCTCCTGTGACTTTTCTGCAAAATCCGCAGGCGGATTTCTGTTCGCTTTCGGTAAAAACAGCGAAATTCGGAAAAACGAAGAAAATTCAGAATGCCTGTATTGACAAAACTCGAAAAAATGGTATACTTAAACTATGTGACATATGACGGCGGATCTCCGCAGTTCGACAGAAAGGAAGAAAAAGATGAATATCTGGCACGATATCAACCCGAAGCGCATTACACCGGATGAGTTTGTCGCAGTCATTGAGATTCCGAAGAATAGTAAGGTCAAGTATGAGCTGAACAAGGAAACCGGCATTTTGGAAATGGATCGCATTCTCTACACTTCGACCCACTATCCGGCAAACTATGGCTTTATTCCGCGAACCTATGCCGATGACGGCGACCCGCTGGATGTGCTGGTGCTCTGTTCGCAGCAGCTGAATCCCATGACATTGGTGCGGTGCTATCCCATCGGTGTCATTCACATGATCGACAACGGCAGGCGGGACGACAAGATCGTTGCAATTCCGTGCAACGACCCGACCTATAATTCCTATCACAACATCGATGACCTGCCGCGGCATATCTTTGAGGAGATGGTGCACTTCTTCCAGGTTTACAAGGAGCTGGAACATAAGAGCACGGCGGTGGACGAAGTCGAGGATGTCTATGCGGCAAAGGAAATCATTGCTGCGGATATTGACCATTACGTGGACACGTTCTGCAAGTAAGAATCTGTTTACGGTATCACTTTTCGGCGTGAAAAATTTGCAGCCTGCCTGCAAATAAAATAGAAAGAGGTTAAATTATGGTATCAGCATCAGACATTTTGTTTAATCATGGGACAAGCGTAGCTCCGCTTGGCCTGATTGCAATGAGCGGCACAGAGGAAATGGCTGCGAAGATCGACCATTATCTGGTGGATTGGGCGCACAAGGGCGGCTATGACTGGAATACATTCCTGATCGACTGCGAGTGCCCCCGCTTTTCCTCAGGTGACGGCAAGGGACTGATCAAGTCCACTATCCGTGGCAAGGATTTGTTCATTCTCGTAGATGTAGGAAATTATGATATCAAGTATCAGATGTTCGATCAGAAAAACGGCATGTCTCCGGACGATCACTATCAGGATCTGAAGCGTATCATTCAGGCAGCCAGCGGTAAGGCACACCGTATCAACGTTATCATGCCGATCCTGTACGGCGGCCGTCAGCACCGCCGGAACTACCGGGAATCTCTGGACTGCGCATGCGCCCTGCAGGAGCTGGAGCGCATGGGCGTTGATAATATCCTGACTGTAGATGCACATGATCCCCGGGTACACAACGCCATCCCGCTCATGGGCTTTGACAACATGATGCCCTCTTATCAGGTTCTGAAGGCAATGTTCCAGACCATTCCGCATCTGAAGACCACACCGGATGAATTCATGGTCATCAGTCCGGATGAGGGCGCACTGAACCGCAATATGTACTATGCCTCTATGCTGGGCGTACAGATGGGCATGTTCTACAAGCGCCGTGACTATGCGAAGATCGTCAATGGTCATAACCCCATCGTGGCACACGAGTATCTGGGCAACTCTGTAGAGGACAAGGATGTATTTATCGCTGATGATATCATCTCCTCCGGTGAGTCTATGCTGGATATCGCCTATGCGCTGAAGGAACGCAAGGCTCGCCGTGTCTTCTGCTATGCAACTTACGGTCTGTTCGTCAACGGACTGGAGAAGTTCGACAAGGCATATGAGGACGGATACATTGACGCTGTGTTCGGCACAAACCTGACTTACCGGACAAAGGCACTGCTGTCCCGCCCGTGGTTCCACGAGGTAGACTGCACCAAGTACCTGTCCTACTACATCGCTGCGCTGAACCACGATGTTTCCATCGGCAAGGTCATCGACCCGAATGCCAAGGTCAAGGCACTGCTGGAGCGCAGAAACAAGGAAAATGCTTGAGCGCATGGCTTTTTCCAAAAAAACAGTTGACATTGCCGAAAAAAATTGGTATACTAGAAAAAGTAACTGAATAGAAGTTAAGGGCGCAGAGCGGAATAACTGTCCTGGCTGCTGCAAAGAGAGAACGTGTTGGGTGAGAACGTTTCAGCGGACGGCAGGTGCTACCCGTGAGCCTTTCTGAGAAATCGGAACGTAGGTGCTGCGTTAAAGCGCAAGAGGGGAATAGGCGTACTATTTCCGAACTTGGGTGGTAACACGAAGGCCTTCGTCCCATTTGGCGGCGAGGGCCTTTTTCTATTTTTAATTTGCAAAGGAGTTCTGAAACGACATGAAGTGGCAAGGCGTAAATGAATTGAGAGAGAAATATCTGTCATTTTTCGAGAGCAAGGGACACACCCGTCTCCCCAGCTTCTCGCTGATTCCGCAGGGGGACAAGAGCCTTCTGCTTATCAACTCTGGTATGGCACCGCTGAAAAAGTATTTTCTGGGACAGGCTGTTCCGCCGAATACCCGTGTGACTACCTGCCAGAAGTGCATCCGCACACCGGATATTGAACGTGTTGGTCAGACCGCACGCCACGGCACCTACTTTGAGATGCTGGGTAACTTCTCTTTCGGCGATTACTTCAAGATCGAGGCAATCACATGGGCCTGGGAGTTCTTCACCAAGGTGCTGGAGATGCCGGCAGATAAGCTGTATGTATCCGTCTTTGAAAACGATGACGAGGCCTATGACATGTGGACGAAGCAGATCGGTGTGGCGGAAGACCACATGGTTCGTCTGGGCAGAGAGGACAACTTCTGGGAACACGGTTCCGGTCCTTGCGGCCCGTGTTCGGAGATCTACTTCGACCGTGGTCCGGAAAAGGGCTGCGGCAAGCCGGACTGCCACGTTGGCTGCGACTGCGACCGTTATGTTGAGGTATGGAATCTGGTATTCAGCCAGTTCGACAGCGACGGCAACGGCCACTACACTGAAATGGAACACAAGAACATCGACACCGGCATGGGTCTGGAACGTCTGGCATGTGTCATGCAGGGCGTGGACAACCTGTTCGAGGTTGACACCGTTCAGAATATTATGAAGCACGTCTGCCGGATCGCCGGTGTGACTTATAACGAGGATGACAAGACTGATGTGGCACTCCGTGTCATCACTGACCACATCCGCAGCACCACATTCATGATCGGCGATGGCGTTATGCCGTCCAATGCCGGCCGTGGCTATGTGCTCCGCCGTCTGCTCCGCCGTGCTGCAAGATACGGCAGACTCATCGGCATCAAGAAGCCGTTCCTGTACGAAGTGGTAGAAACAGTCATCCACGAGAATGCCTCTGCTTATCCGGAACTGGAGGAGAAGAAGGCATACATCCGCAAGATCGTAGAGGAGGAGGAAAAGACCTTTGCCAAGACTGTGGACAAGGGCTTCGACCTGCTGTCCGGCATTTTGACACAGCTCAAGGAAGCAGGCAAGACCGTGGTCTCCGGCGAGGATGCGTTCAAGCTCAGCGATACTTACGGATTCCCCATTGACCTGACCGAGGAAATCGCCGCAGAACAGGGCGTTTCTGTCGATCGTGACCGTTTTGCTGCACTGGTAGAGGAACAGCGTACCAGAGCACGTCAGGACTATCAGAATAAGGCAGGCTCTTCCTGGGCAGACAACAGCGTGAAGATCGATGCGCCCAAGACTGTTTTCACCGGCTATACCAGCGAGGCAGAGGAAGCAAAGGTCATTGCCGTATTCCGTGACGGCGAAGCAGTGGATGCAGTTGCTGAGGGCGAAACCGCAGTGGTGGTTCTGGATCGCACCCCGTTCTACGCAGAGAGCGGCGGACAGATCGGCGATTCCGGCGTTATTGCAACACCGGAGAGCACATTCTCCGTGGAAACCACCAGCAAGACAGAGGACGGCCATTTCCTGCACTTTGGTATGGTAGAAGAGGGCGAGATTCGGGTCGGCGAGAGCGTCTCTGCAAAAATCGACACCGAAAAGCGCCGCAAGACCATGCGCAACCACACCGCAGCGCACCTGCTGCAGGCTGCACTGCGCACTGTTCTGGGCGACCATGTTCATCAGGCTGGCCAGCTGGTCACCGATACACGCTGCCGGTTCGACTTCTCCCACTTCTCCGCACTGACTGCTGAGGAGATCAAGCAGGTAGAAGCACTGGTCAACGAGAAGATTCTGGAGGCGATTCCGGTCGTTACCAAGGAACTGCCTATCGCAGAGGCAAAGAAGCTGGGCGCAATGGCACTGTTCGGCGAGAAGTACGGCGATATCGTTCGGGTTGTCAGCGTGGGCGATTACTCCGTTGAGTTCTGCGGCGGTACCCATGTGGACAACACCGCAAAGCTGGGACTGTTCCGGATTTTGTCGGAGAGCTCGGTGGCTTCCGGCGTGCGCCGTATCGAGGCGGTAACCGGCACCGGCGTTCTGGAACTGCTGGCATCCTATGAGGAAACCATGGCATCTGCTGCCAAGGCAATGAAGCTGAGCAGCACCAATGATCTGGCAGCACACTGCGTATCCCTGATGGCAGAGTGCAAGGAAAAGGATCGCCAGATCGAGGCACTGAACCAGAAGATCTCCGATGCCAAGATGGCTGTCATCTTCGACAACGCCAAGGAGATTGCCGGCGTCAAGGTCGTATCGGCAATGCTCAACGGCACGACTCCGCAAGTTCTGCGGAAGATGGGCGATACCATCAAGGATATGAAGGAACCGGTTATCGCTGTTCTGGCAAGCGTCAGCGGCGAAAAGGGCAATCTGGTCTGCGCATGCTCCGAAGCTGCCCGGCAGAAGGGCGCACACGCCGGAAAGATCGTACAGAGAGTGGCTGCTATCACCGGCGGTAAGGGCGGCGGAAAGCCGGACAGCGCAATGGCCGGCGTTGGCAAAACTTATATGGTCGATGAGGCGCTGCTGGCACTGGATGCCATTGCCGCAGAATTTGTGAAGGAGGACTAATCCGCATGGAAGACTGCCTGTTTTGTAAAATCATTGCGGGAGAAATTCCCAGCACTAAAGTCTATGAGGACGATACCGTCTACGTATTCAAGGACATCAATCCCATTACTCCCGTTCACTACCTGCTGATCCCGAAGCAGCACATCTGCTGCGCTGCCAAGATCACGCCGGAAAATTCGGCAGTGGTGGCACACATCTATGAGGTAGCTGCCAAGATCGCTGCAGATCAGGGGCTGACAGATGGCTACCGCATCGTCACCAACTGCGGTGAAAACGCAGGTCAGACGGTGTTCCACCTGCACTTCCATATGCTGGCAGGCGTGAAGATGGGCTGGGGCGCAGATGCCGTCCAGCCGGTGGAAGAATAAGGGGGCACACATGGCAGCATACTATACTTTGCACATTGCCGGACTGACACGGGAGCTGAAAATCTGTTCCATCAGCGACAAGCTGGACATTGCAGCGTTCATTCTGTTCTCCGATGTGGAACTGACGGAGGCGTGTGCAAAAGAGCTGGCAGCTCGTGTGCCGGCGTGCGACTATATCCTGACCGCTGAGAGCAAGGGTATTCCCCTTGCCTATGAGATGTCCCGTCAGCTGGGTGTGCCGTATATCGTGGCGAGAAAGTCCGTCAAGGGCTATATGACCGATGTCCTGTCGGTTCAGGTAAAGTCCATCACCACGGCAGCAGTGCAGACGCTCTATCTGGACGGCGACAAGGCTGCCTGGATGCGTGGAAAGCGGATTCTGGTGGTAGATGACGTGGTCAGCACAGGGGATTCCCTGCGGGCACTGCATCAGCTGGTGCAGTCCGCCGGCGGAACGGTGGCTGGAAATGCCGCACCGCTGGCAGAGGGCGATGCCGCTTCACGGGATGACCTGATTTATCTGGAAAAGCTTCCGTTGTTTTTCAAAGACTGAGAATCGGCGGTGCATATGAAACGGAAAATGGTGTGGATCGGGATTCCATGGCTGCTGGGACTCTTCCTTGCAGTGTCCTGCCAGCTTTCCGTCGTGATGTGTCTGCTTCCGGCAGCTTGGATGCTGCTGGGAGCATTCCGTCTATTTCGGCAGATTCCTGCAAAGGAGGCGCTCTGCGCCGGCGGTGCGATGGGACTGGCAGTGGGGGCAGTTTTGCTCTACACGGCGCTGGTCTGTCAGCCGGTGATGGAGTATGACGGCAAGATCACGACATTTTCCGGCAGTGTCACGCAGGTGACGGAGTACGATGGAGATCGGGCGCAATATCAGGTGAAAGGGGCGTTTGCAGATGGTACCCGTGCCAAAGTTCTGGTCTATACCGATGACCTCGGCGCACAGTATGGGGATACGTTGCAAATTGCCGGTCCGTTTTCTGCGCCGGAGGATTCCTATCTTTGGAACGGAGCATCCTATTACCGAAGCAAGGGAATCTTCCTACAGGCGGACAGCGATGCCAGTGTGCGGCTGACACCTACCGATCACGGAAAACTGGTGCGGTGGCTGCATGCATACCGGGAGCGCATCTCTCTGCGCATCCGCATGTTTGCCGGAACAGAGGCGGGCGGTCTGGTGAGCGCTATGCTTCTAGGGACACGTTCCACGCTGCCAGACGAAACCAAGAACCTGTTTGCCCACCACGGCATCAGCCATGTGGTGTCAGTCTCCGGACTGCATCTGGTGCTGTTCCTGTCGGTCTGGCAGTGGATCGGCAGACGGCTGCACCTGCGGCGCTGGCCGCAGTTTTGCAGCACGGCGCTGTGGACGGCCGCCTATGCGCTCATGGTAGATACACCGGTTTCTATTTTGCGTGCGGGACTGATGTTCCTGCTGGTGCAGAGTGCACCACTGGTGTACCGTCGGGCGGATACTCTCAACTCCCTGTGCATTGCCGGTGTCGTGCTGACGCTGGGCAATCCCTATCTCATGGGGGATGCCTCGTTTCTGCTGTCTATGGCGGGAACATTCGGCATCGGGGTGTTTGCTCCGTGGATGACGGCGAAAATCTCCAGCACGCATTTCGGCACAAAACTGCTTCAGAATCTGGTATCGCTGTGCTGCGTTTCGCTGGCGATTTTTCCGGTGACGCTGCTGTACTTTCGGGAGATTTCCGTTATCTCGCCCATTGCCAACCTGCTTCTTGTGCCGATTTGCACGGGGATGCTGCTGATTGCCGTGATCGTATTTCTCACAGGCGGCGTCGGGCTTGTGCTGAAACCGGCTGCGGTGCTGCTGCGCCTGATGTACCGGATTTTGCTTCTGTTTTCCTACGGATTACAGCGGCTGGTTCCGGCGATGTTTCCCACAGGGTGGAAGCTGCTGCCGCTGCTGGTGTGCCTGCTTATAGGATTTGCGGTGCTGGTGGCCTTTCTGAAAAAACGGCAGCGCACCACCGCCGCAGCGCTGGCAATTTCCATTGTCCTGCTGTATGCCGGACAGACCGCCTATCAGATGGGCGAGCGCAGTGTCTTTCGGGTGACGGTGCTGGGGCAGAAAAAAGACGCCGTCGTGGTGATCGCTTACCAAGGGCGAACCGATGTCATCGATCTGACAGGCGGATACCGCAACCCGAAATATGTGAAAGCGTGGCTGCAATCGGAGGGCATCCGGACACTCAGCACACTGTGCCTGACCAAAAATGCCGACCAGATGCGTGTCTGCTACCCTCAGACCATGCCGCTGGTTTCGGCGGAGGAGGCAGCTGTGCCGTCGGACTGCTGGCTGCCGGAACCGGTTTTCCTCATGGGTGCAGAGATCTACCAGACCGACCTCGTGCAGATCACAGATCCGCTGTATACCGTCACGCTGGCGGATGATGTGCTGCAAATCCAGTTCGGCAACCTGCGCTTTTGCGTGGGCACGACGCTGGAGAAACTGCCGGACGGCGAATGGAATGCTGTCATTTGTAACCGCTGGAACGGCGGGGAAGATACGGCGTTTCCGGAACAGACCAAGCTGGTGCTGCGGCGGCAGCCTGCACCGGAGGACATCCTGCCGCCGGAAACCTATGTGCAGGAGGAGGCGGTGCAGCTGCGTGTGACCGCCTCCGGCGAGGTTACGGTGACGGTGCCGGAATGACAGGGGAAAGGAGAAAACTTATGCCCATATGGGAACCCAAACAGCTTGCCGGACAAATTCGAAAGGGCGAGCTGCAAAACCTCTACTATATTTATGGTGCGGATTTGGTGCAGGTGCGCCAGCTGACTGCGGCGCTGATCAAAAAGGCGACCGGCGGCGCACCGGACATGGCGCTGACCCGTATGGACGGGCAGAAGCTGGAACTGAAAGCGCTGGAAGATGCGGCACGGCAGTTCTCCATGTTCTCGGAATACAACTGCATTCAGGTGCACGACTGCAACGCCGACTCCCTGCGGGAGGAACAGCTGAAGCAGCTGCTGGAACTGCTGAAAACCGTGGGCGGTGCAACGGTGCTGATTTTCGATGTCACCGGATTCGATGTTAAGAACGGAAAGCGCAACCCCACGGGACGAAACAAGAAGCTGATCGACTGCATTGCCAAGTATGGCGTGGTCTGTGAGGCGGTGCAGCGGACACCTGCGGTACTGGCGAAAGAACTGTCTGCCATGGCGGAAAAGCTGGGGTGTACGTTCCCACAGAAGAGTGCCGAGGAACTAGTGCGTTTGTGCATGGGCAATACGCTGATTTTGCAGGGGGAGCTGGAAAAGCTCTGCGCCTATGCGGACGGCGGAACCATTACAACGGATATGGTGCGGGAGATGACCTCGCCCCAGCTGGAAACGACGACGTTCAATCTGGCACGTGCAGTGGTCGCCCAGAAGTCGCAGACGGCAATGGCAGAGCTGGACAAGCTGTACGCCATGGGAACCAAGCGGACGTTTATCGTCCACTCCATCGCTTCGGCGTTTCTGGATTTGTACCGTGCCTCTGCGGCGATCTATGCCGGAAAAAGCGTTGCAGATATGAAGCAGGACTTCAGCTATTCCTTTGATTTTCAGGTGCAGAATGCGTTTCGGGACTGCCGGCGCATTCCGCCGGAACGGCTGCGTGCCTGCGTGCAGCTGCTGTGTGATCTGGAGATTCAGCTGAACTCCACCAGTACGCCGGAGCGTGCGCTGCTGGAGTCAGCCATTGTCCGCATGCTGCAAATTACCGCTGGATAAGGAGAAACAACATGATTCATATTGCACAGGCAATTGTGGTGGAGGGAAAGTACGATAAGATCAAGCTCTCCTCCATTCTGGATGCGGTGATTCTCGTCACCAACGGCTTCCGCATCTTTCGGGATCCGGAGAAAATGGCGCTGATTCAGTATTACGCCCGAACCACCGGCGTCATTGTGCTCACCGACTCCGATCGGGCAGGCTTTCAGATTCGGAATTACCTGAAGGGTGCAGTCAGGGACGGGAAGCTGTATCACGTCTATATCCCCGATATCTACGGCAAGGAGCACCGCAAGGAAAAGCCCTCGGCGGAGGGCAAGCTCGGCGTGGAAGGTATCCGGAAAGACGTGCTGCTGGAGGCGTTCGCCAAGGCAGGCGTGCTGACCGATGAAGTACCGGAGAAAGTCGATCCCATCACCCGATATGATTTGTATGAGCTGGGGCTCTCCGGCGGTGCGGACAGCAAGGCTCGCCGGAAAGCACTGCAAAAGCGGTTGGGGCTGCCGGATCTGCTCTCGGCGGCATCACTGCTGGAGGTACTCAACACCATGATGACACGGCAGGAATTGCAGCAGCTTCTGGCTGACGAAACCTGAGGAAAAGGAGAGATCTCATGCAGTTTGCATCCCTTACCTTTCTCTTTCTCTTTTTCCCCATGACGCTGGGGCTTTACCGTCTGGTACCCCATCGGTGGAAACGGGAGGCAATGCTGGTCATCAGCGTGCTGTTTCTGCTGGGCGGCGGACTGCTCTCCGCTGGCGTTCTGCTCTTGCTGACGGCGCTGACGTTTTTCGCCGGCTGGCTGATGGAGCGCTGGAAGTCCCGAAAAGGGCGGAGCGGTCTGCTGCTCACCGGCGTGGTGCTGGGATATCTGGCAGTGCTGGTTCTGCTGCGCAGCGACTGGCTGCGCTCATGGAAGACGGCGTACTTAGACGGCACCATGTTCTTTCCGCTGGGGCTGGCATTTTTTGCGCTGCAGGGCGTGGGATATTGTGCTGATGTCCGGCGTGGCGTGATCTCGGCGGAGCGGAACTGGCGCAACTTTTTCCTGTACATGCTGTTCTATCCCCGTCTGATCCTGGGGCCGGCGGTGTCCTACCGTGATGCACAGCGCTGGGAGTTTCAGCGTGCGGTTTCCATGGAACAGACCGGTGCCGGATTGCTGCGCTTTGTGGTCGGACTCGCCAAGAAGCTGCTGCTTGCCGACTGGGTGGGAATGTTTTTCCTGTCGGCAGCGCAGACGGATTTCTCTGGCTACTCGTTTTTGACGGCGTGGCTCGGCGTGCTGGCACATCTGCTTTCCCTGTATCTGGAACTGTCCGGCTATGCGGACATGGCGATCGGACTGGCGCTTTGTTATGGCGTAAAGCTGCCGGAAAGCTATGGCAAGAAGCTGTTCTATCCGTCTGTCCTGCTGTTTTCGGCGCAGTGGAACCGGACGGTGATTCAGTGGTTTTCCCAGTATGTGGGAGGGCATCTTTCCAGCCGGAATCCGCTGCTGCGCACCATTGCAGTTACGCTGACATGGGGCTGCATCGGTCTGTGGTATGGCTTCCGGCTGCCGTCCCTGCTGTGGGGTATCGCCATAGGACTGCTGCTCTGTCTGGAACACGCCATGGGAGAACGCAGGACACACACCGGATTTCGCTATCTGCTGGTGGGAGGACTGCTCAGCGTTGGTTCGCTGCTTCTCACCATGCCCGACCTCGCCCACGTCTGGTCGTACTGCCGGATTCTCCTGGGGATGGAGGGCATCATGCCCACGGAATCAGACTTCTATTTTCTGCGCAGCTACGGGCTGGCACTGCTGCCGGCGTGCTATGCTGCCACCGGACATTGGCGGACGCTTTTGCGGCGGGCGGAGCATACCCTCTGGTTCCGGCGCATGCGGACGGTGCTGACGGTCAGCGTGTCAGTACTGCTTCTGGCGGGATGCGTGGCCGTGCTCTTTGGCATTGGCGGAAGTGCTGCAATGCAGCTTTTGATCTAAGAGCTTGTGCCGTATCTTTTTCTGTGCAGATTTTCGAGCATGATTTTGTCGGTGACAAGGAAAAAATTCGTAGGCATACTGTCTCGTATGGCAAGGGTTTTTGACGCAGTCACCGGCAAAATCTGCCGAAAAGATGTGCGGAAAAAGATGCGAAACAGGCTCTAAGGAAAGGTGACTTATGAAAATCAAGCAACAACGGCGCTGGAAGCGCAGGACGGCAGCGGAGCAACACCAGATTGCCTGCCGGGTGACGGGCTGGGTGCTCTGGATGCTGCTGCTGGCTGGGGGAGCCGGCTTTGTGGCAGCATCGGCTGCCGGAAAATACCGCATGCCGTCTGGAAGCAGCAGTTCGGCGTTTGCCCCGCTGCAAAAGCGTGCGGATCAGTCTGCTGCGGAAACGCTGCCGGGACACGGGCTGTTTCTACAGGCGTACACAGCGGGGACATTGGCGACAGGCGGAAACCGTGTGCAGGATGTCTGCCTGACGCAGGAACGGCTGCTGGAAATGCCGGAAACTTTGGATACGGCGGAGCTTTCCAAAACTGCCACGCTGTTCAACGACTTCTATCAGGCGTATGAAGTGCCCATGTTTCTGGGTGCTGTGCCGGCTGCCGGAGAATTTTATGCAGCAGACCTGCTGGGCAGTGCGCCGTTTTCCTCCCAACTGTCCGAACTGGATACGTTCTATGACGAGGTTTCCTCGCCCATTCGAAAAATCGACATCTATCAGATTCTCTCCACTGCTAAGGACGACTACATCTACCACCGCACCGATGCGCAGTGGACGGGATACGGTGCCTATTGCGTCTATCGCAGCGCCATCCGGAAGATGGGCTTTATTCCCGTCTCCTACGACCAGTACGCCGTCTCCCACGTGGGAACGTACCGGGGCAGTCTGTACCGTGCGTGCTACGACGGACGGGTCACACCGGACATCCTCGACCGGTACACGTGCAGCTCCGGCAGCAGCGTCACATCTGTGACAGCGTATGCAGCGGACGGCACGGAGGAGGAACGGCAGATGTACGATCATCCCAGCGAGGAAGACCCGTCGGCGTATGTGCTGGGGGAACCCTGTGAGAAAATCGTGGTACAGACAGACGTGGACAACCAGAGAAAACTGCTGCTGCTGGGAGATGCGGATGCGGCGTATCTGGTGCCGTTCCTCATGCAGCACTACCGTGAGATCTGTTTCCTGAACGTGGACTGCGCCTCTCACGGGGCGGAGGAGCTGGCAGACCTCTCCGGATACCACCAGATTCTGGTGCTCTGCGATGCCGATGCCTATGGGGATGCGGCATTGTGGGAGAAACTGCTGCACATTTCGTCATCTTCTGAGAAAGGAGCGCAAAATGATTGATCTTCACATTCACACCACTTGTTCGGACGGTCAGTTCACGCCGGAGGAGACCATGCGTCTGGCGGCGGAAGCTGGGGTAACTGTTGCCGCCGTCACCGATCATGACACCGTTTCGGGAATTTCCCGTGCCAGACAGACAGCACAGCAGCTGGGGATGACGTTTTTCTCCGGCATCGAGATCAGTGTACAGTATACACGGGAGCTGCATATTCTGGGATATGGCATTGATGCGGATTCTGCGGCGCTGCTGGCGTTCTGCGAGGAAAACGCCAGGAACCGGCGGGAGCGCACATCACGGATGCTGGAATTTCTGCACCGGCGTGGTGTAGTCATTTCGCTGGAGGATGTGCGGCGCTGCAATCAGGGGCGCACCAGCGGACGGCCGCATTTTGCACGGGCGCTGGTGGAACTGGGCTATGCCGGCTCCATTCAGGATGCCTTCGAAAAATATCTGGCAACACCGGCGTTCTATGCGGAGGCAGAGCGCCCGAAGCCTTCGCCGGAAAAGGGCATTGCTGTGATCCGGCAGGCGGGCGGCGTTGCAGTGCTGGCGCACCCCCATCAGCTGAAGCTGGAAGGGCCGGAGCTGGAAGCGCTTTTGCAGCAGCTGATCTCACTGGGGCTGCAGGGCATCGAGGCGCACTATAGCCGCCATACGGCAGAGCAGACACGGCTCTATTTGCAGCTGGCAGAGAAATACGGGCTGCTGGTCACCAGCGGTTCGGATTTCCACGGGCCGTCGGTCAAGCCGGATATCCAGCTGGGAAGCGGTGTTGCAGGGAGCCTGTGCGTGGAGGATGGGGAGATTCCCCGCCGTCTGGAACAGGCGATCGCAGCAAATTCGGCATTGGCATAAGAAAATGGGATTGGGCCTTATTGAGGAAAAATTGAAATGCAGAAAAAAGTACTTGCACTTTTGCTTTGTTCGATTCTCGCTGGTTCTATAGTTGTGCTCTTGTGTTCTTTTACGGGCTGTTTTTCTTATCCGCACCAAAGCTGGCTGGAAGATAGAAGCTTAGATAAAATAGCAGAGGATAGAGTTTCAGAAATCGTGACAGCATTAGAGAACGAAGACCAGGCTGCAATCAGGTCTATGTTTTCGAAGCAGGCATTGAATGAAGCGGGAGAATTGGATGAGGCGATTTTATCTGCGATTGAATATTATACAGGGGATTTTGTATCATCCGATGGAACAATTGCAACCGATGAAAGTCAGAACGGAAAAAGGAAAACGTTTCAAATTCGGGCAGATTATACGATATTGACGGATTTAGAAACTTATAACTTATTTTTTATTGAAAAATATGATTCAGAAGATGCGCAGGAAAATGGTTTATATTTGATTTGGATATCTAAAGATTCTGAAAAAGACAAGTATGAAGCAGATTATGGCGCAGGTATTCATTTTCCCTTATAAATCAATCGTGATAAGATTCCTGCGCAAAGTGTGGCGGTGCAGAATACGCAATCCGGGGTACGGTCGAGAGTCCTCACAATCTGAGACGTTCAGTACACATTCTCATCATGTGCAGGTGCGGTTTTTGCGAGCAGAATTTTGCCCCAATCAGGCGAAAGTTTGCAGGCACGCTTGCGTCTGGCGAGAATTTTTATGGAATTCTGCCGAAAAGGCGTGTATTTCATGTTTACGGGAATCCGCTCTATTGACTTTTCTGTGATTTCGTATTATAATGGACAAAGATTTTGACGAACGGAGGCAGGTCTATGAAACAGAAAAAAAGCGGTGCAGCGATGGGTGCACTTCTCATGGGGCTGCTTCTCTGCACGGCTGGCTGTGCAACGGAAACCAGCGCATCTGTGACAGAGACAGAGGAGCAGTCTTCGATGGAGCTTCCGCCGCTTGTGACCACCGCACTGGCGGAGGAAACAGATGTTTCCGCCACGGAAACCCAGCTCTCTACGGAAATCAAACAGGTTCCCCTGTTCTCCGGCGAGATCTCGGACTGGGAACTGCCGGCGGAACTGGGAACGCTGCAATCCATCCGGTTTTCTGACGGCAAGCTCTATCTGCTGGGTGTGCAGCAGCAGGAGAGCGGACAGGGGATCGGCGTGCTGTTCTGTACACCGGCACAGGCAGAACCGGAGTTTCAGATGCTGTATCCGGATGCAGATCCTGCCGGTTTCAGCGGCTTGACGGACTTCGATGTGCTGTCGGATGGCACGGTCTGCGGACTGATCTGCCAGAATGCCACGGAGATTCCCTACGAGGACTCGGACTTTGATCCGGACACGTTCGACTGGGAGACCTATTATGAGAATTACGCCACCCAGTACCATCTGGTGTGGTACGATGCCGCAGGAACGGTCATCCGGAAAATGGGGCTTTCCACGCTGCTGCACCTGGATCAGGAATCCAAGCAGACCATGGTGTTCACCAGCGTGCGGTGCGATGCTGCCGATCACATCTATCTGACGGCGACCATCGATGAACAGGAGTATCTCATGGCGCTGGATTCTCAGGGGAATCTCTGCCCGGTGCAGGGCTATTCCACGGATATGCTGGAGGTCGCATCTGCCTTTCAGTGGGTGCGCAGCAGTACCGGCGGAATGCTTCTGCTGGAGCAGGATGCCAACGGCAGCAGCGCCCTTTCCCATATCGTCGTGACTGACGGCGCACTGTGGAAAACACAGGTGACGCTGGCGGATGCCTGCGGCGGGGACAGTCTGCTGGGAGAGTCCGACTGTGCGGAATTCTGGTATGGTGTCGCCGGTGCAGGGGGATTGTACGGTGTCGCATCGCAGCAGTCTCAGGCGGAGCTGCTGTACACGTGGGGTGATCTCTCCATGAAACGGGAGGAGCTGGAGCACATGCTGCTGCTGCCGGATCAATGCGCTGTGGCAGCTGTCTACACCACTCGTGGGGACTTGGCGCTGGAACTGATCTCGCCCAAGGCGGAGGAGCCCGGCGAAACGGAGAGCACCGCAACCGAGGAAACCGTGCCGGATACGGCAACGCCGGTGCAGACTTTGCAGTAAAAAAATAGTTTTGCAATGGTTTCTTTGTCAGATTGACTTGTAATTTCAGGAAAAAAAGAGTATACTGGAAGAGATAGGGATGGCTACGCTGTCCGGATACCCAAAGATAAGGAGGAAGTATTAGAATATGAATATGGAATTTATTCGAAAACTGCCCGTTCCAAAGGAACTGAAAGCGCAGTTCCAGCTGCCGGAAAAGCTGGTCGCTGTAAAGGCTGCCAGAGACGCAGAGATTCAGAAGGTGTTCACCGGCGAATCCAGCAAGAAACTGCTCATCATCGGTCCGTGCTCTGCAGACCGTGAGGATGCCGTTCTGGACTATACCTCTCGTCTGGCGAAGGTGCAGGAAAAGGTGGCAGATAAGCTGATTCTCATTCCCCGTATCTACACCAACAAGCCCCGCACCACGGGTGAGGGCTATAAGGGGATGGTACACCAGCCGGATCCGGAAAAGAAAGAGGATATGCTGCAGGGTTTGATCGCCATTCGTGAGCTGCACACACGTGCCATTGAACAGACCGGTCTGACCTGTGCCGATGAGATGCTCTATCCGGAGAACCACCGCTATCTGTCGGATCTGCTGTCCTATGTGGCAGTGGGCGCACGCTCTGTGGAAAACCAGCAGCACCGTCTGACCGCCAGCGGTCTGGATATTCCGGTGGGCATGAAGAATCCCACTGGCGGCGACCTCTCGGTAATGATGAATTCCATGGTCGCAGCACAGGCTTCTCACATGTTCCTGTATCGCGGCTGGGAAGTAAAGACCAAGGGCAATCCGCTGGCACACGCCATTCTCCGTGGTGCAGTTGACCCGCTGGGACGCACCCTGCCCAACTACCACTATGAGGATCTGATGACACTGTGCGAGCTGTATGCGAAGAAGTCCCTCCAGAATCCGGCGGTGATCGTGGATTCCAACCACTCCAACTCCGGCAAGAAGTATTTGGAACAGGTTCGTATCTGCAACGAAGTGCTTCACAGCTGCCGCCACAGCGCAGACATCGACCGTCTGGTGAAGGGATTTATGGTAGAGAGCTACATTGAGGACGGCTCCCAGAAGATCGGCGAAGGCGTTTACGGTAAGTCTATTACAGATCCGTGCCTCGGCTGGGAAAAATCGGAACGCCTGATCTACGAGATTGCAGATCAGCTTTAAGAGCTCGTGTTCATAGGCGTCTATCCACGTCTTTTCGGCAAATTTTGTTGCATACTGCGTTAAAAATTCTTGCCATACGAAAGTATGCCTGCAAATTTTTGCCTTGTCTGCAAAAAAATTTGCTCGAAAATCCGCATATATTTCCTATGAACACAAGCTCTAAGAAGCTGCCCTCATAGAAAAGATATTTGTTTCTTTCTGTGAGAACAACTTCTCAGGCAAAGTGCCGGAGATCGAAGCAAGTGACAAGACAGAACAGGTTTTGAGATGACGAAAGGAGCAGGATACCATGGCATCCATGAGTCAGCTGACAATGGCAATGATTACCCTGTACAGCGGAGATCCCAAGCGGATTCAGCATTTTATGAAGGTGTACGCCTTTGCCAAAATGATTGCAGAAGAGGAACAGATCGGTGCAAAGCAGCGGGAAGTGATCGAGGCGGCAGCACTGGTACATGATATCGGAATTCATGCTGCGGAAAAGAAATACCGTTCTGCTGCCGGAGAATATCAGGAACAGGAGGGCCCGCCCATTGCCCGTGCCATGCTGATGGCGCTGGAATTCTCGCCGGCGCTGACCAATCGTGTGTGCGAACTGGTCGCCCACCATCACAGCTACCAGAACATTGACGCTGTTGATTTGCAGATTCTGGTGGAGGCGGATTTTCTGGTGAATGCCTATGAGGAAGGGCTGCCCAAGCGGAATATCAAAAAATTTCGGGACAAGATTTTCCGGACAGAAACGGGAATCCACTATTTGAATGAACTGTTCGCACTGGATTGAGTGCAAACTAATTATGATAAGACTAACGCCTTGCAGCATTATTTGTTGCAAGGCGTTTCGTTTTGTTGGAGTTCGAGAAGTGTTTCTGCACGCTCTGAAAGGCGAATTTGATTTTCAGGTGTGAGTGCTCGCAAAATGTGAATGATTTTTTCTTCTTCTGCGGAAAGATTTGATTCCGATGGGATTTCCGATCCGAGAAGATAATCCACGCTTACATGGCATACAGATGCGACATCTTTCAAATAATTAATCGGCGCTTTGACTTCGCCACGTTCATAACGACTGATTTCCTGCTGTGAAATTCCGATTTGTTCGGAAAGCTCTTTTTGAGAACATGTTGCTTTTCGAGCAGATACCAGATTGGGGTATAGCCATAGGTGATTTTGCACAAATTCAACTTCTTTCTTTGGGGACTCTTTACAAATTCTAGTTTACACCAAAATTGACGTATTGACAAACATCATAAACTGTGTTAAACTTAGTATATAAACAACATATATGATGTATATTAGAGGGCGGAAAGGATGATTTTACAATGTGGAATTTGATACTTTTTATAGGAAACATTAAGATGACGATTGTCATGTTTTCTCCAGTGACGCTATTGATTGTGGCAGCAGTGTTTCTTTCTCTTCGAACGAATCGTCAGTTGGCTGGATACAACAGTTTTGGTGTGCGTGAATCCGATAAATTTGATCAGAAATACAATGAGGTAAAACGAATGGCGCTGATTTGCAGCGTGGTGTATCCTGTAGCAATGCTTATTTTTTGGCTCATTTGGACGATGATTCTGTGGGAGTCGGTAAAAAGCACAAATGCAGAAGAGTTTGAAACGTTCATGGATATTCAGGATTTTGGAAGGACAATGGACAACTTTCTTACCGGCGGGGAAAACGAAAGTGAATTTATAACAGAGGGGCAGATTACCGGAGTGCTGGGACTGGTTTCCTGCGGAATTGGATTTGTCTGGGGACTGTTATGCTCTTTGGTTATGCTGGTCTTGCCCATTATGTTTTATCCCATCAAATTGGCACGGAGAAATGAAAAGAAACATACTGCGGTAATCGTTGCTTTTTGTGTGATCATATATCTATTGCTTTTAGTGCTTGGCGTTGCCGTTCTGGTAACATTGGTAGATGTTCCGCTCTCTGAGCCACAGGGAAAAAATGCAATTTTGATAGAAACTGGAAGCCTGTTTGTTTTGGCAATTGCATGGGGAATCAATTTATTATGTGCAAAAAATAATGCGTAAAAAAGGAATCCAGTAATATTTTATTTGACAGCTTCTCATATCATAACAAAACCGGACGTACTGCGAAAAAGCGTGCGTCCGGTTTTGTATTTGCTGCAATTTAAAGGATAAAGCAGATGAGCCCGCTGCATCCCTCGTTGATGATGCGCTGAAGGGTTTCCTGAAGCTTCAGGCGTGCATCCATGGGCATCTTGGAGAGCTTGTTGTGCAGTCCCTCGCCCACCAGTTCGTGAAGGGACTTGCCAAAGATGTTGGAGGACCAGATCTTGGCGGGGTCCTCCTCGAAACCCTCCAGCAGGTACATGACCAGCTCCTCGCTCTGGCGTTCCGTTCCCACAATGGGACTGACCGTGGTGCGGATGTCGGCACGCATCATGTGGATGGAGGGTGCCGATGCCCGCAGGCGCACGCCGTATCGTCCGCCCTGCCTGATGATCTCCGGCTCTTCCAGTGTCATCTCCTCCTGATCCGGCATGACAATGCCATAGCCGGTCGCCTCCACCTCCCGCAGTGCCGGCTCGATCTTGGCGTATTCTTTCTGGATACGGCTCAGTTCCATCAGGATGGGCAGCAGATCGCTTTCGCTGTGGATTTCCAGTCCCGTTTCTTCGCCCAGAATCCGATAGAAGAGCGCAGCGTCCAGCGAAACGTCCACGATGACGCTGCCGGTGCCCATGTGGATTTCCCGAATGGCAGCACCGGTGATGTAGGGACAGGTACAGATCGTCTCGGCGAAAGTGTCGGTGTCACGGATGGTGTGCACCTCGCCGGCTGCCTGCCGGATGCAGGAGAAGACGGATTCCCGCAGCCAGTGGTGCCTTTCCAGCTCTGTGATCCAGTGGGGCATGCAGATGTTGATCTCCTGAACGGGGAACACCCGAAGCAGCTCCGTGAGGATGGTGCGGATGTCGGCTTCGTCCAAATCCGGACAGCTGACGGGGATGACCGGCGCATTGTAGGTTTCCCGCAGCTGTTCCGCCAGCGCCTGCGATTCCTTGCTGTGTGGATGCAGACAGTTCAGCAGGACGGCAAAGGGCTTTCCTAGCTCCTGCAGCTCCTCGATGACCCGCTGTTCACACTCGGCGTACTCGGCACGTGGCAGATCGGTGATGCTGCCGTCGGTGGTGACCACCAGTCCGATGGTGGAGTGCTCCGCAATGACCTTTCGTGTGCCCACCTCTGCCGCCATGTTGAAGGGGACTTCCTCGTCAAACCACGGGGTGTGTACCATGCGGGGCTGGTCGTTTTCGATGTATCCCAGTGCGCTGGGGATGATGTATCCCACGCAGTCGATCATGCGCAGACGCAGACGGGCAGCCTCGCCCAGCGTCAGCTCCACGGCTTCCTCCGGAATGAACTTCGGCTCGGTTGTCATAATAGTGCGTCCGCCGGCGGACTGGGGAAGTTCATCCACTGCCCGTTCCCGTCTGGCTTCGCTGGGAATGTTGGGGATGACCAGCTGCTCCATAAAGCGTTTGATAAACGTGGATTTTCCGGAACGTACCGGCCCCACGACTCCGATGTAGATGTCGCCGTTGGTGCGCTGGGCGATGTCAGCGTAAATTTCACTAGCCATGCACTTGTGCCTCCATTTTGATTTGGTTGTATTAGGGCTTGTTTGAAAAATCCGTACATTTGTCAAAACGCCCATAAATCACTGTCTGTGTCGTCGAAAATCCTTGTCAGGCGACAGCCTGCCTGCGGATTCTCTCCTAACATACAGTAATTTCTGTACATTTTTCCAAACATCGCTATTTTTCAAACAACCCCTAGTGAACAATGGGAATGAAGAGCATTCCGGCGTTGGCAAGCTGCTCCTCGGCAAGCTCGTTTTCCTCCATGATGGCGTCTACGCTGGTGTGGCAGCGCTTGGCGATGTCCCAGATGTCCTCGTGTTCCACGCCGTAGTAGAGCTTCAGCGCATAGTCGCCGTCTCGCACCAGCTTGTTCTCTCCGTCCACTTCCAGATCGGACAGGCAGACGTGGCGGGCAGAAGGGCAGAGCGCCCCGTGCAGCAGCAGATTCGCCTGCACCGAGATGGTGCCGTCCGATGCCAGATGATAGGTGCAGTCTGCCGGCTCTACCTGTGCACGCAGAACAGCGTCTGCCACGGAGGTGCCGGGATCGGCATATGCCTCAAACGCCTCTTCTTTCTCCAGCAGAACCGGCATTCCCTCGGCGTCCGCTGCCAAGAGGCTACAGCAGAGCATGCCGCTGACACGAATGCGGTTGGTGTCGGAGAGCAGCTGCATGTTGATGTTGCGCACCTGACACTGGAGGTCGTAGATGCATTCCGGAATGCGGTCGCCGGGGCGAATGACGGCACTGCATGCCATGGAACTGTACACCCGCTCCGGTGCCATGTCGATCTGCACGGAAACCGGTGTCTGCTGGCAGGGGTAGCAGGTGGAGAACGCATCGGTGACCAGCTGAACCGATGCCGTCTGAATGGCGGTGCAGCAGAGTCGCAGTTCGATCTCGCATTGCAGCACCTCGGCGGAAGGCTTGAGGTCGCAGCGGATGACCTGCGCTTCGACGCTGCTACGGTAACTCTCATCGATCTGTTCCATGTCCACGATCTGGCTGTAGGGGAGGGTGAACTGCATGGACTCCATACCGCCGGAGCCGTCGTCCTTCTGCCAGGTATAGAGCAGCTGTACCTCGGCATCGCCCTTGACGATCAGCTTTCCGGCGAGAATTGAGGTCTCCTGATGCACCAGACGCACGTTATTCCGAACAATGGAGCGGATGGGCGGTTTGGCTGCGCCAAGCTCTACCTCCTCGCTGAGGGTGATGTTCTTGACGGCGCTGCGCTTCTGGGCAGCGTACTCCACCGGAATTTTGCGCAGCTGGACGTGCATGCCGAACACATCCCGAATGACCTCCTGCCGGCGGTCGCCGGTGACCCGAATCTGTACGGAAACGGCGCCTCTCGCCTCCAGACGGCGGGGGCTGACAGCACGGCAGTTGGAATAGGTGATGCGTGGGCGAAGTGTCAGCGTGGGGTTCTCTGCGGTGCGGGGCAGCTCGGCGCTGCGGGAGAACATCATCTGCTGGGAAACGCATTGCAGCAGTGTGCTTCCGGCACCGCAGTACAAGATGCGGATATCGACCCGCAGCTCATAGGTGATGCGGTCAGATGCAGTGGTATAGCTGACGATGGTGGGGTGCATCTCACAGCCGATGATGCGGAAAATATCCGGATCGTAGTCCGGCAAGACGTAGTCCAGTTCAACGCTTTGCTCCTGCACATCGTCCAGAATGGTTTCGGTGACAGGGATCATCTCCCGATTGATTTTCAATTCCATGTGGAACTCCTCCTTTTCGCCGTCCGGCGGCGTTCGTTTGCTCTATCCTATGCAGACAAGCGAGGGGTTAGACCAGCCTGCACAGAGCAAGTTGCAATTTTGCCCTGTCTATGTTATAATAAAGCAGAGAGAAAAGAAATTGGAGGTAACATCTATGGTTCTTGCCATTGATATTGGAAATACCAACGTGGTGATCGGATGCTTTCAGGAGAAGGAGATTCTGTTTGTGGAACGTGTTTCCACCAACCAGAACGCCACACCGCTGGAGCTTGCGGTCTCCATCAAAACCATTCTGGAGATCTACCGGATACAAACGGAGGAGATCGAGGGGAGCATCATCTCCTCTGTTGTGCCGTCCATCAACAATTCCATGCGAAAGGCAATCGAGAAGATCGCAAGCTGTCCGGTGCTGGTTGTCGGCCCCGGCGTTCGCACCGGACTTCAGATCGCCATTGACAATCCGGCACAGCTGGGCAGCGACCGTGTGGCAGACGCTGTGGCAGCCCTGCACGAGTACGAACCGCCCATCGTCATCATTGACATGGGCACTGCTACTACATTCTCCGTCATCGATGCCCGGCGGCGGCATATCGGCGGCGTGATTGCGCCGGGCGTGGGAATCTCTCTCAACGCCCTGACGGAAAAGACGGCGCAGCTGCCCAAGATCTCTTTTGAACCGCCGAAAAAGTGTATCGGCAGCAACACGGTCGCCTGCATGAAGAGCGGTATCCTCTATGGCGCAGCCGGCTGCATTGACGGTCTGCTGGATCGCATTACAGAAGAGCTGGGGGAAACACCGACCTACCTCGCAACAGGCGGACTGTCGGAGTCCATCATTCCCCACTGTCGGCATAAGATCCTGACTGATCCGCTGCTGCTGCTCAAGGGATTGCAGCTGATCTATGAAAAGAACATGGGCAAAGAAACCGAAAAGTGAGCGGAAGAGCGGCCGCAGCCGGATTTGCGCCGGTGTGCGAAAAACGCTGGACAAATTTTCTGGCATATGGTATAATAGAGAACGGTACGGCATCGAATTTCGGTGCTGCATCCCAAAATGAATGCAGGAGGCTAATCTGATGAAATATCTGGTAGTATTGTGTGACGGTATGGCAGACTATCCAGTGGAGGAACTGGGAAACAAGACCCCGCTGGAGGCAGCGGATACCCCCAACATGGACAGACTGGCAAAGAAAGCAACCGTTGGTCTGGTTAAGACCGTGCAGGATGGCATGAAGCCGGGCAGCGATGTGGCAAACCTCTCGGTTCTGGGCTATGACCCTATGAAGTATTACACCGGCCGTTCTCCGCTGGAGGCCGGAAGCATCGGCATCGACATGAAGCCCACCGATGTTTCGCTGCGCTGCAATCTGGTGACACTGAGCGATGAGCCGAACTATGAGGATCGCACCATGGTGGACTACTGCGCCGGCGATATCTCCACCGAAGAGGCACGCATCCTGATGCAGGCAGTGGAAGAGACACTGGGCAACGATACCTTCCGGTTCTATGCCGGTGTTGCCTATCGGCACTGCCTGATCTGGGACCACGGCACCACCGATCTGGGCGGACTCACACCGCCGCACGACATCACAGGAAGACCTATCAAGACCTATCTGCCGCTGTGCCACAGCCAGAATGCAGCACCGCTGTATGATCTGATGGTGCGTTCTTACGACGTGCTGAAAGATCATCCGGTCAATCTGGAGCGCATCCGGCAGGGCAAGCGTCCGGCAAACAGCATCTGGCTGTGGGGCGAGGGCGTTCGTGCCAACCTCGATCCGTTCTATGAGAAGTACGGTCTGCACGGCTCTATGATCTCGGCAGTTGACCTGCTCAAGGGCATCGGCAAGTTCTCCGGCATGCGTGTGGTAGAAGTCGAGGGTGCTACTGGCTACATCGACACCAACTTTGATGGAAAGGCAGCTGCGGCAATTGCCGAATTCCGGAACGGTCAGGATTTCGTCTACATCCACGTGGAAGCACCGGACGAGTGCGGACACCGTGCCGAGGTACAGAACAAGGCGAAGGCGATTTCCATCATCGACCACAAGATTCTGGGACCGGTTGTGGCAGAACTGGAGAAGATGGGCGATTTCAAGGTTCTGGTCATGCCGGATCATGCTACACCGCTCTCCCTCAAGACTCATACCAACGACCCGATCCCGTTCCTGATCTATGACAGCCGGAATCCGAAAAACGGGCCGGATACGTTCAGCGAGGCAACGGCAAAGGCAACGGGGCTGTACGTGGACGAGGGCTTCCGCATGATGAAGGATTTCGCAGCAAAATAAGGAGGCTTTGACGGAACAAAGTGGGAAAACGTTTTTTTCAGAGTTATCGCTGGGTGCTGCTCAGCATGCTGGTCACGATTCTGGTTCTGGCAGCGGCAGCGGGCTATACCATTGGCGTTGTCAGCAAAAATCAGGCGGTCTCTCAGATCGATGTCAACATCGGTTCTGTGGAAGCCTACCTGCAAAAAAATGAGAATCAGGCATCTCAGCTGACAGAGGAGCTGAAGGAGGATTATATCTCCAAAACACGGACAACGGCGATGATTCTCTCAGAGGACGCATCGTTTCTGACGGACGACCGGACGCTGGAGGAGCTGCGTGTGACTGTCAATGCCGACCGCATCAGCGTTTCGGATGACAGGGGCAACATCACTGCAAGTACCGATCCCTCCGGCGAAGGCAGCACCGTGCGGGAGGAATTTCTCTCTCATCTCTCGGACAACGTCTATACAGATGTTTTGTTTTTGCTGGACTCGGATTCGCCGACCATTGTGGCAGCGTCCACCCTCGGGGAATCCGGCGGACTGGTGCAGATCACATTTCCGGCTGCCTCGACGGTGAACATTTTGCAGGAGGCAGATCTTGCCAACACCGCTTCGGATATGCCGCTGTATGCTTCCGGAGAAACCGCCATTGTACAGGCGGATACGCTGGAGTACATCAGCTGTACCGATCCCCAGAAAATCGGACAGAAGATGGCGGAAAATCTGTTTCAGACCAGACACAAGAGCGGTACGCTGGATGTCAAAACAGACGATGGTGCTGCGGCAATGCTGCGGTATCAGACCAGCGGCGACTATGTGATCTTCGCCACAGTGCCCTATTCGGACATCTACCACATGCGAAATGTGGTGGTGGGATGGATCGCAGCCGGCGGTGTGCTGATGGCTGTGGTTTCCTGCCTGTCGCTGCGGATGCAGCTGCTGCGGGAAGAGAAAAAGGAAAAGTAAAGTAGGATTTATCCAATCCAAAAAAAGCGGACGCTGGCAGTTTTCCAGTGTCCGCTTGTGTTTTTTTGAGGTATGGTTTTACGCCAGATTATTCCATGACAACGGCATTTCCCAGGAGTTTGAATTCCCGGCAGCTCTTGCACAGGTCGTTGAGGAAAGCGGCGATGCTGCGATCCCGCAGGTTGCCCTTGAAGTCGATGTGGAACACAACGTCGAAGCTGCCGTCCCGAATGGGGCGGCTCTCAATTTTGGTCATGTCCAGACCGTACAGGAAGAACTTGTTCAGGATGCGGCTCAGGCTGCCCGGCTCGTTGGAGAGGGTCAGCATGACGGAGATGACGGATGCCTCCGGTGCGACCTGCATATCCTTGGTAATGCAGATGAACTGGGTGAAGTTGGGAACCACGTTGGAGATGCGGGATGCCAGAATTTCCAGATGGTTGTGCTTGGCGCAGTCGGCGGAGCAGATGGCTGCGATGGTGTGGTCGCCGGACTCTGCCACCATCTGTGCCGAAACAGCGGTGTTGCTGTCCTCGTGGCGCGGCAGGTGCCGTGCGTCCAGAAAATCGCTGCACTGGGAGAGTGCCTGCGGGTGGGAGTAGACCATCCGGATATCCTCCAGCCTGGTGCCGGGGAGGGCTGCCAGACAGTGGGTGACCTCCACCTGATTCATGGCGGTGATGAAGAAGCTGTACTTGCCCATGAGGTCAACGGTCTGAGTCACTGTGCCGGAGGTGCTGTTGTAAATGGGGAGCACGCCGTATTCCAGTTCGCCGGCTTCGACCGCTGCAAAGACCTGCTCGAAGGTAGGGTAGAAGGCGATGTCACGGTTGGGGAAAAAGGCGCGGGCAGCAGTCTCGGAATTGGCACCGGTGATGCCCTGACACCCGATTTTCACGGCAGTTTCCATGTGCGGGCAGGCGATCTCCGGCGCAGCCTCCGCAGCCACCAGCATTTTCTGCTGGAGCTGAGAACTGATACTCATGATGTTGGAAAACAGTGTGCGGGAGGCAGCACCCAGTCCCTCTGCGGCGTTCTTTTCCACACGATCCAAAATCAACTGCTCCCGATCGGCTTGAAATACAGGCATGTTGTGGGCTTTTTTATACTGTGCCACCTCACGGCAGAGCTGCATACGCTGTTCAAACAGCTGCTGCAGCTCCCGATCCAGCTTGTCGATTTCTACACGAATTTCATTGAGTTCCATGTTGGCGTTCCTTTCTCCTGCCTTTGTTTGTACGGCGTTTGTTCTGTCGAAGTCTGCTGCGTATCGATTCGACACGCAAACGGTTCCATTTTCATTATACACAATTTTTTTTCAAAAATCAAGATAAAAATTTGAATAGCTATTGAAAAGGAAGGGCGTTTTGTGCTATAATGAAATGTACGTGCGTTGCTGCCGGCGGATGCCTGCCGCCGCAGCCAGCGTGGAGAATCGTTGGGAGGAAGCATTTTGCGGATATTAGGAATTGACCCCGGCTATGCCATTGTGGGGTTCGGCGTGGTGTCCTACCACGGGGCGGAGTTTGTGCCGCTGGAATACGGTGCCATTACCACGGAGGCAGGAACACGGTTTGCCGCACGGCTGAATGCCATTTACGATGATCTGGATTTTTTGTGCAGCCGGTTCCGGCCGGACTGCATTGCCATAGAGCGGCTGTACTTTAACTCTAACCAAAAAACTGCCATTGACGTGGCACAGGCACGTGGCGTCATTGTGCTGTGTGCGGAAAAGCATGGCATTCCCATGTTCGAATACACGCCCTTACAGGTGAAGATGGCGGTGGTGGGATACGGCAGAGCGGAAAAGCGGCAGGTCATGGATATGACTCGCCGGATCCTGCATCTGGCACAGATTCCAAAACCGGACGATGCCGCCGATGCCCTCGCCCTTGCCATCTGCCACGGCCATAGCGCTACCGGCGTGCAGGTGCAGCAGCGGGAGATCAGAACAGGAGATACCGTATGATTTATAGTGTACATGGAACACTGCTTGCCAAAGAGCTTTCTCTGGCGGTGGTGGAATGCGGCGGCGTGGGTTATGCCTGCCGCACGACCTTTACCACGCTCTCTCAGCTGGGGAACGTGGGCGAAACGGTCTTTTTATATACCGCACTCTCGGTGCGGGAGGATGCGGTGGAGCTGTTCGGCTTTGCCACAAAACAGGAGTTACAGTGCTTTCGCCTGCTGACCACTGTCTCCGGTGTCGGCCCCAAGGCGGCGCTTGCCATTCTGTCCGACCTGCCGCCGGATCGCTTCTTGCTGACGGTGGCGGCCGGGGACAGCAAACAGCTGACACGCTCCAAGGGCATCGGCGCAAAGACAGCGCAGCGCATCGTCATGGAACTGAAAGACAAGATCGCCGGAGAGTCCATCGGGCTGCTCTCCGGTGATATGGCAGCTGCGGCATCGGTGACAGCGGCTTCCGGCGGCGGAAATGCCGGCGAGGCGATCGAGGCACTGGTGACGCTGGGCTATACACAGGCGGAGGTTGCGCCCGTTGTGGCGAAGCTGGATCCGTCCCTCTCCTCTTCGGAGATGATTCGCCGGACACTTCAGGAGTTCGGCAAGAAACGCTCGTGAAAAGCGTACAGAAAGGAGCGTGAAACAGGATGATCGAAACTGGGGATATGCAATTTGAATCCCGCATGGTGACACCGAAACAGGTGGAAGAGGACAGCGAGGTGGAAGTTTCCCTGCGCCCGCAGTCCCTGCTGGAATACATCGGACAGGACAAAGTAAAGGAAAATCTGGCAGTCTATATCGAGGCTGCCAAACGGCGTGGCGACCCGCTGGATCATGTGCTGCTGTACGGCCCTCCGGGACTGGGCAAGACCACGCTTTCGGCAATCATCGCCCACGAGATGGGCGTCAATCTGCGTGTGACTACAGGCCCTGCCATTGAAAAGGCAGGCGATCTTGCGGCAATTCTCACCAATCTGCAGCCGAATGACGTGCTGTTTATCGATGAGATTCACCGTTTGAACCGGCAGGTGGAAGAGATCCTCTATCCGGCGCTGGAAGATCATGCCATTGACATTATCATGGGAAAGGGTCCCTCTGCACGTTCGCTGCGGGTGGACTTGAACCCGTTTACCCTAGTCGGAGCAACCACCAGAGCCGGGCAGCTCTCCAGCCCGCTGCGGGACCGGTTCGGCGTGATTCTGCGTCTGGAGCTGTACACCACAGAGCAGCTGACGGACATTGTGCGCCGGAGTGCTATGCTGCTGAAGATTCCATGTTCCATTGACGGCGCCACAGAAATCGCCGGCAGAGCACGGGGAACACCCCGTATCGCCAACCGCCTGCTGAAACGTGTGCGGGACTTTGCCGACGTCATGGGAGACGGCGAGATCACACAGGACATCGCCCATATGGCGCTGGACCGTCTGGAAATTGACGAGCTTGGTCTGGACAGCAACGACCGCCGTATGTTGGAGATGATTATTAAGGGCTACGGCGGCGGTCCTGTGGGACTGGAAACACTGGCATCGGCGCTGGGGGAGGAAACCGTAACGCTGGAAGATGTCTGCGAGCCGTACCTGATGCAGCTTGGCTTTTTGGCACGCACCCCAAGGGGACGCTGTGCCACAGCGCTGGCATATCAGCATCTGGGATACGCCATGCCCAATTCCGGCGGCGGTGTCGAGGGACAGATGACGCTCTCGGCAGACGGCGAATGAGAGCTCGTGTTCATAGGCATCTATCTACGTCTTTTCGGCAAATTTTGTTGCATACTGCGTGAAAAATTCTTGCCATACGAAAGTATGCCTGCAAATTTTTGCCTTGTCTGCAAAAAAATTTGCTCGAAAATCCGCATATATTTCCTATGAATACAAGCTCTGAAATTCATAAGAGTTTGACAGCAATTTGAAGATACATGTAGAAAGGGAATGAATGACCATGGGTAGATTATTTGGAACAGATGGTGCAAGAGGCGTTGCAATTACAGAATTGACCTGCGAGATGGCAATGCAGATCGGGCGTGCTGCGGCACTGGTGCTGACAAAGGAAACCAAGCATCGGGCAAAGATCTTCATCGGAAAGGACACCAGAATTTCCTCGGATATTCTGGAAGCCGCACTCTGCGCCGGCATTTGTTCGGTTGGTGCGGAGGCAGTGCAGCTGGGCGTGGTCCCCACACCGGCTGTGGCATATCTGGTGCGCACCAAGGGTGCAGATGCCGGCGTGATGATCTCCGCATCCCACAACAGCGTGGAGTTCAATGGCATCAAGCTATTTGCCTCCACCGGCTATAAGCTGCCGGATGCCACCGAGGCAGAGATCGAAGCGCTGATTCTGGATCATCCGGAACAGATTCAGCTGCAGTCCGGCACGGCAGTCGGTGCAATCTCCATCTATGACAGCGCTAGAGAGGACTATATCTCCTATCTGGCATCCTGTGTGCATACGGACTGCTCCGGCATGCGTGTGGTACTGGATTGCGCAAACGGCAGCTCCTCCACAACGGCGGAGTCCCTGTTCACACGCCTTGGCGCAGAGGTGCACATGCTCAGCGCATCGCCGGACGGCACCAACATCAACAAGAACTGCGGTTCTACCCACATGGAGAACCTGATGGAATACGTCAAGACACATGACTGCGATTTGGGACTCGCTTTCGACGGCGACGCAGACCGCTGCCTGGCAGTGGACGAAAATGGCGTACTGGTGGATGGCGACAAGATCATCGCCATCTGTGCCAAGGCACTCCAGCAGGAGGGCAAGCTGAAAAACGACACTGCTGTTGTCACTGTCATGACCAATCTGGGCTTCTTCCACTTCGCCAAGAAGCACGCCATCGATGCCAAGGCGACCAAGGTCGGCGACCGGTATGTTCTGGAAGAGATGCTGGCAGGCGGCTACAACATCGGCGGAGAGCAGAGCGGACACATCATCTTTCTGGATGAGGCAACCACCGGCGACGGCGAACTCTCCGGCATCAAGCTCATGGAGATCCTGAAAAAATCCGGCAAGGCAATGAGCGAGCTGGCAGGCGTGATGGAAACATTCCCGCAGGTGCTGTACAACGTCACCATTCCGGCAGCCAAAAAGGGACACTGGCAGGAGGACGCAGAGATCGCTGCCCTTATTGATACCTATACCAAGGAACTGGGCGACAACGGCAGAATCCTGGTGCGGGAGAGCGGAACAGAACCGCTGATCCGTGTCATGGTAGAGGGCAAGGATGCCGTGCAGATGGAGAACGCCGCACAGGCAATTACCGCACAGGTTCGGATTTTCGCCGGCGCATAATTGAGAGAAGATAGGAGAAACCCAAAATTGAGAGCAGCAAATGGTTGGAAACAATATCGGATTCTGGATACCTCAGAACAGGAAAAATTGGAGAGCTGGAACGGCGTGACGCTGGTGCGCCCTGACCCGCAGGTCATCTGGAAAACACCCCGGCGGCTTCCGGTGTGGAGAAGTGCGGACGGACATTACAGCCGTTCCTCCTCCGGCGGCGGAAGCTGGGCATTTTCCCGCAAGCTTCCGGAGTCGTGGAAGATGCAGTACGCCCCCCTCGGGCTGACCTTTAAGATTCAGCCCACCGGCTTCAAGCACACCGGATTATTTCCGGAGCAGGCAGTTAACTGGGAGTGGATGGCAGAGCGCATTCGCAATGCCGGAAGACCTGTCTCGGTGCTGAACCTGTTCGCCTATACCGGCGGTGCGACCCTTGCCTGTGCCGCTGCCGGCGCATCGGTGTGTCATGTGGATGCCTCCAAGGGCATGGTGCAGTGGGCACGGGAAAACGCAGCCCTCTCCGGCCTGACAGAAAAACCCATCCGCTGGATCGTGGACGACTGCGAAAAATTCGTGGCACGGGAGATTCGGCGTGGCAGAAAATACGATGCCGTCATTATGGATCCGCCCAGCTACGGCAGAGGGCCGGGCGGCGAGGTCTGGAAGCTGGAGGAGAATATCTACGATCTGGTGGAGCTGTGTTCCGGCGTATTGTCGGATGACCCGCTGTTCTTTTTGCTGAACAGCTACACCACCGGACTTTCTCCGGCAGTCATGGGCTATTTGCTGGGCAGTGTGCTCAAGCCGAAGTTCGGCGGCGGTGTGACCGCAGACGAGATCGGACTTCCGGTGGAACAGAGCGGCATGGTGCTGCCCTGCGGCTCGACTGCCATCTGGGAGAGCGGAAAATAAGAGCGGCACCGCACAAAACCTGTGCGGAATCGCCAAAATTCGGAAAGCGAGGCGGATGCATGGAAGTACGCATTGCGGCAGAGCACCTGTCGTTTCACTATACCGATGAGGAGAACAAGGCGGCTTCTCCGGAGATTCTGAAAGATCTCTCTCTGACGCTGGAGCCGGGGACATTTGCTGCCGTGCTGGGACACAATGGCTGCGGCAAGTCCACGCTGGCGAAGCACATGAACGGAATCCTGTTGCCTACAGGCGGAAAAATGTGGGTCGCCGGCATGGATACTGCCGACGAAACCAAGCTCTATGAGATACGGCAGCGTGTGGGCATGGTCTTTCAGAATCCGGATAACCAGATCGTCGCCACCATTGTGGAAGAGGATGCGGCGTTCGGACCGGAGAATCTGGGGCTTCCGCCGGAGGAGATCCGCCGGCGTGTGGACGATGCCCTGAAGGCGGTGGGCATGTATGACTACCGCATGCATGCGCCGAGCCAGCTCTCCGGCGGACAGAAGCAGCGTGTTGCCATTGCCGGCATCATTGCCATGCGGCCGTCCTGTATCGTGCTGGATGAGCCGACCGCCATGCTGGATCCCAAGGGCAGGCGGGAGGTCATGAAGACTATCCGCCTGCTGAACCGCAATTATGGCATTACCATTGTTCTGATTACGCACTATATGGAAGAGGCGGCGCAGGCAGATCGGGTGATCGTCATGGACGAGGGGAACATCCTGCTGGATGATACGCCGGAAGAGGTGTTCTCCCACGTGGAGCAGATGAAGCAGATCGGGCTGGATGTGCCGCAAGTGACAGAACTGGTCTATGAACTGCGGCAGGCGGGGATTCCGCTGGATTCGCATATTATCACAGAGGACGCCTGCGTGCAGGCGCTGCTGGAACAGCTGGGAAGTTGAGGTGAGCATTTGGCAACACTACAGACAAAGGGGCTGACCTACTGCTACAGTGCGGGAACGCCGTTTGAAAAAGTCGCCGTTGACCATGTGGATCTGGAGATTCCGTCCGGTGCATTTGTGGGACTCATCGGGCACACCGGCTCCGGAAAGTCCACGCTGATCCAGCATCTGAACGGACTGCTCCGCCCCACGGAGGGAACGGTTTTGCTGGACGGCGAGGACATCTGGGCGGACAAGAAAAAAATACGGCAGGTACGCTTTCGGGTGGGACTGGTGTTCCAGTATCCGGAGTACCAGATCTTCGAGGAGACCGTCGCCAGGGACATCGCTTTCGGCCCACGGAACATGGGACTTCCGGAGGAAGAGGTACAGGCACGGGTGCGGGAGGCGGCGATCATCACCGGACTGACGCCGGCAATACTGGAGCAGTCGCCGTTTCTCCTGTCCGGCGGACAGAAGCGCCGGGTGGCAATTGCCGGCATTATGGCGATGCGGCCGGAGATTCTGATTCTGGACGAGCCGGCTGCCGGACTGGATCCGCGGGGGCGGGAGGAAATTCTGCGGGAGATCGCAGAGTACCGCCGACAGACGGGTGCCACCATTGTGCTGGTTTCCCACAGCATGGAGGATGTGGCGCAGTATGCGGAATCCATTCTGGTGATGAACGCCGGAAAAATATTCTGCTATGATACCGTTTCCAACGTCTTTCGCCGGTCGCAGGAATTGCAGGCCATCGGGCTGTCTGTGCCGCAGATCACACGGGTCTGCACGGCACTGCGGGCGCATGGCGTTCCGCTGTCGGAGGACATCTACACCGTAGAAGAGGCAAAGCGGCAGCTTCTGGCGCTGCTTCGGAAAAAGGAGGCGCAGGAAACATGCTGAGGGACATTACCATCGGGCAGTATTTTCCCGGAAACAGCGTGGTGCACCGCATGGATCCACGCTTCAAGATCGTGATGACGCTGCTGTTTATTGTGATGCTGTTTTTGGGGGAGCATCTCTATTCGCTGGGATATGGGCTGGTGTACTGCCTGATTGCCCTGCTGCTCTCCCGCATTCCGGTGAAAATGATCTGGAAGAGCGTCCGTCCGCTGCTGCCCATTCTGCTGATTACCGCAGCGCTGGACATGTTCTTTCTGGACGATGGAACCGTATACTTTCACTGGCACTTTCTCAAGATCACCTCGGACGGTGTGAACACGGCGGTGCTCATGGTGGTGCGGATCATCGTGCTGCTGGTCGGCTCATCGCTGCTGACCTATACCACCTCGCCCATCGCCCTGACCGACGCCATTGAGCGGTTGCTGGCACCGCTGAAACGGCTGCATGTGCCGGTGCATGCTTTCGCCATGATGATGACCATCGCCCTGCGTTTTATCCCCACGCTGCTGGAGGAAACCGACCGCATTATGACGGCGCAGAAAGCACGGGGCGCAAGCTTCAGCGAGGGGTCAATGTTACAGCGTGCCAAGGCACTGGTGCCGATTTTTGTGCCGCTGTTTGTGTCCTCGTTCCGGCGGGCGGAGGAACTTGCCACCGCCATGGAGTGCCGCTGCTATCGTGGCGACGAGGGACGCACCAAAATGCGGCAGCTGCACGCCGCCGGCAGAGATTATGCGGCGATGACCGTGACGCTGGTTTTTCTGGCGGCTGCCGTTGCAACGAAAATCATCTGGTAAGGAGTGTATCGTAAAGCTATGACACAAATTCAATCTGCCGCACCGGAGAAACCGGACAAGCAGAGCAGGACGAAATTCTATCTGATTCTTTCTTTCCTGATTCCCATGGTACTCATGGGAATCGGGTTTCTTCTGCAAAAGGTGCACCCTTTCGGCGACCGTCAGATTCTGGTGGTGGACTGCTGGCATCAGTACTATCCGTTTTTCCAGCAGCTTCACGAGAAGCTGCGCCACGGCGGTTCGCTGCTGTTTACGTGGGACTCCGGTCTGGGGAGCAACTTCCTGCCCATCCTGTCCTACTATGCGGCGAGTCCGCTGAATCTGCTGGCAGCGCTGGTGCCGGACTCCCTGCTGCGGGAAGCGTTTACGGTGAACCTTTTGCTGAAGATCGGCTGTGCCGGCGGATTCTTTGCCCTGTTTCTAAAGGGCACATTCCGCCGCAATGACTTCTCCCTCTGCATCTTCTCAGTGATGTACGCCCTGTGCAGCTATCTGCTTGGCTACTACTGGAACGTCATCTGGGTGGATACGGTGGCACTTCTGCCGTTGGTGGTACTGGGAATGGTGCAGCTGGTGCGGGACGGCAAATACCGGCTCTATGTCATTGCGCTGGGGCTGTCCCTGTTCACGAATTTCTACATCGGCATGTTCACCTGCATCTTCGCTGTGCTGGCGTATCCGTGCCTGTGTGTGTTCTATCTCAAACCACGGCATCTGGCTGGCAGAACGCTGATGATGCTGGTGGCGTCGCTGCTGGGCGGCGGACTGGCGGCAGTGCTGCTGATCCCCACCTATCTGGCATTGCAGCTGACCCACAGTGTGGATAATGTTTTTCCCACGGGCTGGGAGTTCTACGAGAACTGGCGGAATCTCTTCGCCAACCTCATCAGCTATCACGAGCCGACCAGCAAGGACGGCCTGCCCAATCTGGCATGCGGTATGCTGCCGCTGGTGCTGATCGGGCCATTCCTGCGTGCCCGAAAGATTCGGATTCGGGAAAAGGTGGCCGCGGTGCTGGTGCTGGCATTTTTGCTGGTGAGCTGCAATGTCAACATTCTGAACTATCTCTGGCACGGCATGCATTTCCCGAACATGCTGCCGTTCCGGTTCTCATTCCTGTTCTCCTTTGTGCTGCTGACGCTGGCGTACCGGGCGTTCCAGCTGCTCTTGGAGGAGCGCTTCCGCATCTGGGATATTGCGGCAATGCTGGTGCTGGCGGCAGCTGTTTTCCTGTGCTCCTATTCCGTACAGGAAAACCATGCGGTTTACTGGTCCTTCGCCACGGCAGTGCTGTATGTGCTGATCGCACTGCTCTATTTCCGGAAGATCTTCACCCCACGGCTGATGTATGCGGCGCTGTCGGTGGTGCTGGCATTTGAGATGTTCCAGAACGTGAAGTTGGGGACGGAGACCGTTTCCACCTCGGACTATCCCTCTTACCCGTCCTCGCAGCAGTACGTGGAATTTCTGGAACAGAAAATCGACGAGCAGACAGGGGACTCCTTTGCACGGACGGAGATGTCCAATTGGTTCACACTGAACGATCCGGCGCTGTACAACTACCATGGATTATCCCAGTTTTCCTCTACCGCCAACGAATCTGTCACCAGCTTTCTGCATGCGCTGGGACTGCCGGCATCGGAGGCTGGCAACCGCTACTATTATGCCGGCGGTTCGCCCATTACCAACTGGTTTACGGGGATCCAGTATCTGATTTGCCGCACCGGCTCGCTGCTGGACACGGCACACTGGCAGATGCTCGCCATGGAGGGCACTTCCACTGCCTACCAGAATAGCTATGGCTTGCCGGTGGGCTTCGTGGCGGAGCGCTCGCTGGCGGACTATGAGGGAAATCCCAACGGAAATCCCTTCGAAAACCAGAACGAACTGTTCCGGTTTGCCACAGGCATTCAGGAACCGCTGTTCACGCCGGTGGATGTGCGTGACGTGGGACACGAGGGCGTGGAGGTCACACGGGGCGGCTATGGCATCTATACCTATCAGGTGGACGCTGCTGCGGAGTCCCGCATTCTGCGCTATAACTATCAGACGCAGACTGAGGCAAACCTCTATGGCTACCTCTCCACTAGCAATACCGCCAGCGTGACCGTTTATAAGGACGACAACTATCAGGGCAGCTATTCCCTCTCCAGACAGCCCTACATCTTCCCCATGGGCACCTATCAGGGCAACGAAACCGCTTCGCTCTCCGCAACGCTGAATGAGGAGGCGAGCGCTGGCGGTGTGACGGTCTATGTCTACCAGCTGAACGAGGCACTTTTGGAAAAGGCGTATCAGATGCTGTCCGCCGGCGGTGTCAACGTGACGGAGTACTCCGACACCAAGCTTTGCGGTACGGTGAACGCTCAGAAAGACGGGCTGTGCTACTTCTCCATTCCGGACGATTCCGGCTGGAGTGTGCAGGTGGACGGGGAGACCGTTTCCAGTGTCAAAGTGGGTGGTGCAATGCTCGCCGTTCCGGTGACTGCCGGAACGCACACCATCCGGCTGACCTATTGTCCGCCGGGATTTCCGGCAGGCGCTGCCATCTCTGCGGGCAGTATTGCGGTGCTGATCCTGCTGTATGTGTGGGAGCGCAAACGGAAAAAGCCCCTGCTTCAGCCGGTTCCGGCACAGGTTGTTTCGGCACAGGCAGAAACGCAGGAGGAGCCGGAAGCGCAACTGGAACAGGAACATGTGCCGGCGGAAGAGGCACAGATTTCAGAGAAACCGGAGGAAGAGGAAACGTGAGAAATTTGAAGGTCATGATGGCGTTTCGTGGGACAAACTACCACGGATTTCAGCGCCAGCCCAATGCACTGACGGTGCAGGAGGTGGTGGAGGGGGCACTTTCCAAGCTGCTGAACGAACCGGTGACGATCTACGGATGCTCCCGCACGGACACTGGCGTTCACGCACAGCAGTTCTGCTTCTCCATGCAGACGGAAAAGCCCCTGCCGCCCCGTAATTTCATTCGCGGGGCATGCGGCTATCTGCCGGAGGATATCTCCATCCTGTCGGTGGAGGATGCGCCGCCGGAGTTCCACGCACGGTATAGCTGTCGTGCCAAACAGTACATGTACCGCATTCACAACAGCGAGAGCAAGAATCCGTTTACCACAGATCTGGAGCTGCACTACCGCCGGCCGCTGGACATCCGGCTGATGCGGGAGGCTGCCTCCCATTTTGTGGGCACTCACGACTTCGCAAGCTTTTGTACAAATCTGACAGAAAAGCAGACCACTGTCCGCACAATCTATGACATCACTGTAGAAAAGCAGGGGGACACGGTGATTTTGCTTGTCAAAGGAAATGGATTTCTGTATAATATGGTTAGGATTTTGGTGGGGACACTGCTGGGGGTCAATGAGGGCAGATATGCAGTCTCGGAGCTGGACGAGATTCTGGCATCCCGTGACCGGCTTCGTGCCGGCATGACGGCACAGCCCCATGGACTGTCACTGTACCGTGTGTTCTATGATTGACGCACAGACGAAAGGAGAACACAAAAAGCATGTCATATGATTCGGATGATGTCATCGAAAAACGGAGAAAACGGCACCGGATGCGGACGCTCCGGAATTTTGCCATATTTTTATTGATCGCCGTATTCTGCGGTTATCTCTATGTCCAGCGGGACATGTGGGTGCCAAAGCTGGAGGGAATCGGAAGCCGGTATCAGTCCGTGACACAGAATGACGGGACGCTGGCGGAGGGAAACTTTCCGCTGACCATCTCCGGCAATGCCGGCTATCAGGCGGAGCTTGTGGACGACACGCTGTTCCTGCTGCATGATGCCTATCTGGATCTGTATTCCATGCACGGTGATTCCAGAGACAGCAGACAGCACGCCTATCAGGATGCCGGCATGGCGTCCTCGAAAAAGTATGCGGTGATCTTTGAGCGTGGCGGAACGTCTTTCCGCCTGGACACCAAGAACAAAAACATCTATACCAAGACAGCAGAGGCGGACATTATTTTCGGAACGGTCAGCAGCAACGGCAGCGTGGCACTGGTCACGGAGTCTGACGCCTACACCTGTTCCATCGCCGTTTACGACAACACAGGCAAGCGGATCTACCAGCGGGACTGTGTGGAATATGTCACAGACATTGTCTTTCGCAACGACAATGCCGGCTGCTGCTTCACCTCGGTGACGGCGGAGAACGGCGTGCTGCAAACCACAGTGACCAGCATCCAGTTCAACAAGAAAGAGGCACAGTGGAGCTCGCTTCCGCTGGAAACGCTGGAGGTCAAGATGGGCTATAATACTGCCGGCGACACCTTATGCGTCATCGGCGATACCGCCTGCGCATACTATAGCAGCACCGGCGAACTGCTCAGTTCCTACACCTATTCCGGCGAACTGGTGGACTACGGTCTGGAGGACGGCAGCGCTGCCCTTATCGTGGAGGATAACGAGAAGCGCCAGACCAATTTGGTTCTGATGTACCGCTCGTCGGAGAGTCCAAAGGCAGTTGCCATTGACGATTCAGCGGAGTGCGTGCGTGTGTCCGGCGGAGATGCTGTCGTCATGTATTCCGGCGATATTATCTCGTACGACTTTGACGGAAATGCGCTGGCAACGGTTTCGCTGGGGGACTCCTACACCTCCTTCCTGAAACAGGACGGCTACGTCTTTCTGCTGGGATACCACAAGATCGACCGTGTGGACTTCAAGGAGTGAGTTTCTGTGAAAGAGTGGATGAATCAGACGTGGTGGCTCTACGATCTGACCGTAATCGCCATTGCTGTGCTCTGTATCTGGGGCGGCTGGAAGCGTGGACTGCTCCGGACGGTGGCGGGATTGCTGGGCTATGTGTCCGCCGGACTTCTGGCGGGACTGCTGGCACAGCCGGCTGCCGCCTATGTCTATGACCGGTGGGTCGAGCCTGCCTGCACGCAGGTTGTGGAACAGCAGCTCGCCAAATATCAGATGTCGGATTCCCTGCGGGGCTTGCTCTCCAATTACGGCATTCAGCTGGATACGGGACTGCTGGAACAGGTGGCGTCTGACTCGAACACCGCCGCAGATCAGCTTTACGGCACCCTCTCCAGCCAGACAGGCGTTCCGGCGGAGCTGCTGCAAAGCGGCGTACTGATAGCGGTGGAGTCGGCTGCCGCACAGATGGATGACGGCAGCGTGCCGTCGTGGCTGCCGAAGGCATTGAAGACAGACAGCAGCGATGTGACCACCCCCAAGGCGCAGAATCGTCTGGCGAGAATGGCAGCGGCGCTGCTGTCGGGGGACGAGGCAAAGGCAGCGGATATGCTGGTGCAGGAATATGTACAGCCGGTCACAATTCGGCTGGTTAAAATTTTCATGTTTTCTGCGCTTTTCCTCTTGATTTCTGTCGTATTACAAGGTATAATAAAAGGGATATCCTATCTGCGCCGGGTGAAAGAAATCCGCACGTCGGATCAAATCGCCGGTGCAGCATTGGGAGCGGTGCAAATGGCATTGTTTTTGGGGCTGATGGCAAAGCTGACGGGCTGGCTGGTGACAGCCGGCAACGGCACACTGCCCTTTTTCAACGGGGACGCCATTGCGCATACAATCCTCTTTCAGAGAATCTTCCGTATTTTTTGAGGATATCAGGGAGCTGCCTCTCGCCTGGCGCTTCCGGAATATAACAAGGCGAATTCGGCGCAGCTGCCGGGCTTGCTGACAGAAGAAAGGTGATAGATACAATGATGATGTGCAGTCGTTGCAAAAAGCGTCCTGCGGTGGTTTTTATTACCTCGCTGCAAGGAGCAGAAAAGAAGAACGAAGGCCTCTGTTTGGTTTGTGCAAAAGAACTGAACATTCCGCAGGTCGATGAATATATGAAACAAATGGGTATCACCGAGGAAGAGCTGGAGCAGATCTCCAACCAGATGATGGATCTGATGGATGGGGAGAACTTTGAGATGGGCGGTTCCGGTGTGCTGCCGCAGTTTTTCCAGAGCATGCAGAACATGTTCAAAAATCCGGATGCCAGCGAAGAGCCGGATGCGGCTTCGGCAGAGGTTGCAGAAGTGCCGGACGGCGAGGAACCGCCGGCGCCGGCTTCCACCGATGGACGCTCGGAATCTCCCCGGCGGGAACGCCGCTCCAAGCGCAAGAAGGAACTTAAGTTCCTGGGGAACTATTGCACCAATCTGAGCCAGCGTGCCGCAGACGGGGAACTGGATGCGATCATTGGCAGAGATCGGGAGATCGAGCGGGTCATCCAGATTCTGTCACGCCGCACCAAGAACAACCCCTGCCTGATCGGTGAGCCGGGTGTCGGCAAGACCGCCATCGCAGAGGGCATTGCCCAGCACATTCAGGCCGGAGATGTTCCGGCACAGCTGAAAGACAAGAAGGTCTATCTGCTGGATCTGACCTCGCTGGTTGCCGGCACACAGTTCCGTGGTCAGTTCGAGAGCCGTGTCAAGGGACTGCTCTCCGAGGTGAAGCAGGAGGGAAACATCATCCTCTTCATTGACGAAGTGCACAATCTGGTTGGCGCAGGCAACTCGGAGGGTGCCATGAACGCTGCTAACATCCTGAAGCCCGCCCTCTCCCGCGGCGAGGTGCAGGTGATCGGTGCGACCACATTCGAGGAGTACCGCAAGTACATCGAAAAGGATTCCGCACTGGAACGCCGTTTCCAGCCGGTCACCGTCAATGAACCGAATGTGGAAGAAACCATCGAGGTGCTCAATGGCATCGCCAAGTACTACGAGGCATACCACAGAGTGCACATCTCGCCTGCAATGCTGCGCCTGTGCGCCGTTCTGGCGGAGCGGTATATTACCGACCGGTTCCTGCCGGACAAGGCCATCGACCTGCTGGACGAGGGCTGCGCATGCACCAGCCTGCGTTCGCCGGAGATCAAGGCTTACGATGAACTCTGCAAGGAAAAGGCAGCGCTGGAAGAACAGGAAAAGCAGATCGGCGACGAAACCGAAGTGGACTATGAGAAGCTGGCACAGGTCAAGGGCGAGAAGATTCGCCTGCAATCCCGTCTGGATACCGCAGAAAAGGCACTGGAACAGGTGCAGGTGACCAGCGAAGATCTCTCCAAGGTTATCGAGCTTTGGACAGGGATTCCGGCGCACAAGATCGCAGAGACCGAGTTCACCAAGCTGGCAAATCTGGAGGATCATCTGAAAGAGAAGATCATCGGACAGGACGAGGCAGTCGATCTGCTGGCAAAGGCAATCAAGCGCACACGGGTGCAGCTCAGCCCCCGCCGCCGTCCGGCATCGTTCATTTTCGTCGGCCCGACTGGCGTGGGAAAAACCGAGCTGGTCAAGGTGCTGGCAACGGAGCTGTTCGACTCCAACGAGCCGCTGATTCGTCTGGACATGACCGAATTCATGGAGAAGCACTCGGTGGCAAGACTCATCGGTTCGCCTCCGGGATATGTGGGCTACGATGAGGCCGGTCAGCTTACCGAGAAGGTGCGCCGCCGCCCGTATTCCGTCATTCTGTTCGACGAGATCGAGAAAGCCCATCCGGATGTCATGAATATTCTCATGCAGATTCTGGACGAGGGCAAGATCGATGACGCACAGGGCAGAACGGTGAACTTCGAGAACACCGTGATCTGCATGACCTCCAACGCCGGCTCTACCGATAAGAGCATTGGCGTGGGCTTCAACCGCACGGAGACGGAGGTTTCCAAGGACAAGGCAATGAAAGGACTGCGGGAGTTCCTTCGTCCGGAATTCATCAGCCGTATCGACGAAGTAGTTGTCTTCCGGAACCTCACGAAGGAGAACTTCCAGAAGATCGCTGCGCTGATGCTGGACGAGATGAAGCAGCCGCTGGCGGAGAAGAACATCACGGTTCAGTACAGCGACGCTGCACTGGCTGCCATTGCGGAAGAGGCATACGGCAAGCCCTACGGTGCACGTGATATCCGCCGTGTCATTCGGCAAAAGGTGGAGGACGCTGTGGCATCCCTCATCATTGACAGTGACGGCACGCTGTCCACGATCTCCATTGGTGCAGAGAACGGAAAAATCAAGGTGACAGGGGAATAATCTGTTCCCGGACAATAGACACGCAAAAGGGCGGGGAAGCCGAAATGCTTCTCCGCCCTTGTTGTATGCTGTGGGATTTTGTGATTGTGTTTTACTCGACGGGTAAAAGAAAAAGCGTCCGTTTTGACAAACAGACGCTTTTGGTTGGGGTGGAAGGATTTGAACCCTCGGAATGATGGAGTCAGAGTCCACTGCCTTACCGCTTGGCTACACCCCAGTATGATTTCTCGTCGAACTTCTTTCGTTCAGCGACTTGTTTAGTATACCACGTTTCACAGGAAAAGTCAAGGGTATTCCCAATAATGAAAGAAAATAAAGCATACTCAGCGATTTGCTTAAAAAAGAAAGGTTCTGAAAAATAAAGATAAAAAGAAAGGAGCACTTCAAAGTGCTCCTTGTCGAAACTGGTTGGGGTGGAAGGATTTGAACCCTCGGAATGATGGAGTCAGAGTCCACTGCCTTACCGCTTGGCTACACCCCAAAATGGTACTCCGCCGAACGTTTTCGTTTGGCGACTTATATAGTATACCACATTCTGCAGGGGTTGTCAAGAAAAAAGCGGAAAACAAGGAAAAGAAAAGTTTTCTCGTGTACCATCTGCATATTTTCCGATTTGTATTTAAGATTTGCGGGTAAAAAGCCGAAATTTCCTTGGAAATCAAATGTGCACGCCGGAAATGCCCTCCTGCAGGAGCAGCATTGCGATCTCTGCCATGTGGGTCGGCGGTTCCGGACAGCCGTTTTTCAGCCACGCATTCACCAGTCCCATACATCCCGCCAGAAAATAAGAGAGAGCATATTGCAGATCCTGTTCTGGCAGCTCTTTCGGCGTAAAGGCACGGAGCGCCTGCATGCCTTTTTCGTGCATCAGCTTTTCGATGGTGCGGAGAAAGGCGATGTCCCCGTTCGGACCCATCAGCGCTGCACAGAGAGGCGCATTTTCGGCGAGAATGGTAAAGGTGCAGTCCAGAAACTGAAAGAATTCATTCGGTCCCAGATTGGCGGAGAATTTTTCGTCCACGGCATTCGTAAACTGTTTCAGAAGCCGCTGTTCCGTCTGCTCCAGCAGGTCGTAAATGTCGGTGTAGTGCAGATAAAAGGTGGAGCGGTTGATGTCCACCAGATCTGCCAGCTCCCGCACCGTGATCTCCTTGATGCTCTTCTGCTGTAACAGCGTGGTCAGTCCGTTGAGAATCAGCGTCTCTGTTCTGCGGTAACGGCGCTCTTGCTTTTGTGTCGGTTCCATATGATTACATCCTTTCTATGATAGATAGACAGCTGTTGATTAATCGACAAAAATTTGAAAATCAATGCTTGAAAATCTGGTCTGCTTATATTATAATAGATTTAGGATGAAAAGTCAACAGCTTTCTATTTCTGGACGAAAGTTTTCTTTTCATCACTTTAGAGGACATGGCACGGCATCGGGGGCATGTCATGGACGAGAGAAAGGGTGTAACAAACGATGCGAAAAAGCGATCCAATTCCGAAGCAGAGTTTTTTCAAACGCCACTTCACTGGTATCGCCATGACAGCGATCGTACTGATCCCGACGATCTATACGACGCTGTTTCTGGGTTCCATGTGGGACCCGTATGGAAACGTTGACCAGCTGCCGGTGGCAGTCGTCAATGAAGACCAGTCAGTCGACTATGAGGGAAAAACGCTTGCAGTCGGAGATGAACTCGTAGACAACCTGCGGGAGAACGACCAGCTGGATTTCCACTTCGTAGACAGCAGTAAGGCAGAGGCGGGACTGCAGGACGGAACGTATTACATGGTGATCACCATTCCGTCGGACTTCTCCGAGAACGCTTCCACACTGCTGGACGACAATCCAAAGAAAATGCAGCTCCAGTACACAACCAATCCGGGAACCAACTATATTGCCTCCAAGATGAGCGAGAGCGCTCTAACAAAGATTCAGAAAGAGGTTTCTGCCAGTGTGACCAAGGAGTACACCGAGACGATCTTTGATCAGCTGGGAACAGTTGGCACTGGCATGCAGGATGCCGCAGACGGCGCTTCGGATATTCAGGATGGCGTCAAGAAGCTGGCAGACGGCAACACGACCATTACGGACAATCTGAAAGTCCTGTCGGAGAGCACGCTGACATTTGTAGACGGCGCAAAGACGCTGGAAGAGGGACTTTCCACCTATACCGCAGGGGTTTCCACCGTCAATGACGGTGCCGCAACACTTTCCAACGGTATGGATCAGCTGGCAAGCGGTGCCGGAACACTGGCAGACGGCGCTTCGGCGCTGTCTGACGGAACGAGCAGTCTGGCATCGGGCGTAGGGGACTACACCAACGGCGTTGCCGCAGCTTATCAGGGTGCAGCAACCCTCTCCGGCAACAGCAGCCAGCTGGCAACCGGCGCAGCTTCCATTTCCGCCGGCGCAGCACAGCTCCAGCAGGGCAGTGCTGCAATGACCGCAGGCTTACAGACTTTGTCGGACACCTTGGACGGCAGCCTGTCTGCGGAAAAGACGGCACAGCTGCAGCAGGTGACAAACGGTCTGACACAGCTGCAGACCGGCATTCAGACGCTGAACGAGGCGCTGCAAAACACCTCCATGCCGGATACTGCCGCACTGACCAAGATGCTGACCGAGAGCCTGACAGCGATCGGCACCAGCGCACAGGATGCCGGCGCACAGCTCACGGCAATGCAGACGGCGCTGACCGCAATGACACAGACCGATGCATTCCAGTCGCTGGATCCGGCTGCACAGGCAGAACTGCTTGGCAGTTTCTCCGGCCCCATGAGCACGCTGGCAACAGACATCAGCAACATCGGCACACAGGTGACCACGCTTTCCGGCAGCCTGTCCAGCCTGGATCTGAGCAGCAGTGCTGCTGCAATGGACACCTTGAAGTCCAGCGTTAGCACCATGCAGTCCAGCGCAGACCAGCTGCTTCCGGCAGCTGGGCAGGCAGTACAGTCCCTCTCCGGCGGATTGCAGTCGGTACAGCAGGCAGTGGACGGACAGCTGCTTCCGGGCTCGCAGAGCCTGACGGCAGGCATCATCCAGCTGGCTGACGGCAGCGGTACACTGGAATCCGGTGTTTCGGCATATACCGGCGGTGTGGCAGACCTGACAAGCGGCCTGGGCACACTGGATGCCAACACCTCGGCGCTGGTCAACGGTGCAGCTTCGCTGCAAAGCGGTGCGCAGACGCTGACCGGCAGCCTGCCGACGCTGACCGATGCTGTTTCTCAGCTGCAAAGCGGTGCATCCCAGCTGTCTGACGGCACGTCGCAGCTGGTTGCCAACAACGAGACACTTTGTGACGGCGCAGCACAGCTGACAGACGGTGCGGGACAGATTCAGTCCGGCGCTTCTCAGCTGGCAGACGGTTCTGTGGAGCTGGGCGACGGTCTGACGACGCTCTCAGATGGTGCAGCCACCTTGCAGTCGGCACTGGCAGACGGTGCCGATGAGGTCAACTCCATCAACGCCGGCGACCAGAATTTCGAGATGTTCTCCGAACCGGTCAACGCCACGGAGTCGTTTGAAACTGCTGTTTCTGCCAACGGTAACGCCATGGCAGCGTATATGATGGCAGTCGGCCTTTGGGTAGCCGGCCTTGCATTCTGTGTCATGCTTTCGCCGTATGACCAGAAGATCAAGGGCAAAAACGCCACCCGTGCCTGGGGACTCCAGCTGGGCAAGCTTTGGATCCTCGCCATCCTGCAGGCAGTTCTCATGATTTTCTGTCTGGTGGTCTTCAATGGATTCGAGCCAGACAATCTGGCAAGAACCGTTCTGATCGCATGCTTCTCTTCTGTTGCGTTCCTGACGCTGGAATATTGCGTTAACTTCTTTATGGGCATCATCGGCAGCTTCATTCTGCTGGTGTTCATGGTGTTGCAGCTGAGCGGCTGCGCCGGCACTTATCCGCTGGAGCTGTCCGATCGGTTCTATCAGATCATCAATCCGTTTATGCCGTTTACCTATACGGTACACGGCTTCCGGAGCGGCATTGCTTCCGGTCTGGACGTTACCACGGACTGCGTCGTTCTGGCAGTTATCGCTGTGGTATTCGCAGGATTGCTGCTGGTCGGCTTCCATGCTCGTTTGAAGAAGCAGGAGGAGGAAGAAGAGCCGGCGGAGACGATTGCATCTTCGAAGAAGGCAGTTCCGGCTGAGGCATAATCCGATTTTCCATTTCTACCATAAATTCCAAAAGGGCTGCGTCCACGTTGGCGCAGCCCTTTTGGGGTTGTTTGGGAAGTGTGCGATTTTGGTGGAGTGGGGCGGACATAGCACGCCGTGTCCTTACAAAAGACAACAAAAAGTATCGTGCAGGAACAAAAAGAATCGGAGCTGTTGGATTCGTCAGGCTGCTCCAGCTGAGCGCAGCTGGCGAGGTGTTCTTAGAGGGCACGTGCCCTCTAAGTCGCCGTCCGCAGACGGCGAAATTCTATGCGCCATACTTTTGGCGCACGGGGAAGGTGGGTGAGAAAAGCGACAGCTTTTCGAGGGCGGAGCGAACAAGACTGCTCCGCCCTGTGTCCCGTTTGCAGCACGGATATCTTGAAAACGTTCCGGTGGAACGTTTTCAACGGCAATCACACAAATGAACTATGGCAGTATCTTTGACAACTCATCAAAATTGACACTTGAAAATTCCGAATGTTTATGGTATAATGGAAACATGTTTAAAAAAAGAAAGGAACCGATATCCATGAGCAATAGATCTGAAAAGCCGGCAAAGAAACGAGGCGGAAGCCATGCCAAGCGGCGCAAGGTGCGCTATGACCGCATCGCTGTTGTGGTTATTCCGCTGATTCTCATCATTGTCCTGATCGTCCTGCTGTGCGTGCGTGGCTGCTCCAGGAGCAAGGACAACACGCCCAAGAACACCGCTGTTACCACGGCATCCCAGCAGAGCGGTGCAGACGAAACAACGACTACAGCGCCGGATACGGCAACAAGCACCACGTCCCTCACCACGACGACCGCCGAAAAGGCTGACGACAGCGAAAAGGTGAAACTTTCCGCCTCCGGTGTCAAGGAGGGCAGCCTGATTCTGGTCAACAGTGAGCACGCACTCCAGCTGTCTCAGGAGGAGCTGAACCTGAAAAACGTCTATGAGGCATCCCGCAGCGGTGACACTGTGACCTATCGGGTTGGCTACACCGACTTCCTCATGGATGCCGATGCGCTGGAGCATCTGGGGGAGATGATGGATGACTTCTACACCGCCACCGGCTACAGCAGTCTGGAAGTGTTCGGCGGCGACTATGCGGAGACTCAGACCGGACTCTCTTTCAACCTGAAGATCAACTTCGGGGACGGCACCTCGGACTATTACAATGCGGAGAAGTATCCGGATTACAGCTGGATCTCGGAGCATGCTGCGGAGTACGGCTTTGTGGTGCGTTATCCGGAGGACAAGGACGAGTACACCGGTCAGAGCGGACGCTCCTATGTGTTCCGCTATGTGGGCGAACCCCATGCCGCTTACATGCAGGAACACGACCTGTGTCTGGAGGAGTATCTGGACGAGGTACAGTCCTGCACGGAAAAAGATCCGCTGGAAATCACCGTGGGCGATACGGACTACAAGGTCTTTTATGTGCCGGTGGGTGGTACCAATGATGTGACGGCAACGGTCACCGGTGCGTACACCGCTTCCGGCGACAATATGGGCGGATACATCGTTGCCTGCGAATAACGTTTGGAATCCTGTCATGAAAAAACGGCACACCGGAAAACGCTCCGGTGTGCCGTTTCTGTTTGGTGTTATGGCAATACCGCACAAAGAGCGTCTGGCGACTTTGCACGCCATCTGCTTGCAAATTTCCCGTCATATTTCACAAAAATGCTCGTGAATACATCAAGTATTCACGAGCATTTTTGTTTCATCTGACGAAAAATTTGACGACGCATCTGTCGCACAATCTTTGTGCGGTATTGCCTTATGCGTTTGCAGTCGCAAGAATTCGCTCAATCTCTCCGAGTTCTGCCTCAGTCAGCGGTGTGCGGTTCACGACCTGGAGTGCGTCCTGAATCTGTGCGGGCTTGGAAGCGCCCATGATGACGCTGGTCACCGTTTCTTTCCGCAGAATCCAGCTGAGTGCCAGCTGCGCCAGACTCTGTCCACGCTTCCACGCCAGCGATTGCAGCTGCCGGAGCATTTCCAGCTTGCCGTTGAGCTGCTCCTCGCGGAGGAAACGGCCATCGGTGCGGATGCGGCTGTCCTTCGGAATGCTTCCATGGAGATAGCGGTCAGTGAGGAGTCCCTGTGCCAGCGGGCTGTAGATGACAAGTCCCTTTTGCAAATCGCTGCAAGCGTCCAGCAGGCCGTTTTTCTCAATGGTGCGGTCGAGCATGGAGTAGCAGTTCTGGTTGATGATGAATGGGCAGCGCAGCTCCCGCAGAATTTTCGCTGCACGGCGCATGGTCTCGCCGTCGTAGTTGGACAGCCCCACGTACAGCGCCTTTCCGCTCTGCACCGCCTGCGCCAGTGCACCCATGGTTTCCTCCAGCGGTGTTTCCGGATCGGGGCGGTGGTGGTAGAAGATATCTACATAGTCTACACCCAGCCGTTTCAGGCTCTGGTCTAAGCTCGCCAGCAGATATTTCCGGCTGCCCCAGTCGCCATAAGGACCGTCCCACATGTCAAATCCTGCCTTGGTGCTGATGATCAGCTCATCCCGATGTCCAGCGAATACGGTGCGGAGAATCTGTCCGAAGTGCCGCTCGGCAGCGCCGGCGGGCGGGCCGTAGTTGTTGGCGAGGTCAAAGTGGGTGATGCCGCCGTCGAATGCGGTGCGGCAAAGCTCTTCCATGCGTTCCATGGTGTTGGAGTCGCCGAAGTTGTGCCACAGCCCCAGAGAGATGAGCGGAAGCTTTAGCCCGCTCCGTCCGCAGCGGCGGTATTCCATGTTTTCATAGCGTGTTTCCTGCATCTCGTTTCCCTGCCTTTCTGTAAAAGCCTGTTCAGTATCTTTCAATCAAAAGGACTCCGCCAGTTTTGACAGAGTCCTCCGGAACATTTTCTTTCGGCATTCTGCCTATCCAAGTTTTGGTAAATGTACAACCCTTATCAAGCTCAGCCGTGCACTGTCTCTTGGAACATCACACGCATCATCACTTTACAGACTGCTACGACGGTGAAGTTTACGTCAGCCTGATAGGCAGCTCCTGCCGCCTGCATAGCGGGTGTTTCGTCCGCTTCTGCCTCCTATTATAATGCCTTTTGCCAGACGTTGCAAGGAATTTTCTGTTTCCGGTTATTAAATGAACTGTGAACCCTGCAAAGACGTGCGGATGTTCCAACTGGCATTGAAAAAAGTTTCAGAACTGGCAATTGCAGCAATGCCAAATCTGCGATATACTAAAGGCAGCACTGTATGAAATGTGCAGAAATCACACAGGAGGAACGAACCATGGGAAATCGTTATGAATTGAATAAAAACTTGGCGCAGATGCTGAAGGGCGGCGTCATTATGGACGTCACCACACCGGAGCAGGCAAAGATCGCAGAGGCAGCCGGCGCTTGTGCCGTTATGGCGCTGGAGCGCATTCCGGCAGACATCCGTGCAGCCGGCGGGGTATCCCGTATGAGCGACCCGAAGATGATTCGGGGCATTCAGGAGGCAGTCAGCATTCCGGTTATGGCAAAGTGCCGGATCGGTCACTTCGCAGAGGCACAGATTCTGCAGGCCATCGAGATTGACTACATCGACGAGAGCGAAGTGCTCTCTCCGGCAGATGACAAGTATCACATCGACAAGACCAAGTTCGATGTGCCGTTTGTCTGCGGTGCCAAGGATCTGGGCGAGGCACTGCGCCGTATCAATGAGGGCGCTTCCATGATTCGTACCAAGGGCGAACCGGGCACCGGCGATGTCGTACAGGCAGTGCGCCACATGCGTATGATGCAGGCAGAGATTCGCCGTCTCCAGTCCATGTCCGAGGACGAGCTGTTCGACGCTGCGAAGGAGCTGCGGGTGCCGTATGATCTGGTGCAGTATGTTCACGAGAACGGCAAGCTGCCGGTTGTCAACTTTGCAGCAGGCGGCGTTGCAACGCCGGCAGACGCTGCACTGATGATGCAGCTGGGCGCTGAGGGCGTATTCGTTGGCTCCGGTATCTTCAAGTCCGGCGATCCGGCAAAGCGTGCTGCTGCCATCGTCAAGGCTGTCACCAACTTCCAGGATGCCAAGATGCTGGCAGAACTGTCCACCGATCTGGGCGAGGCAATGGTCGGCATCAATGAGCAGGAGATCTCCCTGCTGATGGCGGAGCGTGGTAAGTAATGCGCATTGGAGTACTTGCACTGCAGGGTGCATTCGCAGAGCATTGCGCCGTCCTGCGGAAGCTGGATACGGAGTCGTTTGAGATCCGACAGAAGCGTGATCTGGAACAGGATTTCGACGGTCTGATTCTGGTAGGCGGCGAGAGCACGGTCATGGGCAAGCTGCTGCGGGAACTGGACTGCATGGATCCGCTGAAGCAGCGCATTCGGGAGGGCATGCCGGTCTTTGGCACGTGTGCCGGTCTGATTCTGCTGGCAAAGCAGGTGGAGGGCGGTCTGGTGCAGTTCGGCACGATGGACATCGCCGCACGGCGGAACGCCTATGGCAGACAGCTGGGCAGCTTCGAAACCACCGCACAAATGCAGGAGGTCGGCGAGATTCCCATGGTCTTTATCCGTGCGCCGTATATCGCCTCGGTTTCGGGGGACACCCGTGTTCTGGCGGAAGTGGACGGAAAGATCGTCGCTGCACGGGAGGGAAACCAGCTGGTCACAGCGTTCCATCCGGAGCTGACCGATGACACCAGGGTTCACGAGTATTTCCTCGACATGGTAAAGCATGCCTGAGGTGTAGACAACCATCGTAGAAAAGCAAGTGGTTTCTGTGGCTGCAAAATTTTTGCGGCGAGGCGGAAACCACTTGATTTTTTCGGCAGAAGATTGTATAATAAGAGTACACTGGAACACCGGAGCATCCGGTGCTGTGAGAGCTCGTGTTCATAGGCGTCTATCTACGTCTTTTCGGCAAATTTTGTTGCA
>NZ_JAJFCK010000100.1 GCF_020709055.1 Ruminococcus callidus
CATTGCCTTCGCCGCAGCCCAGCACATAGGCAAAGTTTTTCTGCACCGCATCGTCCGCCGCATAGGAGAATGACAGCAGATTGTTGTACGCATCGGAGAATACGATGTGGGGATTTTCATCCTGCAACAAACTGCGGTCTGTTCCGGAAAACAGATCGCATTTCAGAGCATTTCCATCCAGCCGCACATTTGCTGAACCGCCGATGGTTTCACAAAGGCTGTACAGCCATTCTAAGATGTTATCATAGCTGACCTGCATGTGTGCGGTTTTCTGCCAGCAGTCACCGGAAACCGTTCCCATGGAAAAACCGGGCAGATTGCGGATTCCGGCAGAAATCACATTGCGGGACAGCACCTTGCGGACGATGTCCTCATAGCTGCCGTTTGCGGTGATGGTGGGATAGATGATTCTTCGTTCCAGCAGGCTGGCAAGAAACCGTCCGGTGACAGTCAGGTAATCGCCCTTTTCAGCATCAGTCTCCAATTGCAGAGATTCAATGATGCCGAAGTGCTGTGCATCATCACTCCTCGCCACAATTCTGCCACGCTGAAAGATGGACACATTCTGCGGACTGGCAGCGATATACACCTCGAAACAGCCGCACTGGTAGAACTCAATGTCCCATAAGAGTGAAGAATAGCTGTCGCAGATGGCTTCCAGTGACACAGAAATCTGATCTTTCAAAGCCATCAAGCTGTAAATTTCCAACTGCATTTCTCACACTCCCAGATAAGAATTGCGGTGCATCAAAGTTACACGCAGCTTTTTCACACCACGAACTGCCTCGACCCGAAAGATATTTGTGCCTTCCTTCAAGGTCAGCCAAGTCGAACCGGAAACCAGCCGGTTTAGGATATTGCTGTCTACGCCGTTTCTGGTCAAGGTGACGGTCTTGCTTCCGGTTTTCGTGGTAACCGTAATGACATCGCCGGTCAGAATATCACCTTTGATTTGCAGATATTCGCCATTTTCGTTGTAGATGGTCGGTGTCACTGCCACCACTTCCTGCGGAATGTCGCTGGGCAGTGCCTCGATTTTCAGCGTGAATCCAGTTTCATCGCCATCATTGGTGATAGAGAACAGGTTGCTGTTGGAGTATACGCCCAAAGGAAACGGAGCATCACTCTCCGGAAAAGGAAAGTGAAATGCTCCGATCACGCCGCTGTAATAGGCATAGAAAATATCCCGACTGTACCAGTAAATGTCCGGACAGAGAATGGAGATCTGCCCGCTGATCTGCTGCTCGAAATTTGATACTTCACAGGTTTCTACATACCCCTCGGCATAGACAACGATGTTCGCCGTCTTGTACCAGATCTTGATGTATCGGGACGGCTTGACCACACGATACAGGCGATGCCGCCGTTTCTCGATCCCAATGCCACGCATGGCAAAGGAAATGACTACGTTTCGTTTTTCGATGAAGGCGTTGTTCAGGTAGCTGCCGTTCATGCCTGCGTAAGAAGAAGTGGAAATCGTTCCGGCAGGCGGATTCAGACCTTCGATTTTGGAGGTCATGTATTGATTGGCGGTGGCGGATAAGTTCACTTGTTCGCCGGATTCATTTTCGAGGATAAGATGAAAGAGCACAATATCCCTCCCTCTTGTTTTTCTTGTCGAAATATGCTATAATTAATTTACTATTTTTATGTCAGTGAGGATTTAGATATGAAAGAAATCATCAAAAAACTGATGACAGAAATCAATAAAGAAGCTAAACTAATTGGAGATTATATCACCAATAAGAACCTGAACTATCAAAGTAATGTTTTTGAAACTCCTAAAATAATTTCAACAGGTATTTCAAACGATGAAATCATTAAAGAAACTAAAAGACTACGTGGAAAAAAAGGGGTATATGTTTTTATAACAATTCATGATTTTGAATTTGATAAAAACAGAATACATAACTGGAATCAGTGTTCTGGTGCAAGGGCCAATTCGCAAGATCCTAGTGGAAATATGTATCCTTTTTCTGTAAAAAAAGGTGAAATATTCTATATTGGTTCATGCTATAGTGTTTCACTTTTAAGCCGAATAAGAGAACATTGCAATCAAAAAGAGGATGTTCAAGAGTCTTCATTAAAATTAAGCAACCAAAATAGAATATGGGCGAAATCATATTTACAAGTATATTGTTTTCCAATTAGGCCGTTATTTGATAAAACTGAGTTGCATTTAATAATTCCTGAATTTGAAAAACAACTCCATAATAGATTTAGTGCTATTATTGGGAGTAACAGAACATAAATCATGTATTCAACGCATTCCGTGTCAACCGATAAATCTCCAACCGTGACAGTGCCTTTGGCGATTGATTCGTCTGATTCACCGTTTTCCGGTTGTCGGTATTGTAATAATTGTTCACCGTTCCACCGGAACTGTCGGGCAGCATCGCTCCGGAGATTCCATGCAAGCTGTAATTCAAATCAGAATCCATGGTCAGCTGCATGG
>NZ_JAJFCK010000101.1 GCF_020709055.1 Ruminococcus callidus
GGACTGACTGCGGCAGTATGCTGTGCCAGTGTACTGTTCTGCTTTCCTGCAATTTCAGGAACAGTATCTGCGGCAGAGCTGGTCAGCAACGACTTTGAAGTCAATTACGGCGGCTGGTACGGCAACGATGATGCTGTAGCTTTGACAGCAGAAGACGGCATCGGTCACAACATGTCCCGTGGTATGTCTGTTACCGGACGAACCAGCACGTCTGACGGTGCCAGTGCGGAAAAAGGCTTCTATCTTTCCGGCGGAGAAACTTATACATACAGCGTGTGGGTGTACAGTGAAACTGCGGAGCGTTTTCACCTGTCTCTTTCCTGTGCAGATCTGGACACGGCACAGGAAACAGAAACCGAACTGACAGCAAAACAGACCAGAGCCGGCAAATGGACAGAACTTTCTGCTTCGTATCGTGCACCGGAAAACAGCGGCGAATTCCGGCTGACTATTACCACAGACAGCACCAACGATTTTGTGTTTGATGATGTCACCGTAACAGGAAAGTCGGACAGCAGCGAGGTTTCTGCGGCGGCTGCGGAAAAGGGACTGAAAGACGAGTTCGCCGATTATTTTCGGGTGGGCAATATTCTCAACGGCAGTACTGTAAAGAACTCCACCATTACTGCCAGCGTGCTGAAGGATTATAACAGCATCGAGTGCGAGAACGAAACCAAGCCGGATGCAACACTGGTGCAGTCCCAGTGCAGCGAAACGAATATCGGCGTTTCTCTGAACAATGCTGCCAGCATCATGGACTTCTGCGTCAATAATAATATTGCCATGCGTGGACACACACTGGTTTGGCATAGCCAGACACCGCTGTGGTTTTTCAAGGAAAACTTCAATGCCAGCGGAAACTGGGTTTCCTCGGCAGTCATGGATCAGCGTATGGAAAGCTACATCAAAAATATGTTTGCGGCAATCAAGACCCAGTATCCGGATCTGAATCTCTATGCCTACGATGTGGCGAATGAGTGCATCAGCGACGACAGCAACCGTACCGCCAACAATGGCGGCACCAGAGAGCCGGGCGAGAACATCAACGGACAATCACCGTGGGTACAGATCTACGGCAGTAATGCCTTTGTGGAAAAAGCCTTTACCTATGCACGGAAATATGCGCCGGAAAGCTGTGCTCTCTACTATAACGATTACAATGAGTATTGGGATCACAAGCGGGATGCTATTTATAGTATGTGCAAGTCCCTCTATGAAAAAGGCTTGCTGGACGGCATTGGCATGCAGTCCCACATCAACGCAGATTATGACGGATTCTCCGGCGTGTCGGCATACACCACGGCAATGAAAAAGTTCCTGTCCATTGGCTGCAATGTGCAGATCACAGAATTGGACATCACTATGGAAAATGGCAAGTATACCCTCCAGCAGCAGGCGGATAAGTATAAGGCAATCTTTCAGGCTGCCATGGACTGGAACAAGAATCCCAGCTCAGACGGCAGAGTGACCGCCGTGTGCATCTGGGGGCCGAACGATGCCAACACATGGATCAAAACGGAGAACACCCCGCTGCTGTACGATACCAATCATCAGCCGAAGCTGGCATATACCACACTGACCTCTATGATTCCCCAGTCGGAGTGGGGCGACGGCAGCAATCCCGGCGGCAATGACAAACCCATTGAACCGAATGAATACGGCTGGTATTTCCAAAGCACATTTGAGGGCGATACAGACAGCTGGGAAGGCAGAGGCAGTGCAGATGTTCTCACCAGCGGTAGAACCGCCTATGTGGGCAGCGAAGCATTGTTGGTGCAGAATCGGACGGCTGCGTGGAATGGTGCCGGAAGAGCACTGAATCCCAAGGTGTTTGTGCCGGGAAAAGAATACAGCTTTAGCGTTAACGTGGAATACTTTGACGGCGATGCAACCGACCAGTTTTTCCTGAAACTGGCATATACCGATGCCAACGGCGAGGCACAGTACACCACCGTGGCAGAGGGAACTGCCGTCAAGGGCGAGTGGGTGCAGCTTGCCAACAAAAACTATCAGATTCCGGCAGATGCCACGAATATGGTGCTGTATGTGGAAACCGCAGAAAGTACCAATAACTTCTATCTGGACGAGGCGATCGGTGCTGTGGGCGGAACGTCCATCATCGGTGCAGGGGAATCCAAGCCGTTTCATCTGGGCGATGTCAATGCAGACGGTGTCATTAACGGCATAGATCTGGCACTGGCACGGCAGGGCGTTTCCGGTGCATTCTCCGGCAATGCAGCAAGTCTGGCAGCAGACGTAGACCAGAGCGGCAGCGTAAACGGTACAGATCTCCAGATGATTCAGGATTATCTGCTGGGAAAAATCACAG
>NZ_JAJFCK010000102.1 GCF_020709055.1 Ruminococcus callidus
TGGCGATGATATTGCTTTTGAATTCGTCATTGGTTTTCCAGAGATGCACAAAGGCAGCCACCAGAGCGGCAACAGCTGCGATAATGGCAAGCAGCGGACCTAATGACACGCCTAACGCTCCGGTAATGGCTCCAATGCCACCTTGCACAGCCGAGAAAAGGGCAGGCAGTTTGGACACTGCGGAAAAGACCGTCCCCACACTGGAGATGGTCTTTCCCAGCACCACCAGCATCGGTCCCAGAGCAGCAGCCACCAGTGCAATTTTCGCAATGGTTTCTTTTGTCTGTGGGTCTAATTGATTCAGCTTGTCCACCAGTTCCTGAATACGGGAAACAATGGAGCGAATGGTGGGCATCAGAATGTCCGAAAAAGAAATCGCCAGTTCTTCCAGCTGGGACTTCAAGATAGTCACTTGCCCGGCAAGGTTATCCTGCATGACTGCCGCCATTTTTTCAGTTGTGCCATTGTAACCGTCTACTGTATCCGAACAGGTGTCAATGGCATTGGACAGTTTTTCAAAATCCGCCGGAGAACCGTTGATGATCGCCAGCATACCGGACATCGCCTCTTTGCCAAACAGCGAGGCAGCAGCCTGTGCCTGTTCTGCCTCGGAAAGTCCGCCCAATTTCTGTCGGAGTTGTTCCATGAGTTCCCGCAGAGAATACATCTTGCCGGAACTATCCGTCAGAGAAATGCCGTACTGTTCCATAGCAGATGCTACCGTATCTGTTGGCTTTGCCAGATTGGTAATGGCGGAACGCAGTGCCGTACCAGCCTGTGAGGATTTGATACCGGCGTTTGCCATCAGTCCGATGGCAATGGCAGAGTCTTCAGCAGAATAGCCCAAAGAACCCAGTACCGGAGCAGCATACTTGAAAGTTTCGCCCATCATGCTGACGTTGGTATTGGCATTGGAACTTGCAGCCGCCAGAATATCCGCAAAGTGTCCGCTGTCCGAAGCAGACAAACCGAAAGCGGTCAGAGCGTCTGTGACAATGTCTGAAGTAGATGCCAAATCTTCGCCACTGGCGGCGGCAAGATTCATGATGCCTTCGATACCGCTGAGCATATCGTTGGTTTTCCAGCCTGCCATCGCCATGTAGTTCATAGCATCCGCAGCCTCACTTGCAGAGAACTTCGTTTTACTGCCCATTTCACGTGCTTTTTCCCGGAGAGCATCCATCTCTGAACCGGTCGCCCCCGAAACAGCTGCCACCTTTGACATGGCGGAATCGAAATCCGCACCAGTTTTCACGGCAATGGTTCCCAGAGCCGTGACACCGGCAGTGACCGGCAGCAGCTTTTGTCCCACGCCAGAGATCTTGTCTCCGGCGGACTGCAGCGTTTCACCCAGAACACCCATCTTTTCCAAGGCGGTGTGAGAATTGTTTGCTTCTGTGGTCAGGCGTTTCAGTTCGTTTTCGGTTTCGATGATCTCACGCTGCAAAGCATCATACTGCTGCTGTGAGATTTCACCATTTGCAAGAGCCGTATTGGCTTGTTCTGCGGCAGTTTTTAGTACTTCCAGCTTTTCTTTGGTAGCTGTCACCGCATCCGCCAGCAACTTGTGTTTTTGAGATAGGAGTTCCGTGTTGGAAGGATCGAGTTTCAGCAGTTTCTGGACATCTTTCAGCTGCATCTGCGTACCTTTGATGTCCTTGTTGACACCTTCCAGTGCTTTGGACAGCTTGGTGGTATCGCCGCCGATTTCTACGGTGATGCCTTTGATGCGGTTTGCCATAAATTTCACCCCCTTATCAAAATTTATCAAAGTCACTCTGATCCGCTAACATATGATATTTGTATTCGTCATTCTCCCGTTCGGTGAACATATCATTCACCAGACCAATGGTCAAAAAATCCAAATCGACCATTGACAAACCAAGCTGAACGCACCGCAACAAAAACAGCGGTGTGGTCATCGGTCGGTCAATCGGGCGATGTTTTTTTTAGACTTGACCTGTGTTTCTACGTTTAAACCCCAGAGGTCGATCAGCTGCGGCAAGATCTCATAGATGCTGAACGTGTTAAACTGTTCCAGCCATTCATCCGGAGAAGCCGGAACGGCTGGATCAGCGTGCTTCGCCATGATGTAGGCGATATTCTCAAATACTTCAAGGCTTTCAATGTCCAGTGCAGAGGATTCCTCTGTATTTTCTCCTACAGACTTTTGCAGTGCTGCAAAGTCCTGATAAATATCTCTGCGGAATTTCAGAC
>NZ_JAJFCK010000103.1 GCF_020709055.1 Ruminococcus callidus
TGCAAAAAAATTTGCTCGAAAATCCGCATATATTTCCTATGAATACAAGCTCTAAAAAATACTGATGGCAAATAAAAAGCGGCATCCGGAACGGGAAAGCTGTCCCGCATGCCGAACGCCGTTGTTCTCTCTTTTTCTTTGCACGCTGCTGTATTTTTCTGATTCTATTATACAAAGGAAACGTCTAAAAAGTGTCGAAACTGCGTTGAAATTTAAGAATCCATTTCCATCTTTTTTATAGCAAAAAAGGGCGGATTACTCCACCCTTACACTGATTTCATTTTGGAAAACAGCTCAGCAAAACGCCTCGGCAATCACCACATACGCCGGCTTTCCCGGCAGCAGCTCGATGACCTCCTCCTGTTCCGACGGTTCCCGCACAAACAGGCTTCCCACCGGCAGGCGAATCTCCTCGCCGCCAAGCTTCAGCGTCATGTCTGTATCCCGGCAATACAGCATGCTGTGCGCCTGCTTTGCCGCATAGAACAAATCCTTGCCCTGGCAAAAATACGCTTTCTGCACCCCTCTGCAGCCCCGCAACATCAGATTGAAGTCCACGCACTGCCCCTCGCTGACGGTATCATCTCCGCCGTGAAAATGGATGGTGTCGTAGGCGTTCAGCTCCTGTGGCTCTGATACGCCAGTGCGGAGGGAGATCTTCCCCTCCAGCACCGTGAGGAATCGTTCTACGCCGTCCAGTTTGGTGAACACGGAAACCGCGTCCTCCACCGCAGCACTGCTGATGCGGAACCGGAAGTCCCGATTGCGGTAGGAACTGCCCGCCGGAAAAATCATCATCTGCGTGGTAGAACCGCCGCTCCAGCGGCCGGTCTGCATCTGTTCCGGCGTGATAATGACATAGCTCATATCTTTCCTCCCTCCAGAATCCTACCTGCCTTGATGACGTGCTCCACCTGATTGACACCTGTGTGGTAGACCAAAAACTGATAGCTGGGATACCGCAAGATCAAAAGATCTGCTTTCTTGCCAACCTCAATGGAACCGATGGTGTCCGCATGTCCCAGTGCAGCAGCACCGTTCAGCGTCAGCGCCGTCAGTGCCTCCTCCATAGACATGTGCATGTGAATGACTGCCAGCGCCAGCATCAGCGGAATAGAGTTGGAGAAACAGCTTCCCGGATTGTAGTCGCTTGCCAGCGCTACCGCTGCACCGCCGTCGATAAGCTTTCGAGCCGGTGCGTATGGCTTCGCCAGACAGAACGCTGTGTTGGGCAGCAGCGTTGCCACCACATGCTTCTCCGCCAGAGCTGCAATGCCATTGTCGGAGATTGCCAGCAGGTGATCGGCGGAAGTTGCGCCCAGTTCTGCAGCAAGCTCTGCACCGCCAAGGCACTCGATCTCGTCTGCATGAAGCTTCAGAGCAAAACCCAGACGCTTTGCCGCCTGTAGAATGGTACGGGTCTCTTCGATGTCAAAGACGCCGTCCTCACAAAAGACATCGCAAAATTCCGCCAGATGCTGTTCCCGGATCATGGGCAGCATCCGCTCCGTCAGAAAGCGAACGTATTCCTTGGAGCGTCCGGTGTATTCCAGCGGAACGGCATGAGCGCCAAGATAGGTGACCGCCAAATCCATACAGCTCTCCTGTTTCAGTTCCTGCATGACAGAGAGCATTTTCAGTTCGCATGCCTCGTCCAGTCCGTAACCGCTCTTACCCTCCATGGTGGTCACGCCTTGTGCCAGCATCTCACGCATCCGCTGTTTGCCAAGGCGCTTCATTTCCTCCCGACTGATCTCTCGTGTGGCAGAGACGGTCGCCTGAATGCCGCCGCCACGCCGCAGCAATTCCAGATAGGGCGTACCGACAATGCGGTCGAGAAACTCCTGCTCCCGATATCCGCCAAAGAGAAAGTGAGTGTGGGAATCCACGAAGCCGGGAATGACTGCCTTTTGTCCGGCATCCATGCAGCAATCCATTTCTGTCAGAGGGTGTTCCCGGAGCACCTCTTCCTGACTGCCCACTGCACGGATTATGCCGTCCTCTGCATACACTGCCGCATTGGAGAGCACCCGAAGCTCGCCCATCTCCTTGCCCCGGCGTGCGGAAGTCCCCAGCGGCGTGGCAAGCTGCCCGATGTTGTATACCATGGTTTTCATATTGCTGCACCCTCTTTTCGATCTGTGAGCTCGTGTTCATAGGCGTCTATCTACGTCTTTTCGGCAAATTTTGTTGCATAC
>NZ_JAJFCK010000104.1 GCF_020709055.1 Ruminococcus callidus
TTCTTTGAAAAGCGGTGGCTTTTTGATAAGCTGCCGCTTTTTTCATAAACCTGTGCGTCGAGAGGGCTTGCGGCAAAGTGTATCACTTTTCTCACTGCATATAAGGCAATACCGCACAAAGAGCGTCTGGCGACTTTGCACGCCATCTGCTTGCAAATTTCTCGTCATATTTCACAAAAATGCTCGTGAATACATCCAGTATTCACTCCGCTTTTTGTTTCATCTGACGAAAAATTTGACGACGCATCTGTCGCACAATCTTTGTGCGGTATTGCCATAAAAATAAAATCAGCCTGAGATTCTAGCAATAGAATCTCAGGCTGGTTGCCTTATCATCTTCTTGAAGTGTGAGAAGTGATATGCTCTCGATGATTCAATATTCAAAATGATCCACACCGCCGGATTTTACCCTGCATCGTTTCTGGCAGAAACAGATTCCAAGCTTTGCGATGTTTTCGTACTGTTCGTCCCGCAGGCTTGCCTCATAGTCTTTTTCCTCGATTTGCCTGAGGGCATCTTCGCAGGCTTTTGTCATCTGGTTATACTTTTCCACAACCTTAAATTCCAGAATTGCGGCGTGATGCCATCTGGAACGCTGCTTTACCACCAGATCAAACCGCCCGTTGCCGGATTCCCGGTTGGAAACCACCATATAGCCGTTAAATCCGGAAACCAGTCCCGTTACAAAGCCGTGATAATAGTTCTCCTGTTCGTCAAAGCAGCTGATCGTGTTGGTCAGCCAAGTGCAGAGCAAGTCTTCCAGTTTTTCTGCATCTGCATGAATGACAGATTCCAGAATGTCTGTCCGGTTGTCACGGTTGATATGATCGATAAACCACGAGCGAATGGTGTTCTTATAGATACTCTTGATCTCCACGTTGGGGATCACCATGTCATAGTAGGTTTCGTCGCCGACCGTTTCACAGGAGATGATCTTCAGATAGCCGGTAAACAGCAGGAAACTCCAGATATAGTCCTGATTGACATCGATCGTACCATAGGTCACGTCCTCAAAAATCTGGGTGTGAATCGGTGTGCCGTTGATGAGTTCCTCCACCATAGACTTGGTACGCTCGTTGGATTCTTCGATCAGACGTTTGACAATCCGATTGGAGCTGGTGTTCGACCAGTAAGGCTCACAGGCAACCATGTCGTTTTGCAGGTAAGAGTCAATGCAGTTCAGAACACTCCACGGGTTATAGATCTCTGTCAGTCCGAACCGATAGCCGTCATACCATTTTGCGATTGTTTCGGCATACTGTTCCAGGGAGAAGGTTTGCAGAATTTCTTGCATTTCTTCCTGGGTAAATCCGAAATACTGGGAGAACTTGTTCTTTGTGATGGAGTAAGTTTTCAGGTTGTTCAAGCCTGTAAAAATGCTCTCTCTGGATACCCGTAGACAGCCTGTCAGAACCGCAAATTCCAGCGAGGGGTTGGTTTTTAAGGCAGACTCAAAGCAGCTGCGAATCAGGTTGGTCATGTCATCGTAAAAGCCCTCGTGGTAGGCGTTTTCTAATGGTACATCGTACTCGTCAATGAGAATGATGACGTTTTTTTTATAGTATTTTGCCAGAATGTCAGATAAGGTTCGGATAGAATTCAGGTAAACATTTTGATCGGCTCTTTGCTCCATAATATTTCGGAATATTTCTTTTTCCGACTCTAAAATCTGATTGGATTCTAAAATGATTTTATGCTTCTCATATTCCTTTGCAATCAAGTTTTTATACATATAAAAAGCATCTGTGTAGCTGGCTTGTTTCATGCTTTTCAGCGAAATGCTGATTACCGGATACTGTCCTTGATACGCCATATATTCCGGATAAGTTGCGATTTTCAAGCCATCAAAGAGATAGGCATTGCTTTTCCCAGTTGCCTCAAAGAATCGCTGCAGCATACTCATGTTGAGTGTTTTGCCGAATCTTCTTGGTCTGGTGAAAAGATTGACGGTTTCCTTGTTTTCCAGGAGTTCCTTTATCATCAGTGTTTTATCGACAAAGTAGTACCCGTTGTCCACCAGCCGCTTGAAATCCTCTACGCCAATTGGCAAGGGTTTGTGTTTCATGTTCTCACCTCTGCTTGTTTCTGTAATTTTACCGGGATTCTTGTTATTGTTATTATACCATGTTCCTGCGGAAAAAGCAACTGGATTTGCGG
>NZ_JAJFCK010000105.1 GCF_020709055.1 Ruminococcus callidus
AGGTCGAGAATTTCACCCGACTATATCTTATGCACCGAACTGGCGCACCATTGTACAGTATGTTACCATACAATCGCAAGAATTGCAAGGGTGTATTCTACACAATCTTTTGACCTCATTTTCTGTAGATTTAGCCGCTTGCTATCTCCTCCGTTTAGAGTTAATATGGTTACAACGAAACGGGAAAAAACCCGAAATTACGGATGCCCTGAGCCGAGGCAGGATGCTGCCCGAGGCGAATGGGTATGCCGACACAGGATTTGAGGAGGCTGGAAAATACCATGAACGAAAAAACCGCAAAGCAAATCGAAAACCTGAAAAAGCAGACCATCGGCGTGGAGATTGAGATGAACCACATCACCAGAAAGAACGCTGCAAAGCTCGCAGCCGACTTTTTCGGAACAGGACGCTACGAGGACACGGCACACCGAAACGGCTACTACACTTGGTCAGCTTGGGATGCTGAGGAACGGGAGTGGAAATTTCAACGGGACGTCAGCATTGCCGGAGCGGACAGCGAAAAGTGCGAACTGGTTACGCCGATTCTGAAATACGAGGACATTGAAACCTTGCAGGAACTGGTAAGAAAGCTTCGCAAAGCCGGAGCAATCAGCCATGCAGGCATCGGAGCCGGAGTACACATTCACATCGGTGCCAACGGACACACACCGCAAACCCTGCGAAACCTCGCCAACCTGATGGCGAGCCACGAACGGCTGATTGCAGATGCCCTGAAAATCGACCAAGGCAGAATGAACCGATATTGCAGAACGGTCAATCCCCAATTCATCGAACAGCTGAACCAGAAAAAGCCCACTAACATGGCACAGTTCGCAGACATCTGGTATACGGCGAACGGTGCAAATTACGGCAGAAATCAGCACTACAACGACAGCCGATACCATATGCTGAACTTCCATGCAACTTTTACAAAAGGCACAATTGAATTCCGGTTATTTCAATTCGACAAGCCTGCCAACGGCAGGAAAAACGGACTTCATGCCGGACAGCTGAAAAGCTACATACAACTTTGCCTTGCCCTTTCCGAAATGGCAAAGGGACTGCGAACCGCCAGCCCGAAACCACAGCAAACGGAAAACCCGAAATTCGCCATGCGAACATGGCTGATCCGATTGGGACTGGTCGGCGAGGAGTTCGCCACCGCCAGAACGTTCCTTACCAGAAACTTGGACGGCGATGCCGCCTTCCGGTTCGGCAGATAAAGGGACAGCCTTTTGCTACCAGCTACACCAGACCGCTTCGGCGGTCTTATGGTGGTGAAAGGGTATCCCTTTCAGAAAGGATTTGATTGCATGAAAAAGTTTTACCTTGCCTATGGCAGCAATCTGAACGTGAAACAGATGCAGTTCCGCTGCCCGGATGCCAGAATTGTGGGAACTGCGGAAATTCCAAATTACCAGCTGCTGTTCAAAGGCAGCAAGACCGGTTCCTATCTGACCATCGAGCCCAAGCAGGGCTGTATCGTTCCGGCAGCAGTCTGGTCGGTTTCGGAACGAGATGAACTTGCCCTTGACCGCTATGAGGGGTATCCCCATTTCTACTACAAAACGGAACTGGAACTTCCCCTTGCAGAAACCAGAAAAAAGCTGACCGCCTTTGTGTACATCATGCACAAGGAACGGAAACTGGGCATTCCCACTTCTGCCTACATCCGCACCTGTGTGGACGGATACCGCCAGTTCGGTTTTGACATGAAACACCTGCGGAAAGCCATGGACATCAGCGAACGGGAGGTGTACCACCATGAAAACGGATAAGCCAATTTCGGCAATCTGCCCACTTTGCGGAAAGTCATATTCTGGTGTGCCTGCACTTTCCAGAACGGACAACCAAACGCCCATTTGCCCGGACTGCGGCATTCGGCAGGCACTGGAAAGCATCGGCGTTTCCACGGAGGAACGGGAGAAAATCCTGTCTGTAATGCACCGAAAGTTCCCCATGTAACCGCCCTGTTTGCCCTGTGTGGGCTTTCAGAGCACTTGCCGAAAAACTGCCCAAAGTCAAAACCAGCCCCACACAGGCGAACTGTGCGGGGCTTGGTTGGTAGCTGCGATTTTCCGAGATGCCTTTTCGTAGAGTAGACGGACGACATTACTGCCGCCGCCCCTCGACAGAACCGTACGTGC
>NZ_JAJFCK010000106.1 GCF_020709055.1 Ruminococcus callidus
TGCAACAAAATTTGCCGAAAAGACGTAGATAGACGCCTATGAACACGAGCTCTCACATCAAATTATTCCGGAAATGCTTGTCCCGATACTGTCTGGGAGTCATGCCAATGAACTTGGAGAACACCTGTGTAAAATGGCTCTGGGAGGAGAACGCCAGCAGGTTGGCGATGTCGGCAAAGCTCCGGTCGGAAAATTGCAGCATCTGCTTGGCGCTCTCCACCTTTTCTTTCAGAATGTATTCGTGGAGGGTGCAGTGCATCTGCTCCCGGAACAGACGGGAGAGGTAGCTTGGATGCAGTCCGATTTCTCTGGCGAGGGTCTGCACAGTGATGCGGTCGTGCTGGTGGCTATAGATGTAGTTCAGGCACAGGGTAATGGGCTTGGAGGAGATGGGACGCTTCCGCACCTCCCCCATGCGCTGCGTAAAATCCCGGCACGCTGCATTGTGCAGCATCTCCACCTGATCCAGATTCCCCGCCTCGTCGATCTTCTGAATGTAGAAGTCGCTGATGCGGTACGCCTGCTCCATGGGCATGCCGCCGTCAATGCAGAACCGTGTCATCAGTGCAATGGTGACCACAGAGTGGTAGCGAAAATTTTGCAGCATGTTCTTGGAGAGGGGCGTGACCAGTGCGATCTGGCGAAATTTACGCTGGCTCAAATTGGCATTCACCCCTCTAATATCTCCGTTTTGCACCAATGCGAGAAACTCAAATTCGGTTTCCGGCGGCGTGTGCGCCTCTGGTTCCTCCTGCCGTTTTTGTTCCTCTTTTTGCCATTCATATTCCAGTGTCATAAAGTTGCCTCCATTTTGCATTTTTACTGTCATATATTCTTCATGTGATATTCTTTCTATGCATTTTCACTAAGTATTATATCATATTTCTGATAAAAAAGCAAGTTTTTTGATATCTTTTCCAGCGATATCCTCGTAAAATAAAGAAAAGTTTTAAAATAAAAAGAAAAATTATTCTATCTTTCCGGGTGTGCTTTCTGCCCAATGTGCAAAGCAGCCCTGTCGCACCAAGAATCGCTGAACAACGAAATACAGGAGGTTTTTCATCATGCAAATTTGGAATGGATTCCAGCGCGGCATCAATCTGGGAGGCTGGCTCTCCCAGTGCGACCACACCGACCGACATTATGACACATTCATCACAGAGAACGACATCGCTCACATCGCCAGCTGGGGCATGGATCACGTCCGTGTGCCGATAGACTACGAGCTGATCGAGGCACAGGGCTCTATCGAACGGGAGTCCGGCTATGCCCGAATCGCCTGCTGTCTGCGCTGGTGTAAGAAGCACAATCTGAACGTCGTTCTGGTTCTGCACAAAACATACGGCTACAATCCGGAGAGTGCCTATGCATCCTCGGACTTCTTTGAGAATCCGGCACTTCAGGCACGGTTCGTCTCCCTCTGGAACCAGCTCGCCAAGCGGTTCCAGTCCTACAGCGACATTCTGGCGTTCGAGCTGCTGGATCAGGTACTGGAGAAGGAGCACCCCAACCGGTGGAATCGTGTGGTCGCCAAGACCATCGACGCCATCCGTGGCATCTGCCCCACCGTTCCCATTGTGGTGAGCGGTATCCGGAACGACAGAGCCGCCTCCATCCCCCTGCTTCAGCTGCCGGCGGATGAGCATCTGGTGTACGGCTTCCACTGCTACGAACCCATGGTGTTCACCCACCAGAGTGCAGACTGGGTCAGAGGCACACCCAAGACGGTCAACATCCCCTATCCGGACGAGATCGACAAGTACCGGCGACTGTCGGCGGCGGCTTGCAAGGCGTTCACCGAACCGCTGATCCAGTCGGGCGTTACCAACGTGCAGGATGAGCTGTTCCGCAATCTTCTCCAGCCGGCAGTGGAAACGGCGGAGCGCAACAACATCCCGCTGTACTGCGGCGCATACGGCGTCATCCAGCAGGCAGACGATGCCTCTACGCTGCGCTGGTTCGAAACCGTGCACCGCATCTTCGAGGAGTACGGCATTGCCCGTGCGGTCTGGAGCTATCGGAATGTGGATTTCGGCATTGTCGACTCATGTCGGGATGCCATTCGGGAACAGCTTCTGCCGCTGCTCTAAGAGCTTGTGTTCATAGGAAATATATGCGGATTTTCGAGCAAATTTTTTTGCAGA
>NZ_JAJFCK010000107.1 GCF_020709055.1 Ruminococcus callidus
ATCTGACTTTAGCAGTTGTAAGACTGCGTGCTGGAACGACAGCTATTCTGGATTCTGACCTGACAGACTGCCGTGCAGATGAGAGCAAATGCGGTTACTGCAAGTGTATTCTTGGCAAGTGCAGAGTGACGGAGATGCTTGCCGAAATGGCAAAGACGAATGCCACACTGGATGAACTGCAAAAGCGTCTGGATGCAATGAACAGTCAGATTTCCGAACTGCAAACCAAGGTGGATGACTTGATCGGCGGTGATATTCTAAAAAGCGGGCAATGCGGTGAAAACATCTACTATGTTCTCTATGACAATGGCAAATTGCTGCTGCGTGGCACGGGTGCAACCTACGATTATACCTCTCATGATTCTGTGTTCTATCAAAACGACCAGATCAAGGAGATTGTGCTCAGCAATGGCATTACTGGTCTGGGTGACCGTTTGTTTTATCATTGTGCCAATGCGAAAACGGTATCTCTGCCGGCTACACTGACCAGCATTGGTGATTCCGCTTTTGCACAGGAAGATGCTGTAATCAATGATACCGCTGGTCTGACTTCTGTTACCATTCCGCAGGCAGTTACTGCGATCCAGTCATATGCCTTTTATCACACCGCCATTGCAGAAGTCACGGTGCCTGCCAGCGTGAAAACATGGGGAAAGTATGTTTTCAGCGGCTGTGCAAAGCTGAAGACTGCTCGTGTTGCGTGTGATTCCATTGGTGCTTTTGCGTTTACAAGATGTACAGCATTGTCCGATCTTACGATTTCGGCAAATTGCAAGACATTCGGACAAAATATGCTGACGTACTGTGAAAGTCTAACAGCCATCACATATGAAGGAACGATCGCTCAGTGGAACGCCATCACCAAACCGGTCAACTGGATGTCCTCCGGAGAACATTCCTACAACAATTATCTGAAAAAGATCCAGTGCATAGACGGCTATTTGGAATATGATCCTGAAAATGATGTGTGGAACGAGGTGAAAAACGGATGATGAAATTCTTAGTGAAACAGCAAAAAATCGAAGTACTGGAGCGAGAGGTCATTGCTTCTGACCAGATCGCATTTGTTTCGGTGAAGTTCGTGTTCGATGGGGCGTGGAAAGTCCTGCACAAGGTGGTGCAGTTCACCCAGTGCGAAGAAACATACAACTTGGTGCTTGGCACAGAGGGAACGACTTGCTTGCTGCCTGCCGAACTGCATCCCGGTGCGGTGAAGATGAGTTTGTTTGGCTACGATGCAGAAAGCGATACCACGCTGCGTGCGACAACCGTACCGGTAACCCTTCACATTCGACCGTCTGGTTTTGTGGAGGACGGTACAGCACCCATTCCGCCGACACCGGATTTGTATACGCAGCTTTTGAAAAAACTTTCCGAGATGCAAACCGGAGCAAACGAAAAGGACGGTCGTTCTGCTTACGAGATTGCTACGGAAAACGGTTTTGTGGGGACTGTTGCAGAATGGCTGGAGAGTTTGAAAGGCATGAATGGCGTTGACGGTAAGGATGGATTACCCGGAAAGGACGGAAAAGATGGTGCAGACGGTTTGCCCGGGAAGGATGGCACAAATGGGAAAGACGGCTTACCGGGGAAAGATGGGCGTGACGGAAAGGATGGTGTTTCTCCGGATTTGACAAATTATCCGGATACCGATGCTGTAAAAGCACTGGTTCAGGACGCTGTTCAGCCACTTCTGGAAAAGGCACATACCCACGAAAATCAAGCTGTATTGGATCAGATCACTGCCACTAAAATCGCACAATGGGATGGCTTCGGCACACAAATCAATGGGCTTAGCACAAAGGTTACAGTCTATTCGGAAAAGACAGAACGCACTTTGGAAAGCCTGCAAAAGCAAATCGATAACCTGACAAGCGGCAGAAATTACACCGTTCTGTTTCAGTCCGGACAGGATGCCATTTTGACCTACGTACCAAAACTCAGCATGATTCTGGACGGCAGGTATCAGACAATGGCGGATTTCCTGGCTGCCTATCCGCAGTTTTGCAGTGCAGCAAATGATTTTGTGCTGTCCTATTCGCAGGAGTGCTTCAACTGGGATAAGTCGGTCTTGACCGTTTGTGCAAAGCCTCTGT
>NZ_JAJFCK010000108.1 GCF_020709055.1 Ruminococcus callidus
TAACCACACGATTCTCCAGAAAGGTGATTCGCTGGTTCAGAGTTCCAATTTCCATCAAATCACATCCTCTCTCTGTGCAAATAAAATCGACCTGAGATTCAACGTTAGCTTTTGATAATCAGGATTGCTTCGATTTTCATAAAGATACCCAAGTGCGAAAAGCATCGCAGTCCGCACGATATCTTCATTTTCAGCAAGTGCTGATTCGTCCATTCTGCCAACGTCCATTACAAGATTTTTCGCTGTAGAAAGAAGATTCTGAATCAGACTATCATCCTCCTCATAATCCACTCGCAGATAATTTTTCGCCTCTTTCAGCGTAATCATAGCATCACGCTTTCTTGATAGTGAGTGTCTTGATCGCTTCCGGGAGAATCAGCTTGCCGTCCAAACGCTGACTTGCAAGGAAACCAACCTGTCCGGTCATGGCAAAGAGTTCATTCAGTCTCTTGAAAGAGCGTCCCTGTCTGTCAGCTACCCAGTAATAACTAAAGTCGCCGAATGCCATGCACTTGTTGCCAGCCTTGATTTCCGGCACATAACTCGATGTTTTGTAAGGGCGATTGAGGATTGTATCAGGAACACCAGCCTGCACAGACGGACTCCAGATGTAGTTTCCTGTGTTGTCCTTCAACTTTCGAAGTGCCTTCACCGTGGAATCGTTGAGTACCCATACCGCCTTCTTGCGGTACGGACTTCTGAGGGAGTAGAAGAGTTCCATCACATCATCAAACGTGATGCTTGCACCTGTGGTGGAAGTGCCGTCTTCCGCACCGCCTGTAGCATTGAAAATGCCGGTCGGTTTTCCCTTGCCGTCACCAACGAAGAAAGCCTCTTCTTCTTTTGCACCAATACGGCGTGCAAACTCCTTTGCAATGTAAGATGGCAGGTCAAATACAGAATCATTGAGAAGTTCTTCGGAAATTTTGATTGCTGTTCCCAGCTTATATGCGGAAAGCGATGCCTGTCCGAACGTATCATCAGAGAGAGAATACTGCTGTTCTTCGTCCATCCAGACAGCCTCGCCCTTGGAAGTCACAATCGGAATCTTGCGGTCGCCGTTGGAAGTTTTGATGACCGTTGCCATCTGGCGGAAAATGCTCTCTTCCTCCAATGCTTCCACCAGTTTTCGTTCAAACTCATCCGGCACAAGATAACCGCCCTCTGCGTCTGTGCCAATGTGCAAATCGTCATGGACATCGATCCAGTTACGATTTCTGACGCTGTTCCAGAATGCCTTCTTGTAAGTGTCGCTTGCTGTACCTGTCTTTTCCATTACGTCTGGTGTGGCAGGCTTGCCGAGAACAGGAGTGGAAGTTGCTTTGTTCATTTCAGCTTCAATTTCAGCCTGTCGTTCCAGACGCTGAATTTCCTTGCCAAGGTCAACAATCGTCTGTTCCATCGCATCGTAGGTCTTGGAATCTTCCTCACTGAGAACGCCGTTTGCATTTCGCTTGCTGTCGAGAAAGTCACGTGCTGTATCCCAAGCCTTCTTTCTCTTTTCTCTGAGTTCTTTAATCGTCATAATCAATTCCTCCAATCAATATTTCAAAAGTGACAGCCTTTTTTCAAGCTGGTCAATCGGTGTGCCTTTGACAGGTTCTGCTGATGCAGATACTTTGGATAAGAATGCAGATAGATTCTTCAATTTGGAATAGGTCATTGCGGTCAAAGAATCTTCTTTTTCAGTTTTCTCCTCATCAGGTTCTTTCTTATCCGGTTCAGTTCCCTTTTCGGGAACGGACTTTTTATTATCTGCAAACAGAATCCCGTCTACAAACCCCATTTCATGAGCCTTTTTTGCATTGAGCCATGTTTCATCGGACATCAGTTTTGCGATCTTGTTTCGGCTGAGATGAGATTTAGTTTCGTAGGCGTTGATAATGCTTTCTTTTACCTCATCAAGCAAGATGATAGCCTTTTCCATATCTGCCTTGTTTCCCATAGCACAAGTGCTGGGGTCATGAATCATCATTAGGGCAGTCGGTGCAATCA
>NZ_JAJFCK010000109.1 GCF_020709055.1 Ruminococcus callidus
TACAATGGTGCGCCAGTTCGGTGCATAAGATATAGTCGGGTGAAATTCTCGACCTGATAAAGCATAGCAAGCAGTCAGTACATAGCCTTGGAGTTGAAGCCGTGAGGTTAGATTTAAGCGTAGGCAATGGAGTATGAGAGCCGCAATGCGAAAGCGTGAAGCTATAGAGCCCCGTAATTTATGTTGTTAGCGGAAGTCGATGCAGTCATTGTTGCAGCAGACAGCATCAGCAGATTTGTTAGGCGAGAAACTGCTGATTCCACCGGGGTCCGAGGGCGTGGCGAGTATACAAGGTATCTTATGCATACCTGGGAGGTCTGACGGATTCCTAAGTTGAGGTAGGAAAATTGAAGTACATAAAGTGCGGAGAAATTCCGATGGTCTGTCAGAAGTCGGACTGTCTCATAATAACTGCGAAGTCTGTGAAAGCAGATGGAGTGAAGGGGACAGCAAATAATCGTTCTCAAAGAAGAAACATGTGTGACACAGGAGGTCAAATCAGATGGAAACGAACTCAATGAGAATAAGCAGCCAATCCAGACGATACGCAAAAGTGCAGAATCTGATGCACAATGTCAATGAACAAAATCTTATGGCACAGCATAGACATCAAAAGCTGCATAAAGCCCCCGGTATCGATAAGGTGGACAAACAGAGGTATGAAACCCATGTTAATGAAAATATTGGTAAACTGGTACAAGAAATGAAGAAGTTACAATACCGACCATTACCAGTACGCAGAGCCTATATCGACAAAGGCAATGGGAAAATGAGACCTTTGGGAATACCAGCTTATGAGGACAGACTTGTACAGGGAGCAATGGCAGATATACTGAATCAGGTATACGAGCCAAGATTCCTTGACTGTTCCATGGGATTCCGCCCGAATCGCAGTGCTCATGACACAGTAGCATATATCAATCAAGTGATAATGTGCCGAAAGGTTAATTATGTGCTGGAAGCAGACATCAGAGGATTCTTTGATAATGTAAATCATGACTGGATGATGAAGTTTCTCGCAAATGATATTGATGACAAAAATTTTCTGCGTTATGTAAAGCGGTTTCTGATTGCGGGAATCATGGAAGGAACAGAATATCATGAAAGTGATAAGGGGACACCGCAGGGTGGGCAAATATCCCCGATTCTAGCGAATGTGTATCTGCATTATGTGCTTGACTTGTGGGTAACCGCAGTAAAGAAGCATATTAGAGGACAAATTTATTATGTCAGATATGCAGATGACTTTATCATTATGTTCCAGTACTGGGACGATGCACAAAAAGTTATGACGGCATTAAAGCCAAGACTTGCAAAGTTTTCACTGGAACTTGCGGAGGAAAAGACGAGAATTTTCAAATTCGGAAGATTTGCAGAAAACAAAGAGGAGTTTGACTTTTTGGGATTTACATTCTTTAACACGCATACAGCGAAAGGAAAATATCGTGTCGGAATCCGTACCAGCAAGAAGAAATTGAAAGCGAAACGGCAAAAAGCAAAAGAGTGGTTGAAAACACGTCTCAACAAGAATGTGACTGAAACAATGAAGTTAATCAGAGTAAGTCTGTTAGGGCATTACAATTACTATGGCGTGAATGGAAATTATACGCAGATGCGAAAGTTCTATGAATATTTAAAATATGTCACGCACAAGATGCTGAATCGCAGAAGTGAACGAGCATATATGCGATGGGGAAAATTTAATAAGATTTGGGATTATCACATTCCAAAGCCTAAGATAACTAAGAACATCTGGAATTGGTCTGTAAAGATTGTTTGAAGAGCCGTATGCCTTAATAGGGCACGTACGGTTCTGTCGAGGGGCGGCGGCAGTAATGTCGTCCGTCTACTCTACG
>NZ_JAJFCK010000011.1 GCF_020709055.1 Ruminococcus callidus
AGTTCTACAATTTCAATGTCATCTACGCATTGTGTAGAACCATCCTTCAGCCAAACCACATCGCCGGGCTGCAACAACTTTGCACTTGTCCAACCCTGTCCCTCTACCCAGAACGGATGGTCTTCTGTCGTTTCGATGATTTCTTCATCAATCGTCAGATAGAGTACCGTATCTGTTACATGAACATAGGTATTGACAACGGGCTTGTATGCAATTTCTCCCGTTTCCGGATTTGCAGAAAGAACCAGATCTCCAATCTGAATTTCTTCGATCGGACGGTCACCATCCGCTGTTTCGATCATCGTACCCGCAGCAAAACAGCTTGCATTGAACTTGCCGTTTAATGCTCCGCTTACAAAGTTCTTTCCGGCATTGATTGCCATTATTGCATATTATGAAGTTGCCACTATTGGTTGGAAATTATTTTTCATTTAATGGAAATAGTAGTAGATAATGATTGCAGAATGGGCACTTTAATATATTGTTCACTTTCGCATATCTTTTACAAAAAACACACCATCGCCCATTTTCTTCAACATTATTGATATATGTTATATAATCTATTTTTTTTACTGCATACTGAAAGCAAAATTCATAAATACATTCATATTTTTTAGGCAAAATATACGGAGTTATGACATGCTTCCATTCAATTCCATTGGCATATACAGGTTTTATATTTTCCTCTTTTAAGAGCATGGATAAATCCTTTTCTTTCCAATATTCCTCATTAAAATATCGTTTTTCAAATAGTTCCCAACTTTCCCAGGAATTTATTTTAATTAAAGCAGAGTAAACATCTTTTACAGTAATATCAAAATATTCCAAAGAGATACACCTTACTTTTCTTTCGGATATTTTTTAGTTCCTGTTTTAGGGAGTCCATTAGATTTTAATCTTTTGTTCAAATCTCTAAATGCATCAATATCAGTTTCAATATGAACTTTTATTTTTTTGGCTTTTGTCTTCTGTGCAATATATAGTCGACTATTGCCATCTCGTACAACATATTGACCCTTAACATTTATTACATTAATAGGCTTAAAATTGCCTACTTGTTCTGAACCTTTCGATATTATTTTTTGTATAGGCCTTTTCCCATTAGGTGTATCGAAAGATGAATTTATTGTTCTTTGTGAATAATTGATTTTTCTTGGGTCAATTTCCTTGATTGCATCATCTTTACAATCATTATGAACCAGAACATCATAATCAGAAACAAAGTAAGTATGAAAATCAGCGACTTCGAAGTTGTAAACTGCAACATACTCGCCTTCCGGTAGTTCTACAATTTCAATGTCATCTACGCATTGTGTAGAACCATCCTTCAGCCAAACCACATCGCCGGGTTGCAACAACTTTGCACTTGTCCAACCCTGTCCCTCTACCCAGAACGGATGGTCTTCTGTCGTTTCGATGATTTCTTCATCAATCGTCAGATAGAGTACCGTATCAGTTACATGAACATAGGTATTGACAACGGGCTTGTACGCAATTTCTCCCGTTTCCGGATTTGCAGAAAGAACCAGATCTCCAATCTGAATTTCTTCGATCGTACGGTCACCATCCGCTGTTTCGATCATCGTACCCGCAGCAAAACAGCTTGCATTGAACTTGCCGTTTAATGCTCCGCTTACAAAGTTCTTTCCGGCATTGATTGCCATTTCCTTCGGGTCAAATTCTCCATCTGCAAGCTGCTTGATTCCATCGCCAACTGCACCGATCGCCGCTTCTTTTAAGCCGCTCTTCACCATGCGTTTTGCAATATTTTCTGCACACTTTGCAGGAGAAATTACCGCCGATAAGGCTCCTGTTGCCGCTGCTGACAGATATTCTCCAGCTCCGCTATTGAACTCACCATCATCCAGATAATCGCACACTGCGGTAACCGCTACATTGATCACAGCACCAATTGCAGCTTTTGCAACAAGACCCCAGAAATGTCCGTCTGGATCATTCAAAGGAATCGGATTGTTTCTGCAATATGTGTACAAATTCAAGCTGAGCGGATCATTTGCAGTACCGATTACAGTATCTCTTGAAATGAATCGTCCAATTTCAGGATCGTAATATCTTGCACGAAGATAAATGGTTCCAGTTTCTTTGTCGAAATACTCTCCGCTGAACCGGAAGGGATTTTCATCGTTCTCATCCGAATTCTTTTCTACGCCAAACGCATCATACCGATAGGTTTTCGTCTTATCTCCGGTTTCGCTGGTCAGGTTGACAACATCACCGTGTGCATTCTGAAGATAGTATGTCACATCACTGGTCATACCGTTATAGAACGCACGGCTGGAAATCAAACCTGTTCCTCGAACATAGACATCTGCTTCATATACAGATTTTCCGATGTCCACCATCAATTCTTGCCCGTCATAGACATGTGTGGTGGTTTCCCCGTTTACAGTTTTGGTTCTTCTGAGGCCATCATAACCATATGTGTAGGAAGCAGTCATTTCGCCGTTCTGTACACCAATCAGTTCATTTAAGCCATCATAAGTATTTGTCTGTAAACCATCATCCGGATCATTCTTAGTCAGCTGATTTCCGTTTGCATCGTAGGTGTATACGGTATCCCGTACTACATCGCCTGTTTTCTTACTTTCTTTCTGAAGTAAGCCGGTATAATGTCCGTTTGAAGAATAATTGTAAGTAGTGACGTAGTCCTCTTCACCGCTTACTGTCATCTGAGAACGATTACTGTAATCATCATATTCATATGCGATGTTGTTGCTGATGTTTCCGTTAACCTCCGATTCGGAAACCAATCGTCCCATTCTATCGTAATCATATGACGTCGTTTCTATTATACCACTTTCTGTACGGGTTTTGCAAGCATCAGATCCGTCTAAGTAATAAGTATAATCATATTGAGAAATAATCTCATTAGATTTCTTATTTACAAGCAAAGTTACATGATTAGAAAGATTGTAAGAATATTCTGTTTTTGTCCCGTTTCCGTAAATTGCAGAAGCCTTATTGCCATTTTCATCATAGGTATAAGATACAGAATCTTTTCCGGTATCTGAAACCTTAGAGAGCCGCATCTCGTCATCATACTCATATTCTGTCGTACCGTAAATTAAGAGATTTGACTGACCTAACAGCAATTTTTCCTTATTTTCTGTACTGCCTACATAATAATATCCCTTAAAGCAATCCGGACTATGTTCTTCTGTTAAACGACCAAGGGCGTCATAGATAAAAGTTGTTGTTTTCCCATTTTGAACAACTTGAATCGTTTGCCCCATTTTGTCATAGGAAATTTTCTGGGATACATCTTTGCTCGTATCATCACAAACAGTATCGGATGTTAAAATACGGTTTAAGGCATCATACGTTTTCGTCGTTCTATTTCCATTAGAATCGATAGACTGTATAACATTCTTATTCAAGTCGTAGGTAAGTGTCCCAGAATTGTAGGTTTCCGTATTGTTGGAACGTTCAATGGTACGAACAAGATTACCGTGATCATCATATTCATACAGTGTTTCTAATCGGTCTGTATCATTTTCAGATGACATACCGGTATACATTTTAGTGCGAAGACCATCTTTATCATAGAAATATTGTGTATAGTTCTTGGTATCGCCATCGCCATACAGAACAGTTTGTGTCATATTTCCAAGATAGTCGTAAGCATATGTAACCTTGCTCCACGCTTCTTTTCCAGACCCTTGTTTCTGAATAGTTGTTTCTCCGGAAATTACGTTCCCATTTTTGTCGTAATCATTTTTAGTAATGCTATACTCAATTGTACCATTAGACTCTTTGGTAAAAGGAGTATATTTTGCTGTTTGCTTGTTCAGCGTATCATAAGCATATTTTGTAACATTGCCCTTAGCATCTGTTTCACTGCCAAGATTTCCATTTGCATAATATGTGTTTGTACGCTTAATTTTATCGTTTACTTTTTCTTGTACCGTATTACCACGATAATCTGTAAGCGTAGTAGAAACAACCTGCTTTTTCGCTGTTATATATTGTGTTTTTGTTGTTAAAAGGCCATTATGAGCAGAATCAGTTACTGCCTTTTCTACACCATTGAATGTTTTAAAGGCATAATTTTTTTGCAAAGCATATGAGGTAGTTGTCAAAATCAACTTATCCGAAGAATATTTATGATCTTTGAAATAAGTTTTGATTTCTCGTCCCAATCCATCATAAACTGCAATGCTCTGACTATCATTGGGGTGTGTCGTAACAGTTAAATTCCCATATGCATCATACTCATAAGATGTAACATTGCCAACAGCATCGGTATCTGTCTTTACAAGACCACTTGGATAGTAAGTATGAGAAGCATAGTTTGTTTTTGCATTGCCACTATCATATTCGCTTCCATTATCCAGTGCTGCATCGTACGCATTCGGTGAAACTTCTTTAATAACACGTCCAAGCAAATCATACTGCGTTCTAGTAACAGCTGGTGAACTGCCTTTTCCATATTCCTTTTGGCAAACGACATTTTCCATCTTATCATAAGTGGTTTCTGTCACATTTCCACCAGGAGAAGTGGTTTTGCTAATCAGGAACATATCATTATATTCATATGATGTACAACCACCATCTTGCTTAGATTGACCAGCAGCATATTTCCATTCTTGTTTTACTGTGCCATCTGCATTGTATACGTACTCTGTTACATTACCTTCTGGGTCTATTAATCGCCTAATCAAACCATGAATAATGTGTTGTTCTCCGGCTGTGCAATATTCATAGGTTGTGATTGCAAATTCGCTTGCATGATTATTCAGATAATCTTTCACATTAAACTTATCCGAAAGGAATGCAGATACATCACTATAAGGATGAATACTCTGTGCTTCTCTTATCACCATAACACCAGTATTATCATATTCCTTTAATGTAACATTATTGCATTCATCAACAGAAACAGTCATGTAATTTTTACTATTGTATCGAGAATATGTTTTAGATCCATCTGGATTAATTACATCTGTTAGATTACCATTTTTATCATATGTGTTTTTGGTGATATTCCCATTTTCATCTGCATATTCACCAATTTCATCATATTTATTTTTTCCGTCAGAATCCTTTGTATAGGTTGCCTTTTCGATTTCAAAAGTCTGACCGTCTGTATAAACAATGTTTGTCTTTACTGCCAGCTTTTCATCATAATCGCACTTGGTTTCCTTTACATATTTTCCATTATCATATTCTTTGATAGAAGTTTGTTTTTTTGCCTTATCATACTGATATATCTGCTTCAAACCAGAAGAATTTGTCAGGTAATCCACACGACCATCTGAATAATAAACCATTTCTTCTGTAACTTCGTCATAGCAATTGGTGATTTTATTCAAGTGCTTCTTATCATCATAAGAATAACTCTCTACAGCACCCAATATGCTTTTTGCTGAAGCCAACTGATTATTGTTATCGTATGTATATTCCACAATTCTTCCAGAAGTCGGATCTTCAATTTTCGTAATTCGTTTGTGTGCATCATTAGAAGTATAGGTAATTTTATACTGTCGTCCTGTAGAATCCGTTACAGTACGAACATGATTTCCATCAATTGCACTAATTTCAATTGTATCTCCGTGTGGATCTTCCATTCGATACATTTCTAGCTTATTGTTAAAATAGTACTTTGTTTGATCATTGAGCGTGACAACATAGCCACTTGAATTCTTTTCCATCGTACTATGTGCATTTTCACATTCGAACTTTGTACCGTTTTGTTTAAATGTGGTATTTGAACCATTGGGAAGCACAACTTGATAATAGTTTTCTGCTGGTTGAATTATCTTGCTGACATCCAAATTAAAATCCCAGCCAATACCGAAAGATCCTTCTTCTGTATTGGTCGAATTATAAGTTCTGACAAAGTCTGCATCCATACCCGGAGATTTTACTGCCAAATCAACAAATGTTTTGGTATAATTGCCAGTGGCAGGATGCACACCATCACCCATTTCCCAACCTTTACGGTAAAGGGTATAGTCCGGTTCATCATAAGGTCTCCACCACGGACGAAACCAGTAATTTTCAGCAGTAAAATCATATATGAAGTCAATACCGCCATCAAAATTGAATGTTCTTTCTGTATTCAGAGAACCATCTTCATTATTGATATATGTTTCGCAGTTGTCCCAAAGGACTGTTTGCTTGCCACCTTCATAACCAAAATGAATGACTTGTGAACCGGAAGAGTAGATCGATTTCGGACCAGAAGCTTCATTCACTTCCCAGGTCGGACCATAGAAACAGATATTACCTGCTGTCCATTTTCCTTCCATATCAGTTAACGTGATGTAGTTCCAGTTGCCATATACTTCGAGCCAATCTGCACTGTTTGTCATCCAGATGGTATCATAACAATTTGCCTGACCGAAATTAAAATCGCCGCCAATAACTACTGTACCGCCATTCAGACGCATATTTTGTCCGGCATTTCCACCCCAACCATCTGGAGAAGCGGTACGAAATACTAAGTTATTGGAAACTTCCAAATAACCATTGCTAATATTCAGTGTTGCTCCTTGATTGCCAGACCAAAATTTCGGAATATCAGTTGTAAAGGACATACAGTCGCCTACATACAGAGAACAGCCATTCAGGTTCAAATCCGTATCATGCAAATTTAAGCTGCCCTGAAAAGCACCGCTTTCCTGCATGATCAGTGTTCTTTTAAAGGCATGATCCCAATCCAAATCGCCAGAAGCCTTGTATGCGGCAGAAAACCATTCAACATCTGCATTATCAATTGTGCCGCTGTCGTCTTTGTCCATGTATGCGTAGTAATTATCAGATGGACCTCTTAATTTTGCAGCCGCTTCCAAAAATTCCGCATCATTCTCATCAATTACACCATTATGGTTTAAATCAAGATTATACCAGTAAACATCCATGGATTGATATATAATTGAAATATATGAATTTAGATCTTCCTCATCAATTATACCATTTCCATTGAAATCAAGGTCGGAAATTTCAGAAGAATCGTAGCCAACAAAACTTGCCATAATATACATATCCAGATGATTGATGCAGGCATCTCCATTCAGGTCATAAATATATGCAGCATTTGCATCCTGTTGCGATTCACTCGCAGAATTGATTGCATTCTGAGCATCCAGTAATTCAGCCTGATCAATTTTGCCATCATCATCAAGATCCATAGAAAAATTGAATGCATCATCACCACGATATGCCCCTAAACAACTCTGTACATATGCCAAGTCTTTTCCATTGATAACATCGTCGCTCCACTCGTTGTCGTGTTCTTCATTCCAAGTGGTATCACCTGGAACTAATGTTACTGTGTTGCGAGAAGCACCGGATCCAACAGTATAAGTACCAGTACCAAAATCCTTCAAGTAAAACGGCAAATAACCATCACTTTCATATTTGACATGATAGATGCCACTACCGCTGCTTGCTGTTACAGAATAACTGTCACCACTTCGGAGTTCCTGGTATTCAATTTCATTCCAGTTCTCATCAAAAATACGTACATAAATCGGCGTTTTGTCTTTAATTCCATTGACATCGCCTTGTTTAACAATACCAGTTACTGTTAATTCACCTGCTGGAGCATCGCCATCCGAAGCAGTCGCAATAACTGCAGTATGGTCCTGCACTGCTTCGTCTGATTCGGATTGAACAGAAATATCATCTTCTGCAATCTCCTCATTATTAGCAGTTTCTTTTTTGTCTTCAGTAACATCAAAAAAATCTACTTTTCCCAGATCTTTTGTTGCTTCTTCAAATTCCTTGGCAAGCTGGTCTTTGTTCTTTGCTCCCTCAATCGCTTCTGCAGCAGATGCAATTGTATCAGCATGTAAAAGACCTTGGGCACTGCCGTCGCCAAAAATCATGATCTGTCCCATGAACATCAGGGACATGACTCCGGCAAGTGTTCTTGTCAGTTTTTTATTCATGCACTTCCTCCTTTTTTATTTTCAAAAACATTCTTTCCTTTTCCAAGCAGCAACATAACTGCAAGAGAGCACCATGCGATCTCCAATACCAAAACAAATTGTGTGAAATGTAAAGCAAACAACAGCATCGCCACAATCATTTCTATTGTCATCACAACAATTGCTCGAATATGATAAACATGATGTTCTTTTTCATCCAATCTCTTATTTCGATCTTCTACCGGCGACAGCAAAAAAACAACGATGCAGGCTATCAACGACAATGTTGTAATCACCCAAAAATACATTTGGGGCGTGTATTTTACGATACACAGTGCAATCCATAACATTATCGCAGAAAATGCCCAGCATCGCTGCGGTGTAGAAGCATGATAGCCTCCGGCATATACTCTTAATGGGATATATGCGATTGTGTAAACCATCGCCGGCACAGCAAGTCCCATTATAAATCCAATCAGGAGCATTGTTAGAATGTTCAGAATTGTTGCAAACATCTGACGCAGGCCATATTCATACAATGTTCTATTGGATTTTGAGATAATGCCACAGTGTTCTAGCCTATCTGCAATCTTACAAGATAATTTAACAAACATCAGAACTTGCGAAGTTTTTTAGCTGTATCAGGCAATTCTTCCTGATAAGTCATCCAAGTACAGGTTGAATTTACTGTCAGTGTTGTAAAAACCATTGCTAAAGCAGCAAGCATACCGCCATATTTCAAAATAATCTTTTTCATATTTATCACTCCAATCTTTTTATTTTGCCTGCAAAACAAATTATAACAAAAAAAGAGCCGCAAAAGCGACTCTTGTAAAAAACGACCTATGTTAATGTCAAAATTCGACTATTTTCTCACTCTGTTTCATGATGAAAACTCGTATTGCAGAGCATGACATCTGTAATAAAATATATATCATTATAATCGTATATAATGTCTCCATCATATTTTTCCAATATGCTGGAAACGCTTTTCAGTCCTAATCCATGTAATTGCTTTTCCTCCTTTGTTGTCATCAATGTTTCTTTCTCTTTTATGATATTTCCATCATAGGTATTTTCTATATGGATAAAAAGAATGTTTTTCTCAAAATAAATATTGATAAAGAAGTATTTCCTTTCCGCTTTTTCGATAGCTTCTATTGCATTGTTTAATAAATTTCCAAGTATGATGTTGAGGTCAAACACATTAATTTTCAAGTCCTTTGGTATCGTTATAGAATACTTTAAATGGACGTTTTTGTTTTTCATCTCCTGCAACTTGTAATTAAGAATGCTATCAATCTCGGAATTTCCGGTGTCAACAAATTGCTGATGAAGCGAGAGAAAACCCAAACCCTCTTCAATATAATGAATCAGTCCTTGATTATCCGCTTTTTTTGCATAATTTACAATAGAGATTAAATGATTCTTGAAATCGTGTTGTAAGTATCGAATTCTATTCTGGGATTCTTGTAATAATTCTAATTCACTATGTTGTGCTTTCACCGCTTGCTCCAAAAGCTTTTTCTCATAGATGACTTCATAATTCTTCTGGAGGCTATCATACATATAAAAAATGAGTAAATTAAAACTGATTAAAATAAAAGCTACAGTGATTGTTTTTATGCTGTACTGATACATAGTTAAAATACCAACCAAAATGCTCCCAATTGGCACAGTCAAAATTGTTGCTAAATACAGTTTATCAATTTCATGATAAGCCCGTTTTTTCCAAATATATTCAAAAATCAATTCTATTAAAAAGGTAATCAGTACTGTGGCAATTCCACTACTCATTATAATGGAATTCACTTTAGTTATGAGAATAATGGTATATACAATACCGTCTGCAAGCATATTAACTACATAAAATGCTAATGCTACAAATAATTTACTTGTTACTTTCGATTCATACAAAAATGAGAGAGCAATCAATGGAATTATATTTGTTAAGATATTTAAAGTGAAATTTCCAAATAAGATAGCACCAAAACTATTGATTAAAAAATAGAATGTAAATCCTATTATAATCCAGATTTGTTTCACTTTTGCAGTACCAAACATAGTATTTAAAAGCTTAAAATAAATATAGATACGAAAAGCATTTCCTATTAAATATACGAGCTGTTCCTGCATATTATCACTCCTCTCTAAATCGATCTGCACTATACTTCAAAATTGCTCTGCGAACTTCTTTTCTATTTGGTTTGCTAATAGGCAACTCTCTACAATCATCAATTGTCAGTGAATCATAACTATATGATGAAATATGAGCAATGTTAATATAGAAAGATTTATGGATCATAAGGAAATTTTTTAGAATTTTCATTTCTGACAAATCACTCAATTTTCCATAAAATTCATGTGATTCATTTGAACAATAAACAGTAATCTTTCTTCCATTGCTTTCAAAATATTGTATCTGCTCTATTGGTATTCGCTTTTTTACATTTTTGTTTGTTAATTCAAAAAAATCTTTCTTGGAATATAATCGAAGATATTCACCCAGGCAAGAAAATAATGTTTCTCTTTGTATGGGTTTCATCAAAAAGTGAAATGGATGCACTTGAAACAATTCCATAGCATATCCCATTTTAGAAGAGATATAAATAATTTGACACAAGTAATCTTGGTTTATCTCACGTATATGTCTACCGACCTCTACACCATTAATCTTAGCTAACTCAATATCCAATAGAATTAAATCAAAATGTATATCATCTTCCAGATCAGCCAAAAGATTTTCTCCATTGTAATAGATTGAAATATCAAAAATCATTTTGAATTTCATTTCGTATTCTTTCAGAAAAAATAGTAGTTCATCACATACTGCTCTTTCATCATCCACTACTGCTATGCAAATCACGTAATATGCCCCTTTCTTAGCTTTCTCTCTCTATTTCCATAATACCATAAAATATCCCAAAAAGCAAGAAGAATAGATGGTTTATTACTGGAGATACTAAAAGGAAAGAAGCATTTTTGTTTCGTAAAATCCGCCCATTGACCATTCAATCCTAAAAAATCACGCTGTTTCCAATGTTTTTTGCATTTCTCATACGATTTTTTGACGGCGAAACATCATCCCGTCAATTTCAACCGCTTTACATATTCCTGCTTCATCTGCATAGAAGAATGCACATATCGATTCAGCGTAATACTGGCATCAGCGTGTCCCAGCAATTCACTCAGCGTCTTTGCATCAAACCCATGGGCAATACAATCTGTGGCATAAGTGTGTCGAAGCAGATGAAATGGAACCTTCCGGATACCACAGAGTTTCAGGATTTTCTGAAACCGATACTGCATCGTTCTCGGTTCTGCCGGTTTGCTTTTCCCAGTAATCAAGTACAGAAAATCTTGTCGTTTTTTCTTTTCCAGCAATGTCAATAAGAAGGACGGAATCGGAATTGTCCGCACAGAAGTTCTGCTTTTGGGAGAGCCGATCAGCACCTCAGAGCAGCCATTTCGATAGACTCTCTGCACCGTTCGTTTTACAGAAAGCGTTCCGTTTTCAAAGTCAATATCGCTCCACTGCAAGCCGCACAATTCACCTACACGCAAACCAGTGAACAAGCACAGCAGAATCGCCAAATCAATGGTCAGCCCTGTCTGAAGAAGATACTGTTCCAACTTCTTTCGCTCCTCAGAAGACAAAACATCCAGCTGCTTTTTCTCTGCTTTTGGCATAGTGAAATGCGTTCCATGAATGTGATACTCCTGCACTGCATACTGTTCTATGCTGTGGTAAACTCGCATAATGTCCTGTACAAACCGAGCAGAAAGTCCGCCTGCCCCACACAATCGACCGCTTTGCAGTTTCTCATAGACAAAATCATTCAGCTGGTGTGTTGTCATATCCGTGAGATACTTTGTTCCGAGATCCGGAAGAATGTGATTGCGAATGATGTTTTCATAGTGAGCATAACTGGACGGTTTCACACGCAGTTTTGCCGCAGAAAGCCATTGACGAGATGCCTCTGCCACGGTCAATTTCAAAGCAGAAACTGGCTGGTTCTGCAAAACAGCTTGAAATTGTGCCATCTTTTCCTTTACCTCAGAAAGCGTTCTGGCATATACAAATTTGTATTTCAGCGACCCATCTTCCTTATGCCCGATCGGGACACGTCCCTCAAACCGACCGTCTTTTCTCTTATAAATGTTGCTGCCTCTTCTCGGCATTTGAAATCCCTCCTGACAAGTTTTCGGACTGTTCAAAACAAGAAAACTCCTGCTTTTTCTCCGATTCTGATGATTTATTCATGAATTTTCAGAAATATATACTTTACTTTTTCTGAAAATCTGCTATAATGATAGCAGATTCGATGCGGTTTTGTCTGAAATTTCTGCAAATAAATGGGCGGATTTTACGAAGAAATCTACATTTCATAGAAAAAACCATGCTGGGAAGAAATGCTCTCCCAGCATGGTTTTTTATCGTTCTGGATTTGTTCCCTGATACGTTCTCAGCTTGTATGCGTTGTGTCAATTTCAATTTCGTGTATTTCTGATCTTATCCTGACTTATTCCCGCATACAGAAAAAAGGCATCTCAGCTACCTTTCAAATATTCTCCAAAAAGAAAAAAGTGCCGAGAAATCAGCACTTTTTCATCTATTATCCTTGCTTCCTTGACATCAATACCACGCACTCAACGTGTCCCGTCCCCGGGAACAAATCCACCGGCTGTACTTGTTCTGTCACATATCCCAATTTTCCTAATTCGGCGCAATCTCTTGCAGCGGTGGTGGCGTTACAGGAGATCATGACGATTCGCTTTGGCTGCATTTTCGTCATTGCCTGAATTGCGATGTCATCACAGCCCTTTCTGGGCGGGTCGACAACAATAACGTCTGGCGCAATCCCCTGCTCTGCCAATTGTGCTGCAATGCTACCTGCATCGCCGCAAAGAAATTTCGCATTTCCCACGCCGGCTCTCGCAGCATTTTTCTTGGCATTCTCTATCGCTTCCGGTACAATTTCCACGCCAACCAATTCCGTCACCGCATCTGCCATAGACAGCCCAATGGTTCCGGCACCACAGTACAAATCCAGCAGCCGTTCCTTTCCCGTCAGCTGTGCAAAAGCCTTTGCCACACCATAAAGCCGTTCCGCCTGTATCGTGTTCACCTGATAAAACGACTCCGGCGAAAGATCTACAGCATTTCCGCACATGGTGTCTGTAATTGTATCTTTCCCCCACAGTGTTTCTGTAGAATCTCCCAGAATCACGTTGGTTTTCTTCGGGTTACAATTCATGACAATGCTCTGTATCTGCGAAAACTGCTCCGTCAGCTTCTGTACCAACGGCATCAATTTTTTCCGAATCGGCTTCCGCACGACAAAGCATACCATTATCTCTCCCGAATGCTGCCCGCACCGCAGATACAAATGGCGCAGTTCCCCGGTTCCGCTGGCTTCATCGTATACCGGAATTCTGTTTTTTTGCACAAACTCCAGCACCATTGCTGCAATTTTTCCAAATAGTTCCGGCTGCAGCAGACAATCCTCCACCGGAATAACCCGGTGGCTTCTTCTCGCAAAAAAGCCTAGAATTGGCGTACCGGATTTCTCCACTGCAAAAGGATATTGCGCTTTATTGCGATATCTGAATCGAGATTCCGCCCCCAGAATCGGCAGGAAATTTGGCGACAACTTTCCAATTCGCACAAAGGCATCTTGCACCGCCTTTTCCTTAACTCGCAATTCTGCGGCATAGGTAATGTGCTGAAACAGACATCCCCCGCATTGCGGCAGCAAACATGCCGGTTCGATTCGATCCGGAGATGGTTGGAGCAGTTCCTCTACAATTCCGAATGCATAGCTTTTCAGAACCTTGACAATTCGCACTCGAATTTGGTCTCCCACTGCCGTATGCGGCACAAATACTGCCATGTTGTCCACTCGACAGACACCGCTGCCCTCTGTGGTCATATCAATGATTTCTGTTTCAAAAATATCGTTCTTTTTCAACTCTCCACCGCCTGATACAGAAGCAACACCGCACAAAATTCGCTTTACATTTGTGCGATGCTGCCCGATTATTTCATTTCTTCCAGATATTTCGCCGGAACTGCTTCCGTCAGCCAGACACCATTTACCGAACGGTAAAAAGTATAGCCGTCCTCTGCCATTTTTCCAGTCTGCACCCGCAGCACCACTGGCTTTCCGTGACGTGCTCCTACTGTCTGTGCAATTTCCGGCGTGGCAGACAGATGCACATACAGCCGGCTCATTCGCCGCAGTCCCTCCTGAAAAATCGCCGGCAAAAACCGTTCTGCCGTTCCATGCCACAAGAATTCCGGCGGCAGCACCTGTTCCAGTTCCACATCTACTGGAATCGAGTGTCCCTGATTACAACGAATCAGCTGCCCGTCTGCACTGAACGAATAGCGACTTTTCGCATCTGTACGAACAATTTCTTCCAGCTGTTCCCGACACAAAGGGCACCGTTCTGAAATACCGGCAAGGAGTTCGTTCACATCTGCCCAACCGTGCTCGTCCAGCGTGATGCCGATTTTCTCCGGATGATGCCGCAAAATAAAACAAAGATATTTTCCGATTTTATCAAAGTCCATACATTCTTCTTTCCATTAAAGCTCAGAAGATCGTTTCATAATCTTCTTCCTCCTGCCATGCACCCATACCCTCACAGGGTCCTACATAGAGAATTTTATCTCCACGAATGATCCAGTCCAGTGCATGCTCCGGTTCCCAAACGCAGGCACTGGAAATGCTATATCCGCAAACAGTTTCCTCCGGCGGTTCAATGTACATTTCAGGCGTGGTCAAAAATGACAACACTTCTCTCCCATGCAGTCTTTTCGGAATTTCACGCTGAATGGCTTCTACAATATCCGGATAGATATCTTCAAATTCTGCCCATTCTTCACGCATGAACTCACAATAGGCAATTGCCATCTTACAAAATTGATCGATCATCTGGTCTGAGAGGTGGTTAAAATGTTCCACACACTGCTCCGCATATGCCATATCTGCCTCTGGGTCAATGTGAATGGGAATCTGACGCTGAAATAAAACAGATGTAAAGGTTCCGTTTTGGTAATATTCATCTTGATCCTGGATGCAAATCAAACTCATTTTTACGCCTCTTCCTGTTCCCGAATTCGTTCGCAGATTTCCCGTACCTGTTGTTTCTTTTCCATGAGCTGGTCAAACTGCCGGATGTATTCATAGGGGAATTTATAGTTATGAATTCGTGTGATTTTTCCGCATGGTTCTACCAGTTTGGTAGAGGCTCCGCACCCTGCTCCAAAAATGGACTGGCTCTCGTCCATGATCAGAATATTGTACAGCGACTCTTTCCCTGCACGGGCATAGCCCACATTCTCCTGATTGTCGATCGTATTCTTCTGCCGGTACATATAGTACGGGGCATAGCCGTGCTCCGGCAGCAGCCGCATACTCTCCTGCACCATTTGTTCCACCGGATTGTGCACCTGACTCTCCCCCTCTGCAAAGAGATTTGCTGCACGTTTCAGAGTCAGGGCGTGCACCGTAATGCTGTCCGGATTTAACGCAAGAATCTGCTCCAAGGTATTGTGGAATCCCTCCGGTGTATCTCCGGGCAATCCGGCAATCAAATCCATGTTGATATTATCAAATCCGGCTTCCCGTGCCATACGGAACGCCTCAATGGTCTGCACCGTGGTGTGCTTTCTGCCGATGGTTTCCAGAACGCTGTCCTGCATGGTCTGCGGATTGACAGAAATGCGGTCTACCCCGAATTGCTTCAATGTTTTCAGTTTCTCTGGTGTTATGGTATCCGGTCTGCCCGCTTCTACGCAGTACTCCCGCAGATGAGAGAGGTCGAAATTCTCTTGTACTGCTGTGAGTACCTGTGCCAATTGCGGTGCAGTCAGAGAGGTCGGCGTACCTCCGCCGAAATAGACCGTATCCACCAGCAACCCCTGTTCCCGTACCAGCTGTCCCCAAAGCTTTAATTCTTCGCAGAGCTTTTCCAGATAGCCGGGAATCAGCTGGTGTGCCTGTGCGATGGAATGGGACACAAACGAACAATAGCTGCACCGTGTGGGACAGAATGGAATAGAGAGGTACAGGCTGATTCCATGCTTCGGCGTGTTTGCCAGCAACGGCTGTTGTACTAGCGCAGTGTCATAGACCAGCGAGAGCTTTTCCGGTGAGATCCAGTATTTCTCGTGGAGCTTCTGACAGACTTCCTCTTTCGAAAGCCCTTGTTCCAGTAGAGGCTGTACCTTTTTAACGGGGCGGATGCCGGTCAGCAGTCCCCACGCCGGATGAATGTCCGTGATCTGTTCCAGAAGCCGAAACAGTATGGCGCTGAAGCGATACTCGCAGAGCTGCTTCTCCGATTCCGGAAAACATGGAGGAAAGTCCTGCGTCTGTTCCAGTTTCTGTCCCAGATACCGAACCTGGACGTAGAAACGTGTGGAGGATTCCAGCTGTTTCAAGGTGAGAACAGCCCCCTCTTCTGCATCAGCTGGCAGTTCCGTTGTATCGTAGGAAAATGTGAATTTCCGAATTGGCAGAAAGATTTTGCAGATGCACTCGATCTCATATTTCAGGGTGTGTCCGGAAAAGACGATGGGAAATGGTTTTGGTGTTTTTGTTTCTTCAATTGGCATGTGTTAAAGACCTCGCATGGTTGGATTGTGTTCTTTTTCAAAGGAGAGCGTGGATTCCTCGTTGTGTCCCGGCAGTACACGGTAATCCCCCTCCAGCGCCTTGAGTTTTCGGAAAGATTCCAGCATCTGGGCATCGCTTCCGCCGGGAAAATCCGTTCTGCCACGTGACATATGGAACAACGTGTCCCCCGTCAGCAGCAGATCCTCGCATTTCCAGCAGACGCTTCCCGGTGTATGTCCCGGTGTGTGAATGAGGGTAAAATCTTTTTGCGCAATGGTGAGTGTCTGCCCATCTGCAACGGTCTGCCACGCCTGCACTGCCTGAAACGGACTGTCTGAAATCCAGTATGCCAGATTGGCGTTTCTGTCCGAGAGCATCGGGACATCCAGCGCATGGAGGTAGACGGGGATCTGAAACTTTTCCCGCACCTGTTCCACGCCGGCAATGTGGTCGAAGTGACCGTGCGTCAGCAGAATGGCACATGGTGTCAGCTTTTCAGTTTCCAGACGGCGCAGGAGTACCGGCGCACCCTCTCCAATGTCAACGATGACGCATTTTCCGTCGCCCAATTTCAAAAGATAACAGTTGGTGGCAAGAGAGCCAAGCATCAGACTGAGATATTCCATGGCAGTTCCTCCTTACTTTTTTGCACGTTCCACAGAGATTACGCCCTGAATCTTGCGCAGCTTATCCATAATGGATTTCAGCTGGTCTGCCCCTGCCACCTGAACACTGGCTTCAAAGATCGCATTGCCGTTGCGCAGGTTGCGGGAGGACGAGTGAACGATGAGAATATGGGATTCTGAGAGAATTTTTGTGATGTCAAAGACCAGACCCACACGGTCAGAGGCGACGACCTCAATGCTGGTGGGAATCAATGCAGTAGAGGTGTTCTCCGACCAGCGCACCGGCAGCCAGCGTGCCATCTCTTCCGGATCGTTGCGTTTCAAAGCAGCCTGATAATTGACGCAATTTACAGAGTGCACCGAGATGCCGTGTCCTCTTGTCACGAAGCCCACGATTTCCTCTCCGGGGAGCGGGTTGCAGCACTGGGAGAACTTGAAAGCGCAGTCGTTGATCTTGTCCAGAATGATACAGCTTTTCTTCTGCGGCGACAGCTCTTTGGTGGGAACGGTGACGGCACTTTCCTTTTCTTCATCAGCACCGTGTGTTTTGACGTAAACCTCTTTCAGACGCGGCATGATCTTGGAAAGTGTGATACCGCCGTATCCGATGGAAGCATAGAAATCCTCTACGGTGTCGCAGTTGTGGCGCTTGAGGTCATCGGCGAGAAATTCCGCCCACTCAGATTCCGGCAGATTGATATGACAGCGCTTGAACTCCTGCTCCAAGCTTGCTCTGCCGGTGGTGATATTTTCCTCCCGACATTCCTTCTTAAACCACGAGCGAATCTTGGACTTTGCCTCGTTGGTCTTGACAATGCCCAGCCAGGCACGGTTCGGGCCTTTGTTGGGGTCTTTACTGGTGAGCACTTCGCAGATTTCGCCGGTTTTCAATTCGTAGTCCAGCGGAACCATTTTACCGTCCACTTTACCGCCAATGGTCTTGTGTCCGATCTGCGTGTGGATGCGGTAGGCGAAGTCAATGACGGTAGAGCCAACCGGCAGAGAAATGGAATCGCCCCGTGGTGTCATAACCACGATATCCTCCGGCGAGAGGTCATTCTTGATGGCACGGACGATCTCTTCCACGTCGTCAGAGGTCTGCTGTGCTTCAATAACCTTGCGCACCCACGCCAGACGTTCTTCCATTTTATCTTTGCCCTGAATGCCTTCCTTGTACTTCCAATGGGCAGCGATACCGTATTCTGCGGAAACGTGCATATCCCATGTGCGAATCTGGATTTCGAAAGGAATACTCTCTCTGCCAAGAACGGTGGTATGCAGAGACTGGTACATGTTGGACTTTGGTGTGGAAATATAATCCTTGAAGCGGTTCGGCAGCGGACGGAACATATCGTGCACAATACCCAGAACCATATAACATTCGGCGACAGTCGAAACGATCACACGCACAGCGTACTTATCGAAAATCTGATCCATACTCTTGTGCCCCATATACACCTTTTTATAGATGCCGTAGATGCTCTTGACACGACCCTCAATAATCGGTTCCTTGGCAAAGTGCTCCTGCGCCAGACGCTTCCGGATACGCTCTTTGATGGAGCCGATAAACGCCTCACGCTCGTCCTTTTTGATCTCCATGATGTGTTCAATTTCCGCATAGGCAAAGGAGTCCAGATAATAGAACGACAGGTCTTCCAGCTCTTCTTTGACGGTGCGGATTCCGAGACGGTGTGCAATGGGCGCATAAACATTCATGGTTTCCAGCGCAATTCGGCGCTGTTTGGCGGGCGGCAGGAAGCAGAGCGTGCGCATGTTGTGAATGCGGTCTGCCAGCTTGATGATCATCACACGAATGTCATGGGACATGGCAAGGAGGATTTTTCGCACATTCTCTGCCTGCTGCTGTTCCTTGTCAAAGATGGGAATACGGTTCAGTTTTGTAACGCCGTCCACCAGAACTGCCACATCCTGCCCAAATTTTTTCCGGATGTCGTCCAGCGTGTACTCGGTATCCTCTACCACATCATGAAGCAGGCCGACACAGATCGTATCGGTGTCCATGCCAAGATCTACCAGAATCATCGCCACCGACAGCGGATGGATGATATACGGTTCACCAGAGGAACGTGTTTGAGAGCCGTGTGCCTGCTTGGCGAACTGATAGGCAGATACGATCTTGCTCAAATCGTACTGCTTGTCTGTTTCTAAGATCTTGTGGGTCAAGTCAGAGATTGCGACCGGCTTCTGGGTACATCTTTTTTCCGGAAATTCTTCTCCGGACTGCACTTCGTTTTTCATCGTAACATCGCTCCTTTTTGTTGTATCCCTTGCAGCAGTTTGGAGGACTGCAAATCGACGTGGCTCTTTACGGGAAGCCGAACGATCTGCTCCAGCCAAACATCCTGCTGTATCAATCCCAGTTCTGAGAAAACGTCCAGCGCCAGCCGGAGTTTACAGTAGTTCATTTGCGGCATCGCCTGCAATTGGAAAAACAGCGTGTCTATGGCAATTCCAGTCAGCGGGATTCTCTGATAAATTTGAATCAGTTCTTCACGCACTGGCGTGATCGCCGGATAGAATGCCGGACGCAGCGGTTCCTGCCGGCAGAACTGCGCATAGGTGTTTTTGGCGGCGAGATATTTCGCCTGCGGCGTTCCGCTCTTCCGGTAGTCCTTGACAATGGCGGAAATCCGGTTGTTCCCCTGATACGATGTGACTTCTGCGGTAATCAGGAAGTCGCAGGCATCGCCTGGCTGAAGATGCACCTCCTCCGGCTTTGTCCGGAACAGCAGCAAGTCCATTGCCATGGTGCCATACGTGACACGGAGTTTGGTGTGAACGCCGTTGGAAAGCGGCAGAAGCTGCTGAAGTACCGCATGGCAGACGGCAAAAACCGGCACGCTGTTTCCCTCGCCGAATGGCGCTAAGACGGAAAGCGAAGCAATATTCTCCAGCGTCAGTTCTTCCGGCAAAAGCAGTTTATCGGCTTCCAGCGTGAACTCCGGCATTACCGGAAAACTCTCCCTGGCGTAGGACTGTACCATTTCCTGAAAAGTTTCCACCTGATCTGAAGGCAACGAAAATCCGCCGGCGCCGGGATGTCCGCCGTACCGCAAGAGTACCGATTCACATGCCTGTAGGCAGCGGAATGCGGAAAACGCTCCGAATGAACGCATGGAACCACGGGCGGTTCCTTCCTCAATGGTGACCAGAATGGTCGGCTTGCCGAATCGCTCCTGTAGCCGGGAGGCAGCGATACCGATGACGCCGTGGTGCCAGTTTTCGCCGGCGAATACCAGAACACGCTGCTGCAGCAATTCCGGATGCTCCTGTACCTGTGCAGCGATCTGCTGGAGAATTTCAGCTTCCTCCTCTTTGCGTGCCTGATTCCGGCGGTCTAGCTCTTCTGCCAACTCCGCAGCCTCTTCCGGATCTTCGCACAGCAGGAGCTTCACCGCTGTCAGCGGAGAACCGAAACGCCCCGATGCGTTGATACGTGGCGCAAGAGAAAATGCGATGGTGGTGGAACTGAACGGTTTGCCCAGAATCCCGCTCTTTTCCATCAGCGCCAGCAGTCCTGGACGCTCTGTGTTGGCAAGAAGCCGCAGTCCCTGCTGAACGATCCACCGATTTTCTCCGGCGAGTTCCACCACATCGGCGACTGTCGCAATGGCGGCAAGATCGCCGTACTGTTCCATTGCAATGGTGTCGTCGCCGCCCTCCATGGCGATGATAAGCTTTAAGACAACGCCTGCACCGCACAGGTTGCGGAACGCCGCTGTTTCATCCAGGCGGTGCGGGTCTACGACTGCTTCCGCCTCCGGCAGCTCCGAGAGCGGCTGGTGATGGTCTGTCACCAGAAGCCGCATACCGAGAGATTGGATCAGCTCTGCCTCCCGGATTGCAGTGATGCCATTGTCCACAGTAACAATGAGTTCCACGCCAGCGTCCTTCATCTCTTGAACGGCGTTTGGGTTCAATCCGTAGCCCTCCTCACGTTCCGGGATGCGGTATGTAACATTTGCTCCCATTTCGAAGAGATAGGAGTACAGCATGACGGTGGAGGTCACACCATCGCAGTCATAGTCGCCATAGATGCAGATGCGGGTTCCATCTGCAATGGCTTGGTTCAGGCAGTCCACAGCGTCCTGCATGTCTGCCATTCGAAACGGATCTTCCAGCTTCTCACACTGAAAAAAATCCGATGCGCTCTGCATGTCCCGAATACCGCGTGCAGACAGTACCTGTGCGCAGAGGTAGGACAAGTCGCTGCCCTGCGCAATTTTTTTCGCAATGTTTTCATCCGCCTGATGAATGTGCCACTTTTTCATATCGTTCTCCACTTCAAATCAAGAATTCGATTTGCCTATCCTCTATATTATACCTGAAAACGGCAGAAAATGCAATAGGCGCTGAAAAAAATAGTGCAGGGAAACCCAAAAAATCAGGGTGCAGCAAACAGCAGCGGAACAGACAGAGTCGACAGGAATCGGGAATATTTTACGTGGATTTTACAAACGATGCGTTCAGAATTTACACGGTGATCCTATAATAATGCTATCAATCGGGGGCTTGGTCTGCGCTTTTTTGCGCCAATTCCCTGAAATAAGGAGAGAAAGTTATGGATATCTTTTCTGTCATTACCCTGTTGGGCGGTCTGGCGTTCTTCCTGTACGGAATGAATGTCATGTCGTCCGGCCTGGAAAAGCTTGCGGGCAGCAAGCTGGAAGTCATTCTGAAAAAGATGACTTCCAACAAGTTCAAAAGCCTTTTACTCGGGATGGGCATCACCATTGCCATTCAGTCCTCCTCTGCACTGACGGTCATGCTTGTAGGGCTGGTCAACTCCGGCATCATGCAGCTGAGCCAGACCATTGGCGTTCTGATGGGCTCCAACATTGGAACCACATTGACTGCGTGGATTCTCAGTCTTTCGGGAATCGAGAGCGACAACATCTTCCTGCGCATGCTGAAGCCGGAGTCCTTCTCCCCCATCATTGCGTTGGTGGGTGTAGTCATGATTATGACAGCGAAGCACAATCGGACGAAAGACATCGGACGCATCATGGTAGGCTTTTCCGTGCTGATGACTGGCATGACGCTGATGAGCGATTCCGTTAGTCCGCTGGCAGAATCGGAACAGTTTTCCAGCCTGCTGACAGCATTCCGGAATCCGCTGATGGGCGTTTTGGTCGGTGCGGTTTTTACCGGTGTTATCCAGAGTTCTGCTGCTTCTGTGGGCATTTTACAGGCGCTGTCTTTGACCGGACAGGTGACATATGGCATGGCAATCCCCATCATCATGGGACAGAACATTGGTACCTGTGTCACAGCACTGATGTCCAGCATCGGCGTGAACAAGAACGCAAAGCGTGTTGCAGCAGTGCATATCTGCTTTAACTGTATCGGTACTCTGATCATTCTGCCGGTGTTCTATCTTCTGCACTGGATTTTCCAATTTGGATTTGTGGCAACTGCCATTGATCCGGCAGGCGTGGCGCTGGTACACACGATATTCAACATTGTGACAACTGCGCTGCTTCTTCCCTTTACCAAGCAGCTGGAAAAGATGGCGTACCTGCTGATTCGTGACAGCAAAAAAGAAAAGGAAGTACAGGAGAAGAAAATCATTCTGGATGAGCGTCTTCTCGCAACACCGGCAGTTGCAATCGAAGCATGTCACGGTGTCACTGTAGAGATGGCAGAGCTTTCGAAGAAAACCATACAGCTTGCCATTGACATTCTCTTCCATTATGACGAGGATCTGGAGGAACAGATTCGAAAGAACGAGGAGAAGATCGACAAGTATGAGGACAAGCTGAACGCCTATCTGGTACGCATCAGCAAGCACAGCATCGCCTCGAACGACAACCGCACGGTTTCCAAGATGCTGCACTGTATCGGTAATTTTGAGCGAATCGGAGATCATGCGTTTAACATCATGGAGTCCTCCTGTGAGCTGCACAAAAAGGGCATTCATTTCTCCGGAGATGCTGCCAGAGAATTGCACGTTATCTCCGACGCACTGCTGCAAACCTTGAATCTGGCGTTTCAGGCATTTGAAAATGATGACCTTGCCATTGCACATCAGGTAGAACCGCTGGAAGAAGTGGTAGATACGCTGAATGTGGAGCTGAAGAACCGTCACATCAAGCGTCTGCAAAACGATGCCTGCACCGTAGAGCTGGGTTACATCTATCAGGATCTGCTGACCAACATCGAGCGGATTTCCGATCACTGTTCCAACATTGCCGGCGTTCTGATCGAGATCGATGAGCAGAAGAACATTCACAAGTATCTGTACAAACTCAAGAAGAATGATGAGGAATTTCAGGAGTCCTATCACGATTATCTGAATCATTACTATCTGGAGCTTGGCCGTCCGGAGGAATCGGACGAAGCGGATGCGCTTGAAGAGGCTGTACTTCCGGAAGCGGCAGAGGCTTAACCGATAGCACTTTCGCCTCCTGCAAAAGCAACTCTCTCTGATTGGGAAGAATTTCCGCTGCGGTCATTTGCAGCAGCGTATGAAGGATCACGCCGATGCGTGGTCCTTTTTTGATGCCGATCTCAAGAAGATCAGCGCCGTTGACTGCCAAATCTTTCAGACGAAAGCAGATGGGGCTGGCGAGGGTTTCTGTTAAGCACTGCTTCGCCCGCTGCGACTGTGCCTTAGGAATGTGCTGATCTGCTGCCCATAGCAGGATGTGTTTTTGCAGCAGGGATGGCTTTGTTGTGAGCAGCAGGCAGCGCATATCACGCGCCATCTCCGGAATGGGTGTGTTTCGCAGCTGAAGCAATGCGGTAATCTCCTGGATTTGTTTCCGCTCCATGTGAAGACGCAGAAGCATGTTTCGTGCGGTTTTGCTGGGAATGTCGTAAAGACAGGCTGCCCAGCGCAGAACACATTCCGCCGGAACGGCTTTTATTCGAGATAGCGCTTGTTCCCACGGCACAGATTCCAATTCCGGAAACAGCAGCATCCAAACATCAGAAAACGCTCGAAGAATCACTGTCGGGTCAGGTGCAGCCAGCAGCTTACAACACTCTGAAGCAATACGCTCTACAGAAATCTGGCGCAGTGTGGGGGCGAGAAGATGCGAAGCTCGTGCCGTCTCCGGATCCAGCTGCATAGCATAGACCGCAGCAAAGCGAAGGCCCCGCAGAATGCGGAGCGCATCCTCACGGAAACGCTGTTCCGGTTTTCCGACGCAGCGGATTATCTTTTGCTGCAAATCCGCTGCGCCGTGGTATAAGTCCACCAGCCCATGCTGGGGATGGTATGCCATGGCGTTAATGGTAAAATCACGCCGGCGCAAGTCCTCCCTCAGACTTCGCACAAAGTATACCTGCTCCGGATGGCGCCCGTCAGCATAGGTGCCGTCAATACGGTATGTTGTGATTTCATATGGCACGCTGTCCCACAGCACTGCAATTGTCCCATGCTTTTCGCCAGCGGTGATAAGCGGACGATCCGAGAAACACGTACAGATCTCTTGCGGCAGTGCGCTGGTGCAGAGATCCCAGTCGTGCGGTGTGCGCCCGCAGAGCATGTCACGCACACATCCGCCTACAGCATACGCCTCATAGCCATGGGATTCTAGGCGCTGAATGATGGCGCAAACGGTATCAGGAATGGAAAATGTGAGAGTCATAATTCGTTCATCTCCAAGTTCAAAAATGCTTTTTACAGAATGTCCACAAAAACAGGTGGCATTTATTCAAAAAATATGCTATGCTATTAGAAAAGAAATCGGCGCTTAGAAAAGGAGTACAGAAGATGCAGATTACACCGTATACACGAATGGTTTTCTATCACGAAACCGACCGCATGGACATTGTCAATCATTCCAATTACATCCATATGACAGAAGAGGCACGTGTGGACTTCATGGGAAAGATCGGCGTGGGATATCAGGAAATGGAGGATCAGGGGCTGATGCTGCCGGTTCTGGGTGTCTCCTGCACCTATAAGAATTCGCTGCACTTTGGCGAGCATCTCGCAGTGTACTCTTATATCACGAAGTACAACGGTTTTAAGCTGGAACTCCGCTATGATATCTATTGTGTGGAAACCGGAAAGCTCTGCGCAGTGGCAACGTCCTCCCATTGCTTTACCGACACTAAGATCAAGCCCATGCGCATCGCCGACAAGTATCCGGAAATCCATGCGTTCTTTTTGAAGGCCAAGGAAGTCACTTATGAAAAAGACGCAGCACAGGAATAATTGCGTTTGATATCACATGGTACAAGAAAAGCGATGGAGAATCCGAACGGAATCGGTTTTCCACCGCTTTTTCTGTCAGTGATTGTTTCGCACGGTTTGATATAGATCAGCATACAGCGCGGTCTGGCTGTCCCGATAGGTCGGGAACGCCTGCCGGAATTCGGCGACGTCGCTGTCCACAGTGACATACGCCAGCTGTTCCGCAGAGCCGCAGTCCAGACGCACAGTTCCCTCCGGGTCTACAAGCTGACTGCCGCCTACAAACTGCAAGTCACCCTGTGTCCCAACACAGTTAACACCCAGCAGGTAGACCTGATTTTCAATAGCACGTGCTTGCAGAAGGATCTGCCAGTGGCGGCTTCGGCGGGAGAGCCAGTTTGCCGGCACGAAAATCAGCGCAGCGCTTCGGGCAGCAATGCGGAACACCTCCGGGAACCGCAGGTCATAGCAGATCAGGACGCTGACAGGAATGCCAGAGATCGTAGCGTGTGCCAGCTGTGTTCCTTTTTGGAAAAAGCGGTCTTCCTGACAATAGGAGAACGGGTGGATTTTGGTGTAGTCCAAACAGGATTCGCCGTCTGGGGTTAGAATGGTGTAGTGGTTTTTTCCTCTGCCGTCAGATTCAGCGGAAGTCCAGCCGAATCCAATGTGGATACGGTGCTGCTTGGCTGCCGTTTGCATTCGTTGGAAGATGGTTTCTGCTGCTGCAAACTGAAGTTGCAAGTGGTTGGAAAATCCGGTAAAGCTCGTCTCCGGGAACAAGATCAGTTCCGCCTGATTGAAGGCTGCTTCGGCAATCCAGCGTTCTGCTTTTTGCAGATTATATGCAGGATCGTCTTGCCGAATTTCTGTCTGTGCGACTGCGATTTTCAAATGCTCATCTCCTTAAATCAATGGCGGGGACCTGTGGTTTCTTTTTCCGATTCCGGTTTTTCGGCTGATGCAGACTCGTGGGACTCCGGACCATGATAAAAGACCGTTTCCGAGCGCTTCCAGTTCTGCTGTTTTTTCGGTGCTTCGAACTCCGTGACGTGGGGAATCAGATGAATGGGGTCTTCCGGCCGGACACTGCGTTTTGCACGGTAGGAGGCATAGATGCACAGGGCGATGTATAGCACAGTCAAAACACTTCCGCCAATCAGTCCGTAGCGAAACCACGGGGAGTGCGGGAAGTTTTGCAGGGCGTAGGCGTTAAACTTGGAGAACGAGCGGTCTATATTGCTGACGGCAACAAGCGGTACAGTGGCGATAACCTCGCCGGAGAATTTCAGTTCCATGGTGCCCAGCTGCTCCCCTGCCTTGACCGGTGCCTGAACATTTTTCTCCAGCTGAATGGTTTTTTGTACCGCTGTTGTGTCCACATCGCTGCACCAGAGCAGCACACAGTTTTCCTTGGGATGTACCAGAACATAAGTGTTTCCATCAGAGTTCATCACAGGAACCTCGGCAATCTCTTCGTCCTTTTCCAGCAATGTGACATAGGACAGACTTTGAAATGCCCAGTTCAGCAGATTGGTGGCATCTTCGATGTGGTAATAGGTCAGCTCGTCGTTCTCGTCCACAAACGGCGCATTCAGGAGGATGACCAGATAGGAGTTGCCCTCCTGCGTTGCCTCTGTGATAATGCTCCGTCCGGTTTTGGTAAGGTTGCCGGTTTTGATGCCTTTGGAACCCTTGTAGTAATAGTTGCTGGTCTCCTGTGTCATGGCGTTTGCCTGTGTCCATGTCCAAGCGGAAGCATCCGGATGGTTGGTGGCGTTCGAGATGCTGGGCGAAAATGTGACGGCAGTTGCGATTTCTTCGAACTCATCGATTTGCAGCGCATAATTGGTGATGAGCAGCATGTCCCGTGCAGTTGTCAGCTGTCTGCTGTCGTAAAGACCGGTGGGATTGGTGAATGTCGTTGCGGTACAGCCGATCTCCGCAGCTTTGTCATTCATCTCCTGCACGAACGTGTTGATCTCTCCGTCGCCGAAATAGTCCGCCAGAACCAGCGCAGACTCACAGGAGGATGTCAGCATCAGGGCGTACAGCAACTCCCGCACACTCAGCACATCGCCGTTGTAAATATCGGCGTAGCGGAGATCGTCGGCATATTCATATGCATAGAGCGGGGCATACAGCTCATTGTTCACGGTGATCTTGGTGCCGTCGAGATCAGAACAGGCTTCCATGACGACAATTGCAGTCATGATCTGCGTCAGATGTCCGGCAGCCTGCTGCTGATCGGCATTCTTTTCATACAGGATCTGTTCGGTATCCTGATTGTACAAAATGGCTGCTGCACTATGCAGCGTGATGTCGGGGGTGAAAGTATATGCATTGGTGCACAGTGCAGACTCGGAGAGCAGCAGAACACCGGCAATCAAACAGGAAACAACTCCTGCAAAGGTTCTTTTTGTCAAATGGAATAGGCGCATCAAGTGCAGTCCCTCCTCAAAATTCTTTTATAGTGAAAGTAAAAACAATCCCACATACTATTATAGCAAAAAATTTTCGATTCGAAAAGACTTTTTCTAAAATTATATTTACCTTTTTCTAAGAATGTGATAAAATAACTTTATAGGCACTGCAAACAAGAGATTTCATAGGTTTCTGTGAAACATAGTTAAGGATGATAAGGAGGTTTCTCTTTTGGTATATATTACAGGAGATATGCACGGCGATCTGTCACGGTTTAAGGATCCTGTGTTCAAAAAAATGAAAGCGGGCGATGTGCTCATCGTCTGCGGCGATTTTGGATTTATCTGGGACGGCTCCCGTCAGGAGCAAATGGCACTGCGGAAGCTGCGGGAGAAGCCATTTACCATTGCTTTCGTGGACGGCTGTCACGAGAATTTCGACATTCTGGAACATCGTTTCCGCACTGTTCGGTGGCGTGGCGGTATGGCGCATCTCATTGCACCGAATATTTTCCACATGATGCGTGGGGAGATCTTCACCATTGATGACCGCACATTTTTTGCATTTGGCGGCGGGCACAGTCAGGATTTCGAATTCCGGCAGGGCACCCGCAACTGGTGGCAGCGGGAACAGCCCACGCACAGCGAGATTCGTCGTGCCATCCACAATCTAAATTTGCACGATGCAAAGGTGGATTACATTATCACACACGAGCCGCCTGCTTCTCTGAAGGACTGTTTGGGTGTGGACATGCAGCAGCGTCTGGAAATTCACACGTTTTTCGAGGATATTATCAAGCAGTGCGAATACCGCAAGTGGTTCTTTGGCAAATGCCACATGGATCGGTTCATTCCCATGAAGTTCTACGCAATGTTTGAAGATGTACTTCCGGTGGAACCCGAGGACTGGAAAACGCCTGTGAAAAAACCGGCAAAGAAAAAAAAGAAGAAAGCTGAATAACCGAAAAAGGCCGGCCGTTCCAGAACAGGAACAGCCGACCTTTTATATTTTGGAGAGAAACTGAGCGTATTTCAATGCAGATTATTCCGATGCAGCGGCAATGACTTCGGTCATGAGGTTGGCAGGGAGCTGCTCATAGCGGACGGGGGTAAGGGTAAATACCCCCTCGCCCTGTGTCATCTGGCGCAGCTGCATTGCAAAGTCTGCCATTTCACGCAGCGGAACTTCTGCCAGAATGGTAGTCATGCCGTCTTCGTCAGACGGATTCATACCAAGAACTCTGCCCCGGCGCTTGTTCAGGTCGCCCATGATGTCGCCGGTGTTGTCGTCGGGGATGGATACCTCCAGACTGCCGATGGGTTCCAGCAGTGTCGGTTCTGCCTGCTTCATGCCCTCTTTGTAGGCAATGGAAGCTGCTGTCTTGAACGCCATTTCGGAGGAATCTACCGGATGATAGGAACCGTCCACTAGAATTGCCTTGACGCCGACCACAGGGAATCCCGCCAGAACGCCCTTGGCCACAGACTCCTGCAATCCCTTTTCCACTGCCGGGAAGAAGTTTTTCGGAACGGCACCGCCGAACACCTTTTCTTCAAAGACCAGTTCGTCAGAGGGATACGGTTCAAATTCGATCCAAACGTCGCCGTACTGTCCGTGACCGCCGGACTGCTTCTTGTGTCTGCCCTGTACTTTGACTTTCTTTCGGATGGTTTCCCGATAGGCGATTTTGGGCACGGAGAGGACAACCTCCACACCGAAGTCGTTTTTCAGCTGGGAAACCACTGCTGCCAGATGCTGTTCACCCAGTCCGGACAGTATCATCTCTTTGGTCAGCGGATTCTGTTCATAAGAGAGGGTCTGATCTTCCTCCAGAAGCTTCTGAATTGCTCCGGCAACCTTTGCCTCATCCCCTCTTGCTGCCGGACGCACTGCCATGGAATAGCAGGACTTCGGGAAGCTTGCACGTGGCAGATTTACCACACGGCTATTGGCACAGAGTGTGTCGCCAGTGCTTGCAGAGAGTTTGGTGGTTGCAACAAGGTCGCCTGCCTCGGCACAGTCGGTTTCCTGCTGCTTCTTTCCGCAGAGGAAGAAGAGCTTACCGATTTTTTCAACGGAGCCGGTGGCAGCATTCACCAGTTCCGCTCCGGCTTTCAGTGTTCCGGAAACCACACGCAGCATGGACAGTTTTCCCACAAACGGGTCGGAGAGTGTCTGGTAAACCTGTGCGCAGACGGGTTCTCCGGCAGCGGGATGCAGAACGGTCAGTTCGCCGGATGCGGTTTCTGCCGGAATCTCGTCGGTCTCTCCGACGGTCGGAACCAGAAGTTCCAGCTCTTTGCAGAGCAGGTCAATGCCCTCCATATTCTGTGCGGAAACGCAGGCAACCGGTGTGATGGTGCCGTCTTTCATGCCCTTGTGGATACCGTCCACTCGCTCTTTCTGGGAGAACTCCTCGCCGGAGAAGAATTTTTCAAAGAGTTCCTCGTCAGTTTCCGCAACTGCCTCGGAGAATGCCTGAATCAAACCGTCTACCCGATAGCTTAGCTTCTCGGAGAGCTCTGCAGTGGGCATAGGGATTTCCTCTGCCTTTCCGTTCTGGTTATAGCGGTACGCTTTCATCTCAATAAGGTTGATGTAGGAGTCCACCTTGCGGTCAACAATGACGGGAACGACCACAGGGCACACCGTCGGGCCAAACGTAGACTTCAAATCAGTCAGCACATTATAGAAATTGGCGTTCTCGTCGTCCAGCTTGGTGACAACAAACATCCGGGGTTTTCCTTCTGCCGCCCGATACGCCTTCTTTGTCCCTACACGAACGCCGGATTTTCCGGAAACTGTAATCAGAACACAATCCGCAGCAGAAATGCCCTGCACCATACTGCCTGCAAAATCGAACATGCCGGGGGTATCCAGCAGATTGATCTTCTGTCCGTTTTGCAGGATGTGGCCTGTGGCTGTGTAAACGGAAGAGTGGCGTTTCATTTCCTCTGCGGTATAGTCGGAAACAGTGTTCCCTGCTGCAACGCTTCCCATGCGTTCGATTTGTCCTCCTTGATAGAGCAGCGCCTCCATCAGCGTGGTTTTTCCAGTTCCGGCATGACCGGCAAGTGCAATATTCTTTGTGATCATCTGTTTTCGCTCCTGTCTTTTTGAATTGTGATTCCTATCTGAATGTATGAGAAAAGCATATGAAATATGCCAGTTGACAGAAATCGTAAAGTTGACCAATATTTATTCAACCTCACAATGGAATTATAGCACATTTCACATCACAATGCAAGCCTTTTTTGAAAAAATGCAGAATTTTTTTCACGGGATTTCGATAGCTGGTCAATGCCCGACGTTTTTTCCAAAAGTGATGCTTGACAATGGGACGAAAATCCGCTATAATAATTGCAGCAAGCGAAAGCGTAGTATAAGGCTTTTGCAGAAGAGCAGGAGTGTGAGATTTGCATGGATGCCGCCGATGACAGCGACACGGATACTGCTGGGTATCATATACGATGGATCTTTTGGAATGATAGGCATAGTATGCGCCGGCTGCGGTGTTAGCTATGTCTTTTTGTGTTTACGATTCGAATTTTTCTGATTTGACGAGAAGGAGTTTCATTCCAAAATGGTTTGGTTAGTATTGTTACAGATTTTTTTGATTGCCCTGAATGCCATCTTTGCCGGAACAGAGATCGCCGTAATCTCCGTGAACGAGACGAAGCTGGAAAAAGAAGTGGAGCGCGGCAACAAGCGTGCCAAGTGGCTCCTCAAGATGACGCAGAATTCCTCAGGCTTTTTGGCGACGATTCAGGTTGCCATCACGCTCTCCGGATTTCTGGGCGCTGCATTTGCTTCGGATAGCTTTGCAGCGGTTCTCTCCGGCGCACTGAAGCGGATCGGCATTGGTCTGAGCGACTCTGTGCTGAACACGATTTCCGTGGTTCTGGTCACGCTGGTGATCTCTTATTTTTCCATTGTGTTTGGCGAGATGGTGCCGAAACGAATCGCCATGAAAAATGCGGAACGTTTTTCGCTGACCATGGCTGGTCCGATTACCGTCATCGCCAAGCTCTTTGCTCCGCTTGTCTGGCTGCTCACAAAATCCACCAACGGTATCCTGCGGCTCTGCGGCATTGATCCGGAGAGCGATGAGGAGATCGTGACGGAAGAGGATCTGCTTCTGATGGCGGATGCCGGACGGAAAAAGGGTACCATTGACGATTCGGAAAACGACATGATTCGAAATGTGTTCGCTTTTGACGATTTGACAGTCGGCGAAATCTGCACGCACCGGAAAGAGGTTTCCATTCTCTGGATGGATGAGACTGTTGCAGAGTGGGAGCAGACCATTCATGAATCCAGACACTCAGTCTATCCGGTGTGCGGAGATTCTGTGGATCAGATTATCGGCGTACTCAACGCCAAGGACTTTTTCCGGCTGAATTGCCGGGACAAAAAAGCGGTCATGGAACACGCAGTGCACACGCCCTATTTTGTCCACGAGAATCTCAAGGCAGACCAGCTGTTCAGCAAGATGAAACGCCATGCAGATCACTTTGCAGTAGTTCTGGACGAATATGGCGGAATGTGCGGAATCATTACGGTAACGGATTTGGTGGAACAGCTGGTAGGTGATTTTGACGATGACGAGATGCTGCGTCAGGAACCGGAGATTGAACGGCTGGACTCCCGCTGCTGGAAAGTGCGTGGTTCCTGTTCGCTGCACGATGTTTCCCGTGCGCTGGAATATGCGTTTCCGGAGGAGGAGTACGAAACCTTCAGCGGTTTTCTGATCGGCAGCTTGGGCGAGATTCCGAAAGACGGCACAAAGCTGAAAATGCAGGTCGGTCCGTTTCAGGTGCGGATTCTGGATGTCTGTCAGCACCGCATTGAAAAGGCAATCGTTCATCTGATGGAACCGGAAAAGAATCCGGCTGCGGAAACATAACAGCATCTCACAAAATATACAGCACAAACAAAAGCGGATGACTCTCCAAAGTCATCCGCTTTTTTCATCGCACAGTTTCAGCTGAAGTGGCGATAAGCTGACAATTTCACAACAAATCGGCTCGCAAAAAGGAATGTGCCAGTCAAAATATGGGATATGCTGCTGTTCCATCTGGGAGAGAATCGCCATGCAGGTTCCGCCGTGTGCTACAATTGCAGCAGTTTGAAAGGCGTTTTGCAGCACGATTCGCTGCACGGCAGCACAGCAGCGTGCGGTAAAGGAGGCTTGTGACTCTCCCTCCGGAAACGGCAGCGTTCCGCCACTGTCAATCCATGCCTGATACGCCGGAACGCCGGACAATTCCCGATAGTTCTTCCCCTCGAATGCGCCGAAATCACATTCGGCAAGGTCTTCGACAAGCTGGGGCTGCATCTTGGAAAAGAGAATTTCTGCCGTTTCTGTGCAGCGCTTCATAGGGCTGCAAAAGAGAATGTCCGGTTGATATGCTCGAAAAAGCGCAGCATTTTTTTGCGCCAGCGCAACTCCTTTCGGACAAAGCGGTTCGTCGGTTCGTCTGCCGAGGTAGCGCTTTTCGAGATTCCCCGCCGTGATGCTGTGGCGAATCAAAATCAATTGCATTAGAATTCGATCCCCTTTCGTGCAGAAATCCCCCGTTCGTAGGGATGCTTTCGGCTACAGATTTCGGATACGTAGTCCGCAAGTTCCAGAAGCTGCGCATCCGGATTGCGGCCGGTCAGCACGACTTCCAATTCCTGCGGTTTTGTTTGCAGAAACTGAAGCACCGTTTTCAGCGGCAAAAATCCACAGGAGATACAGGACATGATCTCGTCCAGAATCAGCATGCCGTATTTTTTCTGCTGCACCAGCTGCACGATTTCTGCGAACTGCTGCTGGTACCCGACCGCTGCGTCTGCCTTTTCTTGGGCTGTCATGCGAAATGAGAACTTGGAAATGGTATAGCCGGACAGCACCGTAATTTGCGGAATCTGGCTGAGAATAGGTCGCTCGCTGGAGGTCTCCGGTTTCATAAACTGGTAGAACAGGACAGAACCGCCTGCACCGGCATAACGGATGGCAAGTCCCACCGCAGCGGTGGTCTTTCCCTTTCCGTCTCCGCAGTAAATGTGAATGAGTCCCATGGCAATGCTCCCCTCTCTATGCACGGTACAGCTGGTACAGCAGCGCATTGCAGATGGCAGCGGCGATGTTGCTGCCGCCCTTGTTTCCTCTTGCAACGATGCACGGCACACCGCTTTGCAGAATCAGTTCTTTCGCCTCCACCACATTGACAAATCCCACCGGAACGCCGATAATCAGTTTTGGTGCAAGCTGGTGCTCCCGAATCAATTGCTCCAGCTGAATCAGTGCGGTAGGCGCATTTCCAATGGCGAAGATCAGATTGTCGGACGAAAGACGTGCTGCCTTTTCCATGGACACCATGGCCCGTGTGATGCCACGTCTTTTTGCCTCCGCTGCAACATCCGGATCGGACATAAAGCAATGGGCTTCTCCCCCTAGGGCGTGCAGCGATTTTTTGTTGATGCCGGACAGCGCCATGTTGGTATCAGTGATGATATCCGCACCGTTTCGCAGAGCATCCAGCGCCTTTTCCACAGCGTTCTCTGAGAAGGTTAGATTTTGGATGTAATCGAAGTCTGCGGAGGTATGAATGACTCGCTGGAGAATGGGCATTTGATTTGCCGGACAGGAGACATTTCGCCGGCGAAGCTCTGCCTCGATGATGGCAAAACTCTGCGTCTCAATTTCAGCGGGCTTGACAAATTCCATAGAATACGGCATCACGCCATCTCCTTTCAAGAGAGTTCTTCGTAGTTGGCAAGCTGAATCTCGGAAAATCCGGCAGCTTCCTGATAGGCAGCAAGGGCGAAGTCGAACAGCTTCATACCGATCACTGCGCCAGTTCCTTCGCCCAGACACATATTACAGTCCAGATAAGCGTGCATGCCAATGGCATCCAGTGCTAGCTTTCCCGCCGGCTCGGCGGAGCAGTGGGAGGCATAGAGGTAATCTCGACACAGCGGTGCCAGACCAACGGCGCAGTTTGCTGCCACTGCCGAGATAAAGCCATCTATGACAATGGGAACACGGTAGATGGCACCGCCTAGAAATGCGCCGGCAATACCGCAGATGTCCAGTCCGCCGACCTTGGACAATACATCAAGAATGTCGTGTCTGTCCGGTTTGCGGGATGCGATAGCGTTTTGAATGACTTCTGTTTTGTGGGCCAGACCGGAACTGGAAAGCCCTGCGCCACGGCCGGTGAGCTGTTCCGGCGGTGTCTGGGTCAGGACGGAAAGCACAGCGCTGGAGGTCGTTGTGTTGCCGATTCCCATTTCGCCGGTTGCAATGAGATTGTATCCGGCCTCTTTCTTTTCCTTCACCAGCTGGATTCCGGTGCAAATTGCCTGTACTGCTTCTTCTCGTGTCATTGCCGGCTCTTTGGCAAAATTGCGGGTACCGTATGCCACTTTTCGGACATCCAGACCGGAACAGTACAGATCTCTGGCAATGCCGATATCCACTGGATAGACATCCGCACCGCAGACACGGGACAGCGCATTGACAGAGGTGATTCCCCTGGTGAAATTTTCTGTGACAATGGCGGTAACATCGTTGTCGGATTGTGTGACGTTTTCCGCAATGATGCCGTTGTCAGCGCAGAAAATCAGCACTGCTTTTTTCCGTGGCACAAGTGCTGCGCTTCCGGTGATTCCGGCAAGCTGGATCACCATGTCCTCCAGCCGGCCCAAGCTGTGCAGCGGTTTTGCAATGCGGTTCCACTGCGCCTGCGCCTGTTGCATGGCAGTTTGATCCAGCGGTTTGATGTTTTGCAGGTAGGTTTCTAACATGAAAAGCCCCTTTCCGTTCGAAGCTGTTCCAGCTGGTGCAGAATTTGCGTTGCCGAAACACTTTCCCCGTGTTCCGGAGAACGAATCAGCAGAACTGGAATCTGGAATTGTTCTGCCGCCTGTATTTTTTCCGGCAGCCCGCCACGTGTTCCGCTGTCCTTTGAAATCAGCATTTGAATCCGATGGGTTTCAATGAGCTGTGCCGTGTCCTGTATAGAAAATGGCGGCATTCCATAGAGAATGTGTGCCTGCGGAACGGCAGCTGCAACTTTGTGGGATTCCGGTGTATCCAGAACACGCACCCACGCACGTTTTTCAAAGTCGGACACATTTGCGGCGTAAAAGGAAAGCGTGTTTGCGCCGGTAGTAAACAACAGATTCCCAGCAGTTTCAGAGAGTATTGTAGCGGCCTTTTCTTTGGAATCCGCCGTCCGGATGTTGGGATAGGTGTAGTGTACTGCCGGACGTCCCAGCCGAAAATATGGGAGAGCGATGGACTGGCACACGCTGCGGACAATTCGTGTTACCTCTGTGGCAAAGGGATGAGAGGCATCCACCACTGCATCGAACGGCTGGAGCGCCTGTAAAAATGCAGCTCCATCTTTCCGCCCGACCTGAACGGTACAGCGGCTGTGCTGCAAGATCGTCTCGCCGTACTCTGTGGCGACAAATGCTGTGATGCGGTACGAGGACGGCATGGCGTTGATGAGGTCGGTCGCCTCGCTAGTGCCGGCGATGACGGCAACGGAAAATCCTGTTGTCATGCCTGCTCTCCTCCGGCAATGCGGTAGCCACGTGGGGTAATTATTTTCCCGTTTTTGGTGTAGGTCTGAGAGTTTCCGATGATGACAATACAGAACATGTCCACCGGCTCCTGATGCAGCGCGCCAAGGGTGGTGATCCATGCCTTTTGTTCTGCACGTCCGGCATGGCGGACAATGCCCACCGGAGTATCCGGTGAACGGTGTTCGAGAATCAGTTCCGCTGCCCTTGCCAGATAATCCGCTCTGGATTTGGAGCGGGGGTTATACAGACAGATGACAAAATCCCCCTCCGCTGCCAGAGCAACACGGCGGTAGATCAGCTCCAGCGGTGTCATACAGTCGCTGAGGCTGATGGTCGCAAAGTCGTGCATCAAGGGCGCTCCGAGAACAGCAGCAGCCGCATTAGAGGCGGTGATTCCGGGGACAACGATCACTTCCAGATCATCGTATGCCTCTGCCAGTTCCAGCAGAACGCCAGCCATTCCGTAGATACCGCTGTCACCGCTGGAAATAACAGCGACGGTTTTTCCGCTTCTCGCCTCTTGGATGGCGAGCTTGCAGCGATCAATTTCTTTCCGCATGGGAGTGCTGAAGAATTCCTTTTCCGGAAAAAGAGGCTGCATCAGGCGGACGTAGGTGGTATATCCCACCACAAGGTCTGCGTCCAAAATGGCTGATTCCGCTTCCGCTGTCATATGCGCACGATCTCCCGTTCCAAATCCAACGGCATAGAGTTTATACATCTTCCTCATCCTCCTTTAACACCAGCGCCGGAAGCGATTTTTTGCATGCTGCAAAAGTCACTCCCGGATACCGCACTTTTCCGGTCAATGCATCGCCACAGTCTGATGCCAGATAGCTGCAGGCTTCTGCCACTGCCGGAAGCCCTGTGATCTGCTGCACAAATGCAGATTCCTCGAATATATGCCCGCAGTTGCGAATGGCATCGTCCGGAACAATTTCCAGCTGAAATCCATACTTTTCGCAGAGCGCTAAGATTGCCGGCTCTCGTTTTTTTCGCTGGATCGTTGCCATTGTAGTGACCGAAAGACGGCTTAGATGATGGGTTTGCAAAAATTCCTGAAAGCAAATCTCCAAGTGCTCCGGAATGGTATCACGTTTACATCCGATGCCGATCACCAGATTTTTTGGGCGCAGGAACAGCGTGTGGACATCCTCCTCCGGCGGATAGATATTGGAGGAGATCACAACCCGATAGGGTGCGGTGGGCGTTTCCGTGACATTGATCAGGGCACAGAAATATGGCGTTTGAAGCGGAAGCTCCGAGTAGAGATCGATGGTCTTTCCGTCCAGCAGCGCACCGCTGATGTACTTCAACTCCTCCAGATTCTCAATGCAGAGATCGTTCTGTTTTGCCACTTCGTCAAAAGAGAGCACGCCCTGCACATCCGTTGCTGTGGTAATGACCGGCTGCGCCTGAATGGCAGCGGCAATGCGCTTGGTCAGGTAGTTTGCACCGCCCAGATGGCCAGAGAGCAGACTGATGGCAAATGTGCCGTTTTGGTCTAGGACGATGACCGCAGGATCTTTATCTTTGGAGCGAATCAGCGGTGCAATGGTACGGACGACAATCCCCATTGCCATGACAAATACCAGCGCATCGCAGTCTTGAAAATCACGCTGTACCGTCTTCGGAAACTCGGCTTTTGGTTCGATAATACCGCCCATCGCCTTTTGCAGCCGGCATGTCAGCTCATGTCCTTTTTGTGTCATCCAGAAATAAGCGATTTTCATTGATCGGCTCCTTTCCGGTATTCATGCGTGAACTGTTTGTCGTAAAGTTTGGAATAGGCGTATTGGCTTCCGAGGAATTTGCCGACTGTGACCAGTGCGGTTTTCCGGATGCCTGCTTCCCGCACTTTCTCCGCAATATCCGCAAGTGTTCCCATCACAATTTTCTGTTCCGGCCAGCTTGCCTTGTAGATAACGGCGACAGGTGTTTCCGGCGGATAGGCGGTGCAGAGCCGTTCGGTCAGCTCCTGAATCCGATTGACTGAGAGAAACAGAACCATGGTTGCCTGATGCCGGGCAAGAGATTCAATGCGTTCGGCTTCCGGAACTGGTGTGCGTCCTTCCATTCGGGTCAGGATGACAGTCTGGGAAACCTCCGGCAGGGTATACTCCATCTGCATGGCTGCTGCTGCTGCCAGAAAAGAGCTGACTCCCGGCACAACTTCGTGAGAAATCCCCAGTGCGTCCAGCGCATCCAGCTGTTCCCGAATGGCACCGTAAATGGATGGGTCGCCTGTATGAATGCGCACGGTGGTTTTTCCGGCAGCTTCTGCCTGCTGCATTACGTCGAGCACTTCCTCCAGTGTCATGCCAGCGCTGTCGTACACCTGTGCCTCTGGTTTCCTGTCCTGAAACACTGCCGGATTCACCAGCGAGCCTGCGTAAATAATCACGTCTGCGTGGTCAATCAGCCGTTTTCCCTTGATGGTCAAAAGTTCCGGATCGCCTGCCCCTGCACCAATAAAATATACCATACTTACTTTCTCCTTTGCTGAATCAAAAGCGTTGTGAAATACGAATCTGCCTCAAAATGCGGCGAACCGATGTATTCATGTTCCATGCCGACATTGCAAAACATCTGTGTTGTTTCCAGCAGGTTTCGCTGTTCCAGCAGCGGCAGCAGCCACGGGAGTGCCCGCCGTGCTTTCATTAAAACCACATTGTCCGCTTTGGCGAGTGCCTGCGTCACGCTTTCCGGTGTCACTGTGCCGGAGAGGATGAGCAGGGATTCCTGATTCTCGCATAGACTGCACTGCGCTTTCGCAGCTGCTGCGCAGAAAGACGGCACACCGGCAATCACTTCCGTGAGATAGCCCTGCTCCGCCAGAACGTGTCGTGCATAGGCAGCGGTGCTATAGATAGAAACATCCCCCAATGTGATCATTGCCACGTTTTTTCCGGCATCCAGCAAATCACAGACCGGCTGCAAAATGCCGGACTGCAAGTGTTGGCGATAATCGATGGCATATCGCATGGGAAACACCAGATGGATTACTGGAATTTTCCGGATGTCCGCAGCCTGTGCTGCAATGTCATAGGCGACCGAAGAAGCACCCGCTGCTTTTACAGGGGCGACAATGGCATCGGCGTGCTCCAGCGTCTGCCTGGCACGGAGCGTCATGTCCAGCGGATCTCCTGCACCGATTCCCACGGCAAAAAATGTACCGGCTGTTGACATGGGCTAGTCCTCCTTTGTATCACAGGAAAATATGGTGACGGGGTAATTGCTTTGAAGCACGTGGTACTCTCCCACTGCCTTGGGGTGCTGTACAGTGATTTGCAGCATCTCCAGATGGGGAAATGATTGGAGCAGCGCATACGCCTGTGCCTGTGTTTCCAGCGTCACAGCAGTCATCACCAGACGAATCTTTTTGGGCAGTTCCCGAATCTTTTGCAGCAGCTGCGGTAACTCACCCTTGCTTCCGCCGATGAAAATGCAGTCCGGTATGGGCAGCTGTTCCAGTTGTGCTTCCGCTTTTCCTGCAATGATTTTCATGGCATCCGCCTGGAAATACGCCTTATTTTGCGCCAGAATTTGCAGCGCCTTTTCTTGATATTCCACGGCAAAGACCGTTCCAAAAGGACACATGCGAGCGCATTCCACGGAAATGCTTCCGGTTCCGGCGCCGATGTCCCAGACGACCGCATCGGGAAACAGCTGGAGCTTTTGCAGGACAATGGCACGGATTTCTCCCTTGGTCATAGGGGATTCGTTGCGGAAAAATGCACGATCCGGCAGCAGTGCCGGTGTGACAATAGCGTGTGCCGATGGATTTCGAACGGCTGCCACGCACAGCGCAGGATTCTCCTGTGCGAGAAATTCCGCAGGGCTTCCCTGCCAAAGCTGCTGGGCATTGCTGCCCAGATTTGCGCCCACAAACAGCATAGTCTGTCCTAACTGGTATTGCAGCAGCACTGCAGCGATCTCTCTTGGTCCGCTGTCCGGTGCACAGAGAAAAAATGTTACAGGATGCTGTGCGACAGTATAGGCGATGTGTCCGGCAGTGCATGTTCTGCCGTGGAGGCTGCAAATGGCAGCTTCCTCCATGGTCAGTCCAAATGCGCACCCCAGCATTTGAAGAGAACTGATGCCGGGAATGATGCGTGGACGCCATTCCGGATGTTTCGTGATAACAGTACGGCAAAAGCTATACAACAGCGGGTCACCGGACAGCAGGACAGCAACCGTTCCACGCTGCAACAGAACTGGGATCTGTTCCAGCCACTGAGAGATACGGTCGGCTTCGACCAGTTTTTCTGCCGGAACCAGCGCAAAAAACCGCTTGGAGGAAAAGACAAAATCCGCCGATTCCAGAGCTTCTTTGGCTGCCGGAAGAAGATACTGGGGTTCCCCGCTTCCTCCGCCGATCAAAATCAATTCATGTTGTTCCATGGCGCCTCCATACCTGTAAAATTTCCGGAATTGCTCCGGCTTCTGCGAGAACGTGGTCGGACTCATCCAGCAGAATCAGCCCCATTGTGATTTGCCGATGGGTGCGCCAGATGCAATTTTCCAGCGCAGCTGCTGCAATGGACGACCAGACGCAATCGCTCAATTGAAACTGTTCCAAAAGCTGCTGCGCCAGCTTGGTGGTCGGGCAATCGTACAGCTCCTGTACCTGCGCTCTGGATGCGCCGGCAAGTGCCGCATGGGTGCAGAGAATCTCACGCTGTCCGCCGGCAGTGTGGCTGTGCAGATACATGATGTTGGCAGCTGGTTTGATGAGCTTTCCGATGCGTCCAGCCAAAAGCAGATGTGTGAACTGCATCTCCTCTGCGCAATCCAGCAGATATCCCAGATAGTTACTGCACAAGACGATGCCGCCGCAGTTGGGATAGGTCTGTTTGAGATATGTTTCTCCGGAATAGCCAGTCACCAGCGCACAGGCTGCGCCGTATTCTGCACGACACATAGAGAGTTCCAAGCGGAGGGATTCCCGCACTGCCTCTTCGCTCATGGGGCGGACAATTCCCGTTGTGCCGAGAATGGAGAGTCCGCCCACAACACCGAGGCGTTCATTGAAAGTCTTGCAGGCAAGAGCTTCTCCATTTGGAATGGAAATCGTAACCGCAGCGCCACGTGTTCCTGTGACCGAGCGAATCGCTTTTTCGATCATCTGACGTGGAACGGGATTGATCGCCGGTTCTCCTTTCGGGACTTTCAAGCCGTTTCGGGTGACTGTACCAATGCCCTCTCCTGCCAGAAACTGAATGGGACCGTCTGTGTCGTGCAGCTGCACTTCGGCAGTTACAAGACAGCCGTTGGTCTGGTCGGGGTCATCTCCGCTGTCTTTTTGCACACCGCAGAGATACGGGCGGATTTCCTGAATGGGAAGATGCAGCGTGATTCCAGCGGGTGTGTCCAATGCGACTTGTTCCGGACAAATATCTGTGGTCTGCCACAGGACAGATGCCAGAGAAGCCGCAGCAGCACAAGAACCTGTGGTATATCCCGTTCGCAGGCGCTTCATGATGCGCTCTCCCACTGGTTCAGGATATCGTAGATTTTCGGAATATCGAGGTGCTCCCGCAGCAATTCCGCCAAACGATTGTACTGCGTTTCTTTATAGGCAGCTCGGTCAACTGGCTGTGCTGTAATTTCAGCATTTCCGTTTTTTTGCAGCAGCATTTGCAGAATGGGCTGCAAGAATTCCGGCGCATCGAAAACACCATGCAGATACGTGCCGAACACCTGTCCGTCTTTGGTACACAAGCCGTCTGTTTCGCCGTTATCCAGTCGGAGCAGCGGGACATCCACGCCTTGGGAAGTACTCTGTCCCATGTGGATTTCATAGCCGGCGGCGGCTGCGCCGGAGAGCGTACGGAGAGATTCCGGCAGCTGGCAGACCTGTCCCTGAATCTGCCGGCGCTGTTTTTGTGTGGAGAATACAGTATCCATGGCGAGCAGACCGATGCCGCGCATAGAACCGCCACCCTCTGCCTGATGCGGATCGGTGATGGTTTTGCCGAGCATCTGGAATCCGCCACAGATGCCCGTGATAAGGCAGCCCTTTTCGTGCAGCTTCAGCAGTTTTGCCTCCATGCCATTCTGCCGCATCCAGCGGAGATCTGCCATGGTGCTTTTTGTGCCGGGAAGAATCACCCAATCCGGCGTGCCAAGCTCTGCCGGATGTGTGACATAGCGGAGAGAAACGGCTTCCACGGAATCGAATATATCGAAGTCCGTGAAGTTCGAGATGTGCGGCAAACGAATGACGGCGATGTCCAGAGCAGCACCCTGCTTTTTTCCGTGCTGTGTCAGACGCTCTGCCAAGCTGTCCTCCTCGTCCAGATCGATGGGCGCATAGGGCAGAACACCGAGGACCGGGATTCCGGTCAAGTTCTCCAGCATGCGCAGACCGCTCTCCAGAATGGACACATCTCCACGGAATTTGTTGATGACAATGCCTTGGATTCGCCGGCGCTCCTCCGGTTCCAGCAGGGCAACTGTGCCATACAGAGAGGCAAATACGCCACCACGGTCGATATCGCCCACCAGAATTACCGGAGAGTCGGAGAGGTTTGCCATGCCCATGTTGACAATATCCACGGATTTCAGATTGATTTCCGCCGGACTGCCGGCGCCCTCCAGCACAATGATGTCATTTTCTGCAGCCAGAGAATCATAGGCACGGACGATCTGGGGGATCATCTCCTGTTTTCTCCGGTAGTATTCCGTGGCACGCATGGTGTCCAGCACTTCGCCGTTGACAATGACTTGTGAACCGCACTCGCTGGTCGGCTTCAGCAGAATCGGGTTCATTCGAACATCGGGTGCGATGCCGGCAGCTTCCGCCTGCATCACCTGTGCACGTCCCATTTCATAGCCATCCTTGGTGATATAGGAATTGAGTGCCATGTTCTGGGATTTGAACGGTGCCGTTCGGAAGCCGTCCTGATGAAAAATTCGGCATAGTCCGGCGGTGACGAAACTCTTTCCGGAAGAGGACATGGTTCCCATCACCATGATCGATTTTGCACGCTTCATGCTGTTCCTCCTCTCACGCACGCTGCAATTGCATCCAGCAGCTTCTGGTTTTCCGCATGTGTCCGCACGGCGACACGGTAATGTTCCGCAGTCAATCCTTCGTAGTTGTCGCAGTGCCGAATCAAAATGTGTTTAGTGAGCAGACGCTCGTCCAAGTCCGGAATTCCAGCTGCACGGAAAAAGACATAGTTGGCGTGCGGTTCCCAGACGGAGAAGCCGAATTCTCGGAGTGCGTCATATAAAAAGCGCCGTTCTTGCATCAGAAATGCAAGGAATGTTTCCCGATAGTTCGATTCCCGCAGCAGTGCACAACCGGCAGCGGATGCCAGCACATTGACCGGCCACGGCTGCCCCGTGTGCTGGATTTGTGTTATTTTTGCGGTGTCTGCACAGATGCCGTAGCCGATGCGCAGTCCGGGAATGGCGTAAAGTTTTGTGAGGGAACGCACAACGATTACATCGGGATACTGTGCCAGTTCTTTGAGAACGGAGTAGTTTTCTGCGTCCGGCGCAGTCATCTCCCAAAAGCATTCGTCCAGAAGAACACAGATGTGTTCCTTTGCGGCAAAGCGCAAGAGTGCAGAGCGCAGCTCCGGCGCAATGACGGAACCCGTTGGGTTGTTGGGGTTGCAAAGCACAAGGCAGTCGAATTTTTTGCACTGTAAAACGGAGAGCAGCTCGTCTGTCACTTGCAGTGACGGCGGCATGTTCCAAAAGGTAACAGCACTGCCAGTCTCCCGAAATGCGTCGGCATATTCGGAGAACGTGGGAACGGGAATCAATACGTTTTTGGCATGCAGCGCACGTGCCGTGCGGTAGATGATGTCGGCACCGCCGTTTCCGCAGACCACCTGCTCCGGCGAAATGCAGTGATATTCTGCCAGTGCTTGGCGAAACTCCCGGCAGTCAGGGTCGGGATAGTGTATGATTTGCGCCGCTGCGTCTGCAATGGCTTTCCGCATGGACTCCGGTGCACCAAAGGGGTTGAGATTGGCGGAAAAGTCCAGCAATTCCTGCGAGTGCAGGAAACTTGTCGCAGTGTAAATATCACCGCCGTGGGCTTTGGTCATGGTTTCACCTCATTCCAAAAACAATCAGGAATCGAACTGCACCGAATCCCAGTGCGCTCAGGATGGACGTTCCAATCATCAGCCGGTTGGCAGTGAGAATGTCCTCCGGTCTGGCGGGACGGCAGGCATCGCCGATGGTTGGTTTTTCCACAGGCTTGCCAAAATACAGGTGCGTACCGCCCAGCCGGATGCCCAGTGCACCGGCTGCGACCGATTCTGTCTGTGCAGAATTCGGAGACAGGTGCTTGTTGCGGTCTCTGCGGAAAATCCGCCATGCATTTCGTGCATCCAATCGCAGGAGCCACGCTGCGCAGATCATCAGAACCGCACAAATGCGGGACGGCAGCCAGTTGAGCGCATCGTCCAGCCTGGCGGAAACTGTACCGAAATACCGATATGTTTCGTTGCGGTATCCCACCATGGAATCCAGCGTATTGACAGCCTTATAGAGAAATCCCAGCGGAACACCGCCGATCAGCAGATAGAACAGCGGTGCGGTTACGCCGTCCGAAGTGTTCTCGGCGACCGTTTCCACGCATGCTTTTGTGACCTCTTCTTCGCTGAGCGACTGGGTATCTCTCCCGACCAGCCATGAGAGCTGTGTTCTGGCACCGGACAGGTCGGAGGCTGCAAGCTTGCGGTAGACCTTTCGGCTTTCTGTTGCCAGACAGCGTGAGGCGGGAATCTGATATGCCCAGAAAGTATGCAGCACAAACCAGAGCCAAAAGGAGATGCGGTAAGCCAGAAGCAGAACGCCCAGAGAAATTAGAAAGCTTGCCAGCGGAATGCAGATTGCCAGCAGGATTCCGGCGGTGCGCTCGCCCTTGGGCGTCTTGGGAAAATGCCGGCGGAGAAATTTTTCCATGCGGGAGATGCTCTTTCCAATCCAGACCACCGGATGGGGCAGCCACCTCGGATCGCCGAAGCAGAGATCCAGCAGGAACCCCAGAAAAACGCTGCACAAAATCCACATGGTCAGTGCGCTCCTTTCAGTGTCATTCCCAGTCCGCAGCAGACACGCTCCACCGTTTCGGCATATTCTGCAAGCCGGCAATTGACACGTCCTACGGCTTCCCGCCATGTACGGTCTTCCGGTGCAATGGGAACGAGTCCGCAGCCAACCTCTTGTGTAATGACAATAGCATCTTCCCACAGGGGCAGCAGTTTTTCCACTTCAGCAAGGGGTGATTTTTCTTGTGCCAGCCAGTGCGTCACCAATTCCTCTGCGTGGTAGATGAGCTTTTGCCTCTGCCATGGGATTCCGCCGGCAGCATCCCATATCTCGTCTTTTGTCAGGCTATAGTTTTTCATGGCATAGCGAAGCCGGCCCTGCGCATATCCGCCGAGAATCAAGATCACAGCAACACACCTCCCAACAATGCAGTTATCAGCAGCCAGACGGTTTCGCAGATGACCAGAAAGAATCCTGCCAGATCTCCAGTCATTCCGCCAAACTGTTTTTTTTGCATACGATAATACCCCCAGAAGAGCACACCGGAAAGCCCCAGCAAAATCAGGGCGATCCAGCGATAGAACACCAGCAGGCAAACTGCTGCCGCAGACAATTCCAGCATCAGTCCAAGACTCACATGTTTTCCGGCATTTTCGCCAAACGTCTTGGCGAGAGAACTGGTTGGAGCACAGGAAAATCTTGTCACAGAGAAACCGCTCAGGCAGCGGGAAATCCAGAATCCGCCAGCCAGCAATCCGCAGATCGAGAGGCTGTTTGCCGTGTAGAGTGTATCATAGGCAGCTGTTTGCAGCAGAAAGACCAGAATCACGCTGAAAACGGCGAACGGGCCGCAGTTCGGGTCTTTTAAAATGCGCAGCTTTTCCTCCTGCGGCCGGCGGGAGTACAGAGCATCTGCGGTATCACAGAAACCATCCAAGTGAATACCGCCGGTGAGAAAGACCATGCCGGTGACTGCCAGAACGGCAAACAGGAGCGCCTTGCAGTGCAGCAGCTGGCAGATCATCCAGAGCAGCGCTGTTCCGGCGGCGCAGAGGATGCCAACCACTGGGAAAAAGAGCATGGCGTGGCGCAGATTCTCCTTTGTCCAGTTCAGGCACTTTACCGGAATGGCGCTGTACATCGATAGCGCAATGAGAAAAGATTCAAGCCATGATTTCATGAAATAATTGCTCTCCTTTCCAGATCGCAGGGATTCCGCTGCATGCCTCTACGACAATCTCCGCTGTTTCGGCAATGGCGCAGTTGATTGCGCCGATGTTTTTTACGTATTGCTGCATGGCTGCATCTTCCGGTTTCCGATCAGTGAACACTTCGTTGGTCACGATGACCAAATGCTCCAGTTTTTCCTGAAGCATATGAATTCCACAGAGGATTTCCGAAACCGGTTCGACAGTCTGTTCGCCGAATTGTTCGTTGGCAGTGAGATTTCCGATGCATTCCAGCAGTGCACATCCTCCTGCGGGCAGCAGTGACGCAGCTTCCCGCAAGTGATCCGGTACTTCCAATGTGCGGAATCCGTTTCCGGCACGTTGGGCACGATGCTTTGCAGCACGTTTCCGGCACTCCTCATCCCAGAGCTTCATGGTGGCGATATAGTACCGCGGAAATACTGCGCACCGGCAGACCAGCTGTTCTGCCAAGGCGGATTTCCCGCTTCCGGAACCGCCGATCACTAGAGCTGTCATAGACGCTTCTTCTCCTCTCGAAATTGTCGGCACTTTCCGGCGAAATTCGCCGGAACTTTTGGGTTGGAGGGAAAATACAAGTGCGGAAATCCGCCGAGGATATTCCCGTGGCTTTGATACGCCTGCCACGTCCTCCCGTTTGGGCGTGTGACCAGAAATGTATTGCCATTTTCTGTGCTGTCGGCGTAGTGAAATTCGTGGGCACGGATTTTTGTTCCGGATGGGCCGAGAAGGGTATCCTGCTGTGCGGTGAGTGTGACATAGCCAAACCGGCACAGGCACTTTCCCATGTGTGCGGTGCCGTCCAGCAGCTGCGCCATGGGATAGGCTTGCCCGTCTGCATCGCACAATTCCTGCTGAAGGTACAGAAATCCGCCGCACTCGGCAAAAATGGGAATTCCGCTGGCAGCATGGCACCGGAGGTCATGCAAAAATGACTGGTTGTGACTCAGTTCTTTCAGATGCAGTTCCGGATATCCCCCGCCAAGATAGATGCCGTCTAAGTCATCGGGTAGTTTCGTGTCGTGTATGGGCGAGAATGGCACCAGTTCCGCACCAAATGATTGCAGAAGATCCAGATTCTCCGCATAGTAAAAGCAGAACGCCCGATCCTGCGCAATGCCCAAGCGAAACGATGGCGATGGCTTTGACTCTGCTGCGGGATAGGAGAATGACGGCGCTTCGGCTGCCAGTGCAAGAATGCCATCCAGATCAATGGTCTGTGCTGCAGTTTCTCCCAGCAGCCGAATTTTCTCATCTAGCTGTGTTACCTCGTCTGCCAGCAGAAGTCCCAGATGCCGGCTTTCCAGATGCACTTCCGGCAATTCCGGCAGATATCCGTAGACTGGAATGCCGGTTTCCCGTTCCAAAATCTCCCGATAATAGGCGTACATTCCGCTTCGGACACGGTTCAGCAGAATCCCACGAATTGGATTGGACTGTTCCAGCTCCAGAAAGCCCTTGCAGACTGCCGCAACTGACCGTCCCATTCCCTGGGGTTGCAAGAGGAGCAGCGTGGGTGCTTGCAGTACCATGGCGGTGGTGTATGTGCTGGCATCGGAGGTTTGCCCAATGCCGTCGTAAAACCCCATAGCCCCCTCAATCCAGAGAAGATCAGCGTTTTCGGAAACATTTGCTGCAAGCTCCCGCATTTGCTCGGCAGTGGAAAAGAAAGGATCGGCATGGTAAGCGGCTCTGCCGGTGATGCGGGTGTGGAACATGGGGTCGATGTAGTCCGGCCCGCTTTTCATGCTCTGTATGTGCAGCCCATGCTGACAGAGTGCTGCAAGAATGGCGGCGGACACAGTGGTTTTTCCGCATCCGCTGCCAGTGGCACTGAAGAGAATGCGTGGAGTGCGGCAAATCTTTTGCACGCCGATTTCCTCCTCTCTCGAAAAAACGGCACCCTGATTCAGGATACCGTTGAAAGCATCGTTTTTAGTTTTCCTGTGATTTTTTCTGCCACTGCTCCATACAAGATAGAATGGCATTTCTTAGCGCCTCTGGATCTCCCATTTCCACAAATGTGATACCCTCCTGACTCGCAGAATAGCGCTCGTGGTTGGCGGGACTATCTCCCAGAATCATGGGCTTCTCCATTGCCTCGTAGATGTAAGCTTTTCCCGGAATGGTGCGGTTTGCCTTGCCATTTTCCCGATTGAAGTGTCCGGCAAGACAGAGATCTGCACGGCTGATCGCCTCTGCAAGCTCCGGCTGGGACAGCCAGTTGATGTAGGTGATGTTGTCACCTTCTGCCTTTTTCACCTTTTGCGCAATTGGCCCGATGAAATCAAAGTGGATTCGTGGGTCATTGGCGAGCAGCCGCATCGCCTGCATGATGACGTCCACCCCCTGCACCGGCAGGACACTGCCGAAATACAGGACAACGAATTTGTCTTGCAGTTCTGCCGGCTTTTTTTGCGGACGCGGGTAAAAAATGGTGCGGTCTGCGCAGAGATACCACGTTTCGATCTGTGTTCTGTTAATGTCGAATTCCTTGGCAAAGTAATCGCCGTGGGCGTTGGTGTCGCTGATGATGTGGTCTGCTTTTCGGAGCGTGCTGCGGTCAATCCAGTGGCAGAACTTTGCCAGCATGCTGCCATCCTTCCACTTTTTCCGATCCTGTATCATGGTGTCATAAACAGAGATGAAAAAGTCGATGACCACTGTTTTCTTTCGGAACCGCCATCCAAACAGAGGCAGAATCAGCTGCGGTGCAAATCCCACAAAAATGGTATCGTATTGCTTCAGGGACATTGTACTGAGCTTGCCATAGACATGAAGCAGCCGGCGCGCATAGCTCTTTTCCGAACTGCCGAGGACATCGACGCTCGCAGCGGATTCCCGCAGCTTTGCGATTTCCTGGGTGTTTCGCAGGTAATCCAGATTTTTGGTGGTGATGAAAAGCACGTGTTTTCCAGCATAGAGATGCATGCGTAAAGCTGCCCCTTTCTAAGCGCTCCGGCGCAACGTATTTTAAGACAACATTATTATACCACAAAATTCGTTCAAATGCAACTGGTTTTTATCATTCCGATGAAAATAAGACTGTCCCTCGAAGCAGATAGCTTCAAGGGACAGCAATTACTTTTTCGAAAAGGTATGATTAGTCTTCCAGAACAGGAATCTGTGCCAAAACGGAAACGCCCTCTTTTTTCAGTGCGTCTGCAAAGACGGAAGCGGTCTTCTGGCTGCAGGAGGCAATGATGCAGCCGTTTTCAGCGGTCTGCTCCAGCTTCGCGCCGACAGCGTCAGCGACCTTTGCAAAGACACCCGGCGCACAGGAGGTCGTCCGGTAGCAGCGAGGTGCGGTAAAGGCATCCATGGATGCAACAAAGTTATTGTTGTCGGAGGAAGCCCAGGTCTGGGACAGAACTGTATCAGTCTGCTTGATCTCGTCGATGATATCGCCCAGTACAGCACTTGCGGTAGGCAGCTTGCCAGCGCCGCGGCCGTAGAACATGGTCTTGTCGATGCCGTCGCCCCATACCATTACAGCATTGAATACGCCGTTGACGTGGGACAGCAGGCTGGACTCAAACGGAACCAGCATCGGCATGACGGTAGGCAGAATCTTTCCGTCTTCCAGACGCTTCACTGCACCGATCAGTTTAACGGCACAGCCAAAGGACTGGGCGAGCTGAACATCCTCCAGAGAGATGTCACGGATGCCCTTGGTGTAAACGCATTCCGGATAGACGTGCTTTTCAAATACCAGCGAGGAGAGAATGCAGATCTTCCGGCAGGCATCCTCGCCGTCTACATCGGCAGAGGGATCACGTTCTGCATAGCCCAGCTTCTGTGCCAGTGCCAGTGCATCTGCGAACTTCATCTTGTCACAGAACATCTTTTCCAGAATGAAGTTGGTGGTGCCGTTCAGAATGCCGGCTACCTCGGAAATATCGTTGGCTGCCAGACAGGTGTGCAGCGGACGAATGATCGGAATTGCACCACCTACGCTTGCTTCAAAGAAGAAGTTGACGTGGTGCTCTTTGGCTACCTGAAGCAGGATGTCGCCCTTTTCAGCAACCAGCTGCTTGTTGGAAGTGGCAACGCTCTTTCCGGCTTCCAGACAGCTGCGGACAAACTGGTAGGCAGGGTTCACACCGCCCATGCACTCGGCAACATAGCCGACCTCCGGATCGTCCAGAATGGTCTGGATGTCGTGTACCACACGGTTTCCGTAAGGGTCATCCGGAAATTCCCGCAGGTCGAGAATATAGGCAATGTCCAATTCAGTCTTGGTGTTCTTCTCAATTTTGGCACGGTTCCGGTAAAACAATTCAACGACACCGGAACCAACGACGCCGTATCCTAAAACTGCAATCTTTTTCATATCTCTTATATTCCTCCAAATTTTTATATGATATACTTTATAAGAACATTTCAAATCACTCGCCGGAGAGCAAGCGCACTTCTACAACACCGCTCAAGCTGGAAATGGCATGGGTGATCTCAATGGGATTCGAGGTTTCGCCGTTCATCTTCAGAGAAAGGGAAACCAGTGCAACGCCGTCCACCGGAATGTTTTGTGTCACAGTCAGAATATTGGCATTCATCCCATATAATGTGGTGAGGACGTTGGAGAGGACACCCGCCTGATCCCGCAGCGTAATGGAAAAGTTGACGATCTGCTGCGTCATCTTGTCATGATAGGAAAATACACATTCCCGATATTTATAGAAAGCGCTCCGGGAAATGCCCATGCGCTTACATGCGGCGGAATAGCTTCGCTCGGTTTTGTCTGCGACCAGCTTCTTGACTTCCAGCACTTTGCTGAAAATCTCCGGCAGAACAGCGGTATCTACCACAATGTATCGTGTCCGTTTGTTCATGATTGTCTTTGACCATGCATCCGCATAGCCGAATCCTCCTCTTTCTCGTGATCTCTCAGAGCCTGTTTTGCCCGCACCGAAATCAATGACAGCATGACCTTTTCCGGAACGGCTGTGATCCGGAAAAAGTGTCTTGTCCCCGCAATGAAATATGTCACGGCTTCAACCCGTCCGTGCAGAAAAAACAACTGTATTCATTGCAGCTATTCTAATATACCATGAAATCCGCCATTTGTCAAGGGATTCATTTGATTTTTTGAAATTCTCTGTTTAAAAAAATGTTTTCGCCGGACTTTCCGGCCGAATTTTGGACGAGGGAATTGTTTTTTATGAAAAAGGCACTTTTTTTCTTTTTTTTGATAGGAAATCCGTTTTTTCAATTTTCAAATCAAGACAATTTCGAAAAAAGCGAAAAACAACTTGACAAAATGCAAAAATTCCTGTATGATGATATTGTCAATTCGAAAGGACAGCACAGCAGAAGCATTCATTTTGAAAGATGAACGCCTTACTTGTCCCGTCCGGACGGCTTGCATGATATGTGAAACAAAGGCGTTTCCATGATCGAACCTGTACAAGGCAATTTTTCTATGGCTTTGTATGCGTGTATCATCATGAAAATGCTTTTTATTTTTAGGAGGTTATTATCATGTCGAAAAATGTTGCAGAATACTTTGCGTGTGACGTCTTCAACGACGAAGTCATGAAGGCAAGACTCCCGAAGCCGGTTTACAAGGCAATGACAAAAACCCGTAAGATGGGCACTCCGCTGGATCCCACCTATGCAGATGTAGTTGCCAACGCCATCAAGGATTGGGCAATTGAACACGGCGCAACACACTATACGCACTGGTTCCAGCCGATGACCGGTTCCACTGCTGAAAAACATGACTCTTTCATTAGTCCGACGGACAATGGCATGGTAATTATGAACTTTTCCGGCAAGGAGCTGGTAAAGGGCGAACCGGATGCCTCCTCTTTCCCGTCCGGCGGTCTGCGTGAGACTTGCTCAGCAAGAGGCTACACCGCATGGGATCCGACTTCTTACTGTTTCGTCAAGGAAGGCTCACTGTATATCCCGACTGTATTTGTTTCCTACACCGGCGAAGCGCTGGATAAAAAGACTCCGCTGCTCCGCTCTATGGATGCGCTGAGCCAGCAGGCGGTTCGTATCCTGCGCCTGTTCGGCAACACCACTGCAACCAAGGTGACTTCTACCGTTGGTCCGGAACAGGAGTACTTCCTCATCGATAAGAAGATGTATGACAAACGTGAAGACCTGATTATGACCGGCCGTACCTTGTTCGGCGCAATGCCGCCGAAGGGTCAGGAACTGGATGACCAGTATTTCGCAAACCTAAAGCCTCGCGTTGCTGCATATATGGCAGATCTGGATGAGGCACTGTGGAGAGTCGGCGTATTCGCAACGACCAAGCACAACGAAGTTGCACCGGCACAGCACGAAATGGCTCCGGTATTCTCTACTACCAATATCTCCACTGACCAGAATGAACTGGCAATGGAAGTAATGGAAAAGGTTGCTCTGAAGCACGGTTTGGTTTGCCTGCTGCACGAAAAGCCGTTTGACGGTGTCAATGGTTCCGGTAAGCACAACAACTGGTCCATGGCAACCAACGATGGGCAGAACCTGCTGGATCCCGGAAGCACACCCATGGAGAACATGCAGTTCCTGACATTCCTGTGTGCAATCATCAAGGGCATTGATGAGTATGCAGACCTGCTCCGCATCAGCGCATCTTCTGCCGGCAACGATCACCGTCTGGGCGCAAATGAAGCACCGCCTGCAATCATCTCCATCTTTATGGGCGAAGAGCTGCAGGGTGTTCTGGATGCACTGGAAGCAGGCACTTCCTACAAGAGCGAATCCAAGGTATTTGAGATCGGCGTAGACTCTCTGCCGGACTTCCCGAAGGATTCCACCGACCGGAACCGTACTTCCCCGTTTGCTTTCACCGGCAACCGTTTCGAGTTCCGTATGGTTGGTTCTTCCGACAACATCGGTTGCCCGAACTCCCTGCTGAATGCGATCGTAGCCGGCGAGCTGTCTGAGATCGCTGACCAGATGGAAGGCGTTTCGGCTGAGAAGTTTGATGATGCGCTGAAGACTCTGCTGGTAAAGATCATCAAGGAGCACAAGCGTGTTATCTTCAACGGCAACGGCTATTCGCAGGAGTGGGTCGAGGAGGCTGCAAGACGTGGTCTGCCGAACTTTAAGTCTACCGTAGACTGCGTACCGCACTATGCTAATCCGAAGAACGTTGCATTGCTGGAAAAATTTGGTGTGCTGTCCGAAAAGGAAATCAACGCTCGTATGGAAGTGCTGCTGGAAAACTATGCAAAGACCATCAACATCGAAGCACTAACCATGATCGACATGGCAAAGAAGAAGTATATTCCGACCTGCATCGCATACACCAAGGAACTGTGCGATTCCGTTGCAGTAAAGAAATCTCTGGACATCTGCCCGTGCGTTGAAAAGGAACTGGCAGAAAAGGTCAGCGCCCTGACCAAGGCTGCTTACGAGGCAACCGGAAAGCTGGAAGAGGCTGTCGCAGATGCTGCTGCCAAGGAGTCCTGCGTTCTGGAGATGGCAAAGGCCTATCGCTCTGAGGTAATTCCGGTAATGGATGCACTTCGTGAGGCCGTGGATAGTCTGGAAGTTATCACACCGTCTGAAAAGTGGCCGGTTCCCGCATACAGCGATATCATCTTTAACGTTTAATCTATCTGGCAAAAAAATAATCTGGTAATACCTCCATTTTCTTATAACCGCTTGGAGTTCCCGCCTTTGGCTGGTGCTTCGGGCGGTTTTTTTCGACTTTTTCTTGACTTTTTTCAGAGAGTATGGTATACTGGTTCTATACTGTTGTATGGATGATACAACAGTTAAAACGGAAGAGAAAGGAACGAATGAATATGACAAGAATATGGAATCGAATGCGGACTGGAATTGCAGTCATTCTTATTATTTTGTTGATGTGCGGCAGCGTCTTCGGCATTTGGAGCGCTGTCGATGCACGAAAGGCATACGATGTTCCGGCACTGACAGAGGCGGAACTAACTGACTTAGATCTTTCCCATGCCAAACGGCTGATGATCGTGGCGCATCCGGACGATGAAACAATCTGGGGCGGGGCGCACCTGTCGGAGGGCGGATATCTCGTAGTTTGCCTGACCAACGGAAACAACCAAACCCGTGCTGCTGAATTTCAGGCAGTGATGGCGCAGTCCGGTAATGTGGGGCTGATTCTCTCCTATCCGGACAAGGTCGGAGGAAAGCGGGACAATTGGAATCATGTTCAGGCACAAATGAAACAGGATCTGGAACTGGTAATGACATATCGTCCGTGGGAGCGCATCGTCACCCACAACGCTGCCGGAGAATACGGACATATCCATCACAAGATGACCCATCAGTTTGTCACGGAAATCTACGATACTTCCAAGTTGGATATGCCCCTCTATAACTTCGGCAAGTACTACCGTGCTGCGGTTCTCCCAAGTGTGGAGTCAACCTTGACACCGGTTTCTAAGGAGGCGCTTCAGGAAAAGGAATCGCTGCTCACGCTGTATGCTTCACAGGAACGAGTGGTAAAATCGCTGTCCCATATGAATCCCTATGAGATGTGGACGGAAACTAGAGGTGGAGATTGGTCATGATACGTCGCTTGTTTTCCGGTCGGCTGCGGGAGAGCTGGGTGCACTGCGGAATTTTAACGCTGTTTCTGGCGGTTGTGATTTTGGTGGTGCATCTGGTGTATCCGGATTCGGTCTACGGCTCTCAGACAGACTGGAGCAACCAGCACTTTGCCATTCCGGAATATTTCCGAACCCGTTTCTACGCCACCGGAGAACTTTTCCCGAATTTTGCATTGCATTTGGGCGGCGGACAGAACATCTACAACTTCGCATATTATGGGCTGTACAATCCGATTCAACTGCTCTCCTACTGCTTTCCCCATGTGACGATGGCGGTCTATCTGCAAGCGGTCAGCATTTTGAACACATGGCTCAGCACCATGCTCTGTTATGTCTGGATGAGAAAATGGCATCCGGCAAAGATGTCCTTTTTCCTGTCATTTCTGTTTTTGACAGCAGCGCCTGTTATTTTTCACGGGCATCACCATGTAATGTTTGTCAACTATTTCCCATTTCTTTTTTGGGGACTGCTGGCAATTCATCGGGCATTGTTCAAAGGCAGAAGCCTCTCTCTCATTCTCGCAGCTGCGTGCATTTTGCTGTCCAGTTTTTTCTTTAGTGTCGGCGCATTTCTGGTGCTGTTCTGCTATAGCATCGTTCTGGCGCTGCATTGGCATCATCTGCATGTAAGACAGCAGGTGTTTCGGGCGTGCAGCATTGTGGCGCTGCACTTGATGCTGGCTGCCATGCTGGTCATGTTTTTCCTTATGCCTGTAGTTTTTACCCTGCTCTCCGGCAGAGATATTTCCAGTGAGAGCATTTCCCTCTGGAAACTGTTTTTTCCCGCAGTGCATTTGCGCTATCTGACCTACAGCCCATTTTCCATTGGGACAACCGCTATCGGCATCTTTGCCACAGTCGCTATGCTCCGCACGGAACGGCGGCCCTATCGGGCGCTGGCGTTTCTGTTTGTGCTGCTGCTGTTTCTGCCGCTGTCTCTCTATCTCATGAACGGCACCATGTATTTGGATCCGAAAGCGTACATTCCTTTTCTACCGCTTTTGCTGCTGCTCTGCGGCGGCTTCCTGGAGTCGCTGTTTGCACGGCAGATTCCGCTGCGCTCTGCCATGCTCCTCTATGCAGCGGTAGTTGCACTTGGTCTGATCTTCTATGATGGGACAGGCATAGAACAAATTGCAGCCGTCATTGACGCACCGCTGCTTTTGATTGCCGTTGCAGTGTTCTACCGCTGGAACAAGCGGTGGGCTGTATGGGGACAGGTTGCGGCGTTTAGCATGCTGATTTGTTTTTCCGTCAATCTCGGCGATGGCTACATGAAAAAGTCCAGTTTAGAAGTCATGTACTCGCCGGAAATTCAGGGAATCGTGGACTCGGTTTCTGAGGAGGACAGCTCGTTTTATCGCATCTCTGAGGAGTACCACGCCGGCGACACTGTGAATTGTGTCTGGGGACCAAACTGCTATCGGAGTTCGGTCTACTCTTCCGTTCATAATGCAGCACTGTCCGATTTCTATTTCAAGACAGCGTACAATGAGAACAGTATTCGAAACAAAACCATGATGGTACAATCCAAAAATCCGATTTTCGGTGTGCTCATGGGGGAAAAATATCTCATTACCAAAAAACCCATTTCCAGATATGGCTATCAGCTGATTGAAAAGCGTGGGGACTATCTCTGCTATCAGAACATGCTCTCCTTCCCTATTGGATTTGCAACTTCTCATGTGATGACGGAGGAGCAGGTGCGAAGCATGGGGTATCCCATGCAGTTAGAGGGACTTTTGGAAAACGCTGTGGTCTCCGAATCGGATTTGCCGGAGAGCGTGGAAACACAGATACAGATTCCGGAAAGCACAAGGGAAATTACGCCAGCCTATCATGTTTCCGCCTACGACTCCAGCCGTATTACGGATGTTGGTGAGGGATACTATGTTCACAGCGACAAGGATTTTGTGGTAACTGTGACGCTGGACGAGCCGATCGATGCCATGCTATTGCTTCAGATGCATGCAGATAACGACTTTGGAAAAAAAGAGAACACCGGCGATATCAGCATTACTGTCAATGGCGTGCGCAACAAGCTGACCGATCCCAAGTGGAAGTATCAGAACGACAACAATTTCTTTCAATATACGCTGTCCGCCGATGAACCGATTCAGACGCTCACCATTCGGTTTTCTGCCGGAAACTATGTGATCTCAGATTGCAAGATGTACACGCTGAGCTACAGTGTGCTGGAGAAGGCCGGAAAATCTGTGGACGCATGGCAGCTCGACCACAATCAGATGGGCGGGGATTCCATGTCCGGAGATATCAGCGTGCAGCAGGACGGCTGGTTTGTTCTCTCCCTCCCCTATGACAACGGTTTTCACATTCTTGTGGACGGAAAACAGACGGAATATTTCCGAACAGATTCTGATTTTATCGGCTTCCCCATTGCCGGGGGAACGCATCAGATTTCCGTTTCCTATCGTGCGCCGGGGCTTTCCGAGGGAATTTTGTGCAGCAAAATCGGCATCGGATGTGTAGTGTGTTACTTTATCAGCGCTTATTTCGTGGAAAAGCGAAAGAAAACGATGCGAAACGCAAAATCACATGCAAAATGATGCGCTTTGGAATGTTTGGCTTTATTTTATCATATTATGAATTCTTGTATTGACTTTTCAGGAAAAACATGTTATACTAAAAGCAAGCCTTTGAAAAAAGGATATAGGTATGGAATAAGGAGGATGTTATTCATGAACGAAGTAAATCCTGGTGCACAGCCGCAGGCAAATGCCGGAGCGGTTCCGACGATGGAAAGAACCAAGTTCTGCAAGCACTGCGGACAGAAGATTCCGGAAGATGCTGTTATTTGCACACAGTGCGGCAGACAGGTTGAGGAGCTGCGTCAGGCAGCACCGGTTCAGGCGCAGCCGCAGATCATCATCAACAACGACAACACAAACACAAACACCAATACCAACACGAACAACAATTACGGTGCCGTTCCGAGAGGACGGGAGAAGAATAAGTGGGTGGCACTGCTGCTCTGTCTCTTCCTCGGCGGAATTGGCGCACACAAGTTCTATGAGGGCAAGATCGTCATGGGCATCATTTACCTCTTCACTGCAGGTTTGTTCGGAATCGGTGTTCTGGTGGATTTCATCTCGCTGCTGTTCAAGAAGAATCCGTACTACGTCTGATGAAGCCGCTTCGCGCACTCTTTTCACAATCATAAAAACAAATCCGCCGCATGGGAGAAATTCCTGTGCGGCGGATTTTTGCGTTGGAGGATGCGAATTTTAGCGGTTTAGTTCTCTCTTGTTGGTTCGTTCCAGCAGGTAATCGATGGACACCTGATAGATATCCGCAATGCGGATCAGAATTTCCGTGGGCATGTCGTGTCCGCCGGATTCATAGTAGCTGTAGGTGCGCTGACTGATGAACAGCTTTTTTGCCATGTCCGTCTGCGTGAGATCCATATCCTCCCGTAAATTTCGAATTCGTACATATTGCATAAAATACCACCTTTCCTATGTTTGGTTTTATTTTATGCTAGCATGAATCATTCTATTGACTTTTAGAACAAAACGTGCTATAATGAACTTGTCACAAAAAAGAAAAACGTGACAGATATTGTAAAGGAGGATCTTATGAAACAAAAATGGATTGCAGGACTGCTGGCAGTTTCTATGATGGCTGCAATGGCAGGATGCGCAGAGACCACAGACAGCAGCTCTTCACAGGCAGAGGAAACCTCGGCAGCTGAGAGCAGTGCAGCAGAGAGCAGCGCAGCAGAAGAAACGGAAGCAGAGGACATCACGGAGGCTGCTGCGGAAGAAACCGAATTTCAGGTAGAACTGCTCGGAACCAGTGTCAGTCAGGACTATGAGGGCAAGCCGGTCTTGGTTGTGGAGTATAACTTCACCAACAATTCCGATGAGGCGCAGTCTTTCATTTTCGCCTGCCAGGACAAGGTATTTCAAAACGGAATCGAATGCGACGACACGGTCATTGGCTGCGACGACATCGATTCCCAGCAGCAGATGAACGAAATCCAGCCGGGCACCACCTACGCTCTGAAAATCGGCTATCATCTTCAGGACACCACCTCGCCGGTTGACATCGAAGTCACCAGCCTGGACTTCATCAATGAGGACACACTTCTGAAGCAGACGGTAAACCTGCAGTAAATCAATCGCACATATTCCAAAAAACAAAAAGCACTGTGCCGTTTTTGTAAACGAACACAGTGCTTTCTGTTTTTGGAAAATGGAGTGCAATTTTACTCCTGTGCTTCTGCCTTCTGCTTCCGGCGAGCTTCCAGCTCCTCCAGAGCATCCTTGCGGGAGAGGCTGATCTTTCCATCCTTGATCTCCATGACCTTGACGATGATGGCATCGCCGACAGAAACCACGTCCTCTACAGATTCTACCCGCTCCTTGTCCAGCTTGGAGATGTGAACCAATCCGTCCCGTCCGGGAGCAATCTCAACGAATGCGCCAAACGGCTTGATGGAAACGACTTTTCCCTTGTAAATCGAGCCGACTTCCGGATCGATGGCAATGGTTTCGATGATCTGGTATGCCTTATCGCAGCCCTCCTGCGAGATGCCGCTGATGAATACGTGACCGTCTTCATTGACATCGATTTTAACATCGCAGTCTGCAGAAATTTTCTGGATCACCTTTCCGCCCTGTCCGATGACCTCGCGAATCTTGTCTACCGGAATCTTGATCTGTACCATCTTCGGCGCATACTCTGCCACATGGTCACGAGGCTGTGCAATTGCCTTTGCCATCACTTCGTCCAGAATGTACAGGCGAGCCTTACGGGTCTTTTCAAACGCTTCACGGATGATCTCCGGTGTCAGACCGTCAACCTTGATGTCCACCTGAATTGCCGTGATGCCCTTCTTGGTGCCGCCGACCTTGAAGTCCATATCGCCGAAGAAGTCTTCCAGACCCTGAATGTCTACCATGGTCTTGAATTCCTGACTGTTGGGGAGAGTGATTAGACCGCAGGAAATACCGGCAACCGGTGCCTTGATAGGCACGCCGGCATCCATCAGTGCCAGTGTAGAACCGCAGATCGATGCCTGCGAGGTGGAACCGTTGGAGGACAGCACCTCTGACACCAGACGCATTGCATACGGGAAATCCTCGACCGAGGGCAGTACCGGAACCAGTGCACGCTCTGCCAGTGCGCCGTGGCCGATCTCACGACGTCCCGGGCCACGGCTGGGCTTGGTCTCACCAACGGAGTAGGACGGGAAATTATACTGGTGCATGTAACGCTTGGTGGTCTCTTCGTCCAAACCGTCCAGCTTCTGGCTCTCGCTCACCGGCGCCAGCGTTGCAACGGTCAGAACCTGTGTCTGTCCACGGGTAAACAGTCCGGAGCCGTGAACACGCGGCAGAAGTGCGACCTCTGCGTCCAGCGGACGAATCTCATCAATGCCTCTGCCGTCAACACGCTTGCCCTCATAGAGCCAGGCACGGACGATTTTCTTCTGAATCAGATACAGGCACTCGTCAATGCAGCCGGTGTCTTCGCCGCAAACCGGATCAAAGGTTTCGTGTGCCTGATCGATAATCGGGCGCAGGCGTGCGTCCCTCTCGTTTTTATCGTTAGTGTCCAGTGCGTGCGCCACCTGATCGTGTACCAAATTGTCAATGTTCCGAAACAGTTCCGCATCTACTTCGTGGGCATCGAACTGGAACTTTTCTTTTCCGATCTTCGCCTGAATCTCGGAAATAAATGCGACCATTTTCTTGATCTCTTCGTGTCCGGTGAGGATTGCCTGGAGCATGGTGTCCTCCGGCACTTCATTGGCGCCGGCTTCAATCATGACAATCTTGTCCTTGGTGCCGGCAACGGTCAGCTGGAGGTCGTTGTGCTGACGCTGCTCCAGCGTGGGGTTCAGTACGATCTCGCCGTCAACCAGACCAACGCTAATGCCGGCAATCGGGCCGTTCCACGGAATATCCGAAATGGCAATGGCAATGGAGGTTGCCAGCATTCCGGTGATGTCCGGTGCACAATCCGAATCAACTGCCAGAACGGTCATAACTACGGAAACATCGTTGCGCATGGATTTTGGAAACAGCGGACGAATCGGACGATCAACCATACGAGAGGTCAGAATCGCCTTTTCCGAGGGCTTCCCCTCCCGCTTGGTAAAGGAACCGGGGATTCGCCCTACTGAGTACATCCGCTCCTCATAGTCAACAGACAGCGGGAAGAAATCAATGCCCTCCCGTGGCTTTGCGCTGGCTGTGACGTTTGCCATCACGACAGTATCCCCATATCGAACCCAGCAAGAACCGTTTGAAAGTGCACAAGTTTTGCCGGTCTCCACGACAAGCGGTCTTCCGGCAAATGTCGTTTCAAATTTTTGATATTGTTCAAACATGATTTTTCAGATCCCTTTCTCGATTTCTGTTTGCTGCTCTGTCCTTTCAATTCTGTCAAATCACAGGAAATCGATTCCATACACAGAAAGGCAGACAGAGGAGACCTCTGTACTGCCTTTCCTTCTTTTGTCAGATTCTTACTTACGAATACCCAGCTTCTCAATGGTAGCACGATACCGTGCAACATCCTTCTTCTTCAGGTAGTTCAGCAGGTTTCTTCTGTGACCTACCATCTTCAGCAGACCTCTTCTGGAGTGATGGTCGTTCTTGTGTGTCTTCAGATGTGCAGTCAGGTCGTTGATTCTCTGAGTGAGAATTGCGATCTGTACTTCCGGAGAACCAGTATCGGTCTCATGGGTACGGTTGTTTTCGATGATTGCAGTTTTTTCTTCTTTCAACAGCATGTTCTTTCACCTCATTTAATATTTCGTCAAGCACATAGAAAAAGGTAAGGTGACTTCCCGTATCGGGCTTATTCCAAAATCCAAGTACATGACAAAAAATATTATACCATATTTTCTGCGCATTGTAAATATCTTTTTTGTGAATTTATTTCAGCATAGTTTCTAAAGCAACAAAAGCGGGCAGCGTTGCGCTGTCCGCCTGAAAAGGGCGTTATATGGCGCTCAGGAAATGATTTTTCCCTTATGAGAGCGGGAACTTGCCCTTGAACCGGTGCTTTTCTTTGCACCGCCCTTGGCAGGCTCGATGGGCTTTTCTTTTCCGCCCATATCCTCGAATAGCACCTCATCCTCTGGTGCTTCCTGAAGCAGCTCCGGATTTACCTCGCCACGCTGCTCATAGTATGGATTGATGATATATTTTTGAATGATGGGATAGCACTGAAACACAATGACCAGCCCCAGCCAGGCAGCCGGCAGAAACGGCAGCAGGAACAGCAGAATCATGGAGTAACGGAGGTCGATAAAGACAATCGCTGCTGTGAAGAGTGCTGTAACACCGCCGACAATCAATGTGGTAACGATGTTGGTTTTCAGTGCGACCACAGTCAACGCCAGAGAGTTTTTCAGTAAATTTTTGAAAGACAGATTGGTGGAGATCAGCATGGGGAAAATATAGAAGTTCATCAGCAGAACGATGATGCCGATACTGATGGTGATTGCAAAGAAAACGTAGAGCAGCTTGTTTCCAGTCTGGCTGATGAGCTGCGGGTAGACATAGAACGCTGCAGCAAGACAGCATGCCATCAGGCAGTCCAGCATTCCCACTGCGCAGGAATATTTAAATTCAGAGCGAAAAGTCCGGAAAAAATCGTGCACCAGAAATGTCGGCTTTTCTATCACGAAATTTTTCAGGATCTTGGTCATCGCTGCGGTTGCCGGACCGAAGAGTACAGCGAATCCAATCGCGAAGATTCCTGCCAGAATCAAACCAAAGGAAAATGTACTGTTCCACCAGAGGAAAAAGAACGTAATTGCCGCCAGAAGCGGGAGAAAGAACACAAAATACAGCAGATTTAGTTCGATCAGCTTCCAGAATTTTCGGCCGAAAATCTCCATGTACCGAAAAAAGCCTTTTTTCTTCGGTGCATTTTTGGCGATTCCCACGCCGGCACGTTCGTAATTGTTTTTGAAGAGACCCATTTCTTTTTCATCAAGTCCTTTCTTTTGATCGTCCGTTTCAGTCCACGAAACGGTGCTTAAATTTGAGAGATACACAAAAAGCGGCAGCAGACCAGCAGTGCCATGAGAAAAATCAGCAGGACAAGAAATCGAAGACAGTACATCCGAAGGTGATGGTACATGTTGTCCGCTGGCTCGTCACGAAAGAGATAGCAGGCGGATTTCGCAGAAAACCGCAAAGATTCTCTGGCAGCTACCACAAAAATCACGGAGAGTGGCACAAAACAGATCAGCAGTCCGACACTGTGGAGCAGAAAGCTTCCGGAAGTGCGGAGCTGCCCTAAAATAGTTACACCCATGCCGACTCCGTAACACATCAGAACGAGAATGGTGAGTGGCTGTCCGATTGCGGAAAAGCCTGCGAAGAACAGGACTGCAAACAGAAGCAGCCAGCCCCAACTCCCCCACTGGAGGCTTACAGTGTCAAACAGACGGAATACACCGGAGGCTTTTGGTACGGTATCCTGCAAGAGATATAGCAGCACACCTTCGCCGGCGTGAAGCAGCACAATTCCTGCCAATATCCAGAAGAGGCGCTGGCACTTTTCAGAGGATGTCAATGTTGTCCGTTTTCGGATCATGAATAAGACCACTCCTTCGCTTTGAAATACTTGATCTAGGTAATACATGCATATGAAGCGAGGAGCGGTTTAGAACCACTTATTTTGCAAGTTCGTATGCACGCCTGGTGCAGTGGTCACAGGCATCCTGCACTACATCCGTCAGATTCCCCGCATAGAATCGATCCAGACCGGCAAGAGTCGTTCCGCCGGGCGAGGATACCTGCCGAATCAGTTCTGCAATGGAGTAGCCGGAATCGGTGATCATTTTTGCAGAGCCGATCAGCGACTGCGCAAACAGTTCCTTTGCTACATCGCCAGAGAGTCCAACCTGTTCCGCATAGTCCAGAAATCCCTTGGCAAACAGATAGATGAACGCCGGACTGCTGCCGTTAATTGCGATGATTTCCTTCATCTGTGCCGGTTCAATCACAGCAGTCATGCCGCAGGCATCGAAAATACGGCGTACAACAGCAAATTCTGCATCCGATACCGGTGCTTCTGTGGCAAGTGCCGTTGCACCGCAGCCGAGAAGCAGCGGCGTGTTCGGCATGGCAAGAACAACTTTTGCGTTGGGTTTGGTCAGCTTTCGGATGTACTCCACGCCAATGCCGGCAGCAATGGAAACCAGCACAGTGTCCTCCGTGATGGCATCAGCAATGCGGGGCAGAACCTCATCAAATTTCTGCGGCTTGATTGCCAGAAAAAGATACTGCGAGGCTGCCGCAACTTCCGCTTCACTGCTGCATTTCTGTACGCCATAGGACGCCAGCGCATCCACCTTGGCAGCGGTCGGATTGTAGGCGTAAAGCTTTGTCTCCGATTTCATGCTGCTTCCGGCGATGCCTTTCAAAATGGCAGTCCCCATATTGCCGGTTCCGAGAAAACCAATTGTGTTCATGTGAATCCACAGTCCTTTCTTGTAATAACAAAAGGAGCGCACAGATACCCCTTGGTATCCACACACTCCCCTGTATGAAAAATGGTCGAAACCACATCTATTTCTTAGAATGCAACGTCTTCTGCAATGTGGTGCAGCTTTTCATCGTACGGCTTGGACATTGCCAGTGCTTCCTGAATGTCAAAGTCAACAATCTTGCCGCCCTGCATACCAACGACACGGTTGCCGATGCCCTGTTCCAGCAGCTCTACAGCATAGTAGCCCATTTCTGTTGCAACAACACGGTCACGAACGGTCGGAGAACCGCCACGCTGTACGTGACCCAGAATGGTGGAACGAGATTCGATACCGGTCTTTTCTTGCAGCAGCTTTGCGATCTCATCTGCATGACCGATGTTTTCTGCCACAACGATGATGAAGTTCTGCTTGCCTCTTGCCTTGAATTCCAGCATCTTCTTTGCAATCTTATCCAGATCGTAAGGCATTTCCTTTGTGATGATCTCCAGTGCGCCAGAAGCAACACCGGTGTTCACAGCGATGTAGCCAGCGCCACGACCCATAACCTCAACAACACTGCAACGATAGTGAGACTGGCTGGTATCAGAAAGCTTGTCCATCAGTTCCATTGCTGTGTTCATTGCGGTATCATAACCAATGGTATACTCTGTGCAGGCAATATCGTTGTCGATGGTGCCCGGCAGACCAACACAGGCAATTCCGTGTGCGGACAGATCTGCTGCGCCACGGAACGAGCCGTCACCGCCGATGACAACCAGACCTTCCAGACCGTGCTTCTCGCAGTTTTCCTTTGCCAAGAGCACGCCGTCTTCTGTGCGGAATTCTGCGCTTCGTGCGGTATAGAGCATGGTACCGCCTCTCTGAATGATGCCGGCTACGCTCAGCTCGTTCAGCGGCTCAATATCATCTTCAATCAAACCGCAGTAACCGCGCTTTACGCCGTACACATTCATGCCCTTTTTCAATGCAGCGCGAACAACAGCACGTACTGCTGCGTTCATTCCAGGGGCATCGCCGCCGCTTGTTAATACACCAATCGTCTTAATCATACCGTATACAAACTCCTCCGCCGCATGGCAAAAAAATTGAAATGAAAAACAGAAACAAAGCCCCGATTCAGGAACGCTCTGCAACATCATCTGATTTCCACTTCACCTATATTCTATTATACTGAAAAATCTCGTATTGTCAAGTGATTTCCTAAAAAGTTAACATGTTTTTGAGAAAATATAGCCGGAAATCCCCGAAAAACGGCGTCTTTCAAGGGAAAACACCTGTGTTTCCATCACCTGTTTTTTCCAGCAGATGGCAGCAACAGACCGATTTGCTCGGCTGGAACGATGCGGCAAAGAGCTGCATCGACTGTTTCCGTCAGGGCAAGCATGCATGGAACTTTTGGGGAAACTGTGCGTTTCTGATCCGTCAGGTAAAAGCAAACCGGAACTTTCCCTGGAAATTTCGCAGAGAGTGCAGCAATTTTTTGGAAAGCATCCCGTGCTGTTGACGGCAGCTTGAAGCACAGCCGGCTCTGCGGAAACAGCTGCCGAATCTCCTCAGTTGTCAGAATGCTCTCGCAGCGAACGCTGACCCGCTCTTCTTTTTGGGTGATTTTGCCTCGTATCCAAAGGGTCGCCTGTCTTTTCAGCTTGGGACGCACATCCGGATACAGATTCGGAAAAACCACGCAATCTGCTGTGCCAGTGCGATCTTCGCAGGTGAGAAAGCACATGCTTCCGCCCTGTCGGGTGGTGTGCTTTCGGACGTTTTGCAGCGTTACCAGCAGGAATACGGACGCATTGTCCGGCAGTTCCGGTAGTGCAGCAGCCTGCTGGACATGGAGCAGCCGTCCCAGCCAGTCCAATTGCTGAAGCGGATGACTGGAAAAATAGAAGCCCATGCTGTCGTGTTCCAGCTGCATCAGTTCCTCAGCAGAATATTCTGCCACATACGGAATTTGTATCAAATCCGCAGCAGTGCTATCATCTGCGCCGCCAAACAGATTCATCTGTCCGGTCATCACTCGATTTTGTGCGTCCCGGCAGAATGCCATCACCTGTTCTGCACTCTGCCGCATTTGCTGCCGATTCAGACCAAGTTCATCCAGCGCACCGCAGCAGATCAGGCTGTCCAGCGCCTGTCTGTTCAGACCGAGCGGAAGCGTGCGGCGGCAAAAGTCCTGCAGCCCTGTGAATGCGCCTGCTTTGGAGCGTTCCTGTACCATGGCTTCCAGAAAACCACGTCCCAGATTGCGGACAGCCAGCATACCGAATTGAATCTGATGATTCTGCGGCAGGAAATCCACACCGCTTCGGTTGACGTGCGGCGGAAGTACCTCCACGCCGGCACTCTGGCAGGCGGACAGATATTCCATCACTTTTTCCGTCTCTCCCATGACACTGGTGAGCAGTGCAGCCATGTATTCCGCAAAGTAATGGCATTTCAGATATGCCGTTTGGTACGCCAGTGTTGCATAGGCGACGGCGTGCGATTTGTTAAATGCATAGGATGCAAAAGCGGAGATCTCATCGAAAATGGCGTTGGCAGTTTCAGCCGGAACGCCGTTTGCCACAGCACCGCAGCAGGGAGATGTGCCGTCCTTGCCATCGCAGCCATAGATGAATACCTGACGTTCCCGCTCCATCTCCTCTTTCATCTTTTTGGACATGGCGTGGCGCACAGTGTCTGCTCTGCCATAGGAGTACCCTGACAGAACTCGGCAGATTTCCATGACCTGTTCCTGATAGATCATACAGCCATAAGTCGGCCGCAAAATCGGTTCCAGCAGCGGGTGCGCATAGGTGATTTTTTCCGGTTCCTGACGGTTCGCCAAATACCGGTCAATGGAAGAGCGTGGTCCGGGGCGATAGAGCGACAGTGCAATGGTCAAGTCCACCAAATTTTGCGGACGGAGCCGTTTGAGGATGCTGCGCATTCCTGCGCTTTCGAACTGGAATACCCCAGTCGTGTCCCCTTTTGACATCATAGCATAGACAGCGCTGTCGTGCAGGGAAATCTTGTCCAGTGAAAATGCCGGCTGCTGCTTTTGGATGGAAAGCACACAGTCGTGGATGATGGAGAGATTTCGCAGCCCCAGAAAATCAAACTTGAGCAGTCCCAGTTTTTCCAGGACTTTCATGGGATACTGCGTGATGACGATGTTGTCATTTTTTTGCAGCGGTACCAGCTCCACGATGGGAAACGCAGAGATCAGCACACCAGCAGCGTGGGTGGAAGCATGCCGCGGCATACCCTCCAGCTGCATTGCCATATCCAGCAGCTGATGCGCAGACGAATCCGTTTCATAGAGTTTGCGCAGCTCTGCACCATCTTCTTTTTCCGCCATTGCCTCGGCAATGGTGTTTCGTGGGTCAATGTGCTTGGTAATCTGATCGCACAGGGCATAGGGAACGCCCAGCGCACGTCCGGTGTCCTTTACCGCAGCACGTGCTTTGAGAAAGTCGAACGTGATGATCTCAGAGACACGATCGGCACCGTATTTGGAAACCACATATTCCTTTACTTTTTGGCGGCCTTCTACGCCAAAATATCGTGATAGGTAAGAGTTTGGAGCAAGGATTCCCCTGCCTCTCCGTCTTTTCCCCCACGCCACACCGTGCGTGCGGCTTTCACCGCACACGGCGTTCCATCGGAATGCACCATCCCGACTGGTGGCTGTTGCTCCGCTCCCATTACAGGAGTTTCCACGCTCGTGCCACCGCTTTCACGGCAGATGAAGGAGGCTTATTTTCTTCGTCCCCCAAACAGATATCCGCTCTGCCGCTTCCGACGTTCCGCTGTCCCTATCTTCTCTTATTCACACGTAGACCCCCGCTATTACCATGCAGTTCCTCCGCCGCCTGTAACGGCGCAGGGCATTTCATAACATCGTGTTTACTCCGCCCCAAAATGCATGGCATTTCATTCGCAGGTTCGTCAGTGCTTAATGCACATTCTGATCCTATGTGATTTCAGCACCTCGAAAGGCGCAAAGACCTCCGAAGTATCATCCGCCGACTTAGGCGAACTTCCTCCGACTCCAGCGGGCTTCACACCGCCAACCGGCAGCATGCCGCAGTTTCAGGTGGCCATTTCCGGACGTTACTCCATCATTCTGACCATCGGGACAGCAGTTCTCCGTTTTCAGACTGCTATGTATTCTGAAAACGTGTCCTGCCTTTTCAACAGAAAACGTCTCGCACCAATGTCAAAATCCGGCATGCTTCCACGCTCCGGATTGAGAAAGCGCTCAAAAAGTAAGTGATACGGAAGCGGGTCGATTTGCGTAATGCCCATACAATAGGCACAGATGCTCCCCGCTCCGGAACCTCTTCCCGGCCCCACGGGGATGCCCTGCTTCCGTGCATACGTGATGTAATCCCAGACGATCAGGAAATAATCCACGTAGCCCATCTCCTGAATCACTGCGATTTCCTTTTTCATGCGTGCCACGGCTTCTTGCGGCGGCGGGTTACCGTACCGCTGCCGCAAACCGCTGCGGCACAATTGCAGGAAAAGATTCTGGCAATCCTCCACGCCGTCCATGCGGAACTTTGGCAGGTGCAAAGTACCGTCCAGCTGAAATGCAACGTGGCACCTTGCAGCGATTTGAGAGGTATTGGTGATTGCTTCCGGAACAGAGGCAAACAGCGCCTGCATTTCCGCAGTGGATTTCAGATAAAATTCATCGTTGGCAAATTCCATTCGATTTGGGTCATGAATGGTTTTTCCGGTTTGGATGCAGAGCAGCACCTGCTGCATCTGCGCATCCTTTTTCCGCAGATAATGAGCATCGTTGGTTGCTGCAAGCGGGATTCCGGTTTCCCTGGAAATGCGGATCAGCTGCGGCAAATTCTGGCGTTCCTCCGGCAGCCCGTGATCCTGAAGTTCCAGAAAGAAGTTCCCTGCGCCAAACAACGCCTGATAGCGCAGTGCCGTTGCTTTTGCCTCGTCATAACGGCCGGCAGAGAGCAGCCGTGGAATTTCTCCGGCAAGGCAGGCGGACAGACAGATCAGCCCCTCGTGGTACTGGCTTAGCAGTTCCCAGTCCACCCGTGGCTTGCGGTAGAAGCCCTCAATGCTGGCGAGAGAGACCAGCCGGACGAGGTTCTGATAGCCGGTATTGTTCTCGCAGAGCAAGATCAAGTGGTAGCTTTTCGCATCCAGCGAATGTTCCCGATCGTGTCGTGTTCGCTGCGCCACGTATACCTCACATCCCAGAATGGGGCGAATGCCAGCCGCCGTCGCTGCCTCATAAAACGGAATTACGCCATACATCACGCCGTGGTCGGTCAGTGCGACTGCGGTTTGCCCCAACGCTTTGACCTGCTGTACCAGTTCCGTGATACGGCAGGCGCCGTCCAGCAAACTATATTCGCTGTGCACATGCAAATGGACGAAAGCATCATTTTTCATGGCTTCTCAACTCCTTCGCAATTGCTGCGATTTTTTGAAAGCGGTGGTTGACGCCAGAACGCCCGATGGGAACGGAGAGCATCTCCCCCAGTTCTTTCAGGCTGAGTTCCGGATTTTCCAGCCGAAGCTGTGCCAGCTCCCGCAATTCCTCCGGCAGTGTTTCCATTCGGTTGCAGCGGATGATCCAAAGGATGTCCTCCGTCTGCCGCATGGCAGCGCTGACCACCTTATCAATGTTGGCTTCGTCGCAATTCCGAATGCGGTTAGCACGGTTGCGCATGTCCTTTCGAATTTTGATGTTCATCAGTTCGATGGTGCATTGCTGTGCGCCCATGTAGGTCAGCGTGTCCTCGATGTGCTCGCTGTCCTTTAGATAGAGTACGTACATGTTTTTGCGAAAGACCTGCCCACCCCTGACACCAATGGTGAGCAATAGCTTTTGCAGATCGTTGCAAAGCAGCTCGGACGGCGTGTTAAACTCCAAATGGTAGCCTTTGTTTGGATCGATAACGCTGCCGCAGCTGAAAAAAACGCCTGCCAAAAAAGAGCTCAGGCTGTTGTTTACCAAGTTGGAGAGGTTGATCTCCCGATTTTCCGGAGAAATATGGTAGGTGCTGCAAATCTGCTGGATTTGTGCAGGGTCGGAAATGGTGAAGCTATACATAGATTGCGCATTTCCCCGTGTCGTCACACGGACATCCGGTTTCAAAACCGTCTGAAAAACCGCATGAAACAGCGTGGGGATAAGCTCCGCAAAGACAGGGCTTTCACTTTGCAGAATGATCTGCTGCCCATGGAACGTCCGGCAGTAGAGCAGGATGCCGTATAGACAAGCAAACTTCCGGTCACGGTCTGTGATGCTCCTTGCAATCTCCTCCCGCACTTCGTTTGAGAATGACAATGTTGTGATACCTCCCTTCGAAACAAGTGCTCAAGGGCGGTCTTTCCCGATATCCCGGTGCTGTTTTACCACGTGCATTCCCTTGGAAATGAGATAATCTCCAATCAGTTCGGTGAAGGTGATGGAACGGTGCTTTCCGCCGGTACAGCCAAAGGCGATGACCAGACGGCTCTTTCCTTCCTGAATATAGAGCGGAATCAGAAAATCCAGCAGGTCTTTCAGCTTCTGCAAGAGAATCTGGGACTGCTCGAATTTCATGACATAGTCCTGCACGCATGCTTCGCAGCCCGTGTGATGCCGCAGCTCTTCAATGTAGTACGGATTGGGCAAGCAGCGAACATCGAATACCAGATCGGATTCCGTGGAAACGCCGTACTTAAACCCAAAGGAAGTGACCTTGATGGAGAGAAAGTCGGAGGAGTTCTCCAGAAAGATTTCCCGAATCTGTTTTTTCAGCTGGGACGCAGAAAAATAGGAGGTTTCAATGTAATAGTCGGCAATTCCCTTAACCGGAAGAAGCTGCTGGCGCTCGTAGGCAATGGCATCGTGCAGGCAGCCGCGGAACTTTTCGTCCAGCGGATGCTTCCGGCGAGTTTCCTTATAGCGCTTGATGAGCACCTCGTCAGCTGCCTCGATATAGAGAATCTTGACATCCAGATCTCCCTGCCGTTCCAGCTCCACCAGCACATGATAGGCATCTGTAAACATATCGCCGGAGCGCAGATCGGCTGCGATTGCCAGCTTTTTTAGGTGGTTCTCCGACTCCCGACAGATCTCCACGAATTTTCCGATGAGCTGCGGCGGCAAATTATCAATGCAATAGTATCCGATATCCTCCAGAACATCCATGACACAAGACTTTCCGGAACCGGACATCCCCGTTACAATCACCACATGCATACGTTTCTTTTTCTGCATAGTTTCACTTCCCTTTCAGACAGACGGGTCTCCCAAAATCACCGGTTCCAGTTCCAGCTGGTAGCCGGTCTTTTCCTGAACCGTCTGCTTGACATAATCGCACAGCTCCAGCACATCGTGGCAGGTGGCCTTTCCGGTATTCACCACAAAGCCGGCGTGTTTCTTGCTGACCTGTGCATCTCCCACGCTCGCACCTTTCAGGCCGCACTGGTCGATGAGGAAAGACGCATAATTTCCAACCGGACGGCGGAATGTGCTTCCGGCGCTGGGCAGTTCCAGCGGCTGTTTGGCACGCCGTTTCCCCAGCAGGTCATCCATCTCTTCCTTGATCTCGCCGTACTTGCCCTGAGAGAGCTGAAGCGTCATTCCGGTAATGATGCAATGGCGGTCCTGAAAGACGCTGGTTCGATAGCCAAGCTGCATTTCCTCTTTGGACACCGTAGAGAGCGTGCCGTTTTCGTCCATGCACTCCGCAGAGATGATGATGTCAGACATCTCCCTGCCATAAGCGCCGGCGTTCATGTAGAGCGCACCGCCCACAGTTCCGGGGATTCCGGCGAGACACTCCATGCCGGTCAGAGATTCTTCCAGCGCAAATTTTCCGATGCGTGCCAGCGTTGCGCCGGCCTCGCAGTGCAGGCGGTCGTTCTCCCGTGTGATCTTGGAAAAGTCACGTCCCAGATGCAGCACGATTCCCGGAAATCCGCTGTCTGCGGCGAGGACATTGCTTCCGTTTCCGAGAATGGTGTAGGCACTGCCCGTACGGCGGCAGTAGGCAAGCAGCTTTTTCAGCGTTTCTGCACTGTTGACGTTTACAAATGCGGTGCAGGCACCGCCGATTCGAAATGTTGTGTGATTCCGAAGCGGCTCTGCATACAGAACACTGCAGCCGCAAGTCTCGCAGAGCGCAGTGAATTCATGTAATTCGTTCATGCTTGTTCTCCAAACTTGATGCAAAGTGTCTGCCTTGCCACATGTCCGTGGAAATACGCAGGCACCTTTTGAGTTCGATGTTTGTATTTTGTCACAATACCAATGATTTATTCTTCGAAATACATCCCATTAGAATGCGTCGTAATTCTTGACAACTTCCTTCGATTCCATATCCAGACCAAGCTGATCCAGCAGTTCGGTGGCAGCATTGTAGCCCATTTTTTTCTGACGGTTGTTCATTGCGGCGACCTCCAGAATGACAGCGAGGTTTCTGCCAGGCTTTACCGGAATGGTCAGGGAAGGAATCTTGACGCCCAGAATGGAGACAAACTGCGTGTCTACGCCCATTCTGTCGTAGATTTTTTCCGGGTTCCACTGCTCCATCTCCACGACAAGCTCGATCTTCTCTGTATTTTTGACAGCGCCGATACCGAACAGACGGCGTGCGTTGATGATACCGATGCCACGCAGTTCCAGGAAATGGCGGATGTTATCCGGCGAGCTTCCCACCAGACTGATGTTCGAAACCTTTCGAATCTCCACCGCATCGTCTGCCACCAGACGATGCCCACGCTTTACCAGCTCAATGGCAGTTTCGCTCTTTCCGACGCCGCTTTCACCTGTGATGAAAACGCCTTCGCCGTAAATCTCGATGAGCACGCCGTGGCGTGTGATACGGGGTGCCAGATTCAGGTTCAGAAAAGCAATCAGACCGGCAATGAAATTGGAGGTGCTCTCCTTACTGCGCAGCAGCGGAATGCCGTACTTTTGGGCAAGATCCAGCATTTCCGAGAAATACGGCAGTTCCCGTGCAATAATCAGCGCAGGGATGTGACGGGACATCAGCATATCCAGACGCTGGGTACGGGTTTCCTCATCGATGGTGGACAGATAGGCGAACTCCATTTTTCCGATGATCTGCATTCTCTCCGGATTGAAGTACTCGTAAAATCCCATGAGCTGTAAGCCCGGACGGGTGACATCGTTTTCATCGATCAGAATTTCGCCCGGATCCTTGGGCATATAGATGGTTTCCAAATTGAATTCTTTAATAATTTCGGCTAAAGATACCGTGAATTTACCGGCCATACCGATCACTCCTCTATTTTTGATGTTATTGTGTTATGTTTCATTTGCGAGCGGACTCTCCGAGAGAATCCAGTTGTTTTCGCCGCTGATTTTTGCTGTATCATCTTCCATGAGCCACAGGGCTTTCCCTTGCAGCACAGAAGCTGCCCATTGCGAGATGACTTCTGCGGTATCGTCCCCGCTGTCCAGACGGAGGACATAGCCAGAAATGGCGGTGAACTGCTCCGGCGCAAACGCCTCCGCAGTGCCGTCCTTGGCTTTGGCTGCACTGATTTCCAGGGAAATCGGCTTCCCCTTGGCAGCAGGCAGCAGCGATTGCAGGAACTGTTGCATTCCAGTCCGGCGGTTTTCCGCCTCCACAGAGCTTCCGATGTAAGCCAGATCAGAATCCCGAAACGGCGGAAATACGGCATCAGCAAACCAGATCTGAGAAAAATCCGACGCAGCGATTTCCTGTGTCAATTCCGTCAGGTACTGCAAAGTGACCGTACTCAGCGGACTTGCCCACGGTTTCCCGCCGTTGTCAGCGGAATTGTCCAGCCACTGGCTGCCGTCTGCGGTCTGGTATCCGGCTTCCACACGGAATTTCGGCAGCAGGTTGTCATAGAGCAGACTGCATTCCGCCACCGGCGTCCAGCCCTGTTCCATTGCTGCTGCTGTAATTTGCGGCAGTGTCAGATTGCCCTGTGCTGCACCGCATTGCTTTGCGGTTTCCACGTTCGTCTGATAGAGCACGGCACCGCCCTGCACTTTCAGCGGGATCACCAAAAGCTTTCCATTCGGTGAATCGCTCCTCGCTTTCGCAAGCGCCTGCTGCAGCGCATCCGCACTTTGCAGTGCCTCTGCGGAAAGACGCACGCCGGATTCGCAGGCAGCAGCCTCCGTCGGAGCTTCTGTTGCCGGCACTGTTTCCGTCTGCGTTGCCACAGGAACTGCGGTTGTCGCAGGCTGTGCTGTTTCTGCAACAGAAAGATCCGGTTGCACTTTCCCGTCATATTGCAAAAGCGGTTTTGCCACGCTGTATCCCACAACACCAATTGCCCCGGCAATCAAAAACGTCAGTGCAACCGACAGGGCAGTCTGTGCCGGATTGGCATTTTTTCGGCGATGCTTGGAGTACTTGTGTACCTTGGGCTGTCGTTTGGATTTCACGTCAATTCCTCCTTGGGCAGCACTGCGCAAAATGCGCCTGACGGCTTTGCGCAGTGCTGCCCTTGATTTGCCTTTGTGCAGGCGAAAACAATGTTTCGAGCCGAAGGATGTTGAATCAGCTCTCAGGAATCACTGAACAGGTTCACACATGCGCAATTGTATCTGCTTGTTCCCGAATTGCGGTCATTGCAGCACGTTTATCCTCCTGCCGGAAGAGATAGCTGCCGATGACCAGAAGTTCTGCGCCGGCACGAATGGCTTCCTGCGACGTTTCGCCGTTGATTCCGCCGTCCACCTCGATCTGATAGGTCAGATGGTGCGCTTCGGCATAGCTGCAGAGCGCCTCCACTTTTTTCATCATTTCCCGCATGAAGGACTGTCCGCCGAAGCCAGGTTCCACCGTCATGACAAGCACCACTTCCACTGAATCCAGGTACGGAATGGCAGTTTCCCACGGTGTGTCCGGCTTGAGCACGATGCCTGCCTTTGCACCAGCCTCGTGAATCAGGCGGATGGTCTCAGCAATGTCGCTGCGGCTCTCTACGTGAAATGTCACCAGATCTGCGCCGGCCTCTACAAATTGCACTGCGTATTTTTCAGGATCCTCAATCATCAGGTGAACATCCATAAATAAATCCGAATGCCGGTCGAGTGCTGCCAGAACCGGCATGCCAAAGGTGATATTTGGAACGAACTGTCCATCCATTACATCAAAATGCAGCATGTCAACACCTGCCTGCCGAAGATCGGCGGCAACTGCGGCAAGATCTGCTACATCTGCGCTGAGTATTGACGCAGATATTTGCACATGTTTCAAGCGTTTGTCGCTCTCCTTTCGTCTATCTCGGACTTCCCGTACCGGTTCTGCGTTGTCCCGCAGGAAAACAGCATGGAGAAGAGTTCCTCTTATCATCATTATATCTTAAATCTGGATTTTCGTCAATAGCATTTTTTCGGAGTGCAGGATTTTTTTGCGGCTTTTTTCGGAAAGCTGCACGAAAAATCGGATTTGTCATTTGTCTGTTATTTTTTTGTAATGCATGAGGAAAGATATGTGTGGAGACCTCCTGAAATGCTAGATGCCGGAGAATGTTGCGTCACAAAAAACAGGTTTTCTGCAAATCTCTCAGATGAAATGTAAATTTCCGCTGAAAAAGCTGGACATTTGAAAGAAAAAACTGTATAATAAATAGGGCGTGAAAAAGTACATTCTCAACAGGAGGAATTGTTATGCTGAAACACATTCCTGCAATCCTCACACCGGATCTCCTGAAGATCCTGATGGAAATGGGATACGGTGATGAAATCGTAATTGCAGACGGCAATTTTCCGGCAGCAGCGCTGGCGCAGCGGCTGGTTCGTCTGGACGGGCACGGTGTGCCGGAGGTGCTGCGTGCTGTGATGCAGTTCTTTCCGCTGGATGCCTACACCAAGGAGCCGGTCGCACTCATGGAAGTAGTGCCGGGAGATCCGGCAGCGCCCGTCATCTGGGATGTCTATCGGGACATTATCGCAGCAGCCGAACCGGAGCGATGTCATTTTGAATTTGTGGAACGGTTCGCTTTTTACGAGCGTGCCAAGCGGGCATATGCTGTGATCGCCACAGGGGAAACAGAAATCTATGCCAACATCCTGCTGAAAAAGGGTGTTGTCCTACCAGAAGGTGCCTAAACAGATACCCTGTTATCTTATTTTTCGTTGGACGCTGCGGAGCAATCCGCAGATTCCATATAAATTCAGTTGCGCAGAAGCCGCCTTCGGGATGCACCCCGGAGGCGGTCTTCTTTTGTCTGGAAAAAAGTACTTTTGTCGAACATATTGCAAGCAAATTCATAATATGCTATACTGAGAATCTGTTCCAAAAAGGAGGGAGTTCCATCTGTTTCAATCTTATCATCGGCTGAGAATGGCTGCTGCTGTACTAACGTGTGCAGCACTTCGTCAGGAGCATGCGGAGAATCCGCCATCGTTTCCCGTGCCGAAAAAGTCGCTGGAACTGGCAGCAGCGGAAAAGGCAACGCAAATTCTGCTCTGTCTGCCAGCGCTCTGTCCCCATGGCGAGCCGCTCAAATCATGAAAAAAGCTGTACGAGAAAACCCTCGTACAGCTTTTTTTCGGGAGCTGATCAGATTTTGCCTAGTTCTTTTTCAGCTTGACGATCTTATAAATGAACACTTCCACAACAATTGCTCCCAGCAGGATTGCGCCGAGTACAATGACCAGTGTCCACGGGAACGCACCGGATGACGATTTCTCCGTGGAATCATTTGCTTGATTCTGCTGATTGCTGCCGGCGGATGTCTGCGAACTCTCCTCGGAATTTCCGGCAGACGGGTCCAGCTGTTCCGACGCCATAGAACCGGTATTGGCAACAATTCCGCCGTTGGCATCGCAGACGAAAGCAGTCAGCCATGCCAGCGGTGCATTCCAGTTGATGGTACACTCGTTCACTGACCACGCTTCGATGTTGTCCAAGTAGCACTTTGCCGGTGCGATCTCACCCTTCTTCCAACCGCTGCCCTGTACCCACGGATCTTGCATGCCGGAGTTCGGCCCGCCGACTAAAACGCCAGCCGGCGCCATGGGATACTCCTCCGAGATCTGGTGCGCCCAGTAGCGGTGGTGGGGATATTGCACAGCGTGACTGCCGTAGCCGGTGATGTAGGATACATCCATGGGGTTTCTGCCCAGCAGGTAATCCATGGCGCTTATTACGCCGTTCAGATAATTCTGCTCCCCTGTGAGGTCATAGGCTGCTGCCAGAATCACCGCATTATCTGCCACAAAGGAATTTGAGCCCCAGACATATCCCGTATCATCGTCCGCATAGCTCAGCTTGCTCTGGGCGTAGGGCTGTCCGTAGCCCTGCTGTTCCTCCCGGCCGAGGTGCACATCTGCAGCATCTGTAATGGCGTTTGTGACCTTCTCGGCAGCCTTTTTCTCCAAGTCATCCTTGTGCAGAGCGAGGGAGAGTGTGCCGAGGGCTGCTGTGTTGCCCCAGTCGAAACTTCCGGCAGTGTCTGCATCTTCACCAGCGGAAAGTGTGGCGGGAACGGTATAGGCAAGGTCGGATTTCTCCAGATCTTTCAGGTATGCCTTTTCGCCGGTGGTCAGATACAGTTCGCAGGCTGCCCAGTAAAATTCATCGTCTGCACAGTCGTCCCCGTAAGGACCGCCGCCAATGGACTGATCCAAAGGTGCATAGAGATCATCGTGCTTTTTGGCAGCCTCATAGGCATTCTCTGCTGCGGTCAGACACTCCTTGGCGAAATCCGCATCATACGGTTCCCAAAGACGTGCTGCCTGTGCTGCACATGCTGCAAGGTTCAGGGTTGCGCATGTCGTCGGCGGTTTGAGGATGCGTTCTTCCTGATCGTCTGCCGGTGCCATGCCGAGAGCTGTCCACTTGATGTCGTGCACCTTGTGATATGCCATGCCCTGATACGTGCCGTCCTGCACGATCATCTTGAGCATCCACTCCATCTCCCAGCGTGCCTCGTCCAGCAAGTCCGGATAGCCGTTCTGCTGTTCCGGAATCTGCATGGTATCGTCAGCATAGCTGTCTTCTGTCTTACGGGAAACGGCACGCTCATACTGGTTCTGCATCATCCACAGAGCAATACCGCCGTTCACCACGTATTTTCCATGATCGCCGGCATCGTACCAGCCGCCGGAGACATCCTGTGAACCGCCATTGCTCTGGAGATCGTCCCAGTCCGTTGTGATGCGTGCGGTGTCATTGGAGTGTCCTGCACTGCGTGCCAGTGCTGCGGCATCCCCGGAGGTAATATACTGGCTCTCAATGGCGATGCCGCTGCGGTTCTGGTAGAAATAGTTGAGGGCATCGAACAGCATGCCGGAGTAGACTTCTGTTCCGCCGATGGCAAATTCCCGACTGGCAGCGTCCCCTGCCCGAAGCGTGTATGTTCCTGCTTCTTTAAACTCTGAGAAATCCAGAATGTGCACCGAATCGCCGGAGTCCGGATCCTCGCCCATAGGCTTGGAAGCGCCAGTGTACACTTCTTTGCCCGATTCATCACACAGAGAGAAATCAACGGCATCGGTTTCATCAGAGATCAGCGTCGCCTGTTTCCGGCAGTCCGGAAAATAACCGATCTGGTTAGTAACGATGTCCGCCCGCTGCCACTCCTGCGTTGGAACATAGTCGTATTCGTCATTGTCAGTGCAGATTAGGGACATATTATCAAAGGTAAAGACGGTTCCGGCGGGGACGGTATCTCCGCCAACGTGAAACGCCCACTCCACCTCTGCAGTTCGCTTTGCAGTAAACGTCCCGTGAAAAGAAACGGTTTGGTTGGCAGTCAGATTCTGCACATTCCAGAATGCATCGAACTGGCTGTCATCCGGATTGCCATGCCAATCCTCGGTGAACGGCTCGGACATATCGCCGATTTTGGTATAATAGGTGCAGTTGTTGCTGGCGGTGATATCATATGCCACTTCATAGGTGCAGCCGGAAACCAGCGTCAAACCACGATGCCGGAACTGGCAGTCCCACCGGTCTTCCCCGCCGTTGGAAGCACCGCCGGGATTATCGACGGTAATGCGGTATGCGCCGTCTGTCACCTCGAACGACATCTTTCCGGACGCCGATTCGCAGACGTGCCACGGAAGACCGACACCATCCTCGAAATCTGTCTGCCCTAGAAGCTGTCCGGCAGAAACAGAGAGTGCCGGTAAGGCACTGCCGGATGTTACAGCAATCGTTAATGCGGTGAGTACGCCTAACACACGATTTTGTCTCATGCTTTTCCTCCTTTGTCCTCTTTTCAGCGCTTTTTCAAACGCCAATATTCATAGATTCCATGTTACAAATCATATCATATTTCAGGCGATTTGTAAAGCTTGCGCACGAAAACTTGACAGAATTCGAGAAATTTCGTATAATAGAAAACAGTTGTATGGATAAAACGACACGTGCCGCAATTCCAAAATGTGCGTTGATGCGAAGAAATGCTGAGATGTGCTGTCTGGAATTGCGGTATGTATTCGTGAGAAAGGAGGAACGAGAATGATCGGACTTGCTCTGGAGGGCGGTGCAGACCGCTGCGCATTTACCGCCGGTGTGGTAGATGTGCTGATGCGGCACCAGTTCTATGCTTCCGCAGCATCCGGAACTTCTGCCGGTGCCGGATGCGTTTTGAACTATCGCTCCAAGCAGCCGGGGCTCTTCCGACAGATGATGCTCATGCAGAACGAAAAGCCGTACTTCGGCATTTGTCACATGCTGCGGACGGGACGCTTTTTGAATCTGAATGAAATGGCATCCCAATATGCGGAACAGCTGAACTTTCCCGATTACTTTCGCTTCTCTATGCAGACAGATTGCGTGGCGACCTGCTGTGAGAACGGTGAGTCAGCGTACCTGACAGGCAACAATAAAAAAGTTGAGATTTTACAGGCGCTGCAGGCATCCTGTGCGCTGCCAATGATCTGCGCTCCTGTTGAAATTGACGGCAGGCACTACGTAGACGGGAGCATTGCAGACCCCATTCCGTTTCAGCATTTGCTGGAACAGGGGTGTCAGAAAGTGATCGTAGTTCTGACGGGACACGATGGGTGTCAGCCGACGGATTACCGGAAATTCCGTCCGCTCTTATCTGTCGCCTATCGGAAACGATATCCGGCGCTGCATCATGCACTGCTGCACCGCATTGCACGCTATCAGGAACAAATCGTGCGAATGCAGCAGGCGCAAAAAACAGGGGCAGTGTTTGTGATTCAGCCAGAGGTTCGTTCCATTCCGCTGTTCACCAGAGATACGCAAAAAATCGATCAATACTACCGGCACGGGTGCGAACTGACAGAACGCATCTGGCCAGCGCTGGAAACATGGCTGTCTGCCGAAAATATGCCAAAAAGCTATTTTTCTTTTCTTTCTTAATCGAAGTATTCGATATATTCTTGTACTTCGGTTTTATTTTCTAAAAAAATAAGCTTGACTTTTATACAGAGTTATGCTATAATAATATAGTCGCCGGTGAGGTTCACAAAAAAAACAAACGAGCGATTGAAAACTGCGGGTGTAGTTCAATGGTAGAATTCCAGCCTTCCAAGCTGGCTACGTGGGTTCGATTCCCATCACCCGCTCCAAGAAGCGCCTTTAACTCAGCTGGATAGAGTAACTGCCTTCTAAGCAGTAAGCCACTGGTTCGAATCCAGTAAGGCGCGCCAAATCGTCCCGCTGAGGACGCATATATGGTGGGTGTAGCTTAGCTGGTTAAAGCGTCGGATTGTGGTCCCGAAGATCGTGGGTTCGAATCCCATCTCCCACCCCACCAAAGTAAAACCGTTCTTCCAAAGAAGAGCGGTTTTTTGTTGTCTTTATTTCCAGACACACAGAACAAAACCCGGCAAGCGAAACATTTTCGCCTACCGGGTTTTGCTTTATAGAACCGACTCAGTCCGCATAATGGTTCAGGAACTGCTGGGTACGCTCTTTTTTCGGATGTACGAAAATCTCGTCCGGTGTACCCTCTTCGATGATCATGCCGTCCGCCATAAAGATGACACGGTCAGAAACCGCCTGCGCAAAGCGCATTTCATGAGTGACGATCACCATGGTCATGTGATCCTCTGCCAGAAGCCGGATGACTTCCAGGATCTCTCCGGTCAGCTCCGGATCCAGCGCCGAGGTTGGCTCGTCAAAGAACAGGATGGACGGCGAGAGTGCCAGCGCACGCACAATGGCAACACGCTGCTGCTGTCCGCCGGACAGCTCACAGGGATAGGCAGCGGTTTTCTGCTCCAACCCCACCTTTTTCAGCAGACGAATCGCCACCTCTTCCGCCTCCTGTTTGGAGCGCTTCAGCAGCAAGCGCTGCGGCTCTACGATGTTTTTCATCACGGAGTAGTGCGGGAACAGGTTGAAGTTCTGGAACACCAGCCCGAAGTACTTCTGAATCTGCTGGAACTGCTTTTTCGGCGCATAGACAACCTTTCCGGCTTCTGTCGTCTGTGCTGCGACCTCCCCCATATAGGCGATAGAACCGCCGCTCAGCGTTTCCAAAAAGGTGGCGCAGCGGAGTAAGGTGGACTTTCCCGAACCGGACGGCCCGATGATGGAGACCACTTCCCCTTTCCGAACCGTCAGGGAGATGTCTTTCAGCACCTGCACATCGTTGAACTGTTTTTTCAAATGTGTGATCGTTAAATATTCTTCCACGATGTGCCCTCCTTAAATTTTATAGTAGTTCAGTTTCTTTTCTACCAGGGACATGATGCCAGCAATCAGCAGGTTAAACACGTAGTAGAAAATCGCCGCTGCCAGATAGGGCAGCATGGAGGTTTGCGCCACTGCGATCTGCTTGACCTCGGTGAACAATTCCGTGTAAGCAATCGCAAAGGCAAGCGAGGTGTCCTTTACCAGCGTAATGGTTTCGTTGGTGACTGCCGGCAGAATCCGTTTGATGGTCTGCGGCAGAATGATTCGGAAAAACATCTGGCATCTTCCATATCCCAGAATGCGGGATGCCTCATACTGTCCCACCGGAATCGACTGAATACCGCTGCGGAAAATCTCCGCAAAGTATGCGGCGTAGTTCAGAGAAAACGCAATGATGACCGCATAGAACCGGTAGGAGGTGCTCAGCGAGATGTTGAAGAGAAAGTACGGGCCGAAGTAGACCACGAGCAGCTGAAGCATCAGCGGCGTGCCACGAAGAACCGAGATATACAGTCGTGGAATCCACTGCAGCGGTTTCCATGCATACATCCGCATGGCGCAGATCAAAACGCCCAGCGGAATGGAAAACAGCAGCGTCAGGGCAAAGATCAGCAGCGTTTGCAGCGTGCTGTCCCCCAGCTGCATGACAATTTCAAGAAATGACATAACTAGCCTCTTTTGTGATTATTTTCCCAGAGTAACGCTGTCCTGCAGATCCCATTTTTCTGCAATCTTTTCGAAAGTTCCGTCTGCTGCCATCTCGTCCAGTGTCTTCTGAACCTTGTCACGAAGTTCTGTGTTGCCCTTCTTAAAGCCGATGGCGTACTGCTCTGCTGCAAGCGGTTCATCCAGAATCGTGAATCCGCCGCTGCGGGATTCCAGCTGATAGTTGGCAACGCCGATATCCATTGCAATGGCATCCACAGCACCGGCTTCCAGATTCATGAAAGCAGTGTTATAGTCGCCGACAACCAGCAGCTCTTTGAACGAATTCTTCAGATCTGCGTTCTCGTCCTCGTCCAGTGCAGCCTGTGCAGAGGAATCGGTCTGTACTGCAACGGTCTTTCCGGCGAGGTCATCGAATGACGCAATGCCGCTGTCTTCCTTGACCACGAATACCTGACTGTTGTCCACATACGGCTCTGACCATGTGTAGTCGTCCTCTCTGCCGTTCATGGTAAAGCCATTCCAGATACAGCTGATGGTACCGGAGTTCAGCTCCATGTCCTTGGCATCCCAGTCGATGGGGGTCTTTACCAGTTCCCAGTTATTTCTGCTGCAAACCTCTGCGGCAAGATCCAGATCGAATCCAACATACTCGCCGTTGTCGTCCTGATAGCCATACGGCGGAAATGCTGCGTCGAAACCAACAATGAATTTCGAATCATCTGCATTGGCTGACTTGCTGTCGGAAGTCTTATCGCCGCATCCTCCGCATGCGCCAAGCATTGCTGCTGCTAGAATCAGCGGTACCAGTCTTTTTTTCCACATATCACATTCTCCTTTTTGCTTTCTGTATGATAGAGCCGGATTCGACTCTAAAATAACATGTTACTATTATAGCACGATAAAACGCACGCTGTCAAGCCCCAGCAAAAAGCGGCATACACCGCTCTGCCGAGAAGTCCATGCCGCTTGGGAGGAAAATGAAGTTTACCCGTCTTAGTAGGTCTGTCCGTCGAACGACACACTGCTGATCTTCCATGTGCCATTCTCCAAAGCAGCAACGATAACGCAGTCATCTGTTGAGCCAAAATCGTCGTATTGCATCGTGGCAGTGAACGAAGTATCTGTCACATCAGTGACTGTCGGTGTCTGTGTTGTCCATGCAAATCCGCCGCTTGTGGCGTATATCTTACCATAGAGTGCGCCGTCTACATCGATGTACAGCGGAGAAATCGACCCGTATATGCTGAGAAGATTGGAATAGCGGGAGAGAATGAGCGGCTGCGTCAGATAGCTTTCCATGTATGACTGCAGGTCAGCTGTGCTTGAGAACTGTGTTCCGGATACCGCCTCATAATCTGCGCCGTACTGGTTGGAAGTGTAGGTCTTGCTCTCGTCCTTGGGCAGATTGCCGCTGCCGATCTGTTCGATGTAATTCAGCGCACCGAACAGGCCGGAAGCGGTTCCCTGCAGGTCGCTGTTGTCCGAAGCAGCAGCCGTGGTGGTGCTTTCCGAGGTGGTTTCTGTGCCTGATGTGCTCTCGGAAGACGCTGCACTTTCTATGGTGGCGGAATCCGGCGATGGAATCGTCGCAGAGGCGGAATCTGTGGTCTGAGGTTCTGCGGTTTCGGCAGAAGTCGTTTCTGTTGCAGTTGTCACTGTACCGGAAGAGTTGCTGTTCAAACCAACTTCGGTACAGCCGGCTGCGGTGGTCAGAGCGGAAACGGCAAGCATACCTGCCAGTAATTTTGTGAGATGTTTTTTCATTGTGAATCACCTTTCTTTTTATGTTTGGAGTGATATTGCTCCAATTTTTCATTCATTGCATTTGCAATGATTTTGTTGCGGTAGTAGTTCAGGAAAAATGTAAAGCCGTAAACGCCTGCCGAAGTCAGACACATGGCGATGACACTTCCAACGTTCCAGCAGTACCAGTGATAGAAGTAACCGCAAATAAGCACAACGACGGTCACAGCGATATAGTGCACTGCAATCCATATCCAAAACGTCTTTTTCTTTGGCTCTCTTTTCGAATAAAACGCCAGTTCCGTAATCAAGCCGCAAAAGATGCCGACAGACAGAATCTCAGGAAGCATGAGAAAATTGATGTTGGCTTCTGTCAAAGAAGATCCCATTGTTAAAATAGAGATGCCGCCCCAGAAGATGCAGGCGATGAGCGTTCCGGTGGTAATTGTGGTAATGTAATTCATCAAACGCCGCAATTTTTCTTTCATGTTCTTCACCTCACAATCCAAGCTGCTTTCGGATGACGGGGACATATTGTCTGGAGATCATGACTTTCTCCCCATTTTGCAGAATCGCCTCGAACCGTCCGCTGACAGCCGGCCGGAACCGGCTGACTTTGGCAAGGTTCAGGATCATGGATTTTGAAATCCGGACAAAGCCGGCGTTCGGAAACTGGTGTTCGATCTCGTAGAGCCGGAGCTTTAACTCAGCGACATTTTGCTCGCCATAGGCAAAGACTTTGTTGTCCACTGATTCGAAGTAGTAGACATCGTCCGGATCCAGAAGCCCCATGCTTCCGTCTGTATAGTAGCCCGTTAGCTTCTCCTCGTCTGTCTTGAGGAGCTGGAGCAGTTCCAAAATTTTAGGACTGAGATTTTCGGCACGAATGACGATCTCCTCCTCTTGTCCGGGAAGCGGATTCTCAATGGTAATTTTCATCTGTCTTTTTTCTCCTGAAGAATATGGATGAGAACATAGCCGGCGGTCAAAACCGCAACGGCAGTTCCCAGAATGACATACATCATGGAAAGCGGCACTTCCCGCTCAAAGAACAAGAGCCGGCAGTCCACTGCCTCCCGAATGCCCGTGATGAGTTCCGCCGGAAGCTGCTGCGCTTCCAGTTTCTCAAAGACACCGTGCAGGGCGTGGTTTCGAATGAGGGAGGTGCCATAAGTGCCGGGAAGAAACAGCAGGACTTTTTGGAGGGTGTCGCCGAAGCTGGAAATCGGCATGTAAGCACCGCACACAAAGCCGTATCCGGCGCTGACAATGGTTCCCACTGCGGAAACCTGTCCCTGTGTGGAGAGGAAACTGTTGCAAATGGAGGAGAGGGATGTTCCAAAGAGTACCAGCAACACAATATCCAATATCATCCATGCAACGTCGGACAGCGCCATATCATAACCCACGGCATGCACATAAATCAGTCCGGCAAGCAATGCAATAAAACAAATGATCCACGTGACCAGTGCAGAGGAAATGAAATAGCTGATGGAAATGAGGTGACTTTTCGCCGGTGAAATGGCAATGTCCTTTTGTGCACCGGTGATCTTATCCTGCACCATCCGCATATTGGCACAGAATGCCACGGTGATGCAGCAGACCGCCAGAAGCGAGGAGAGCAGTTCTCCGGCAACCATGGAGTTAACGATGGTATCAGACACGGCGATTCCCTCCGGAATCGAACTCCGAAAGCTGTCGGCGTAGACACTCCCCAAAAATGTGATGTAGAGTACCAGCAGAACCAGCGGGGTAATCAGCGCCGTGAAAAACATGCCCTTGTCTTTGAAAAACAGCTTGGTGTTGCGCAAAATCATAGTATACAGCATTTACCTCTCCCCCTCTGCCACGTGCTTTCCGGTTACTGTCAGAAAGACGTCATCCATTTTTCCCTTGATGATCTCATAATCCCGGAAGCATTCCGGATGTTCCAGAATCAGTTTGGTTGCCGCTTGTGTATTTGGCACGGTCAGGCGAAACGTAATACCGTCTTTGCAATAGGGAACGCCAAGCTGCTGCACCTCGGATTCAGATGCACCGTACAGCGTGATAAAATCGCCGGTGTATGTGTTTTTGAGATCCAGCGGCGTTCCCTCTGCGGCAATCTTTCCGCCGTCCAGAATGACAACATAGTCGGCATCCGCCGTTTCCTCCATGTAGTGTGTTGTGAGAAAGACGGTCAGCCCTGCAGTTTTGCGCAGTGTGTGAATGACATCCCACACCATGTGCCGTGTCTGGGGGTCGAGACCTGTGGTTGGCTCGTCCAGAATCAGGAGCTTTGGCTGGTGGAAGATAGCTCTGGCAATGTCAATGCGCCGGCGCTGTCCGCCGGAGAGTTTTCCTACCTGCCGTTTCAGCAGCGGTTCCAGCTGAAAAAGCGCTGTGACCTCTGCCAGACGTGTTCGGAACGCCTCGCCGCGAATGCCGTAGAGTGCTGCCCGATATTTCAGATTCTCCAGCACAGTCAGCTGCGCATCCAGCACAGAGTTCTGAAAGACCACACCCAGAGTCCGTGCGATTTCTGCACTGTGATGGCAAAGTTCTTTTCCGTCCACCCAGATCTCTCCGCTGTCCCGCTTCAGCTGACCGCAAAGCATGGAAATGGTGGTGCTTTTTCCGGCACCGTTTACGCCAAGAAAGGTAAAAAGCTGTCCGGTTCTCACGGAAAAGCTGAGGTCGTCTACTGCACGAACAGCGCCGTAGCTCTTACAGAGATGCCGGATTTCGATGATATTCTTCGCCATGGTGTTGCTCCTTCTCCCGATTGGGCGGTTTCGTTTGATTGGTAATTCTGATTATATCCCATTCTGGTGTGGAAATCAAGGGAAACATGGTAAGTGGTATCAAAACGAGAGGTAACCTGCAAAAAGCTGCCCGCAGGAACTTCTGCGAACAGCTTTCTTTATAAGAGCTTGTATTCATAGGAAATATATGCGGATTTTCGAGCAAATTTTTTTGCAGA
>NZ_JAJFCK010000110.1 GCF_020709055.1 Ruminococcus callidus
CCGCAAATCCAGTTGCTTTTTCCGCAGGAACATGGTATAATAACAATAACAAGAACCCCGGTAAAATTGCAGAAACAAGCAGAGGTGAGAACATGAAACACAAACCATTGCCAATTGGCGTAGAGGATTTCAAGCGACTAGTGGACAACGGGTACTACTTTGTCGACAAAACGCTGATGATAAAGGAACTCCTGGAAAACAAGGAAACCGTCAATCTTTTCACCAGACCAAGAAGATTCGGCAAAACGCTCAACATGAGTATGCTGCAGCGATTTTTTGAGGCAACCGAGAAAAGCAACGCCTATCTTTTTGACAGCTTAAAAATCGCAGCATATCCGGAGTATATGGCGTATCAGGGAAAGTATCCGGTAATCAGCGTTTCGCTGAAAAGTATGAAACAGAAAAACTTTACGCTTGCATTTGAAACCTACAAGTATCTGATAAAATCTGAATACAGCAGACACAAAGATTTTATTTTCGGCAGAAATGTTTTGGACGAGGAAGAAAAAGTAAGGTATCTTTCCCTTATCCAAGTGGATGCCACAGAAACCATGTACAATCAGGCAATTGGATTTCTTTCCAATTGTCTGAAAAAAGCATATCAGCAGAACGTCATCATTCTCATTGACGAGTACGATGTACCGTTAGAGAACGCCTACCATGAGGGCTTTTACGATGACATGACCAACCTGATTCGCAGCTGCTTTGAGTTCGCCTTAAAGACCAACCCCTCGCTGGAATTTGCAGTTCTGACAAGCTGTCTGCGGGTGTCCAGAGAGAGCATTTTTACAGGCTTGAACAACCTGAAAACTTACTCCATCACAAAGAACAAGTTCTCCCAGTACTTCGGATTTACCCAGGCGGAAATGCAAGAAATTTTGCAAACCTTCTCCTTGGAACAGTATGCCGAAACAATCGCAAAATGGTATGACGGATGTCGTTTCGGACTGACAGAGATCTATAACCCGTGGAGTGTTCTCAATTGCATTGACTCCTACCTACAAAACGACATGGTTGCCGATCTCGCCATCTGCCAGCTCCAACACACAATGCAGGATCAAATGCCTTGCGCCTGTTCCGGCAGACTGGCAAAGGCAGCGGCCACCAGTTCGTCCCGGATATGCAGGGTGTAGCCATAGACCGTGAATAGGATGCTATCGCTTGGGTATTCGTCTACCGTGCAGAGCTTGTCCAATTCTTGCTGCGATAAGGCGATGAACTCGATTTCTCGGTTCCGCTGGCGGCCCAAATCTCGCAGGTGGGTTCTGGCCTCATTGCGGAGAACGGTTTTGCAGAAAGCGTCAAACCGGCAGCGTTCTCCATAACCATCAGGAGTGTACTTCATCTTCTCACCCCCGATCTGCGGGAGAATGAGAAGCCGGGGCCGGTTGCGTCGCCCCCTGTGTCTATGTTGCTGCGGCAGCTTCGGCCCACACCGAAAAACCGCAGGAAACGACAAAATTCGCCCGGCAGGTCGTAGACCCACCGGGCGAAAATTAAATTGATATGAAGTTTCCTTACATAGTATAGTTCATATTGTTGGCCGGAGCTGCCCCCTGTTAGGTACAGGCTTTTTTTAATAAGCTATGCTTTTGAAAAACAGGATATATCAGCATGGCGGCTCCCTCCGTGGGCCGTCGATCCTGCGTCGGGCAAAGAAAAGCGGCGGCCTTGATTTATCAAAGCCGCCGTTGGATATATGGGCGTGTCAAAGTGCTACTGTACGACGGCTTTTTTTCTTTGCCGTCGTCCGGCAGAAATAATCAATATTGAAATGCTCCCCTTTTGTTAGACAATGTGGTATAATAGAAATATACCAATAAAA
>NZ_JAJFCK010000111.1 GCF_020709055.1 Ruminococcus callidus
GTAAACGGTACAGATCTCCAGATGATTCAGGATTATCTGCTGGGAAAAATCACAGAATTTCCGATCGCAGAAAAAACTGTGGATACAGCAGCAATGGAAAAGCTGTTTGCCGGAATTACGCCAACTGCCAGCTATAAAGCAGAAGGGGAAAATAACCCGCTGTTTACCCAGCGATTCGGAGCTGACCCTGGTGTCATGGAGTATAACGGCAGAGTGTATGTCTACACCACCAACGATGTCATTGAGTATGACAGCAATGGAAATGTCACCGAAAATACCTACGCACAAGTCAACAAGATCAACTGTATCTCCTCTGATGACATGGTAAACTGGACCGATCATGGTGCAATTCCGGTGGCAGGAACAGAGGGAATCGCCAAATGGGCGACTTGTTCCTGGGCTCCCTGTGCAGCACACAAGACCATCAATGGCAAGGAAAAGTTTTTCCTCTATTTCTGCAATGGCGGAAATGGTGTCAGTGTGCTGACCGCAGATAGTCCCATCGGGCCGTGGAGCGATCCACTGGGAGAGGCACTGATTACCAGAGCAACACCCAATTGCAGTGATATTACATGGCTGTTTGATCCGGCAGTTATGGTAGACGATGACGGGACGGGTTATCTCTGCTTCGGCGGCGGCATACCGGACGGAAAGGATGCCATGCCGGGGACTTCCCGTGTGGTAAAACTGGGCGAAGATATGATCAGTCTTGTCGGAACACCGGTGACCATTGAAGCACCATATCTGTTTGAGGATTCTGGTCTCAACAAGATCGGAGATACCTACTATTACACTTACTGCTCCAACTGGAATACTTCCGGAAATTCCTATGGTATGACCAGCGCTGCCATTGAGTATATGACTGCCAGCAATCCTCTTGGTCCGTATACTTATGGCGGAGAGCTGTTCCCGAATCAGGGGAAGTTTTTCGGACTGTACGGCAACAATCATCATTCCATCTGTGCGGTAAATGGACAGCTGTACTTGTTCTATCACAACCGCAGCGTAGAAAAGGCAATGGGAATTGAGGGCAACTATCGTAGTCCGCAGGTGGATCAAATCACAATGACCGGTACGAAAATCAATACGGTTACCGGTACAATGAAAGGAATTGCACAGCAGAAGTCTGTGAATCCATATGTCAAGAATCCGGCAGAGATGATGTCCAACCAGGCTGGAATCAATGTTCGTGGACTGGGTGATACAGTTGTCACGGAAATCGATAAGGGCGACTGGATCAAGGTTAGCGGTGTTGATTTTTCCAAGGGTGCATCGCAGATGGTTCTGACAGCATCTTCAAAGTCCGGCTGTGCAGTGAAGATCTGCACTGGTTCTCCTACGGGAAAGGCTGTGGGGTATGCCGAGATTCCGGCAGGCGGCAAGCTGTCCGAGGTTTCGGCTGCGGTGCAGGGACTCACCGGCAATCAGGATTTGTACTTTGTGTTTAGCGGTCAGGCAGAAATGGACTGCTGGATTGCAAAATAATTCACGAGAAATCACAACGTGGGATTGTTCCGCTCACGTTCTTGGAGTCTGCTGACGCATCTGGACTTACGCAGATTGTGCTGTCAGAAAAAAGTGTCAGCAGATTCACGCAGAAGCACTTCCCAGTGAACGTTAAATAACGTTCTATTGATATCATGCCATTCTCAATTTGTTTTTCCATATCAAAAAGCCGTACTCTGATGACAGAGTACGGCTTTTTGTGTGGTATGGAGATAAATGGAGATTTTTGGGGGTGAAGCAATTTTTAGAACCTGTCTTCACAAGAAATATATGTGGATTTTCGAGCATAATTTTGTTGC
>NZ_JAJFCK010000112.1 GCF_020709055.1 Ruminococcus callidus
ACGGCAGAAATCAGCACTACAACGACAGCCGATACCATATGCTGAACTTCCATGCCACCTTTACAAAGGGAACAATCGAATTCAGACTTTTCCAGTTTGACAAGCCTACAGCAGAAAAGAAAAACGGACTTCATGCCGGACAGCTGAAAAGCTACATTCAGCTTTGCCTTGCCCTTTCCGAAATGGCAAAGGGACTACGAACCGCCAGTCCGAAACCACAGCAAACGGAAAACCCGAAATTCGCCATGCGGACATGGCTGATTCGGTTGGGGCTGGTCGGCGAGGAGTTCTCCACAGCGAGAAATTTTCTTACCAAGAACCTTGACGGCGATGCCGCCTTCCGGTTCGGCAGATAAAGGGGCAGCCTTTTGCTACCAGCTACACCAGACCGCTTCGGCGGTCTTATGGTGGTGAAAGGGTATCCCTTTCAGAAAGGATTTGATTGCATGAAAAAGTTTTACCTTGCCTACGGCAGCAATTTGAACGTGAAACAGATGCAGTTCCGCTGCTCGGATGCCAGAATTGTAGGAACTGCGGAGATCCCAAATTACCAGCTGCTGTTCAAGGGCAGCAAGACCGGTTCCTATCTGACCATCGAACCCAAGCAGGGCTGTATCGTTCCGGCGGCAGTCTGGTCGGTGTCAGAACGAGATGAACTTGCCCTTGACCGCTATGAGGGGTATCCCCATTTCTACTACAAAACGGAACTGGAACTTCCTCTTGCAGAAACCGGAAAAAAGCTGACTGCCTTTGTGTATATCATGCACGAGGAATGGAAACTGGGCATTCCCACTTCTGCCTATATTCGCACCTGTGTGGACGGATACCGCCAGTTCGGCTTTGACCTGAAACACCTGCGGAAAGCCGTGGACATCAGCGAACGGGAGGTGTACCACCATGAAAACGGATAAGCCAGTTTCGGCAGTCTGCCCACTCTGCGGAAAACCCTACTCCGGTGTTCCGGCACTTTCCAGAACGGACAACCAAACGCCCATTTGCCCGGACTGCGGCATTCGGCAGGCACTGGAAAGCATCGGCGTTTCCACGGAGGAACAGGAGAAAATCCTGTCTGTAATGCACCGAAAGTTCCCCATGTAACCGCCCTGTTTGCCCTGTGCGGGCTTTCAGAGCACTTGCCGAAAAACTGCACAAAGTCAAAACCAGCCCCACACAGGCGAACTGTGCGGGGCTTGGTTGGTGGCTGCAATTTTCCGAGATGCCTTTTCCATTGTACTGTATTTTACCATAGAAAAGCAAGTTTATCCAGTGTCAGATCCACCAAATATACAGCGAAAATATCGCCTTATGTTCTGTACATTTAGCCGCTTGCTATACGCCGAAAGGTATGGTAATATACAGTTACCGAAAGGGAAAACAACCAAAAAACCACGAAATTTGGAGGAAAAACACAATGGTATCATACGGAATCGCAAAGGCAAGAGCAATGGCAAACAGAACGGACTGGAACGAAAGAACCGAAATCACAAAGGCGGTCATCACCTGGTTCGATGCGGACTACGAATACGAACTGGAGATTGAAAACGAGCACAGGATGGACAACGAGGAGTTCACCTCATGGGTTGAGGAAAACGCAGAAAGCCTTGCAAAGGCAGATGCCGAGGAAAACGGAACGACCTTTGAGGAAATCGACTGCATCGACTTTACGGAAAAGGAAATCGATGACGATGCCCTTTTCGATGAGGAGTACGAAAACGC
>NZ_JAJFCK010000113.1 GCF_020709055.1 Ruminococcus callidus
CATATGCCACAACAGAATACGTGGTACCGAGGTCAATTCCGATATTCAGTCCCATTTCGCATCCACCATCTTTCTAAGTATGACATAATACCGACAGACGCTCCATCGGTATCATGCTTGTCATTGATTCTATTTTGCCAGAATTTGCCGTACAAAACGCCGGCAAACTCTTATGCCTGAAATCCGTCTGAGATTACCTGTGCAATGTTAGACATGCTGGTGCTCAGATTTGACAGTTCGCCAACGCCGGACAGATCCTGTCTGGTTGCCAGCTTCTGGATGAACGTTTCGTTTGCCTCGCCGAAGCCCTGTGCAATGACCTCAAAGCCAGCCGAGACGAACTTCTGTTTTGCACGCAGTGCTGCATTGGAAGCATTGTCATCCCACTCGCCATCCGTCAGAATCACCGCATAGCCAAAGTCCAGCCCGTTCTGATTCTTGTACTGCGTCAGCATATTATAGATCAGATCCATCGGCTGTTCTGTGTTATTATTGCCCACTTCCGGCGATATCTGGATATCATCCACGGCATTTCGCAGCTGCCGTTCGTCGTTGCTGATTACGGAGAAGATCTTGTTTTTCTCCGCAAAGCCGATAACCCCAAACGAAACCGTAGACAGCGGCATCTGATCGATAAATCCATGGATAGCTTTCTTTGCCATGCCAATGGAAGTATACCACATCTTGGAGGCAAGAGTTCGAATTTCCCAGAAGAGCTTGTCCTGGTTCTCGACCATCTCGTCAAATTTCACGTAAAACTGTGCCTGTTCGATTTCCGCATCGGTCAGCGGTTTGTCAGCATCGATCTTGTTCGCCAAATCGGTGAGTCCATCCTCATCTGCAATGCTGCCCATACTGCCGGACAGATCAATAGCGATGACTACAGCACCCTTTGCCGGCATCTGTGCCTGCTCCGGCTCGAAGGTACGGTCGGCGCACTCCAACACCTTCTGTACCCGCAGCTGCTTTCCGGACTGCTCTGCTGTGATGTTGACTGTTCCGTCCGGATTGTGGAAATAAGTCACCGAAAACGGCTGGTTCGGGATGATGCCCATCGCCTGATACTTGCCAATGATGGCACTCTCCTCCGGCAGCGACTCGCTCTCCCACTGGGTCAGGTAAATGTCCTGTGTGTTGGAGTTCAGCTGGAAGTGTTTCGTCACCGTTGCATTTTTCACAGAGGTGTTCTTCGGAATCATGATCTCGTTGTAGAACACACGGATCCGTTCTTTCCCACGAGTTTCCTCCCGTGCCACGATCAGTCCCAGCGAATGGGAAATGACATCCTCAACCCGCTTATTTCCGGCGGAAATCTCAAATCCAACCTGACCGTCCAGCGAGAAGTTCTGAATGGACTGCGCAATGGAATCGGCTGTGATGGCTGCGCCAAGAGCAACCGCTTCATCTGCGTTAATGCCACGCAGTGCCGGCTTGCCCTGCAGCTCCGTGATGTAGTCCTCGATCATGGTCATACGGGTAGAACCGCCCACAAGAATCACATCATCGATATCATTCCAGGACAGATGGTTTTCCGCAAACATGTCCCGAATCAGCTTGCCGGTGTGCTCCACCAGCGGACGGGTACGCTTCCGGAATTCGGC
>NZ_JAJFCK010000114.1 GCF_020709055.1 Ruminococcus callidus
CGAAAAAGTCGGCTGCGAGCTTTGCAGCGTTCTTTCTGGTGATGTGGTTCATCTCAATTTCCACGCCAATCGTCTGGGTTTTCAGGTTTGCAATCTGTCTTTCGGTTTTTGCGTTCATTTGATTTTCCTCCGTAGTTTCGGGCTTTTTCCCTTTTGTTGTAACCATATTAACTCTAAACGGAGGAGATAGCAAGCGGCTAAATCTACAGAAAACGAGGTCAAAAGATTGTGTAGAATACACCCTTGCAATCCTTGCGATTGTATGGTAACATACCGTACAATGGAGGAGGTTTCGCCTTATTTTTTCGCCTCGGATACGGTCTGGAAACTATCGATTTCGGGAATCAGAGCAAGTGAAGAACCGTTTTTCCACCGCATATGAATGCTGCCCGCATCGTCAATATGCGTGATCTCACCGACTGTTCCGGGAAGAACCGGATATTTTTCATTCCGCATAGAAAGCAGCTGTAATTTTGTTCCGACAGGGTACTTTTTTTGCAGCTGTTCCAGATAAGACTTACTCGGAAACTGCATCAGTATCACCAACCTTTCTGAATGCGGAATTGCCGGACAGATGCCGAAGAATGACCTTTCTTGCCGCCTTGAATTCTGCTCCTACCATTCCCAGACGAATCAGGAAACACCGCATGGTGTACTTGGGATTGTCGGAGGTGTCCGGCTTGCGGTTGATGCGGCTCTGGTTCTTGGCAAATTCGCAGAGCATGGAAATGAAGGTGCAGTAGGCATCTGCATCACCATCCTGTTCGACCGTGAACCATGGAAATTCCACCTTTTCATCAGACGGAATGATGTCCAAACAGTCGGTTTGAAAAGCTGCCTGAAAAAGGGCAACCTTGTTTTCGCAGATCTGCCGGAGATTGCCCAGTGTATGCTCTGTGAAGAAATCGGCTGGCATCTGCACAGTCAAGCCCTTGAATTCCGGTTCTGTGGTGTCCGGAACAGCATAGCCCCGACTTGCCAGTTCAGCAAGAAGCCGTTCTGTTTCCTTACGGTCGGCTTGATCGCTGATTTCCAGATTACCGGACTTGGTAACGGTGTAGCATTCCCCGATTTTGTAGGCACAGGTGGGCATGAATTGATATACTGCCGGAATGCCGATAATCTCACTGATGGCTCTCACCAATTCCTTTCGATTTTGACTGTGATAAGTAATGGTCATGTGAAAAACTCCTTTCTTTCGGCGTTTTTGCTTTCGCCATGACACATATTAACTCTGTTTCCCACAGATAGCAACTGTGAGATGTGTAGAATGTTTCGGCTGTCATTTGTAGCAGATCACAAATCTGCCCAGACGATTCCGGCGAGCACAAAAACAGCTACATTCAGACAGATGCCATTCCCCCAAAGGCGGTACTCTGCTGCATCACGATATGGATCTTGCAGCCATTTCTGTACCATCTTTCGGCTTTTGGGACGGCTCTCCGGTTTTACCGCTTTTCGGTATTCTTCAAAAATAGCTGCCCATCGGTCGAT
>NZ_JAJFCK010000115.1 GCF_020709055.1 Ruminococcus callidus
CCATGCAGCTGACCATGGATTCTGATTTGAATTACAGCTTGCATGGAATCTCCGGTGCGATAGTCGGCGGCAGTTCCGGCGGCACGGTCAACAATTACTATAATAACGACAACAGTTGCACAGTGAACCAGACCAACAATAGCCCAAAATCACTGTCACGGCTGGAGATTTATCGGTTGACGAGGAATGCACTGAATATTTAAAAAGGAGCGATTTGAGTCGCTCCTTTTTCTCGGTAAATCAGAATTTACAGTGCAGAACTGTTTATCCCGTCAAAAGCAAATTCTTTCGATTCATCATCATAAATAAATATCAATTCTAATCCCAAATAATCGTCTGGATATCCAAGATCAGTTCCAAGCAGTGCTGTTTCAATCGAAAGAATATCATCTTCAAATGATACTGACCTAATATACCACTCACCTGTAAGCACTGATCGTTTCGGGAACATTCCCTCTTCATCATTACACAGATCATCATTGTTGATATAATCCCGTATTTCATCTTCAGAAATCTGCAATAAAGTTCTTTGGCTATTTTCAAATAAGGTCTTTGAAACCGAGGATGTGAAAAAATACTGCGGTTCTAATTGATTTTCATAGTTAGAAAACAGGTTATCCGGATTTGGTTTGGATAAACGTATCATTTTTAAATTCATAAGCCACAACTCCTCTAAATTCCGATTTTGCGTAGCGAACCTACGTCTCTGTTGTTTTCATTATACATCATCAAACCCAAAATGTAAAGGGGGTGCAGCCCATGTATTTCACCCTTATTCTCGAAAACGAATCCGGCGAACAAGTGAATCTGTCCGCCACCGCCAACCAATACATGCCCTCCAAAATCGAAGGTCTAAATCCACCTGCCGGGACGATTTCCACCTCTTCTTACGCTGGCATGAACGGCAGCTACCTCAACAATGCCTTCATCGAAAAGCGAAACGTGGTCATCTCCTTTGCCATGCGTGGCATTGGGATCGAGAAACGGCGGCATCGGCTGTATCATGTGGTCAAGCCGTCCCGATACATCAAGATCTGGTACAAGACGGCGAACATGGATGTCTATGCTGAGGGGTATGTAGAAACCTGCGAGGTAGAGCATTTCGAGCAGCAGATCAGCGGGCAGATCTCCATTCTCTGTCCGGATATTTACTGGTACAGCCGGGATATTTTCTATGCCTACTACAGCGGCGTGATCGGAGCATTTCACTTTCCTTTTCCGGAGAGCGATGCTCCGTTTCCTTTGGGCGTGTACTCCAACAGCAATCTGTTCTCTATCACCAATGATGGCGATGAAACCGGTTTCACGATGCGAATCGAGGCACTGCCCAGCGACATTCCGCAGGAAGTGGTGGCTGTGACACCGACCATCTACAACGAAAACGGCGAGTATCTGCAAATCAAAGGCGATATTCTGACCGGTGATGTCATTACGGTTACCACGAAAACCGGAAACAAGACCGTCACGCTGACACGCA
>NZ_JAJFCK010000116.1 GCF_020709055.1 Ruminococcus callidus
AAGAGCTCGTGTTCATAGGCGTCTATCTACGTCTTTTCGGCAAATTTTGTTGCATCCTGCGTGAAAAATTCTTGCCATACGAAAGTATGCCTGCAAATTTTTGCCTTGTCTGCAAAAAAATTTGCTCGAAAATCCGCATATATTTCCTATGAACACAAGCTCTAAAATTTCACGCATCATATCCCCATCAAAAAACCGGCGCTGCCTGATTTCTGGGCAGCGCCGGTTTTTGATTTGCGAGCCTGTGTGCTTAGGAACGGGACAGCCACTGTTCCAGCGTTTCCAGTACATCCTGATACACCAGTTCCCGATGGGTCTCGTTGAGAATCTCGTGGCGCATCTCCGGAAACAGACGGCTTGTGACATTGCGGTAGCCCACAGAGCGGAGCAGCTCTGCCGCCTGTTCAAACTTCTGGTCGCTGCCACGGCAAGGGTCTTCACTGCCGGAGAGAAACCGAATGGGCAGCTCCGGCTGCAATACCCGCCAATCCTCCGGATCATAGGTGGTGCGTAGCAGATACAGCAGCGCCTCATAACCGTTGAGGGAGAAGTTGAAATCACACAGCGGATCGGCGTTGTAGGCATCTACCACATTCGGGTCGCTGCAAATCCATGCGTTCCGCCTGTTCTCCTCCCGAAACGGCTTCTGGAACACGACGAACACCGTTTCCGCCAGCCATTTGCTGTGGTACTGTGCGCCCTTCTTTTTCGCCAGGACAGCCCGAAAACGTTCGCCCAATTCCAGTCCCCACGTATCGCTGGGCGAACCGCAGACAAATAGTCCGGACAGCTGGTCGGGATAGCGTTTCAGATAACACCGCACCGCCAGCGAGCCCATGCTGTGCCCGAACAGAAACAGCGGCAGTTCCGGATATTTCCGGCGCACCCACCGGGAAACCTGATACAAATCGGAGACCAGCGCTACACCGCCGTCCGGATAGAAGTATCCCAGATCCTCCGGCTGGCGCACACTTCCGCCGTGTCCCCGATGGTCGTGGATGACGCAGACGAAGCCGTGCTCCGCCAGAAACTGGAGAAACGGCAGATACCGCTCCTTGTGCTCGCACATGCCGTGGGAAACCTGTACGATTGCCCGTGGTGTGGTTTCGGGGCAGACCAAAAGCCCCTTGAGCGGCAAACGGTCGTGGTGCGAATATAACGTAAATTCCTGCATAATGCCTCCTTTGACTGTGATGACTTTGCGTGATGTTCGTATGCTGTTATTATACCACAAAAATAGACGGCCGTCTATATCTATAAAGAAAATTCCAATATTTTTGCGCAGAAACAGAAAGAAACGAGTTCGTTGAACCCATCAGGCTGCTCCAGCTGAGCGCAGCTGGCGAGGTGTTCTTAGAGGGCACGTGCCCTC
>NZ_JAJFCK010000117.1 GCF_020709055.1 Ruminococcus callidus
TGAACTGACCCCAAAAAGTTAGACAAAGATTCAAAAGAAAATTTATGCAAAGCGACTAAGAGGAATCTTGGTCGCTTTTGTTATGCAGCTTCATGTCTGAATTCTACAGGAGATAGGCCATTCAGCTTAAGTTTGATGCGTTTGTTGTTGTACCATTCTATGTATTCATGAAGTTCTGATATGAAATGTTCAACTGAGGTAAACTCTTGTAAATATAGTAATTCTGTCTTTAGCAAGCTGAAAAAGTTTTCAGCACAGGCGTTGTCAAGACAATTTCCCTTTCGGGACATACTCTGACGGATGCCTTTCTCTTTCAGCATTTTCTGATAGTGTTTGTGCTGATACTGCCAGCCTTGGTCTGAATGAAGAATCAGATTTGTATTGTCCGGTATTTTTGTAAATGCTTTCTCAAGCATATCCGTTACCTGATTCAAATTCGGATGACGGCTTAGATTGTATGAAATCACTTCGCCATTATATAAATCAATGATTGGTGACAGATACAGCTTAATTCCAAACAATGCAAATTCAGTAACGTCAGTTACCCACTTCTGATTTGGCTGATCTGCTTTGAAATCCCGTTCCAGAAGATTCGGTGCGATTCTGCCGACATTACCCTTGTATGAGTGGTACTTATGCATACGGACACGGCAAAATATGCCCATTTTACGCATCAGTTTCTGTACGGCCTTGTGATTGATCACAAACTTTTTCTTCAATTCTTTGGTAATTCTCCGATAGCCGTAACGACCTTTGCTTTTATCATAAATGTGACGTATTTCAGTTTTGATTTCAGCATATCGATCCGGCTTTGGATGATCAAATTGCTTGCTGTAATAGTAGTAGGTGCTGCGAGGGATATCGGCTACATCAATGAGCAGACCTATCTTGAATTCATGCCTCAGTTCCCATATCACTTGTGCTTTTTCTCTTGCCGTACCCGCTCGGCAACCAAGGCATTCAATTTTTTTAAGTATGCATTCTCCGCACGAAGACGCTGTACTTCTGCAATCAGATCTTCTTCTTTCTTAATTTTCGGAGGTCGCCCTGTGGATTTCCTTCCTCTGCGTTCTATGTAAAGTCCCTCTGCTCCTTCCTCAAGATAGATTCGTTCCCATGCTGCTACTCTATCATGATCGCATATGTCAAATTGACGTGCAGTTTCACGATAGCTTAACTTTTCTCTATGCATTGTTTCCACTACTTTGATTTTGAATTCCGGTGTGTATCTTTTGTTCGGCTTTCCTTTTGGCATAAAAATGCCCCCTTTCGTTAGATTTTTTATTGGTATATTTCTATTATACCACATTGTCTAACAAAAGGGGAGCATTTCA
>NZ_JAJFCK010000118.1 GCF_020709055.1 Ruminococcus callidus
CCGGCATTGCATCGGATGCATATCGTACTGCTTTCTGGAACAACATCCGCAACCGTAATTTTGCCGATGTGAGAAATGCTCTGCAGATTGGCGAAGATACCGAAGGCGGCTATCTTGTGCCGGACGAGTTTGAAAGAAAGCTCATTTCTGCACTTGAAGAGGAAAACGTATTCCGTCCACTCGCTACAAAGATTCAGACATCAAGTGGAGACCGTAAAATCCCTGTTATCACGCAGAAGGGTGAGGCACGCTGGATCGAAGAGGAAGAGGCATATACCCTCTCCGATGATGCATTTGGTCAGATTTCCCTCTCCGCTTACAAGGTCGGTACTGCGATTAAGATCTCTGAGGAGCTTCTCAATGACAGCGTGTTTGACCTGCCATCATATATTGCAAAGGAATTTGCAAGAAGAATCGGCACGAAGGAAGAGGAAGCGTTCCTCATCGGTGACGGTAAGGGCAAGCCTACCGGCATTTTTGCTGCGACAGGCGGTGCGGAAAACGGTGCAACCACAACGGGGGCGACCATCACTTTTGATGATGTAATCGAGCTGTTCTACTCCCTCAAGAGTCCGTATCGCAAGAAAGCTGTGTGGGTGCTGAATGAGCAGACCGTGAAGGCACTCCGTAAAATCAAGGATAATACGGGCAATTTTATCTGGCAGCCTTCTGTCAGTGCAGGACTTCCCGACACCATCCTGAACCGTCCCTATGTGACTTCTGTCTACGCTCCTACCATTGCGGCTGGTGCAAAGGCAATTGCATTCGGCGACTATTCCTATTACTGGGTGGCTGACAGACAGGGACGTTCTCTTAAGCGTCTGAATGAGCTTTTCGCTATGAACGGACAGGTCGGTTTTCTTGCATCACAGCGTGTGGACGGCAAGCTGATTCTGCCCGAGGCCGTAAAGACTCTTACAATCAAAAAGGCGTGATAGCATGATTACCCTGAACGAAGCTAAAAATTATCTTCGTATCGACTATGAGGAGGATGACAAGCTCATCCTCCAACTGCTCGATACGGCAAAATCACTGGTCAAGGACGTGGGCAGAATGGACGAGGAACGCTTTTCAGAAAACGAAGATGTAGTACGGACAGCAATGCTCTACACGGTTTCCTATCTTTATGAAAACCGCAATACCGCAGATTTTTCCAAGCTGACATTAACGCTTCGTGCCATGCTGTTTGCACAGCGAGAGGGTGTGATGTAATGGAAATTGGAACTCTGAACCAGCGAATCACCTTTCTGGAGAATCGTGTGGTTA
>NZ_JAJFCK010000119.1 GCF_020709055.1 Ruminococcus callidus
ACAGTCCGGCAAGCGGAAAACCGCCGCTGCCGTCAAAGAGGCTGCCAAGGGTGAGATTACGCATCTGACACCTCTACTTCCGAATATTCCATTCGCTTCCCATCCCGAATCAAATACACATCATCGGAATTTCCGTCATGGAGTTTTATGTACCTTTCAACGGCTACATCAACAAACTTCGGTTCAAACTCTATGCCGTAACAAATTCTGTCAAGCTGGTCGCAGGCAACAAGCGTAGATGCTGAACCTAAAAAGCAATCAAGCACTAAAGCATTGGTCTGCGTCGATAAACCGATAAGATAGGCGATAAGAGGAACAGGTTTGCTTGAGGGGTGTCCGCAGCCGTCCTCTTTGCTGTTTTTGATACGGTCAAATTCAAATACGGTCACTTGTTTCTGATCCCCGTACCAGTTATGTTTCCCGTCCTTTTTCCAGCCGAAAATGATAGGTTCGTGGATATATTTCCAGTCTGTTCGGGTGAGAACAAGGCGGTCTTTCTTCCAAACAAGACCTGCACCAACTTTGAAGCCGGCATCTTCAAAAGCATCGTGAAAAATTCTCGCCTTTGAAGTGGCATAGAATTCATAGAAACTTGCATCTCTCTGCATATATTCGTGCAGATTTTTGAATACTTTCATTAGAAATTCATAGGCTTCTTTATCGTTAAGATTGTCATTTTTGATTTTGCCTGACGTACTGTTCAGGTCGACAAAATATGGTGCATCTGTACAGACAAGGTTTACTCTTGTATCACCAAGCAACGCATTGAATGTTTCAGGCAAAGTGGAATCTCCGCAGATGACAGTATGTTTTCCAAGATGCCAGATGTCACCTGTTTTGGATTTGCAGGGCTTTTTCAGTTCTGCATCTACATCAAAATCATCCTGTTTTGCTTCATCACTGTTAATGTCGAAAAGGTCAGCAATTTCAGATTCATCGAAACCAGTCAAACCCAGGTCAAATCCGAGATTCTGCAACTCTTCCATCTCAACAGCAAGCAGTTCTTCGTCCCAGCCGGCATCTAACGCCATCCGGTTGTCAGCAAGAATATACGCTTTCTTCTGTGCCTCTGTCAGATGGTCGGCATACACACAGGGGACTTCTGCAATGCCTTCTTCTTTTGCCGCCATAATGCGTCCATGTCCAGCCAGCACATTGTATTCCCGGTCGATAA
>NZ_JAJFCK010000012.1 GCF_020709055.1 Ruminococcus callidus
TGCAAAAAAATTTGCTCGAAAATCCGCATATATTTCCTATGAATACAAGCTCTAAGAATACTGCTTACTTCAGCAGTGCAATGATCTTTTCGGTGCACTCCGTGCAGGACAGCGGTGTTACGCCCTCGCCAGCCAGATCGGCGGTGCGGTAGCCTGCATTCAGATATGCGTCCACAGCATCTTCGATTGCCTGTGCCTCGTCCATGAGGTCGAAGGAATAGCGGAGCATCATGGCTGCGGAGAGAATGGTGGCGATGGGGTTTGCCTTGTTCTGTCCGGCAATATCCGGTGCGGAACCGTGGATCGGCTCGTACATACCGCGCTTGGTGGCACCCAGAGAAGCCGACGGCAGCATACCGATAGAACCGGTGATCTGGGAAGCTTCATCGGACAGAATGTCGCCGAACATGTTGGAGGTGACAACTACGTCAAACTGTCTCGGATTCTTGACCAGCTGCATGGCAGCGTTGTCCACCAGCATGTCGGTGAGGGTGACGTCCGGATAATCCTTTGCCACTTCGTGAACCACTTCACGCCACAGACGGGAGCTTTCCAGCACGTTTGCCTTGTCGATGCTGATGACGTTCTTGTTGCGCTTCTGGGCAGTTTCGAAAGCCACCCGTGCGATACGCTCTACTTCCATTTTGCTGTAGCACTCGGTGTCGTATGCCTCTTCGCCGTACTTGCCCTCTCGTCTGCCACGCTCGCCGAAGTAGATGCCGCCGGTCAGCTCACGCACCATCATGATGTCGAAGCCCTTTGCCACGATGTCCTCCCGCAGGGGGCAGTCACCCTTCAGAGCTGGATACAGCTTTGCCGGACGGAGGTTGGTGAACAGTCCAAGAGCCTCACGGATGCCCAGCAGCGCCTTTTCCGGACGGAGATGCGGGGGCATCTGATCCCACTTGTTGTGACCGACTGCACCGCCAACGGCACCCAGCAGAACGCTGTCGCTTGCCAGACAGCCATCGATGGTTTCTTTCGGCAGGGGAATGCCGGTGGCATCAATGGCACAGCCGCCGATGAGATACGGCGTACAGTGGAAGGTGTGACCGTATTTCTCGCCGATCTTGTGGAGCACAGCAACTGCGCTGTCTACGATTTCCGGACCGATGCCGTCGCCCCGAAGCAATGCAATGTTAAAATTCATGGGAAAGACTCCTTTTTGTTGAGATTCGCAGAGAAAATCAGAGATTTCCTCCAGATACCTATTCATTATACATCATTCTGATGAAAATTACAAGGTTTTTGTGAGAATTCTGCATTTCGCCACAAAAAAGCCGGTGCGGAGGGGGCTGTGTCGGTGATTTTGGTTGTGGATTGACTTGGTTGGGACTGTGTGGTATAATGAAGGTGTGGTAAATCGGAAGTTGTGGAGGAATCGTTTATGATACTTTTGGTAGTTGATACACAAAAAGCAATTACAAATGACAAGTTATACCAATTTGATTTATTCAAATCTCGTGTTATAGAACTGATAAGAACAGCTCGAAATAATAAGATAGAAGTTATTTTTGTTCGGCATGACGATGGGATTGGCAATGAATTAACAAAAGGAAATGATGGTTTTGAAATATATGATGGATTTCAACCACTTAATGGTGAACTTATTTTTGACAAGAACGTAAATAGTGCTTTTAAAGATACTGGACTATTGGAGTATTTAAGACAAAAAGAAGAAAATACGATTATTATTGTGGGATTGCAGACAGATTATTGTATTGATGCAACGATTAAATCGGGATTTGAGCATGGTTTCAAAATGATTGTTCCTGCAAATGCGAATAGTACGGTTGATAATCAGTATATGACCGCTGAACAAAGCTACCATTATTATAATGAATTTATGTGGAATAAGCGGTATGCAGAATGTATTCCTTTTGAGAAAACACTTGAACTAACGGACTGATAAATTCCAGTTTTTCCACATGAGAAGAACGCATAGCGGGCAACTGTGCCGGTGAAATTTGCGGCAGATTGACTGCGTTGGGGCTGTGTGGTATAATGAAGGTGTGGTAAATCGTAATTTAGAGGAGTAAAATACTATGAATCCTGAAATAGATATAAGTAATGTTATCCTAAAAACAGAGCGTTTGTTGATTCGCCCGTGGCGGCAATCCGACATTGATGACTTTTATTCCTACGCTTCAGTAGATGGAGTCGGACAAATGGCGGGTTGGAAGCCTCATGAAAGCAAGGAAGAATCTAAGATTATTCTTGATATGTTCATTAGCCATAAGAAAACATTTGCACTCGAATATCAGGGCAAAGTAATAGGTTCTGTTGGGATCGAAAAATACAATGAAACTCACTTCCCGGAATTTGAAAATAAGAAATGCCGTGAGATAGGCTATGTTCTGAGCAAAGAATATTGGGGACAAGGTTTGATGCCGGAAGCGTTGAAAGAAGTAATTCGTTTTCTCTTTGAGAACGCTAATCTTGATGTAATCTTCTGTGGTCACTTCTTGTGGAATGAGCAATCTCATAGAGTTCAGGAAAAAAGTGGTTTCAAACACTATGCATTTGATACCTATGAGACAGCATTCGGTACAACGGAAGAAAATGAGGTAACCATTCTAAAAAGAGAAGATTGGGTATTGCAGTAAATTCCAGTTTTTCCACATGAGAAGAACACATAGCAGGCAACTGTGCCGGTGAAATTTGCGGCGGATTGACTAAGTTGAAATTGTGCGGTATAATAGAAATGAGGTAAATCAGAATTTGACGGAGGTAATGAAATGTTTGAAGAATTAGGAATTAGTTTTGGCACAGCACTAATCGTTTTACTTGCATTATATTTTATAGTTAAATGGGCTGTCAGAAATGGAATAAAAGAAGCCTATAGGGATATTACAGGAAAAGTCACTACCGAAGATATTGAAGAAGAACAAGTGCGTAATGAACTAGATCTTAACGAAGAGGAGAAATAGACAACTTCTAGTTTTTCCACATGAGAAGAACACATAGCGGGCAACTGTGTCGGTGAAATTTGCGGCGGATTGACTGCGTTGGGGCTGTGTGGTATAATGGAAATGCAGTAAATCGGAATTTAGGTGGTAAATAATGAAGAAAAGATATTGTATAATACCCCAAATATTGCTTCTGTTCTGGTTTTTTCTTGATATGACAGGTGTTTATTTCAGAAATACTTATTTAGTCGCACGCTCATATAAAGATGATGGGATATTTTTTCTTATTTATTTAGTAACAATAATATTATTTATATTTAAGGAAAAATTCGGAAAATGGGCTGTTGCGGTATGGACATCAATATGGTTTGTAGTTCAATTCTTATGCCACGAATGGTATACTATTTTTGGTAAAGGGATAATGGGTTCACTTGAAGGTAAGATAAAGTGTTTTTCAGGGGCTATAAAGTGGCTTGAAATTGATGGAAGATATATACCAGATGTTTATCATTCTATTTTGCATATTCTTATTCTAATGGTTGTTATAACATCCGCAATATATATCAGAAATTCTAAAAAGCAAGCATAAATTCCAGTTTTCAGACAACAAAAAAGCTGTTGTACCAAACAAATGGTACAGCAGCTTTTTGCATATCATAGAGTTTCAGAGAACCGCTTACTTCACAGCACCCTTTTTGATCGACTCGATCAGACCGCCGTTTGCGATAATGGTCTGGATAAATTCCGGAAACGGTGCCACGTGGAATTCCTTGCCGTTGGTGACATCACGGATGATACCGTTGTCCAGATCTGCTTCCACCGTGTCGCCCTCGCTGATAGCGTCCACAGCCTCCGGACACTCCACAATCGCCAGACCGATGTTGATAGAGTTCCGGTAGAAGATGCGGGCAAAGCTCTTGGCAATGACCAGCGCAATGCCGCTTTCCTTGATTGCGATCGGAGCGTGTTCCCGGGAAGAACCGCAGCCGAAGTTTTCGCCGCCGACCATGATGTCGCCCGGCTTCACGCGGCTGGTGAAGGTGGTATCCAGATCTTCCATGCAGTGAGAAGCCAGTTCTTTCTTGTCAATGGTGTTCAGATAACGTGCCGGAATGATGACGTCCGTGTCCACGTTGTCGCCGTATTTGATGACAGTTCCGTTCAGTTGCATGTTACAGTACCTCCTTCGGGGAAACGATCTTGCCGGCAATGGCACTTGCTGCGGCAACCGCCGGACTTGCCAGATATACCTCGGATTCCGGATGACCCATTCTGCCCACAAAGTTCCGGTTTGTGGTGGAAACGGCACGCTCGCCGGCAGCCAGAATGCCCATGTGTCCGCCCAGACACGGGCCGCAGGTCGGGGTGGATACCACGCAGCCAGCCTCGATGAAGTCCTTCAGCAGACCGTTTTCCATAGCCTTCAGGTAGATTGCCTGTGTTGCCGGAATGATGATGGCACGGACGTTCTTTGCCACTTTCTTGCCACGGATAATGGAAGCAGCTTCTTCGATGTCCTTGTAGAAACCGTTGGTGCAGGAGCCGATGACCACCTGATCGATCTTGACCTCGCCCACTTCGTCGATGGTGCGGGTGTTGCCCGGCAGGTGCGGGAATGCCACGGTGGACTTGATCTCGGACAGGTCGATCTCGATGACCTCATCGTAAACCGCATCCTCGTCAGCCTTGTACACAACCGGCTTGCGGTCGCTGTGTTCTGCCACGAATGCCAGCGTCTGGTCGTCTACCTCGAAGATACCGTTCTTGGCACCAGCTTCGATTGCCATGTTGGTCATGGTCAGACGGTCGCTCATAGACAGGGAAGCGACACCCTCGCCGGTAAACTCCATGGAGCGGTACAGTGCGCCGTCTACGCCGATCTTGCCGATGATGTGCAGGATGACGTCCTTACCGGAGATGTACGGGTTCAGCTTGCCCTTGAGGACAAACTTGATAGCAGACGGCACCTTGAACCATGCCTTGCCGATTGCCATGCCGCAGGCCATGTCGGTAGAGCCGACACCGGTAGAGAATGCGCCCAGTGCGCCGTAGGTGCAGGTGTGGGAGTCTGCGCCGATGACTACGTCACCAGAAACGACCAGTCCTTTTTCCGGCAGCAGGGCATGTTCGATACCCATTTGACCAACGTCATAGAAGTGGGTGATCTCCTTTTCGCCGCAGAAATCGCGGCACATTTTACACTGTGTGGCAGCCTTGATGTCCTTGTTCGGGGCAAAGTGATCCATGACCATGGTCACCTTTTCTTTGTCAAAGACAGCGTCTTTGTTCAGCTTGTTGAACTCCCGGATCGCAACCGGAGAGGTGATATCGTTGCCCAGCACACGATCCAGATTGACCAGAATCAGCTGACCGGGCTCTACAGAATCCAGACCAGCGTGTGCAGCAAGGATCTTCTGTGTCATTGTCATACCCATGGGGTAGTTCCTCCTTTATGTGATTTGCTGTATTTTCTTAGAGCTTGTGTTCGTAGGAAATATATGCGGATTTTCGAGCAAATTTTTTTTGCAGACAAGGCAAAAATTTGCAGGCATACTTTCGTATGGCAAGAATTTTTAACGCAGTATGCAACAAAATTTGCCGAAAAGACGTAGATAGACGCCTATGAACACGAGCTCTTAATCCATACGGTTGATGATCGCACCCTGATCCGCAGAGGAAACCATCTTGGAGTAGCGTTTCAGATAGCCGGTGAGGTTTTCCTTGACCAGGATCTTGGTGGTCTTTTTCCGCTCTGCCAGTTCCTCGTCCGAAACCTCCAGCTGGATGCTGTGGTTCGGGATGTCGATGGAGATCATATCGCCGTCCTGTACATAGGCGATCGTACCGCCGTTGACTGCCTCCGGAGAAACGTGGCCGATGGCAGCGCCACGGGTCGCACCGGAGAAACGGCCGTCTGTGATGAGGGCAACGTCCTTGTCCAGACCCATACCTGCGATGGCAGAAGTCGGGGACAGCATTTCCCGCATGCCCGGGCCGCCGGCAGGGCCTTCGTAACGGATGACAACCACATCACCCTTGACGATCTTGCCGCCGGTGATGGCTGCAATTGCCTCTTCCTCGCTGTTAAAGACCTTGGCAGGGCCACGGTGTACCAGCATTTCCTTGGCAACAGCGCTCCGCTTTACCACGCAGCGATCCGGTGCCAGATTGCCCTTGAGGACGGCAATACCGCCAGTTTCGCTGTACGGCTGGTCGATGGGGCGGATGATGTCCGGATTCTTGTTGATGCAGCCACGGATGTTCTCCGCCATGGTGTGGCCGGTAACGGTCATGACGTCGGTGTGCAGCAGGTTTTTCTTGGTCAGTTCGTTCAGAACGGCATAGATGCCGCCTGCCTCGTTCAGGTCTTCCATGTAGGCGTGGCCCGCCGGTGCCAGATGGCAGATGTTCGGGGTTCTTGCGCTGATCTCGTTGACCATATCCAGATCGATCTTGATGCCGCATTCGTTGGCGATTGCCGGCAGGTGCAGCATGCTGTTGGTGGAGCAGCCCAGCGCCATGTCAGCAGTCAGTGCGTTCTCGAATGCCTCCGCAGTCATGATATCACGGGGACGGATGTTCTTCCGGTACATATCCATGACAGCCATACCTGCCTGCTTTGCCAGCTTGATGCGCTCGGAGTAAACGGCGGGAATGGTGCCGTTGCCCTTGAGTCCCATACCCAGTACTTCGGTCAGACAGTTCATGGAGTTTGCGGTGTACATACCGGAGCAGGAACCGCATGTCGGACATGCTTTGTTTTCGAACTCCTCCACATCTTCCAGCGTGAATTTGCCGGCAGCGTAGGAGCCGACTGCCTCAAACATGCTGGAGAGGCTGGTTTTCTTGCCCTTGACGTGGCCGGCCAGCATCGGACCGCCGCTGACGAATACGGTGGGGACGTTGACTCTGGCAGCAGCCATCAGCAGCCCCGGCACGTTCTTATCGCAGTTCGGAATCATGACCAGTGCGTCAAAGTGATGCGCAAGCGCCATGCACTCGGTGGAATCTGCGATCAGGTCACGGGTCACCAGAGAATACTTCATGCCGGTGTGGCCCATGGCAATGCCGTCGCAAACAGCGATTGCCGGAAATACCACCGGTGTGCCGCCAGCCATGGCAACGCCCAGTTTGACAGCCTCGACGATTTTGTCAATGTTCATGTGTCCCGGTACGATCTCGTTATAAGAGGAAACGATGCCGACCAGCGGACGCTGCATCTCTTCTTTTGTCATTCCCAGTGCATTGAACAGGGAACGCTGCGGTGCTTTGTCAACACCGTCACAGTAAAAATTACTGCTCATTTCTTTCACCTCATGTATATGTCACAATGGATTGGTTGCGTATCGAAAAACTGCTTTCCCGATGATTGGTCAGGAAAGCAGTTTTTTGCTATGGTTTGATACCTGCGTATCCCATCTTATTCAGAAATGGGGGCGCGACACAACTGTCTTAGGACCTGGCTTCACAAGAAATATATGTGGATTTTCGAGCATAATTTTGTTGCAGACAAGGCAAAAATACGCAGGCGGGCTGTCGCCCGGCAAGTATTTTTCACGCAGGATGCAGCAAAATTTGCCGAAAAGACACGTGGATACGCTTGTGAAGGCGGGTTCTTAGTTGTTGATCAGCTTGTCTTCGCCGTTCCAGCTGTACAGCTTGCGGATCTCTTCGCCGACCTTTTCGGACGGATGCTCAGCAGCCAGCTTCCGCATTGCACGGAAGTGTGCCTGACCGCCGGCTTCGCTCATATCCAGCAGGAATTCCTTTGCGAAGGAACCGTCCTGAATGTTCTTCAGGATCTGCTTCATGGTCTTCTTGGTCTCCTCAGTGATCAGCTTCGGACCAGTGATATAGTCGCCGTATTCTGCGGTGTTGGAGATGGAGTAACGCATGCCTGCGAAACCGCTCTGGTAGATCAGGTCAACGATCAGCTTCATCTCGTGGATGCACTCAAAGTAAGCGTTTCTCGGGTCATAGCCAGCTTCGCACAGTGTTTCGAAACCAGCCTGCATCAGAGCGCAGACACCGCCGCACAGAACAGCCTGCTCGCCGAACAGGTCGGTTTCAGTCTCGGTGCGGAATGTGGTTTCCAGAACGCCGGCTCTTGCGCCGCCGATAGCCAGACCGTAAGCCAGAGCCAGATCCTGTGCCTTGCCGGTAGCATCCTGCTGTACGGCAACCAGGCACGGAACGCCCTTGCCAGCCAGATATTCCGAACGAACGGTGTGACCCGGTCCCTTCGGAGCGATCATGGTAACGTCAACGTCTGCCGGCGGGATGATCTGACCGAAGTGGATTGCGAAACCGTGAGCGAACATCAGCATGTTGCCCGGCTCCAGGTTCGGTGCAATGTCCTTCTTGTACATTGCTGCCTGCTTCTCATCATTGATCAGGATCATGATGATATCAGCCTGCTTTGCAGCCTCTGCTGCGGTGAATACTTCGAAGCCCTGTGCCTCAGCCTTTGCCCAGGACTTGCTGCCCTTGTACAGACCGACGATAACTCTGGCCTTGTCGCCCAGAGATTCCTTGGCATTCAGTGCGTGTGCGTGACCCTGGCTGCCGTAGCCGATAACAGCGATTGTCTTGCCGTACAGCAGAGACAGGTCACAGTCTTCCTGATAAAAAACCTTTGCAACGTGATCCATTGTGAAAGACTCCTTTGAATAAATTTAGATTTCAGCAGCGTGGTTTCGCTGCTGTCATATCAGGTGACTCATGCATCTTTCAGGCAAGAGCCGCCTCTTTCAAGAGCGACCAGTCCGGTGCGGCACATTTCCAGAATGCCGTACGGCTCCAGCAGCTCAATAAAAGCGTTGATTTTTGAGGACTCGCCACGAATTTCGATGACCAGCGCCTCCGGAGAATAGTCGGTGATCTTCGCACGGAAAACATCGACCACAGACATGATATCCTGCCGCTTGTCTGCCACATTGTTGATCTTGATGAGCAGCAGCTCACGGGTGACGGTCAGATCCCGTTTCATGACCTTGACGGTCTTGACATCATACATCTTTTCCAGCTGCTTGACGATCTGGTCGCAGACCGAACGGTCGCAGTGGGTGGAGATGGTGATGCGGGAGAACTCCGGCGATTCGGTTTCTCCGACGGTCAGCGTGTCAATATTAAATCCTCGTCTGGTGAACATGCCCGAAACACGGGAGAGAACACCCGAATGGTTTGCAACGAGGATGGAGATAACAAAGCGTTCAATTCTATCCATTGCAGCACACCCCTTTACATTGCATCGATATCCACGATGATATCATCAATACAGCCGCCCGGCGGAAGCATCGGCAGAACGAATGCGTCACAGTCAATGGCGCAATCAATGAGGACAGGACCGTTTTCTGCGAATGCCTTGGGCAGAACCTCTTTCAGCTCGTCCATGTTCAGTGCACGGTATCCCGGCATGCCGAACGCCTCGGCCAGCTTGACGAAGTCAGTCTTGCGCTCCAGCGTGGTGTTGGAGTAGTGCTTGTCGAAGAACAGGGTCTGCCACTGGCGAACCATGCCCAGAACGCCGTTGTTCATGATGAATACAACGACCGGTGTCTGATTGGAAACGGCGGTTGCCAGTTCGTTGAGGTTCATGCCGAAGCTGCCGTCGCCGGTGACCAGAACGGTCTTTCTGCCGGTTGCTGTTGCAGCACCGATGGCTGCGCCCAGACCGAAGCCCATGGTGCCCAGACCGCCGCTGGAGATAAAGGTGCGGGGTGTTTCGAACGGATAGTGCTGTGCCACCCACATCTGGTGCTGCCCAACGTCTGTTGCCACAATGGTGTCCTTGTCCGCAACTGCGGCAATGGCGTCAATGGCGGTGAACGGTGTCAGCTCGGCGGGATCCTGTGCCTCCAGCTCCCTGGTGTACTTCTGGAGATCCGCCACATGCGCCATCCATTCCGGATGTGTCTGCTGCGGCAGCTTTTCTGTCAGCCGTCCCAGAATCTCCCGCATCGAACCGGCGATTCCCAGTTCTACGGAGATATTCTTCCGGATTTCCGAAGCATCGATATCGATGTGAATGATCTTTGCGTTGCGGGCATACTTTGCAGTGTTGCCGGTACCTCTGTCGCTGAAGCGGCAGCCTGCGGTGATGATCAGGTCTGCTTCATTCTGGGCGATGGAGGATGCATAGTGACCATGCATGCCCTCCATGCCCAGCCAGCGGGGATTGGAGGTGGGAACTGCGGAAATGCCCATCATGGTGCAGCCGATGGGGGCATCGATCTTTTCCGCCAGCGCAAGAACCTCTGCGCCGGCATTGTCAGTGATTGCACCGCCGCCGATGTAGATGTAAGGCTTCTTAGCTGCCAGAATCATCTCCGCAGCCTGTTCGATCTCATCCTCCTTTGCCGGAGCAACGGGAGTTTTTACTACCGGTGCCTGTGCGCTGTACTCATAGAGTGCGTTCTGCACGTCCTTGGGAATATCCACCAGAACCGGACCCGGTCTGCCGGACTTTGCAATGCGGAATGCCTCCCGAATGGTGTCTGCCAGCTCTTCCACATGCTTTACCAGGAAGTTGTGCTTGGTAATGGGCATGGTTACACCGGTGATGTCGACCTCCTGGAAGCTGTCCCGTCCGATGAGAGAGTTCGGAACGTTGCCGGTAATGGCAACCAGCGGAACAGAGTCCAGATAAGCCGTTGCGATACCGGTGACCAGATTGGTTGCGCCGGGACCGGAGGTGGCGATGACAACGCCTACCTCGCCGGTAGCACGTGCATAGCCGTCGGCAGCGTGGGCTGCGCCCTGTTCGTGAGCTGTGATGATGTGATGGATCCGATCCTGTGCCAGATAGAGAGCATCGTAGATATCGATGACCTGTCCGCCCGGATAGCCGAATACCGTTGTTGCGCCCTGTTCGATGAGGGTCTCAACAATAATTTGTGCGCCTTTCAGTGTCATTTGTCTCTTCACCTTTTTATTTTTTAGTTTTTGCGAAAACGAAAGAATACGATTTTTGGAACAGACCCGAAGTGCCTGCGCTGTATGCCGGAGAGAAGTATCCTTCGCTTCTCCCGTAGAAAGGCTGGTTGCTTTCTGATTCAAAAAAACCCCCGGCAAATTGCCGAAGGGTTCCAAACATCATACCCGTGCGGCGTTTTCATAACGTCCGCCCGCATTTTTCCTTGGAACCATGGCGTGTACAGCGCAAATTTCGCTCCGGGTCAAAATGACTCGGTGCGTCAGTTCCAGAATGCTCACTCGTGCAAACGCAAACGTCTTTGGCATGGTACACACCTCCTTGGATGCTATCAAATGCAGGCGGCACAGCCGAAATGCTGTCCGCTGAAATCCAAACCGCAGGATAAACGGTTCTTATGTTTTAGTATAGCACTTCGTTTTCGTAAAAGCAAGCACCTAACAAGCTTTTTTACACTATGTAAATATTTTATTCAAAATATTGCAGAATCAAAGCGGATTTTATCCGGTGCCGAAGGAATCGAAAGAAATTTTGAAAATCCACTTGACAAATCGAAAGCGGGGCGGTATAATAAGAAATAAGCAATCCAGCCTGCAATCGCAGATGCGGCAGGTGGGGTGTTGTTTCGAAGATACAGATTTGTTTTGTGAAAAACAGGCGCTGAAGGGAAAAAAGAGGACGTGTTTTGCCGCAGAGAGCTGCCGGCCGGTGCGAGGCAGTGGAAAGCCGTTCATGATAGCTCCTCCCTGAGCCGCAGACGGAACGCACGAAAGTGTCAGTAGGTTCTGCCGGACTGCCCTCCGTTATCGGGGCTGCACATTGTCAGATGTGCGTGAGCGGGTGCAGAGATGCATCAAAAAGAGTGGTACCACGGAGAGTTCCTTCGTCTCTTTTGCATAGCGAACAGGATTGCTGTGCGGAAGGGACTTTTTTATTGCCTGGACTGGAAACAAATGTATGAGAGCCTGTTTCGCATCTTTTTCCGTACGTCTTTTCGGCAGATTTTGCTGCTGACTGCGTCAAAAATCCTTGCCATACGAAAGTATGCCTGCGGATTTTTTCCTTGTCACCGACAAAATCATGCGCAAAAATCCGCATATAAAAAGATACAAAACAAGCTCTGAGAACGAAAGAAAGGATGCGTTATGATGAACCATGTAGAACAGTATGCACCGCAGTTTTTTCCGGTGAAGAACCCGCCCATGCGCTGGGCACAGAAGACCATGATCGAAAAAGCACCGATCTGGTGCAGCGTTGACCTGCGGGACGGCAATCAGGCACTGATTACGCCCATGAGTCTGGAGGAAAAACTGGAGTTTTTCAAGTATCTGGTGAAGATCGGATTCAAGGAAATCGAGATCGGCTTTCCGGCTGCATCCGAAACGGAATACGAGTTCTGCCGGACGCTGATCGAACAGGATCTGATTCCGGACGATGTGACGATTCAGGTGCTGACGCAGGCACGGGAACACATCATCGCCAAGACCTTCGAATCCCTGAAGGGCGCAAAGCATGCCATCGTTCACCTGTATAACTCCACCTCCGTGGCACAGCGGGAACAGGTGTTCAAGAAGAGCAAGGAAGATATCATCAAGATCGCAGAGTTTGGTGCAAAACTCTGCAAGGAGTATCGGGAAAAGACCGAGGGTCATTTCCGCTTTGAGTATTCGCCGGAGAGCTTCACCGGAACAGAGCCGGAGTTTGCGCTGGAGATCTGCAACGCCGTGCTGAAGATCTGGGAGCCGACGCCGGACGACAAGGTGATCATCAACCTGCCGGTAACGGTTTCCCACTCCATGCCCCATGTCTACGCCAACCAGATCGAGTACATGAACGACAATCTCTACCGCAGAGAAAACGTTGTCATCTCCCTGCATCCCCACAACGACCGCGGCTGTGCAGTGGCAGACAGCGAGCTGGGACTGCTGGCGGGCGGCGACCGTATCGAGGGCACCCTGTTCGGCAACGGCGAGCGCACCGGTAATGTGGATATTATCACGCTGGCACTGAACATGTATTCTCAGGGCGTGGATCCGGAGCTGGACTTCTCCAACATGCCGGAGATCGTTGAGGTTTATGAGCGTGTCACCAGAATGCACGTCTATGAGCGTTCGCCGTACAGCGGACAGCTGGTCTTTGCAGCGTTCAGCGGCTCCCATCAGGATGCCATCGCCAAGGGCATGCACTGGCGGGAAGAGCACGACTGCAAGCACTGGAATGTGCCGTACCTGCCCATCAACCCCGAGGATGTGGGCCGTGTTTACGAGGCAGACGTCATTCGAATCAACAGCCAGTCCGGCAAGGGCGGCGTAAGCTACCTGATGGAAACCAAGTATGGCTATCACATTCCTATGAAGATGCGGGAGTCCTTTGGTTATCTGGTCAAGGGCGTTTCCGACCACGCCCACAAGGAACTGCTGCCGGAGGAAGTGCTCAGGATTTTCGAGGAGCACTATGTCAACATCGAAGAACCGATCTCCCTGCCGGAAGTACACTTCGTGCAGAAGGAGGAGGGTGTGATTGGTGCAGCTGTGACCATCTCCTATGATGGCAAGACGGACGTGATTCAGGCAGACGGCAACGGCCGTCTGGATGCGGTATCCAATGCGGTAAAGGCATACCTGAACATGGACTTTGCCCTGACCACCTACACAGAACACGCACTGGCAGTTCGTTCCAACTCCAAGGCGGTTTCCTATGTGGGACTGGAGAAGAATGGCAAGACCTGCTGGGGCGTTGGCATCCGGTCGGATATCATCAACTCCTCTATTTCTGCATTCCTGAGCGCACTGAATCAGCTGATTACAGACTGCAAGTAAGCGATTCGCTGCATTTCAAAAGATAAAAAGCGGTACAGCTTCCATCTCCATTCGGAAGCTGTACCGCTTTTTTCAGCGAATCAGAACAGAAAATCCGGCAGACATCTGATCTGCCGGATTTTTTCGGGGGATATGGGCGAGAATTAGTCGTCCAGTTTTTTCTTTTCGTCTTCGATCATTGCGAGCAGCTCGTCGATGGAAGCAGAGTCATACTTGCTTGCCGGACGCTGCGGTGCTGCCGGCTTCGGTGCCGGAGCGGGAGCCGGGGCAGGAGCCGGTGCGGCCGGCTGTGCCGGAGCAGCGTGCTGCGGGGTGTAAGCAGCAGATGCAGGTGTGCCGTAGAGCGGTCTGGTTTCGCCCAGGTTGCGGGCCTCTTCCGGGGAACTTGCCTCGTGGCTGCCGTGGTAGGCAGCAGAAGAATCCGGCGCAATCGGTGCGGAAACTGGCGGGACAGTGCTGTCTGCTGCATATTCGCTGCGGGTGTGGAAGATGGAAGTTGCATCCTCGTCGAAGCCGGGGTTCTCATACCGACCGACATCCGGCGCAGTACCGCCTACCGGAATCTGATCTTCCGGATTGGTGTAGATCGGAACGTCATGCTGTGCCTTGAACTGCATGGTGCGTGCCTTCTGGTACGGCGAGTTGGGGTTGACTGCCTTTCGCTCAAAGTTCTGGGCGATGGAGGAACGGCGCTGTTCGAAAGAACGGTTGGAGGAAGCATCCTCCGGATGGAACAGCGGCGAACGTGCGCCAAGCTCTTCTTCGCTGTAGTCGGCATCGGGATCGTAGGAATCTTCGCTGAAGACCTCGTCATAATTTTCCTCAAAAGCGAAATCATCGTCGCTCTTGGTATTGGCACGAACGATTGCAACAATGAGCATGATGACTAGGATCACTGCCGGCAGAACCATCAGCAGCAGGATACCCGGAACACTGTTGACGAACTTCACATAGGAGTACAGCTCCTTGCTCTCGTAAGTACATTTGCCCAGAATGTTGTCCACGGTGATCGGCGGTTCGGTTCCCACGGTGTCAGCCTGCATGGTGGTGGGGTAGTACTTCAGGATACCGCTTTCGTCCTGCGCAATGGTGTTGATGCGGCGAACGGCGATGCGGTCGGAATCCACGTCCGTGGAGGGGTCATCCGGTGCCAGCACACAGAGGACGGCGTTGTACTTGGCGATGGGATCGGATTCGCTGTAAACCGAAGCGATGACCGCTGTGTTCTTGTGAATCGATGCGGAAGCGCTCTCGCTGTCCACCGTTGCACCACCAGTTGCCACTGCGGTGAGATCGGTCGCAACGGAAGTTCCGCTGGCGCTTGCCTCCATGGTGTCGCTTTCCATGAGGTAGATGTAGTGTCCGAAAATTTTCGGGGTATCGCTCTTGGAAAACAGAATCGTGGTTGACAGGGTGACAATTATGGTGAGCAGCAGGAGAACTGCAAGGACAATTGCGAGAATTGATTTTGTTTTCTTTTTCATGTTGCTTCCTTCCTTTTCATGAAGTTTTGATTTTACTCCTATTATAACACATTCTTTTGGCGATTTCAATTGTTTTTTCGATTTTTTCCAGAAAAATGTGCGGGCAAATGAGGGCCTGCAAAGCTGCCGGAGAAAAAATCCGGACTTGGCTTTTTTATTATAGCATATCTTTTCCCCGATTTCAATTGAAATTGTGATTTTTTCCAAATATTTTTGAAAACCTCTTGACAAAGCCGGAAAATGTGGTATAATAAAGAAGTACTCTCATTGAAAGGGCGAGTATCGCTTGCCAGGGAAAATAAGGTGCTGGAATAGCTCAGTTGGTAGAGCAGCGCATTCGTAATGCGCAGGTCGCGTGTTCAAGTCACGTTTCCAGCTCCAAGTTTTTTACCGTCTGCGGACGGCGTCTGCGGGCGTAGTTTAGTGGTAAAACATCAGCTTCCCAAGCTGAGGTTGCGAGTTCGATTCTCGTCGCCCGCTCCAATGTAGAAAATAGGAAAAAACGCGTGGGTAAGAATTTCTTGAACTTCTTATTGACGCGTTTTGTTTTGACCGGAGAACAACAGAAAAGAGGAATTGCATATGAAACGAAAAAGATATGGCATTGCAGCATTTTTGACGGCAGCCGTACTGTGCGGCAGCATGACCGGATGCGGCAATACAGAGGACAGCAGCGCAGAGAGCAGCACCGCATCCACAACCGCAGCGGAGAGCGTTCCGGCGGAGAAAAGCTCGGAAACCATCGTTGCCGACACATCGGATATTGTGGGGCGCTGGGAGATGCGCGGCGGCTATAACAGCGACGGGCAGCTGGTGGACTCGCTGCAGGGCGTGCCGCTGGCGATCGTCATGCAAATCGAATTTCAGGATGGCGGTGCGGCAACGGAGTATTTCAATGGGAAGCAGAGCACCACATCCACATGGAGCATGGAGAACAACGAGATCACATACCACTCGGATTCCTCCAGCGATACAAGCGATGCCATTATATTCACTTATGAGCCGTCCAAGAATCTGCTGTTCACCACGGTGAACGACGTGCAGATGGAGTTCGGCAAGGTGGATGAGTTCACCACGGTAGATGACAGCGTATTGCAGGGAATTGTGGATTCCGGAAGTTCCGCAGCAGATGCGGCAGAAACCACACCGGCAGAATAAACAAACAGAGATCGCCGAACCGGATGGATTCCAAGGGTTCGGCGATTTTTTTAGAACCTGTCTTCACAAGACATTTGTGATACGCTTGTGATGACGAGTTCTCATTTGCTTGGCAGCTTTGACCCGCCGGCGAAGCTCGGCAAAAGCGGCATCCTCGCCCTCGTTTGCCAGAAGTTCCAGCATCTCGGTCAGCATGGCAGCGGTGCTGGGGTGGATCGTGCCGACTTTCTGTGCAGTGGAGCGTTGGAAATATTGGAGCGGACACGCCTGCGTATACTTGTCCTGCATGTAGATCTTGCTGGCGGCGACACGGTCGCAGAACATCTCGGCAAAGAAGCGTATGGGCATCTCCACCGGCTCGTTTCTGCGGGTCTTGGGGTTGTAGTCCCACCAGTATTCGAAGTGGTGGCGGTTGCGCCCCTTGTGGTGCATCCATGCAAGGGAATAGCCAAGCGCCTCCCGTTCCGCTTCGTTGGGGCTGCGCTTGCCGTCCTGATAGTAGCGGACGCCGGCGAAAAATTCTGTGGGGCTGTATTTGGAGAGATCGTGCCGCAACCCCTGCCAGAGAATGCCGGCTTTGCGGCAGTGCCGGATGACCATGTGCCGATGGCGTGTGATGGTGCGAAAATGTCCCCAGAATGCGTGCCAGCTCATGAATTGTTCCTCCACTCGAAAAATTGCAGCGATATTGTGCTATATAATAGTATACGCAGATGCGGGGGAAAAGTCAAGACGGAGAGCACCGGAAAATTCGGCCTTTGAAAAAAAGATAGGACTGTTCGCCTTGCAGGAACACGGCGTGCCGTGTCCGTTTTGGCATCTAAAGAGGATGCACGATGCATTTGAAACGGATTTCACGCACCGACACAAAAAAACATTGTAATTTCTTCCGGAATATGATACAATAAAAAAATATGTTTGGCATCGTTTCTCGCTGCTTTCGGCGGATGCCGGACGGCTTGAGACTCACTTTTGGAGCGAATGATAGGAGGATCGCAACGCTATGCTGCTGCGTTTAACAGATATCAATAAATTTTACAATGGAAATCAGGTGCTCTCCCATGTCTCCCTCACCATCGAGGATCGGGACCGCATCGGGCTGATCGGTGTGAACGGCTGCGGAAAATCCACGCTGCTGCGCATCATCACGGAGCACGAACTGCCGGATCATCTGGTGGAAGGGGATGGCGATGTCGCCTATTCCGGGAAGACCAGCATCGGCTATCTGGAGCAGATGGGCGGGTTGAATCGGGAGAGTACCGTCTGGGAGGAAATGCGAAGCGTGTTCCAGCCGCTCCTGGATACGCAGGAGAAAATGCACGCCCTGGAGGAACAGATGCAGTCCGGCGACCTCTCGGTCTCCGAGGAATACCACCGGCTGCAAACGTGGTTCGAGGCGAACGACGGCTACCAGATCGACGTGAAGATTTGCACGGTACTGAACGGTATGGGATTCGGACGGGAAAACGACTCCCGCATCATCTCCGGCTTCAGCGGCGGTGAGAAAACACGGCTTGCCATCGCACGGCTGCTGCTGGAAGAACCGAACCTGCTGATTCTGGACGAGCCTACCAACCACCTGGACTTCAAGACGGTGATGTGGCTGGAGGATTACCTGAAAGACTATAAGGGCGCACTGCTGCTGGTCTCCCACGACCGCTATTTCTTAGACCGCCTCTGCACCAGCATTTGCGAGATCGAGCAGGGAACACTGACGCAGTACAAGGGAAATTACACAACGTTTACCCAGCTCAAAGAGGCGGCTGTGGCACGCCAGTGGAAAGAATACGAGATGCAGCAGAAAGAGATCGCTAAGCTGGAGGACTACGTGGCACGAAACCTGACACGTGCCTCTACGGCGAAGAGCGCCCAGAGCCGTGTGAAACAGCTGGAGAAGATGGAGCGCATTCCCAAACCGCTGCGTGCGCAGAAACAGGCGAAAGTGCGGTTTACCTATGAAATCGACCCGCCAGTGGAACTGCTGAAGGTGCAGGATGTTGACATCTCTGTGGGAAGCGGTGCGGAGCGCAAGACGCTGCTGCCCTCCCTGTCCTTTGAGGTGCGCCGTGGGGAAAAGTGGGGCATCGTGGGGGACAACGGCATCGGAAAATCCACGCTGCTGCGTATCTTGCAGGGCATGCTGCCCCATCAGGGGAAGATTCGCTGGACCAGCAATGTGAAGCTGTCTTACTTCGAACAGGAGAGCACCAACCTGCATCCGGCAAAGACGGTGATGCAGGAGATTCACGACCGTGTGCCGTCCTGGACAGATCTGGAAGTGCGGAGCTTGCTGGGACAGGTGCGTCTCACAGGGGAGAACGTGTTCAAACCTATTGGAGTTCTGAGCGGCGGCGAGCGTGCAAAGGTTTGCTTTGCGGTGATGATGCTGGAACACGGCAATGTCCTGATTCTGGACGAGCCCACCAACCACTTGGACATCGCTATGAAAGAGGTTATTGAGGAGGCAATGGCGGAGTTCCCCGGAACGATTCTGTTTGTGTCCCATGACCGGTATCTGCTGGATCACGTGGCAGATCATATCCTCTCCCTGACGGCGGACGGCGCTGCCGCTTACACAGGCGGTTTTTCAGCGTGGCTGGAGGCGCAGCAGAAGCAGGAACAGGCGGCGGAGGAATCGGCTGCACAGGCTGCGGAGAAACAACCCAAGGGTGAGAAGCCGGCGTATCGCTCCAAGAAGCAGCGTTCCCAGCAGGCAAAGCTGCGTGCCGACCTGCGCAGTCTGGAACAGAGTCTGGATGTGATGCAGGAGGAACTGGATCAGCTGACGGCGGAGATCTCGGACGAGGCGGTTTGCAGCGACTACCAGCTGATGCAGGAGAAGTGCGCACGGATGGAAGAGCTGCGGGTGAGCATGGACGAAACCATGGAAAAAATGATTGCCCTGGAGGAAGAGCTGGGCTGATTTTCCCGGCAGCAGGACGTAACCGGCAGGTGCGGTTTTGTGCAAATCCCATCGGGGAAGATTGCGTCGAAAAGATCGAAAAATTGAAAAAAAGCGGAGAAATTTGTTGAATTTCAGAGAAAATATCTGTGAATTCTGTGAAAATGCATGAAGTCAGCAATTTTATTTGGTTTAGATTTGTTTAAAACGTGTATTGCATCCGGTTTTAAAATCAGGTATCATAAGATTGTGTATTTGCACGGTTTGATTCTATCGAAATGAAAATAGGAAATGAGGAAAAAATTATGATGAAGACAAAAAAGCTTCTGGCTTTCCTTCTGGCTTCTGCTATGATGTGCACTGCATTCACAGCATGCGGAGATAAGGAGGATTCCAGCAAGGAAGAATCAAGCGCAGCTGAAACCACCGCAGAGGAGTCCAGCGAGGAAGAAACCAGCGCTGCTGACGAAAGCTCTGTTGCAGGCGAACAGGTACAGACCGGCAGCTTCGAAGAGCCGGTTGCCGCTGAGTCCGGCGATGCATATCTGGCAATGGTTGACGGTGAGTGGTACGTACAGTACTGGGGCACAGATGAAGACCTGCTGACCTATGATGCAGGTGTTGTTCCGATCACTGGCGACGGCGAATATACCGTTAGCGTAAACGGCGCAACCGCTGGTCTGATGTATGATGTTACCGGTGATGCAAACGGCGATTACACACCGTCTGGCATGTCCTTCATGGCTGTCATGGTCAAGGACGGTACCACACTGTATCCGAACATGGCAATCGAGATCACCAGCATCAAGATGAACGGGGAAGAAGTTCCCATGACCAAGAAGAACTACACCTCTTCGGATGACGGTGTAGAGATGCGTACAAACATCTATAACGAGTGGGTAAACGAGCTGCCGGAAGATGCACACGATGCAAACGGCGCAGTTACCGATGCTTCCGCTTATTCTGCACAGATCGTGGATAAGGACGCTTTCAACAGCGGCTGGACTTCCGTCGAGGTTACCTTCAACGTAACCGGTACTGGCAAGTAAGCAATACACCCCAATCAAAAACGAGGGTCGTCCGCAGGCTGCGGGCGGCTCTTTTTCAGCAAATTAAAATGTTAACTTTTCGTAAACGATAAACCAAAACTGAAAAAACGACGCAATTACGTGGATTTTCCGATTTTTGATAACAAAAATTTTTTTGAAAAAAGTCTTGACAAATCGCCGGAGATGGTGTATAATATTACTTGTCGCCACGGAAAAAACGACGACGAAAAATGATGGAAGCTTAGCTCAGCTGGGAGAGCATCTGCCTTACAAGCAGAGGGTCATAGGTTCGAGCCCTATAGTTTCCACCACTGGTCTGGTAGTTCAGTTGGTTAGAACGCTGCCCTGTCACGGCAGAGGTCGTGGGTTCGAATCCCATCCAGATCGCCAGTGTACTTTGCAAAAAGTACACTTATGCGGATTTAGCTCATCTGGTAGAGCGCCACCTTGCCAAGGTGGAGGTAGCGAGTTCGAGCCTCGTAATCCGCTCCAAATGGCGCTATAGCCAAGTGGTAAGGCAAGGGTCTGCAACACCCTGATTCTCCAGTTCAAATCTGGATGGCGCCTCCAAACGGATTGAGAACGCATTGGCGTTCTCTTTTTTTATAGGAAAAATTCAACATGTGTCGGAGCCTATCCCGCATCTGGGCGTATGCAGCAAGATGCGGAGTGGGCTCTTTTTATAGGAGGACGAAAATGGCGATTTATCTGGTGGATTATGAGAACGTATATATCGAGGGCCTGGACGGATTGGAATCTCTCACAAAGTCGGACGAAGTGGTGATCTTCTACACGCAGAACCGCTGCGGACTGACTTTCGAACTGCACCGCCGGCTGATTACCTGTCAGGCATCGGTGCGCCTGATGGAGGTAACAGCGCTTTCCACACGGAAGAACACCGTGAAAAACGCACTGGATTTGCAGCTTTCTATGTACATTGGCTATCTGATCGGCAGACGGCCGCAGGTTCCGCTGTACATCATCAGCAAGGACACGGATTTTGACCTGGATTTGACGTTCTTTGTCCAGTATTTGCAGAACAGCAATTCCACGCTGGAGATCTGCTCTACCATTGAGAATGCGCTGAACGGCGTGGCATCCCTGCAGCCCAGCCAGATTCTGGAGGCAGCAGAGGAGGAAACAGCGGAGGCACCGAAAGAACGGAAGACTGCTGTCAAAAAGAACACGGCGCTGACGTTTCCGAAGAAGCTGAAAAAGCATGTGGCAGAGATTCTGGATACGGAGGACGAGAAGCTGATTCATCGGGTGTGTGCGATTCTGATGGCTGCGGACAACCTCTTGACGCTAAATAATCTCCTGGCACGCTATTACCACGATGGGCAGCAGGTGAAAGAGATCTACCATAAGCTGAAGCCGTCGTTCGAAGCACTGCGGGATGCGGCAGTTTCCGGCGAGGAGAACACAGCATCATAAAAATGAGAGGATCACACAAAAAACCGCTCTCCGGTGTTCCGGAGGGCGGTTCTCATTTTTTGGGAATTTCTTGCGGCTTACGCTTCAGCGGTATAGAACGGAGCCTTGCCTTCGCTTGCCTTCTTGCCCATGGGCGACTGCAGCGGTGCGATGGTGCACGGTGCAAACTTGCCGGCGATGGTTGCGGTAGCGTCAGCGATGGGTTTGACATCTTCCTGTGCGGTAACGGTCAGATCCAGAATGATCAGATGACCGTCCTTGCCGTTGACGTTGATGCCTGCCAGATAAGCGGCCTTGATGCTGGGAATCTCTGCGAACTTTTCTTTCAGCTCGTTCAGCATGTCCATGGGGATATTTTTCAGATCCTGAAGCACCAGACGGGGCTGGAGGCTGAGCACCTGATCCTTGTTGAAGGTGATGCCCAGTGTGAAAGGGTCGATGACGATGCCCACAGCGCTGTTGTTCGGGTCGGACATCATTGCGCTGTAGTTGGCGAGCGTCATGGGAACTGCCTGACAGGACGGGCCTGTGCTCCACTTCTGCAGCTCTGGCAGACTGGTGAACAGCGGGAGCCATTTCTGGTCGTCACGGTTCAGCATAATGAATTCTGCCTTCGCAGTCACCTGATCGCCGGGCTTGATTTCGTTGGGGATCTCCTGCATCATTGCCGGTGCAATGAAGCGGGCCTTGCGAATGGCGTTGAACAGGGCAGCTTGTGCCTCCTGCGACTTTTCCTCACGAACGTGGGCAGCTGCGATGATCAGATCCGAGTTCGTGATCTTCTCGGCGCCGAACAGAGCGGTGATGACGTGTTCCGGATGATTTTCTGCCGGAATCTCCACGCCCTTCATCTCAGCCATCTTCTCCCGCTGTACCACGATGTTGGCTTCAGCCGGATTGATCACGATGCCCTTGATGCCGTTGTTCTTTCGCAGCAGCAGGTCGCTGTACTGCTCAAATGTGATAACGGTAGTCTCGGCATCCGCATCGTCCTTCCACTTCAGGAATTCCAGCCAGTCCGTGAATGCCGGAAACAGCTTGGTGCCGGCCTTGTTGGAAACGGCGAGCAGGGAGGCTTCCACCTGACGATTTCCGTTTTCGTCGGGGGTCACTTCGTCCAGATTGGTGCGAAGAGAGATCGGTGCGATGAAGGAAGCGTTTTTCAGTGCCTCCAGCATTGCAGCCTCGGTTTGCTTGTTCTGATTTTGTTTAAAATCTGCCATTGCGGCAACCAGCTCAGGGTTTTTGATTTTGGGTTTCTGCAATTGTGCCAATTTGGTTCACCTCATCCAAAGATTATCGCCCGAAATGTGGCTGCGAGCGTTGGACTTGCCGCGCAGGTATTTACAGGGATACTCTAAGTATAGCATACCTTTTGCAAAAAAGCAAGGGAATTTCCACAAAAAATACGAAGGTGTCGGAAATTGCTTTCACAAGTTGCCGAAAAAGCGGAGTTTTTCGGGAAAAATGAAAAACCAGAAGCTGCAAACTTTGCAAACCTCTGGCGATTTTTCATCTTCAATTTGGGGAAGAAGCGAGCCTTACGCGCGTTCTACTTTGCCGGAGCGCAGGCATCTGGAGCAAACGTATACATGACAGGGAGCTCCTTTTACAATCGCTTTCACACGCTTTACGTTCGGCTTCCATGTTCTGTTCGAGCGTCTGTGGGAGTGGGAAACCTTGATTCCGAAAGTAACACCCTTTCCGCAAAATTCACATTTAGCCATTCTATCTGCACCTCCTTACGAACATGTTTGCATGTCAAACCACTCGATAGAATGGCTTGAAAACTAACATATCTATTTTATCAGATTTTCAAAAAAAATGCAAGCGTTTTGTTGGAATCTTTTCAATATTTTTTTATTGCACCGGTTTTCTTTTGAAATCAATGCGCAGATACTGATTTTTCGAAAAATCAGACGAAAAAGATTGAAAAAACAAGATTCCGGATTCGGCGCAGACCGCTGCCGCAGCCGGAAAAATCGGATTTTTTGTTCCTGCGCCACGGGCACTCTGCGGATTTTTTGCCAATCGGGGAAAATAGACTTGAAATTCAGCAGAGAATCATGTATAATAGAAAAGAGTATCGTGTACAACATCCGCCTTTTGTTTTTGGACGGGTGTGTTTTTCAAAAAACGGAAACTGCCGCCTGAAAAACAGGCGCTGCGAAGGGAGTCTGCACATGGGTATTTTCAGCTCATTATTTCATTTGAATCGGTATATGCTTTTGGCACGGGTGGTGATCATCCTGCTGATCCTGCCGCTGCACGAGTTTGCGCACGGCTGGATGGCTCGCCGGTTCGGCGATGACACAGCAGAGGCAAACGGTCGGCTGACCCTGAATCCGCTGATGCATCTGGATCCGCTTGGTTCTGTGCTCCTGCTGTTCACCGGCTTCGGCTGGGCAAAGCCGGTTCCCATCAATCCAGCACGGATGAACAATCCCCGAAAGGGCATCATCTGGACATCCCTTGCCGGCCCGTTTTCCAACCTGCTGGCAGCACTGCTGGGCGTGATTCTACTGCAGGTGGAGTTCCCGTTTTATGCGGCGAACGCCGGCAGCGCCGTCCTGCTTGCCATCCACTACTTCCTGTCTGGATTTGTCACGGTCAACATCAGTCTGGCAGTGTTCAACCTGATTCCGATTCCGCCGCTAGACGGTTCCAAGGTGCTCATGATGCTGCTGCCCTACCGGCAGTCCTACTGGATGCAGCAGCACCAGCAGGTGCTTTCTATTGTGCTCTGGGTTCTGATTCTGATCGGCGCACTGAGCACACCGCTGAACTACCTGTGCAGCTGGATCGTGCAGTTCTTTCTCTGGGCGACCAACTGGATTGGCACGCTGGTTCAGATGCTGATGTGATCCATGGAGAAAATTTCGTTTCAGCTGGAGGTCTTTGAGGGGCCTTTGGACTTGCTGCTCAGTCTGATCTCCAAGCACAAGCTGAATATCTATGACATTGAGATCTCCCGCTTGCTGGAGCAGTATCTGGCGTATCTCGACCAGTGCCGGGAACAGGATCTGGAGCTTGCCGGCGAATTTCTGGAGATGGCGGCACGGCTCATCTATATTAAGACGGCAGCCCTTTTGCCGCGGCCGGAGGAAGCGCATCGGGAAAAACAGGCGCTGCAGGGGGCACTGATCGAGTACGCTCTGTGCAAACAGGCGGCGCAGGCACTGGCGGGACGGTTTATCGGCAACCAGATTTTCGTGCGCCGGCCCATGCCGGTCTCGGTCTCTCCGGCGTATGCTCTGCACCACGATGTCGCTGTGCTGCGGGAGGCGTGGGATCAGATGGGGCAGAAGCGGTTTTCCCCGCCGGATACCGCACGGGAACGCTTACAGTCTGTGGTGAGCCAGCCTGTGGTTTCTGTGATGTCCAAGGTGGTCTATGTCATGCGGAAGGTCTATCACAATGAGCACGTCTATCTTGGCGCACTGTATGCCGATGTGCGGGAGCGTTCCGCACGGGTGGCGCTGTTTCTGGCGGTGCTGGAACTGACCAAACACGGCAGGATCGGCATCAGCGAGGACAGCACTTATCTTTACCGGCGGACGGACGGCAGGAAAAAATCACGCCGTATGGAAACGGCGGAATAATTCAAGAAATGCAGGAAATGATAATGGAAGGAAACACCAGTTCCGCACTGATCGGTGCGGTAGAAGCGGTTTTGTTTGCCTGCGGAGAACCGGTTTCTCTGGCAAGGCTGCAAGAGGCTTGTCATGTGGGAAAGCCGGAGATCTGCCAGGCGCTGGAAACACTGGAACAGCAGTACCGGCGGCGAAAGAGTGCACTTCATGTGCAGCAGCTGGAGAATGCCTACCAGCTCTGCACACGGCAGGAATACGCCGGCGTGATCGCACGAGCGGCAGAGACCAAGAAGTCCGTACCGCTTTCGCCGGCAGCCATGGAGGTGCTGACCATTGTCGCCTATAACCAGCCGGTGAGCAAGAGCTTTGTGGAGCATGTGCGTGGCGTGGACAGCAGTTCTGTGGTGAACACGCTGGTGGAAAAGGAGCTGCTGACAGAGGCAGGCAGACTGGCAGTTCCGGGGCATCCCATCGCATATGCGACGACACCGCATTTTCTGCGGTGCTTCGGGCTTTCCTCATTGGAGGAACTGCCGCCGCTGCCTAATGTCATACAGCAGGAATCACCGGAGGAACTTCTGGAAGAGGACGCACTTCCAGCGTCGCAATAGGAGGTTGTGCTGCATGACGGGGTGGCTGATTGCGCTGGGAATCATACTGCTGTTGCTGTGCCTGCTGCTGATGCCCTTTGTGCTGCGTGTGGAGTACGACGAAACACGGGACATTTTCCAGTGGAAACTGTCCTGGTTTTGCATTCCGCTGCTGCGGAGCGACCGAAAAAAAGCGCAGCGCAAAAAGAAATCCGGTGCGCCAAAGCAAAAGAAACCGGCGGGTGACAGCGCATCACGTGGGAAAAAGCTGCGGCGGATGTGGAAACAGTTTCACGGAAAGCTCTCTGATCTGCCGAAATCGCTGCGCTGGCTCTGGAAGGGCATGTCCATTCGGGGGCTGGTCATCGGGGCACGTGTGGGGCGGTTTGATGCCAAGGCGTGCGCCATTGCCTACGGCGTGACCAACATGCTGGTGTTTCAGGCGCTGGGGCTGCTGAAAAGCTGCCTGCGGGTGCACGAAAAACAAATCGTGGTGCAGAGCGCATTCGGCAGGGAGAAGACGGATTGGGTGGTGCGCGGACGGCTGCTGGTTTGTCCGCTGGCAGCGTTGGCTGCGCTGCTGAGTCTGGCGCTTTCCTTTGGCGCACGGTCAAAAGAAGAACAGGGCGTTTCCAAGGACGCCAAAAAACAATAAACGGAGGGAAACTGTCATGCAGGAAAAACATCAGATTCAGGATCTCATGGGTGTGACCATGGAGAAAATACGGGACATGGTGGACGTTCAGACCATCATTGGCGATCCCATTGTCGTATCCGATACCGTGACCATTATTCCGGTTTCCAAGGTCTCTTATGGCTTTGCATCCGGCGGTTCTGACCTGCCGGCGAAGAGCACACCGAAGGATCTGTTCGGCGGCGGTGCCGGTGCCGGCGTTTCCATTCAGCCGGTGGCGTTTCTGGTGGTGCAGGAGGACAGCGTGCGTCTGCTTCAGATGGACGAGAGCGATGACCTTCTGGGAAGCGCCATTCGCTCGGTGCCGGGTGTTGTGGAACAGATCGGCGGTATTTTTAAACGTGGCTCGAAGAAGCCGGCAGAAACCGCAGCGGAAACTGCGGCAGCAGAGGAGAAGAAGGACTAAGACTCGGTTCTAATCCTGTGACATCGTGCATATGCTCTTACCAAAGGCAGCGTCGCACAGAGTCCGTCTGAGGGCTTTGTGCGGTGTGATTCAAAACTTTTTGGGAACGGAGCGAGGACGATGCAGAAACGAATCATCCAATGGGTTGCAGCAGGACTGGCAGCGGTGATTGCCATAGGAAGTCTGGCAGGCGCTTTTCTGTCCTGCAGTGCGGCGGAGCAGCCGGAGGTATCGGCGGTTTCCAGCGTGCTGATGGAAGCCGTGACCGGCGAGGTGCTCTACGAGAAGAACGCACGGGAGCCACGTCCCATGGCGAGCACGACGAAAATCATGTCGGCGCTGCTCTGTCTGGAGAGCGGCGATCTGGACACAGAGTTCACCGTTGATTCGCAGGCGATTCAGGTGGAGGGCTCCTCCATGGGATTGGTGGAGGGGGACACAGTCACCAAGCGTGCCCTGTGTTATGGCATGCTGCTGCCCTCCGGCAACGATGCCGCCGGTGCAGCTGCTGTGCGGGTTGCCGGAAGTATCCCCGCTTTTGTGGCGCAGATGAACGAGCGTGCTACTGCGCTGGGCCTGACGCAGACGCATTTTGTGACACCCTCCGGACTGCACGACGATGACCACTATTCCACCGCCTGTGATATGGCGGTGCTTGCTGCATCAGCACTGCAAAACGAGAACTTTCGGGAGATCTGCGCCCAGTCTTCGGCGCAGGTCTGCTTTGGCAATCCGCCATACCAGCGCTGGCTGAAAAACAGCAATAAGCTGCTGACCATGGATGAGAGCGTCATCGGCGTAAAGACAGGCTTTACCGACGAGGCCGGACGCTGTCTGGTATCGGCAGCGGAGCGAAACGGCGTGACCCTGATTTGCGTCACACTGGCAGATCCCAACGACTGGCAGGATCACCTGTCTCTGTACGACTGGGGCTTTTCGCAGGTGACACCGGCGGAGGTGTCTCTGCCGGAGGACTGGCGCATGCCGGTCGCCGGCGGTACAGCACAGGAAGTGGCGCTGCAATCGGAGGAGAAGCTCACCGTGGGCACGGCAGACGGCAGCATGCCGCAGCTGGAATACCAGCTGGAAACAGCGCCGTTCCTCTATGCGCCGGTGTCTGCCGGGCAGAGTGCGGGAACATGGCGTGCCATGCTGAACGGGCGGGAAGTCGCCCACGGGAAGCTCTGCGCAGCGGAAACCGTGGCGTACCGGCAGCCCGTGGAAAAACGGACGGCGCACCGTGCATTTCCCGTGCGGATTTGGAAACGAATACAATCATTTTTTCAGAAATAGGAGTTTAATGTGGAAAAAATCAGAATCCAGAAATTGCTGGCAGATGCAGGATACTGTTCCCGCCGTAAGGCGGAGGAGCTGATCTCCGGCGGAAAAATCAAAGTAAACGGCCATCCGGTCAAGCTGGGGGACAAGGCGACAGCTGCCGATCTGATCACGGTCAACGGCGAGCGTGTCTACCTGCCACGAAAGAAAACCTACCGCTATCTCATGCTGCACAAGCCCAGAGGCTATGTGACGACGACCTCGGACGAACTGGATCGCCGCTGTGTCATGGATCTGCTGGAGGATGTGGAGGAGCGTGTCTACCCCATTGGCCGTCTGGACAAGGATTCCGAGGGCCTGCTGCTGCTCACTAACGACGGCACGTTTGCCAACGGCATCATGCACCCCAGCCGGCATATTAGTAAGACCTACCGTGTGACAGTACGGCCGGATGTCACCGAAGAACAGCTGGTCACCCTCTCTCAGGGCATGGAGCTGGATGGAAAGATGACCATGCCGGCAACGGTGGTGGTAAAGACCAAGGAGCCGGGGCGTGTGGTACTGCTCATGACCATTCAGGAGGGCAGAAACCGTCAGATTCGCCGGATGTGCGAGGCAGTCGGGCTGGAAGTGGCACGTCTGCGCCGCATCAGCGTCGGGCCGGTAAAACTCGGTATGCTGAAGCCGGGTACATACCGTGACCTGACACCGGACGAACTGCGTGCTCTGCGCAACGCCATCGGAAAGGGTGAGGCAGACGGTGCAAAGCCTAAGCCGGCGAAGTCCAAACCCAGAACTGCCGGCGCAAGATCCAAATCGGGGAACCCCAACAAACCCAGAAATCGGCGGTAACCGCTGTTTTTTAGAAAGGAGGACAAGCGATGCCAATTTGTATTTCTCCCCAGCTGCCGGCGTTTCAGACGCTGGCGGAGGAAAATATTTTTGTGATGGACGCAGATCGTGCAGTACATCAGGATATCCGTCCTCTGCGCGTTCTTGTGCTCAATCTCATGCCGAAAAAAATTGTGACGGAATGTCAGTTCCTGCGGCTGCTCAGCAATACGCCGCTTCAGGTGAACGTGGAATTTCTGCACGTGTCCAGCCATATCAGCAAGAACACTTCGCAAAATCATCTGTCCACATTTTACCGCACGTTCTCGGAGATTCAGGATCAGTATTATGATGGCTGCATCATCACCGGTGCGCCGGTAGAACATCTGAAATTTGAGGATGTGGACTACTGGAACGAGATCTGCGAGATTATGGAGTGGACGAAGCACCATGTCTTTTCCACCATGCACATCTGCTGGGCAGCGCTGGCAGGGCTGTACTACCATTTCGATGTGCCGAAATACGACCTGCCTCAGAAGATGTTCGGTGTCTTTCCGCAGAAAGTGCTGGCACCGCACTGCCAGCTGCTCCGTGGCTTCAACGATGTGTTCCATGCCCCTCATTCCCGTCATGCCGAAGTGCATCGGGAGGACATTGAGAAAGTGCCGCACCTGCGGATCCTAACGGAATCGGAGCTGTCCGGTGTGCACATTGTTGCCAACAAAAACGGCAGACAGTATTTTATCACGGGACACTCGGAGTATGATCGGGATACCCTGAAAGAGGAGTATTTCCGAGATCGGGAAAAGGGTGCAGAGATCGCCGTGCCCTACGGTTATTTCCCCGACGACGACCCCGCAAAGGAACCGCATTTCAGCTGGGGATGCAGCGCAAATCTGCTGTTTTCCAACTGGATCAACCACTGTGTATACCAGCTGACGCCGTATGATCTGACGGCGCTGGAACTGTACAATTGGGAGTGGGAAGCAGGACTTTGAGCGTCTGCGGTATCTGCTGAAAAATAAAACCCCGTCTGCACTGGAGCCTTGGTGCAGACGGGGTTTTTGTCTCATAATGCGGTCTAACGATTTCTTAGAGGTATGTCAGGAACTGGGATGCCAGAACCACCAGAACCAGTGCAATCGGATAAGTTGCAGCGTAAGCACTTGCAACATTTGGGGTACCGCTGGTGTTGATCAGCGCACCCAGCGCCGGTGTGCTGGTCATACCGCCGGTGATGGAACCGAGGTTGTTGAACAGGCTCAGCTTCAGCACCTTCTTTGCCAGGAAGAAGCCGATGAACAGCGGAATGGTGGTCATCAGTGCGCCCCACAGGAACAGCAGCGGGCCGTACTTTTGCAGCGTTTCTACGAAACCAGCACCGCCGTCAACGCCGGCACCGATGAGGAACAGAACCAGTCCCCACTCCTGAAAGACTTCCAGCAGGTGCTTGTTGACCTTCAGGCTCAGCTTGCCGATTCTGCCGAAGTGGCCGAAAATCAGACCCATGATCAGCGGACCGCCGGTAGTGCCCAGATTGAAGGAGCCTGCGCCCAGCGGAATGTTGATGCAGCCCAGAATGGCACCAGTCAGAACGGTCAGGGCAAATGCACCCAGACCGAATTTGTCCATTTCAAACAGCTTTTTCTGCTTCAGCGGACTTTCTTCGCCAGTGTCTACAGAAGTCAGCTTTGCACGCTCTTCTGCCATGTTTGCCTTTAGAACCTTCGGCACGATCTGAACGAACAGAACTACGCCGATAACGCCGAACGGGTAGGCAACAGCGTGGCCGACTGCGATCTCCTTAAAGACCGGACTGCTCTCGCCGATGGCCTCCTGTGCAGCGGCAAATGCCGGCGTACTGGTCAGCGCACCGGACAGCAGGCCAACGCTCATTGCTGAGTTCATTTCCGGAACCAGCAGCGTCACAGCTGCGCAGACAGCTGCGCCGGAGAGGATGATGACAGCGCCCAGAAGCACATAGGACTTTGCGTTCTTCTTCAGGTTCTTGAAGAACGTGGGACCGGCGATCAGTCCGACGGATGTGACAAACAGGATCAGACCAAAGCTCTGGATTAACTTAAAGTAGAAGTTGACGGCATCCACTGCCTCGGTGTCTGCCACCCATGCGGCAATGCCGTTGTCGCCGAATGCCACGCCCTTGAAATGGCCGACAAACAGAGCAACCAGGAAAATTGCGGCGGTTCCCAGAGAAACGCCCTTGATGGTGATTTTGCCCAGCAGGTATCCCACCACGATAATGGCGAAGACAAAGAACAGGACAATGACAATGGATGACATGCTAAACAGATGCGTCCCTGCCACTTCAAATAGTTTTAGATGCATGAAACAGATTCTCTCCTCTTTTTTTGTTGGGTACACAAGCGGCTCTCACAGGATGTTCCGAGGGCATGTATACGCTCGGAACATCCTGATGTTTGTGTACGGGATGGCTTGGAATGCTGCACATAGGTTCACGCACCGCTGCGCTCCAAACATAGCGTACATCTGGAGCGTGGCGGTGTGTATAAGAAGTATGCTGCTTTTCATTCCATAATATTATCATTATACCGGAATTTTTTTACCTTGTCAATATTTGTGGTATCATCCAGCGAAAAAATGTGAAAATCAAACAAGAGGAAAATCAGAACTTTTTTTCTTTTTGCATGAAGTGTCAAAAATGCCGAGTGCTTTTGAAATGCATCCGGCATCAGCTGTCCTCCTGCGCTGGTGTTGTGGTGGCAGCTGCTGCCGTGACGACCGCAGCACCACGGCTTTTCAGCAGTTCTGCGCAGCGGTTCATGGTGCTCCCTGTGGTGAGGACATCGTCGCACAGCAGGATGCGGTATCCGGTCAGGTCAGCGGTCTGCGGGATCTGGAAGTGTCCGGTGTTGGCAGCACGTTCTTTGGCGGAGAGGGTGTGCTGTGCTGCGCCGGTTCCCGTGTCCTCCAGCAGATCGGCACGCAGGGGAATGCCGGTGGCGGAGGACATCTCCCGTGCGATCTCCTCCGCCGGATTGAAGAACCGCTTTTTCTTTTTGCGCTTTGCCATGGGAACCGGAACGATCAGATCATAGGCGAGCAGCTCCGGATCAGCGATGACCATTCTGCCCAGCGCCTCCCCACAGGCGTAGGCAAAGTTTTTGCTCTCGGCACGCTTGAGGGAGAGGATTCCGCTGCGTGCCGGCTCCTGATACAGTGCAGCAGCAATGGCGTGGTCATAGGCAAGTCCTCTCTCGCAGAAACAGCTCTCCACCGGCTTTCCGCAGCCGGGACAAAACGTGTCCGGCGGAAGCTGGAACAGCGTCTGGCACATGTCACACAGATAACGGTTCCAAGGAATTTTCCGGTGGCAGCAGGGACACTGGTTGGGGTAGAGCAGATCCAGCAGAAACAGCTGGATTTTCCGGCGCTTTTTCATGGCATTCGCACTTCCTTTCTGCTCCTATTATAGCACGGCCGGCACTGCCTGACAAGATGCAGTCAGTTGCTTTCCGGAATGCGGGCGATTTCGGCGATGTTTCCCGCCAGTTCGGCGTAGACGGAAACCGTTCCCGCCTGCTGTGCCTCCGCAGACAGCATGGGCGTGTCCACAATAAATTCCAGCACATTGGCACCGCTTCCGCAGGCACGGTACCGGCGTGTGCTGTCAGTGTGGCAGTCCGCCTTGACATCGCCAACGGTGACGGTAAACTGCGCACCGCTGTCCAGCGTCACCTGAAACCGTTCCCCGCAGCCCTCGTTTAGCCAGCCTGTCCCCATGGCGACCAGATAGTCCTCGCCCAGACGGCGCAGCCCCTGGTCATCCGTCCATGCGGACTGCTGGAGCTGGTACTGCCGGGAGGCAGTGTCGGTGATAGTACGATAGTCCATGTACGCCTTGAACCACGTTTCCTGTGCTCCCAGCAGTGTCTGTGCCTCGATGGGCTGCAATTCCAGCGCTGCGGCGGCAGTCTCTGTTGCCGCCGGAACGGTTTCTGTGACTGTCGGTTCTGACGGAATCTCGGCGGAACTTTCGCACGCTGCGGCTTGTACCATTTCTGCGGTGCAGACGAGCTCTGTGTGCGGAATGGGGGCAGTAGTGGTGAGTGCCGTTGTCTGCGCCGGAGCGGTCGTTTCCACGGCCGGTGCAGCAGTTGTGGAAACAGCGCTTGTCACGGACTGAGACTGTGCCGTAACAGCCGCCGTGGCGGTCTGTCTGGCGGTGGCTGCGGCGGATAATGCGGGTTGCGGCGGGACAGCGTGCTGGGAGATTCGCTCCCACTGAGGAATCTGGCAGCAGAGAGCAGTGCCAAAAATGCCGGCAAACAGCAGACAGGTGAACTGGTGAAAATGCAGCATATGTACCTCCTGTTCCTTGAAAAAACGATGGAATTTGTACGAATTAACAAAAACGTGATGCCATTCCATGTGCAAATCGCCGAAATTCTGAGGAAATCCTCGAAAGCGCTTGACAGTGCCGGAAGTTTTGCGTATACTAAACTTAGTGAAATTCCATGAGCAAAAGTAAGTAACCTGCAAGACGGCAGCACAGAGAGTCGGGGATGGTGTGATCCCGATGTGTACGAGGTGTGGTGAATGGGTTTGTGAGAAGCGTGGCAAACGGATGGCAGCATCCCAGTAGTCATTGCCGCAGCTCCTGCGTTATCGGGAGAGGATATATCCGGCATGACCGGCGTATCTGTGAGAGGGAGATAGAATAGTTATCTCTGAAGTTGGGTGGCAACACGTAGATGTATCAGTCTGACGTCCCATAGTATGGGGACGTCAGGCTTTTTTTATTTTATGCAAAAGGAGCGAGTCATATGCTGAAACCTTCCTTAGAAGAAGTGAAACAATTTGCAAAACAGTACAATACCATTCCGGTGTTCTACGAGTTTTCGGCAGATAACCAGACACCGCTGAATATTTACACTGCATTTGCAAAGAACAGTAAAAATTCCTTTATTTTGGAGAGCGTGAGCAACGGCGTACAGTGGGATCGGTATTCATTCATCGGATTTTCGCCGGAAAAGGAAATCCGCATGATGGGAAACATGGCGGAGATTCGCTCCGGCGATGCGGTGCAGACCGAACAGGTGGAAGAGCCCATCGCATTCCTGAAGAAGATGCTGGCAGAATACCGTGCGCCGTCATATCCGGACGCACCGCACTTTACCGGCGGACTGATCGGCTACTTTGGCTATGACACCGTTCGCTATGTGGAAAAGCGTCTGACCAATGTGCCGGAGGATGATATTCACATGCCGGACTGCCACTTGTTCCTGTATGAGGAGCTGATCGCCTACGACCATCTGACCAGTAACGGCATCGTCATCCTGAACCTGCACACCGACGGCGACCTTGGCGCACAGTACGCTGCTGCACAGTGGCGTGCAGAGGAGCTGGCACACATCGTGCGGAACTACCACTGCCAGCCCCAGGAAACACATCATAAGGGCGAGGCAATGGTGCACTCCAACCTGACCAAGGAGCAGTACAGCAAGATGGTGCAGGACGCAAAGGAGTACATCCGAAACGGCGATATCTTCCAGATCGTCCTCTCCCAGCGGTTCGAGATCAGCAATCCGCCGGACAGCTTCTCCGTATACCGCCGGCTGCGTGCCACCAATCCGTCGCCGTACCTCTATTATTTCCACACACCGGAGTACGATGTGGCAGGCGCTTCGCCGGAGATGCTGGCAAAGGTGACCAACGGAATTGTACACAACCGTCCCATTGCCGGCACCAAGCCCCGTGGAAAGACCGCACAGGAGGACGCAGCCAATGAAAAGGCGCTGCTCGCCGATCCTAAGGAACGTGCAGAGCACACCATGCTGGTGGATCTGGGCAGAAATGACGTGGGAAAGGTCTGTGAGTTCGGCTCGGTAGAGGTCACCCGCTATATGGTGACGGAGCGTGCCTCCAAGGTCATGCATCTGGTCTCCGATGTGGAGGGCAGACTTCGCAGCGACCAGACCGCACTGGATGCCCTTATGGCAATCCTTCCGGCGGGCACCCTCTCCGGTGCGCCCAAGGTACGGGCAATGGAGCTGATCGACCAGTTCGAGAACAAGAAGCGTGGACTGTACGGCGGTACCGTTGGCTATCTGGGATTCGACGGAAACATCAATACCTGCATCGCCATCCGCACCGTCCTCTTCGCAAATGACAAAGCATATGTACAGGCAGGAGCCGGCATCGTAGCAGATTCTGTGCCGGAAAATGAGTATTACGAAACCGTCAACAAGGCACTGGCAGTGATCAACGCCATTAAGGAGGCAGAACAATGATCTTGCTCATTGATAACTACGATTCTTTCACGTATAACCTGTATCAGTACATCGGCGAACTGTACGCAGATGTCAAAGTCGTCCGGAACGATGAGATCACCATTCCGGAGATCGAAGCACTGGCACCGCAGGCGCTGATCTTCTCGCCGGGGCCGGGTTATCCCAAGGATGCCGGCATCACGGTAGAGGCGATTCGCCGCTTCAGCGGAAAGCTCCCCATGCTGGGCGTGTGTCTGGGACACCAGTCCATCTGTGAGGCGTTCGGCGGAACGATCGTCCGTGCAGCACACCTGATGCACGGCAAGGCAAGCAAGATCACACTGGACAGCGACTGTCCGCTCTTTTCCAATCTGCCCTCTGTGGTATCCTGCGGCAGATATCACTCCCTGATCGCACAGGAGAGCGACTTCCCGTCCTGCCTGAAAGTGACAGCACGTGACGAGAACAGCCAGATTATGGCGCTGGCACACCGGGAACATCCCACCTACGGCGTGCAGTTCCATCCGGAATCCATCCTCACCGATGAGGGCAAACGGATGCTCGCCAACTTCCTCAATCTGATTCCCGGCGTTTCCGTTTCGGTTCCGGCTTCCAAGGTGGAGCCGCCGAAGAAGGCACTCTGCAAGTATGCGGCAAAGGTGGTAGACGGAAACGACCTGACGGAACAGGAGGCCATGGAGGCCATGGATATCATCATGAGCGGCGGCGCAACCAATGCGCAGATTGGCTCGCTGCTGACGGCGCTGCGCATGAAAGGCGAGACCATCGCCGAGATCATCGGTTTTGCCAAGGGCATGCGTGCCAAGGCAGAGCATGTGGCTGGCTGTGAGGAGAGCGTGGACATCGTGGGAACCGGCGGCGATCTGGCGAATTCCTTTAATATCTCTACCACCTCATCGTTTGTTATTGCTGCGGCAGGCATGCCGGTGGCAAAGCACGGCAACCGCAGCGTTTCCAGCAAGAGCGGCGCAGCGGATGTGCTGGAGAGTCTGGGCGTGAAGATTCAGACCGCACCGGAGGAGGCAAAGGCATCCATCGAAACGGTGGGGCTCTCGTTCCTGTTTGCGCAGAGCTATCACGGCTCTATGAAATACGTTGGGCCGGCACGAAAGGAAATGGGACTGCGCACCGTATTCAACATTCTCGGTCCGCTGACCAATCCGGCATCCACCAATTATATTGTACTGGGCGTGTATGAAAAGGCACTCCTGCCGGTAATGGCACAGGTGCTCATCGGTCTGGGCATCAAGCGTGCCATGATCGTCTACGGCAACGACCGGCTGGACGAGATCTCCGTTTCCGACAGCACCTCTGTGGCAGAGGTGCGGGACGGCAAGGTCAAGGAATATGAGATTGCACCGGAGGACTTCGGTCTGCCGCGGGGCAGCAAGAAGGACATCGTGGGCGGTACTGCCGATGAGAATGCCTTCATCACCCGTGGAATTCTGGACGGCTCCATTCAGGATGCCAAGCGGAATATCGTTCTGCTCAACGCCGGCTGTGCCCTGTATATCACCGGAAAGGCAGGGAGCATTGCGGACGGCGTGGCACTGGCAGCCGAGCAGATCGACAGCGGAAAGGCGCTGGAAAAGCTGAACGAGTTTGTGGCATTTACCAATCGACAGGACTAAGGAGAGGCGCATATGATTCTGGATGAAATTATGGCCGCCAGAAAAGAACAGCTGGCACGGGAACAGAAACGGGTTTCTTTCGCAGAGATGCAGCAGCGTGCAGCACAGGCACTCGAACGCAGAATGCCGGTCTCTCTGGCAAAGGCATTGCGGAAGAGCACCCTCTCCTGCATCTGCGAAGTGAAAAAAGCATCCCCCTCCAAAGGGCTGATCTGTCCGGATTTTCATCCGGTGGAAATTGCAAAGGCATATGAGGCAGCAGGTGCCAACGCTATCTCCTGCCTGACAGAAGAGCATTATTTTCAGGGGTCGTCAGAATATCTGGCAGCGATCCGGCAGGAAGTGCAGATTCCGATCCTGCGAAAGGATTTCATCTTCGACTCCTATCAGATTTATGAGGCAGCGGCAATCGGTGCAGATGCACTGCTTCTGATCGCAGCAGTGCTGGAACCGGAAAAACTGGCAGCGCTGTATCAGCTGGCGTATTCCCTGGGACTGGAAGTTCTGGTAGAGGTGCACAGCCGTGAGGAGCTGGAGAGCATTCGGGGGATTCAGCCCCGGATTCTGGGCGTCAATAACCGGAATCTCAAGACCTTTGAGGTCAGTCTGGACACCGTGGCAAAGCTGAAGCCCTACGCACCGCAGGATGCCGTGTTCGTTTCGGAGAGTGGTATCCGGAACAATGCGGATATGAAACAGGTTCGTGCACTGGGTGCCGATGCCGTGCTGGTGGGCGAAACGCTCATGCGCAGCGGCGATGTGGCACAGACTTTGCACCAGCTGCGGGAGGGCGTATGAAAATCAAGTTTTGCGGCATTCGGCGGCTGGAGGACGTGCAGTTCTGCAACGAATTGCAGCCCGACTATCTTGGCATGATCTTATCCGCCGGATTTCGCCGGACGGTTTCCCCGGAAACAGCAAAACAGCTGGTAAACGCCAAGCGCAGCAGCATTGCCGCTGTGGGCGTGTTCGTCAACGAAACGCCGGAGCAGATCGCCGAAGTGCTGAAGCACGTTCCGCTGGATGTCATTCAGCTCCACGGCAGTGAAACGGCAGAGGTCGTTTCGGGCGTGCGATGGCGTACCGGACTCCCGATTTGGAAAGCGGTTCGTGTGCAGCGTGCGGCAGAGATTGCCGCTGCACAGCAGCTGGGCGCCGACCGGCTGATTTTGGAGGGACATGTTCCCGGACAGGCTGGCGGAACTGGTGTCACCGCGGACTGGCATCTGATCGCCGATGCAAGACCTGCGCAGCCGTTCTTTCTGGCTGGCGGGCTGACACTGGAAAATGTGGCAGATGCAATTGCGCTGGTGCAGCCGGACGGCGTGGATTTTTCCAGCGGCATTGAAACGAACGGTGTGAAAGACATAGAGAAAATGAAAACAATTGTGAAAATTATACGAGGTGGAAATCATGGGTAAGGTAGGAAGATTTGGAGAGTTCGGCGGACAGTATGTGCCGGAAACCGTCATGAATGCAGTGCATGAGCTGGAAGAAGCTTATGACAAATACGGAAACGATCCGGAGTTCCTGGAGGAGTACCGGACACTGCTGCGGGATTACGCCGGCAGACCGTCCATGCTCTATTATGCAGACCGGATGACCAAAGACCTGGGCGGCTGTAAGATTTACCTGAAGCGGGAGGATCTGAACCACACCGGTGCGCACAAAATTAACAACGTGCTGGGACAGATCCTGCTGGCAAAGAAAATGGGCAAGAAGCGGATCATCGCCGAGACCGGTGCCGGACAGCACGGTGTGGCAACTGCAACTGCCTGTGCAATGTTTGATATGGAATGCGAGATCTATATGGGAAAAGAGGACGTTCGCCGTCAGCGGCTGAACGTATACCGGATGGAACTGCTGGGGGCAAAGGTCAACAGCGTGGACAACGGCACTGCAACACTAAAGGACGCCATCAACGAGGCAATGCGTGACTGGGCGACCAACATCGACACTACTTTCTACCTCATCGGTTCTGTTATGGGCCCGCACCCGTATCCGACCATGGTGCGTGACTTCCAGAAGGTCATCAGCGAAGAGGCGAAGCAGCAGATTCTGGAAAAAGAAGGCAGATTGCCGGATTGTGTGGTTGCCTGCGTCGGCGGCGGTTCCAATGCCATGGGTATGTTCTACGATTTCATTCCGGACAAGAGCGTGCGTCTGGTGGGCGCAGAAGCTGCCGGAAAGGGCATCGAAACCAAGCTGCACGCTGCCACCGTTGCCAAGGGCAGTCTGGGCATTTTCCACGGCATGAAGTCCTATTTCCTCCAGAACGAAGAGGGACAGATCGCTCCCGTTTACTCCATTTCTGCCGGCCTGGACTACCCCGGCGTTGGTCCGGAGCACGCCAACCTCTATAAGACCGGCCGTGCAGAATACCTGCCCATCACCGATGAAGAGGCAGTACAGGCACTGGAATACCTCTCCAGAACCGAGGGCATCATTCCGGCAATCGAGTCTGCACACGCAGTGGCAGCAGCCATGAAGATTGCACCGGAGATGAAGCCGGATGAGATCATGATCATCAACATTTCCGGCAGAGGCGACAAGGATATGCAGCAGATTGCAGAATACAGAGGAGTGAAGATCGATGACTAAGAATAAAATTGATGCAAAACTGGAACAGTGCAGGGCTGAGGGCAGGAAGGCACTGATCACCTTTATTACCTCCGGTGACGGCGGATACGATGTGACAGAGCAGGCAGTTCTGGAAATGGAAAAGAATGGTGCAGACCTGATCGAACTGGGCGTGCCGTTTTCCGATCCCATTGCCGAGGGTCCGGTGATCCAGTGCGCCAGCGAGCGCTCCCTGAAAAACGGCACCACACTGGCAGGCATTTTCGAGATGGTGCGCCGGCTGCGGAAAAAGACCAATGTTCCGCTGCTGCTGATGATGTACCTGAACACCATTTTCCGGTTCGGAACCGACCGCTTTTTCTCGCTCTGCGAGGAGTGCGGAATTGACGGTGTCATCGTGCCGGACATTCCCTTTGAGGAAAAGGACGAGATTCAGGGCAGCGCAGATGCGCACAATGTCCACAACATCAGTCTGGTAACCCCTGCCAGTGAAAACCGGATTCAGATGATCGCTTCGGAAGCGACGGGCTTCCTGTACTGTGTGTCCTCCAACGGTGTCACCGGTGTGCGCAGCGAATTCCGCACCAACTTTGCGCCGTTCTTTGAGAAGATCCACAAGTACGCAAAGGTTCCCTGCGCTGTGGGCTTCGGAATTTCCGGACCGGAAGCAGCTAGGGAGATGAGCCGGTACTGTGACGGCGTCATTGTCGGCAGTGCCGTTGTCCGTCTGGTAGAGCAGTACGGCAAAGAAGCACCGGAAAAGATCGGAGCATTCGTCAAGAGCCTGCGGGATGCGCTGGATGCATAAACATCTGGCGCATGCCGGGATACATCCGGAAAATCTTTTGAAAAAATATTGACAATGGGCTGAAAATCTGCTATACTAATGAGTAATCAAATAGTATGAAGATCAGCGAAGAACGGATTGACTGCGCAATGGCTGTACAGAGAGGGCACGTTTGGTGAAAGTGTCTCAGCCGGAACGCAGGTGCTTCCCGGGAGCTGTTTCGGGAAACCGAAACGTATGTCCTGCGTTAAAGGATCACGAGGGAGAAGTTCCCGGCGAACTTCTCTGAACTTGGGTGGTAACACGAAGGCTTTCGTCCCATTTAGCGGCGAAAGCCTTTTTTGTATCTTTTTCCGGTTTGCCGGAGCAACAGGAGGGAACGCATATGTTGCCAATGGATTGTCACACGCACACCGGCATTTCTCCCGATGGAACGGGAACAGTCGCCGGTCATGTGGAACAGGCGAAAAGGCTGGGGTTGCCGGTGCTTGCCCTGACGGAACACGTGGAGATGAACCGCTATTTTCCGCAGGCGCACTATGGCATTTTGCCGCGGAACGAGTGGGAGATCTTCGACCACGCCGCCGTGCTGGAACACTCTTTGCAGGCGGTGGCAGCGGAGAAGGAACAGGCTGCTGCCGATGGTCTGACGCTGCTGTGCGGGATGGAGATGGGGCAGCCCAATGCGGACTTTGGACTGTCCGAGTCCGTGGCGGCGGATGTGCGGCTGGATTTCATCATTGCATCGCTGCACGAGCTGCTGGAAAAGCCGGACTTCTTTTGTCTGGACTATCAGACGGAAAACATTCCGGCACTGATGGAGGCGTATTTCAGCCAGCTGTATGACATCTGCCGTTGGGGACACTTTGACGTGCTGGGACATCTGACCTACCCGCTCCGCTATATTGAGGGGGAGGCAGGAATTCCGGTACCGCTGGAACCCTATGCGGAACAGATTCGCTGCTGCTTCAGGGCACTGGCGGAAAACGGCAGGGGAATCGAGCTGAACACCTCCGGCTATCGGCAGAAGTACGGCAAGCCGTTCCCCACGCTGGAATACCTGAAGCTCTATCGGGAGATGGGCGGAGAAGTCCTGACGTTTGGCTCCGATGCCCACTGCGCTGAAGATTTGGGAAAAGGAATTGCTGATGGCGTGGCGCTGGCAAAGGCGGCGGGCTTCTCCCATGCCTGCTACTTTGTGAAGCGGAAGCCGGTATTCCGGAAGCTTTCGTAGGCATCTGTCCCTGTGAACATGATTTCACAGGTTCCAGAAGATCGGACAGCACCGCAAAAAGACGGTGCTTCCAAAAAATTTCAGAAAGGATGGGTTTTCTCATGAAAGAACAACTGGTAGAATTATTGCAGCAGAACGCACGGCTCACCAATGCGGAGCTGGCGGTGATGCTGGGAAGCAGCGAAGCGGAGGTCGCAGCGGCGATTCGGGAACTGGAAAATGACGGTGTGATCAAGGGCTACAGTGCCATTGTCAATGACGAGCTGGCGAACAAAGATCAGGTCACTGCCATCATTGAACTGCGTGTTACCCCCAAGCGGGACTGCGGTTACGAGGAAATTGCCCACACCATTATGCAGTATGACGAGGTGGAGAGCATTTCCCTGATGGCCGGCGCCTATGATCTGGCGGTCACGGTCAAGGGCACCAATGTCAAAGACGTTTCCATGTTCGTTTCCCAGTGCCTGGCACCGCTGGAGGGCGTGCTGTCCACGGCGACCTACTTCATTTTGAAGAAGTACAAGGAAAAGGGCATTATTATCGAAGGCGAAGAAAAGGACGAGCGGGGCTACTATTTCCCGTGAGTTGACAGGAAGAAAGGGGAGAACAGACGTGTTGAATTATGACACGCTTCTTTCAGATCAGGTAAAGAAAATGAAGCCCTCCGGCATTCGGAAATTTTTCGATCTTGCTGCAATGATGGAGGGTGTGATCAGTCTGGGTGTCGGCGAGCCGGACTTCCAGACACCGTGGATGGTGCGGAAAGCTGCGGTAGACAGTCTGGAACGAAAGCGCATGGTATACACCGCCAACTCCGGTATGATGGATTTGCGGAAAGAGATCTGCAACTACATCCAGCGCAAGTATCAGATCACCTATCATTCGGAGCATGAGACGCTGGTGACCGTGGGCGGTTCTGAGGCAATTGACCTTGCTATTCGTGCCGTTGTCAATCCGGGGGATGAGGTGCTGGTTGTCGAGCCGTCGTTCGTCTGCTATAAGCCCATTGTGGAGCTGATGCACGGTGTCGCTGTGCCCATCTCCACCAAGCTGGAGAACAGGTTTAAGCTCACCGCAGAAGAACTGCGTTCGCACATCACCGAGCGCACCAAGCTGCTGATCCTGCCGTATCCCAACAATCCCACTGGCGGTATCATGACACGGAAGGATCTGGAGGCAATTGCTGAGGTTCTGCGGGATACCAACATTCTGGTACTGACGGACGAGATCTATTCGGAGCTGACCTACGGCAGAAAACACGTTTCCATCGCCTCCATTGACGGCATGTGGGAGCGCACCATCTATGTCAGCGGTTTCTCCAAGGCATTTGCCATGACGGGCTGGCGCTTGGGCTATGTCTGTGCGCCGGAGCCTATTGCAAAGCAGATGCTGAAAATCCACCAGTACGCCATTATGAGCGCACCGACGCTGAGCCAGTATGCAGCCATTGTTGCCCTGCGGGAATGCGATAAAGACGTGCAGAAGATGGTGGAGGAATACAATGTTCGCCGGCGGATGCTGGTGGACGGCTTCAACCGCATCGGTCTGACCTGTTTCAATCCGGAGGGCGCATTCTACATGTTCCCCTGCATCCGCAGCACCGGCATGAGCAGCGAGGAATTCTGCGAAAAGCTGCTGCAGGAGGAAAAAGTAGCAGTGGTGCCGGGAAATGCCTTTGGCGACAGCGGAGAGGGCTTTGTCCGTGTTTCCTACGCCTATTCCCTCAAGCACTTGCAGGAGGCACTGCGCCGGATGGAGAACTTTGTGAACCGGCATCAGGGAGAATCCAAATGAATGCGGTGACGAGAAAAGCGCCGGCGAAGATCAATCTGGGTCTGGATATCGTGGGACGGCGTGCCGATGGGTATCACCTGCTGGAAACGGTGTTTCAGACGGTTTCCGTTTACGACTGCTTGACGGTTTCGCACCGGACGCAGGCGGGAATCTCTCTGACGTGTTCGGTGAAAAACGTGCCGTGCGATGCCACCAATCTGGTGTGGAAAGCGGCGGAGGCGTTCTGCCGTGCAGCGGAAATCACACCGCAGTTTCACATTGATCTGGAAAAGCACATTCCCTCACAGGCTGGCATGGGCGGTGGCAGTACCGATGCAGCAGCAGTGCTGCTGGCGCTGCAAGAACTGACCGGTGTGACACTGCCGCAGGAGCAGCTGCTGCAAATTGCCGTAAAGCTTGGGGCAGATGTGCCGTTTTTCCTGTACGGCGGAACGGCGTATGCCGCCGGAATCGGCGAGGCGTTGGAGCAGCTTCCGGCGTGTGCGCTGCCTTATCTGGTGATTGCCAAGGGAAACGAAGGCGTTTCCACGCCGGCAGCATATCGTGCTGTAGATGCGCTGGTCTGTCCCAAGCATCCGCCGGTGCAGAAGCTTCGTGAGGCGCTGATTGCCGGCGCAGGCGTGCAGGAAATCGCACCCCTCTGCGGAAATCTGTTCGAATCGGCGGTTGCGCTGCCGGAGGTGACAGCCATTCGTCAGCAGATGCTGGCGAGCGGTGCGCTGTGCAGCGTGATGACCGGAAGCGGTGCAGCGGTGTTCGGGATTTTTGATGGACAGGAGCAGGCAGAGCTTGCCTGTGCTGCCCTGCGAAATGTCATGCCGTTTGCCGTCTGCTGTCATACCGCAACAGAATAACAACCACGGATGACAGCCCGAAAATCGGCGCTGCCATCCGTTTTCTTTTTGGCGCTTTTGTAAAAAGATTGACAAAACAAGTTGATTCTGTTATACTGATCGGAAAGGAAGGTAACACTTTTTCAAAAAAAGAAAGGAAGGAATTGACCATGCAGAAAAAGCGAGTTTTTGCCGCTCTCCTGGCGGCTGGAATTTTGTTGGGGTTGGCAGGATGCGGAAACCGGAAAGCGTCCGCACCGGAAAAGAAGATGGGCAAGGAAGACCAGACGACGGCGGTGGAAGTGACGGAGGCGCTGGAAACCGAGTCGGAGACAACCGGGGTGACCACCGCACAGGCAGCGGAAACCGAACCGGAAACGACAGCGGAGGAAACCGAGCCGGAAATCACCAGCGGAACATTGACCGACGCATCCGGCGACTTCACCTATACCGGAGAACTGAAATGGGTGGGCGACGAGGATCACGGCTATTTGCAGGTGCCGGCAGACTATACAATCTTTCACGATGTGGATGACCAGATCGGATTGGTGCAGTATTGCAAAGGCCCGTATAATGTTGTGACGCTTCACCGGTTCACAGGTGCGCCGGTGGAAGAGGCCACCCAGAACTTCTACGCTTCCATGGAGGCGGAGGACAACTGCGACAAACTGGAAGTAGCAAAGGTGCAGGTCGGCGGATACGATGCCAATCAGATCTACGCCTACTATTCGGATACGGCGCAGTATCTGGTGGTGTGGCTGATTGCCGATCCGGAGGACGATCAGGCGTGCTACTATCTGGCAATGGAATTTACGCAGGATAACGCCGATCTGGTAGGCTGTTCGGCAAGCTTTACGCCCCATCGGGATTAAGGACATGCGATTCCCTGTGCAAAAATTCGGGGAAAATCTGACGGAAGCAGACGGCGCACTGCTTTTTTCTTGTGAAATTTCACGAAAAAGGGAAAAATGCGCCGGTGTTTTCAAAAATAGGGTTGCTATTTTTCGAGGAGTATGGTACGATAAAAAGAGTCTGTGCAGTTTGCGCAGGGAGTTTTAGCGTCTGTTTTTGCAGCCGGTATCTTTGAAAAGAAAAGCGCTGCCGAACGGGCGCTTAGAAAGCGTAGGAACTATGGAAAAAATGAATCAAAATATGACAATTGCAATCGCCGGAACCGGTTATGTCGGACTGTCCAATGCCATTCTTATGGCACAGCATCACAAGGTGTACGCCGTGGATATCGTGCCGGAGAAGGTCGATCTCATTAATCAGAGAAAATCTCCCATTGTTGACAAGGAAATCGAGGAGTATCTGGCGGAGAAGGACTTGGATCTGACGGCAACGCTGGACGGCAAGAAAGCGTACAGCGAGGCAGATTTTGTCGTGATCGCTGCCCCCACCAACTACGACAGCCAGAAGAATTTCTTTGACACCTCTGCGGTAGAGGCGGTGATCGAGCTGGTACTGGAGTGCAATCCCAATGCGGTGATGATTATTAAGTCCACCATTCCGGTGGGCTATACCACCTCCATTCGGGAAAAGTATCACACCAACCGCATTCTGTTCAGTCCGGAATTTCTGCGGGAGGGCCATGCGCTGTATGACAACCTCTATCCGTCCCGTATCATTGTGGGCACGGATATGGCAGATCCGGAGCAGGTGGAGATCGCCAGAACATTCGCCGGACTGCTGCAGGAGGGCGCCATCAAGGAGAATGTGGACACCCTGCTCATGGGCTTTACCGAGGCGGAGGCAGTCAAGCTCTTTGCCAATACGTATCTGGCGCTGCGTGTCAGCTACTTCAACGAGCTGGATACCTATGCAGAGATGAAGGGTCTGGATACCAAGCAGATCATTGACGGGGTTTGTCTGGATCCCAGAATCGGCAGCCACTACAACAACCCGTCCTTCGGCTACGGTGGATACTGCCTGCCCAAGGACACCAAGCAGCTGCTGGCAAACTATGCGGACGTACCGGAAAACCTCATTGAGGCAATCGTTGCCGCCAACTCCACCCGTAAGGATTTCATCGCTGACCGTGTGCTGCAAATGGCGGGCTGCTATAGCTACGACGAGGACAACACGTTTGATGCGTCGAGAGAAAAGCCTGTTGTGATTGGCGTGTTCCGCCTGACCATGAAGGCAAACAGCGATAACTTCCGCCAGTCCAGCATTCAGGGCGTGATGAAGCGCATCAAGGCAAAGGGCGCTACGGTTGTGATCTACGAGCCGACACTGGAGAACGGCACAACATTCTTTGGCAGCCGTGTGGTCAACGATCTGGACGAGTTCAAGCAGATGTGTCAGGCAATCATTGCCAACCGGTATGACTCCTGTCTGGATGATGTGCGGGAAAAGGTTTATACCAGAGACATTTTCAAGAGAGATTGAGGAACAATAGATGAAAGGTATTATACTCGCCGGGGGTGCCGGCACGAGATTGTATCCCCTGACCATGGTGACCTCGAAGCAGCTGCTTCCGGTCTATGATAAGCCCATGATCTACTATCCCCTGTCCACCCTGATGCTCGCCGGCATTCAGGACATTCTGATTATTTCTACCCCCACCGACACACCCCGCTTTGAGGCGCTGCTGGGGGACGGCAGCCAGTTTGGCATCCACCTGTCCTATAAAGTACAGCCCTCTCCGGATGGATTGGCGCAGGCGTTTTTGCTGGGCGAGGAATTCATCGGAGGGGATGCCTGCGCCATGGTGCTGGGAGATAACATCTTCTATGGCAATGGCTTCGGTACCCTGCTGCGCAGTGCAGCGAAGAATGCGGTTTCCGGCAAGGCGACAGTCTTTGGCTACTACGTCAACGATCCGGAGCGCTTCGGCATTGTGGAATTCGATCAGGACGGCAAGGCAGTTTCCATTGAGGAAAAACCGGCACAGCCCAAGAGCAACTACGCCGTGACCGGACTCTATTTCTATCCGGCAGGTGTCTCCGAAAAGGCAAAACAGGTGAAGCCCTCCGCCCGTGGAGAACTGGAGATCACCACGCTGAACGACATGTATCTGCAGGATGGCGACCTGAACGTGAAGCTGCTGGGGCGTGGCTTCGCATGGCTGGACACCGGAACCATGGACAGTCTGGTGGAGGCTGCAAACTTCGTCAAGATGATCGAAGACCGGCAGGGCATTACCATTTCTGCGCCGGAAGAGATCGCATTCATCAATCACTGGATCACCAAGGAGAAATTGCAGGAATCGGCAGAACGCTACGGCAAATCTCCTTACGGCGCACACCTGAAGGCGGTTGCAGAAGGTAAAATCAGATATTAAGAATAAGGGGCAATTGACTATGACCATTATCGTAACAGGCGGTGCCGGTTTCATCGGCTCCAACTTCGTTTTTCATATGCTGAAAGCACATCCGGACGATCGCATTGTTTGTCTGGACAAGCTGACCTATGCCGGAAATCTGTCCACACTGGAACCGGTGATGGACAATCCGAATTTCCGGTTTGTCAAGCTGGACATCTGCGACCGTGAGGGCGTGTACAAGCTCTTCGAGGAGGAAAAGCCGGATGTTGTTGTCAACTTTGCAGCAGAATCCCATGTAGACCGCTCCATTGAGAATCCGGAGATTTTCCTCCAGACCAATATTCTCGGCACGGCTGTGATGATGGATGCCTGCCGGAAGTACGGTATCCAGCGCTACCATCAGGTTTCCACCGACGAGGTATACGGCGACCTGCCGCTGGACAGACCGGATCTGTTCTTCACCGAGGAAACGCCCATCCATACCAGCAGCCCGTACTCCTCCTCCAAGGCGGGCGCAGATCTGCTGGTGCTGGCGTACCACAGAACCTACGGACTGTCGGTGACCATCAGCCGCTGCTCCAACAACTACGGCCCGTATCACTTCCCGGAAAAGCTGATTCCGCTGATGATTGCCAACGCACTGGCAGACAAGCCGCTGCCGGTTTACGGCAAGGGCGAAAATGTGCGTGACTGGCTGTATGTAGAGGATCACTGCAAGGCAATCGACCTCATCATCCACAAGGGGAAGGTCGGCGAAGTCTACAACGTGGGCGGTCACAATGAGATGAAGAACATCGATATTGTCAAGCTGATCTGCAAGGAACTGGGCAAGCCGGAGAGTCTGATTACCTATGTCACTGACCGTAAAGGTCACGATATGCGTTATGCCATCGACCCGACCAAGATCCACAACGAACTGGGCTGGCTGCCGGAGACAAAGTTTGCAGATGGCATCAAAAAGACCATTCAGTGGTATCTGGACAACCAGAAATGGTGGAAGGACATCATTTCTGGCGAATATCAGGACTACTATGAAAAAATGTACAGCAATCGGTGAGGGAGACAGATGAGAGTATTTGTAACAGGTGTCGGCGGACAGCTTGGGTTTGATGTGGTCAACGAACTGAAAAAGCGTGGCTACGAGGCAATCGGCAGCGATATTCTGGACGAAGTTGCTGCGGACTGTGCCTATGTCAAGCTGGATATCACCAACGCAGATGCCGTTGAAATAGCGATCACAGAAGTGAACCCGGACGTTGTCATCCACTGTGCCGCATGGACCGCAGTGGACGCTGCCGAGGACAAGGAGAATCTCTCTAAGGTGCGTGCCATCAATGTGGACGGAACCCAGAATATTGCAAATGTCTGCAAAAAGCTGGACTGCAAGATGATCTACATTTCCACCGACTATGTTTTTGACGGGCAGGGCACAGAGCCGTGGCAGCCGGACTGTAAGGACTACGCACCGCAGAATGTCTATGGACAGACAAAGCTGGACGGTGAGCTTGCGGTAAGCAATACGCTGGACAAGTATTTTATTGTCCGGATTGCCTGGGTGTTCGGCAAGAACGGCAAGAACTTTATCAAAACCATGCTGAACGTGGGCAAAAAGTACGACACCGTGCGGGTGGTCAATGACCAGATCGGCACACCGACATATACCTATGACCTGGCACGGCTGCTGGTAGATATGGCGGAAACCGAGAAGTATGGCTATTACCACGCCACCAATGAGGGCGGCTATCTCAGCTGGTACGACTTCACCTGTGAGATTTTCCGGCAGGCCGGGTATTCCACAAAGGTGATACCGGTAACTACAGCGGAGTACGGACTTTCCAAAGCAGCAAGACCTTTTAACAGCAGATTGGACAAAACGAAGCTGAGAGAAAACGGTTTCACACCGCTTCCGGATTGGAAAGACGCACTGGCAAGATATCTGAAGGAGATTACAGATTAATGGGACAGATCAAGGTAACAAAAAATGTCGCCGGAATCGAGGGGCTTTGCGTTATCGAACCGGCCGTGCATGGAGATGCCAGAGGCTACTTCATGGAAACATACAATCAGAGAGAGATGGAAGAGGCGGGCATCCACGTGAATTTCGTACAGGATAACCAGTCCATGTCCGCTAAGGGTGTGCTGCGTGGACTGCACTTCCAGAAGCAATACCCGCAGACAAAGCTCGTCAGAGTGATCAAGGGCAGGGTTTTTGACGTTACCGTTGACCTGCGAAAGGGTTCCAGAACCTACGGCAAGTGGTACGGCGTGGAGCTGACCGAGGAGAACAAGAAGCAGTTTCTGATCCCCAAGGGGTTTGCACACGGCTTTCTGGTGCTCTCGGATGCAGCGGAGTTTTGCTACAAGTGCGATGATTTTTGGCATGCGAATGATGAGGGCGGTCTGGCATGGAATGATCCGGAGATCGGAATCGTTTGGCCGGAGCTGATCGGCGCTTATTCCGGCTCGGCTTCGCCGGAGGGTTACGCACTGGCAGACGGCACACCGCTGAACCTGAGCGAGAAGGACACCAAGTGGCTGGGACTGAAAGAGACGTTTCACTTCTAAGGTAGCACGGTATTGTGGCAGGCAGTAAGGTGATCTGCATGAAAACCGGAATCCAGTGGAAAGACTAAGAACCTGTCTTCACAAGCGTATACAAGTGTCTTTTCGGCAAATTTTGCTGCATACTGCGTTAAAAATTCTTGCCATACGAAAGTATGCCTGCAAATTTTTGCCTTGTCTGCAAAAAATTTGCTCGAAAATCCGCATATATTTCCTACGAACACAAGCTCTAAAAAACAAAACGGCGTTTTCCCTCTGTATCACAGAGTGGGAAGCGCCGCTTTTTTTAGATGCTGAACGGATTTTTATGAATTTGGCCTTTCGGCACAGATTTCCAGCCATGCCGGTCGGAATCCGCTGCGAATGGCGATGTTCCAAGAATGGTAGTTTGCAATACTGGTTCCATAAAATGGAATCGCATGCAGATCCTGCAAAATGCGGTTGCGCAGCAGCGTGACCAGGTAAGTTCCCAGTCCTTTGGAGCGATATTCCGGAAGAACATCAATGCCGATTTGCAGCCAGCCTGCCATGTCTTCGGAACAGCCAGCCATTCCCATAAGCTGCGTTCCGTGATAGGCGCATACCGCCAGAACATCTGGTCGATTTGGTGTGCATTCCGGACAAATGGCGTTGGGAAAACTGGAGCTTCCATAGAACGGCAGAAGTTCCTCTTGCGTGAGCCATACCGCAGAACAATCCTGACGGGGCGGGATATCTAACGCTTGTGATGTGGGGAGAAACATATGGTAGGTTTCTGTGAGGTGATACCCATGCTTTTGCAGCTCCTGTTCCAACGGTATCAGGTGCGGAATCTGAAAGAGTGCATGTCCGGGCTGGCACTGCATCCATTGATGCAGAAATGGGTGCAGCTTCGGGGAAGCGCTGATAACGGCATTTCCGCCAGTTGTTGCCATGTGGAAAAAGTGGCGTTTTTGGTTGTAAATTCTGCCCTTTGTCACAAGCACAGTTGGTGTGAGGATATTTTCGGATTTCTGAAAATCTTCCGGTGTACAGCAGTATTCCTGCGCAAGCATAGCTGTGAGTGCTTTAAAATAGTGCATGAGATATCCCTCCTTTTGCGGTGTATTATAGCATATTTCAGCGGTGCTGTCAATCAGGATATGCTGGCAGAAGACAGCTTCTCCTGCATATCCTTAGGCAAAAAGCGGTTTTTCCTTGCATCTGTGAAAAAGCCGGTGCGTTCCCTTGACAAGACGGCGGGGAATTTGTTATAATATTATGGTATAGCAAAAGTGTTCGCAGATAGAGCAGGCAACTTGCAGGTTTATTTGCAGCGCCAATCATGAAAGGAATGATGGACAATGGGATTGACCCTGACGGAAAAAATCCTGAAAGCCCACTTGGTAGAGGGCAAAATGGTAAAGGGTTCTGAGATCGGAATCCGCATCGACCAGACACTGACACAGGATGCCACCGGCACAATGGCATATTTGGAATTTGAGGCAATGGGAGTTCCCCGTGTACGCACGGAGCGCAGCGTTGCCTATATCGATCACAACACCCTGCAGAGCGGTTTCGAAAACGCAGATGACCACCGTTTCATCGGCAGCGTTGCCAAGAAGCACGGCATCTATTTCTCCCGTCCCGGCAATGGTATCTGCCATCAGGTGCATCTGGAGCGCTTTGGCGTGCCGGGCAAGACCCTGATCGGCTCGGACAGCCATACCCCCACAGGCGGCGGTATCGGTATGATCGCCATGGGTGCCGGCGGTCTGGATGTTGCAGTGGCAATGGGCGGCGGTACGTACTACATCACCTGTCCGAAGGTTGTCAAGGTAGAACTGACCGGCAAGCTTTCTCCGTGGGTGGCTGCAAAGGATGTCATTCTGGAAGTGCTGCGCCGGATGTCCGTAAAGGGCGGCGTTGGCAAGGTCATCGAGTATTGCGGCGAGGGTGTCAAGACCCTGTCTGTTCCGGAACGTGCTACCATCACCAACATGGGTGCAGAACTGGGCGCAACAACCTCCATTTTCCCGTCGGACGATGTGACTAAGGCATTCCTCGAAGCACAGGGCAGAGGCGAAGTCTGGAGCGAACAGAAGGCAGATGCAGATGCTGTCTATGACGAAGAGCTGCACATTGACCTGAGCAAACTGGTACCGCTGGCAGCATGTCCGCACTCTCCGGACAATGTCAAGACTGTGGCTGAGATCGGCAAGCTGAAGATCGATCAGGTCTGCATCGGTTCCTGCACCAACTCTTCTCTGCTGGATATGATGAAGGTGGCATACATCCTCAAGGGCAAGACCGTCAATCCGGATGTCTCCCTGTCCATCGCTCCCGGCTCGAAGCAGGTGCTGAACATGATGGCAGATATGGGACTGCTGGGCACCATCATTGCAGCCGGCGCAAGAATTCTGGAAAGCGCCTGCGGCCCGTGTATCGGTATGGGACAGTCTCCGAACTCCGGCGGTATCTCCCTGCGCACCTTCAACCGGAACTTCCTCGGACGCTCCGGAACCAAGGACGGTCAGATCTATCTGGTTTCTCCGGAACTGGCTGCATACTCTGCACTCACCGGTTACCTCAGCGATCCGAGAGAACTGGGCGAGATGCCGGACTTTGTACTGCCGGAGAAGTTCACTGTCAACGACAATATGATCGTTCTGCCGGCACCGGAAGAGGAAATGGACAAGGTGGAGATCCTGCGTGGCCCGAACATCAAGCCGTTCCCGGAGACCGCTCCGCTGGAGGCAACCATCGAGGCTGGCTGCTCGCTGAAGGTTGGCGACAACATCACCACTGACCACATCATGCCGGCAGGTGCCAAGATTCTGCCGCTGCGTTCCAACATTCCGGCAATTTCGCAGCACTGCTTTACCGTATGTGATGAGGCATTCCCGAAGCGTGCCAAGGAGATGGGACAGAGCATTATCGTAGGCGGTTCCAACTATGGACAGGGCTCCTCCCGTGAGCACGCTGCACTGGCTCCGCTGTATCTGGGTGTCAAGGCAGTTCTGGTCAAGAGTTTTGCCCGTATCCACCGTGCAAACCTCATCAACGCCGGCATCCTGCCCCTGACTTTCGTGAACGAGGCAGACTACGAGAAGATCTCCCAGGGCGATGTTCTGGAACTGGCAGATGTTCGCAAGCATATCGAAGTCGGCGAAACCACACTGACACTGGTCAACAAGACCACTGGCGCAGAGATTCCGGTACTGTGCGAACTGACCGGACGCACCAAGGACATCATTCTGGCAGGCGGTCTGCTGGATTACACCCGCGACAAGCTGAGCAAGTAAGTGGCTGATCCGGAAACGAAAAAGAAAATCGAAAGATACCGGCAATTCCGGAAAGACTACGGGAATCATTTGTTTGCCGTGTTGATGATCGTCTTTGTCTATGCAATGCTTACCGATCATGACATCATGGACTATTTGCATCTGCTGCGGGAACGTCCGGTTTCCGGAATCGGGCTGGCAGTACTGTTGCTGCTGGTTGCCGCTGGTCTGTATGTGCTGAGAAAGCTGCTGCGGGAACTGCGGCAGGATCGGGAGAAACGGGAATGACAAACACAAAAGGATTTCTCAACCGCAACCAGCTGAAATATCTGGTGATCGCAGCCATGCTCATTGACCATATTGCGTGGGCATTTGTTCCTACAGCGTCGCTGCTGGGGCAGGTGATGCACATCATCGGGCGGCTGACCGGTCCGACCATGGCGTATATGCTGGCGGAGGGGTATTGCTATACCCGCAGTGTAAAGAAATACGCCATGCGGCTGGGTATTTTTGCCGTGATCTCATGGCTGCCGTTCAGTTATTTTGAGAAAGGCTGTATCCGCCCGGCGTTCGGCGTGATCTATACGCTGTTTCTCAGTCTGCTGGCGATCTGGTTCTGGGACAAGGGCAAGTGTTCAGTTCTGTGGAAACAGCTGGGGACGCTGGGACTCTGTCTTCTGTCGATCTTTGGCGACTGGGCGATGTTTGATGTGCTCTATGCGCTGACCTTTTTCCGGTATCGGGACAATCCGAAAGAAAAATGGATTTCGTTCAGTGCTATCACGGTGATTTGCTGTGTCGGCATGCTGGGAAACGAACCCATATGGAGCGGAATGTTCCAGCTGGGCATCTTTCTGGTGATACCGCTGATACAGTATTGCTACAACGGCAAAAGCGGCAGTAAGAAGCCGTTTCACAAGTGGTTTTTCTATGTGTTCTATCCGCTGCATCTGCTGGTGCTGGGGATTCATCGCTGGGTGGTGTTTGCGTAAATGAAGCAGGACAGGCAGCAGGAACTGCATTTCGAAGATCTGGCAAAGCAGTTCACGGAAAATGTTTCCCGAAGCAAGCGGGTATTTTCCATGGAAGATGCCATGCAGGATAACACTATGCGAAAATCCGTGCAGAAGCACCGGCGGAAAATGAAACGGAAAACAGTTCTGGAATACGCAATTGCTTTTTCGGCAATCGCAGTGGGACTTCCCGTTGTGCTGTGGTATCTGTACCGACAGTTTTTGCTGTTCCGGCAAATGCCGGAGGTGGTGCAGTTCTACTTGCAGCATCCGGTTCTGGGCGTGGCAACGCTTCTGGGCGGCGGCTTGTTTGCATGGGCACTGTACCATGCGAAAAAATAAGAGCCTGTAGGAAAGGCGTGGACATTGACAGTGATGACTTACAGTTGATTTTTGGTGACAACTGCGGAATATGACAAAATTTCTGCGTTGGCAGAACACGCCGGATCTCGCATTGCTCCGGCGAAAACGTGATAAATGCAATGAGAAGCAATTTGAGGAGGAAAATCAAATGGCAAAGATTCAAATGACAACGCCGCTGGTCGAGATGGACGGCGACGAGATGACCCGTGTCCTGTGGCAGTGGATCAAGGACATTCTGCTGACCCCGTATGTTGACCTCAAGACCGAGTACTATGATCTGGGTCTGGAATACCGGGAAAAAACCAAGGATCAGGTAACCATCGACAGCGCCAACGCCACCAAGAAGTACGGCGTTGCAGTCAAGTGCGCAACCATCACCCCGAACGCTGCAAGAATGCCGGAGTACAATCTGTCCCAGATGTGGAAGAGCCCCAACGGCACCATTCGTGCCATTCTGGACGGCACGGTTTTCCGTACCCCGATTCTGGTCAAGGGCATTGAGCCGTATATCCCTACCTGGACTGCACCGATCACCATTGCCCGTCACGCTTACGGCGATGTGTACAAGAACACCGAGATGAAGGTAAAGCAGGGCTCCAAGGCTGAGCTGGTTGTCACCGACGCAGAGGGCAAGGAGACCAGAGAGCTGATCTTCAACTTCGAGGATACCGATGGTATCATTCAGGGTCTGCACAACAAGAACAACTCCATCGCAGGCTTCGCCCGTGCATGCTTCAACTACGGTTTGGATCTGCATCAGGACGTTTGGTTCGCAACCAAGGATACCATTTCCAAGAAGTATGACCACACCTTCAAGGATATTTTCCAGGAGATCTACGACAACGAATACAAGGAAAAGTTCGAGGCAGTAGGCATCGAGTACTTCTACACCCTGATCGACGACGCAGTTGCCCGTGTCATCCGTTCTCACGGCGGTTATATCTGGGCTTGCAAGAACTACGATGGCGATGTGATGTCCGATATGGTTTCCACCGCTTACGGTTCTCTGGCAATGATGACTTCCGTTCTGGTTTCTCCGGACGGCATCTATGAGTATGAGGCTGCACACGGCACCGTTCAGCGTCACTATTACAAGTACCTGAAGGGCGAGGAGACCTCTACCAACTCTGTTGCAACCATCTTCGCATGGAGCGGCGCAATGCGCAAGCGTGGCGAACTGGACAAGCTGCCGGAGCTGGCTGCCTTTGCAGACAAGCTGGAGAAGGCGACCATTCAGACCATTGAGGACGGCGTGATGACTGGCGACCTGTATCTGATCTCCAAGCTGGAGAACAAGAAGAAGGTCAACTCCAAGGAATTCTTGGAGGCAATCCGTGAGCGTCTGGATGCACTGATGGCATAATCCAAAAGATACGACAGGAATTGAGACAAGCGGGAACGGATCAATGGATTTGACCTGTGACCGGATTTTCATAGGGAGAGCGATCAATTGTGGTGCAGAAGCATGAGGTTTCCGAATCTGTAGTCCGCCGGCTGCCACGGTACTATCGGCTGCTGCAAGAGCTGGAACGGCAGGGTCAGGCGCACACTTCCTCCAGAGAACTGGGGAAGCGTCTGGGAATGACTGCCTCGCAGATTCGACAGGATCTGAGCTGTTTTGGCTGCTTCGGACAGCAGGGCTACGGATATTCTGTGACAGAACTGCGGGAAAATCTGGAGCGCATCATGGGACTGCCGCAGCTGCTGCCGGCGATTCTGGTCGGCGCAGGAAATCTGGGGCAGGTCGTTGCGGAAAACGTGCGTTTTGAGCAGCGTGGATTCCGTCTGATCGGAATCTTTGACATCAAACCGGAGCTGGTGGGAAATCAGATGGCCGGGCTGGAAATCCAGCCCATGGAACAGCTGGAGGCGTTTTGCGCACAGCAAAAGCCTGTGGCTGCCGTTCTGTGCCTTTCCAAGGAAGTGGCACAGGATACCGCAGAGCATCTGGTCTCTCTGGGCATTCGGGGACTGTGGAATTTCAGCCACTGCGACATCGCTGTGGAGCACGCAAAGGTCGTGACGATGCATCTGGATGACAGCCTGATGACGCTCTCTTATAAACTGCATAATCTGTAAGAGCTGCTGCGGACGGTTTCTAAGCTTGTCCTGCGGGCGGACTCTGAACGGGTGCTGCGAAAAGGGTACTGGTTTCAGAAAAAATCAGTGCCCTTTTTGAATCGAAAAGGAGAAAAGAATGAGTGCGATAGCAGATACCTCTGCCATTCTCGTGTGCGCCGGAAATGCCACACGGATGCAGGGAAAAAATAAGATTTTGCTTCCTCTGGGTGATACCACGGTCATCGGCATGGCAATGCGTGCCTTTGAACAGTGCGAACGTGTGGCGGAACTGATCGTGGTGGCACGTCCGGCGGATCACGATGCCATTCGGGAAACGGCGGAAAAGGCTGGGATCACAAAGCTGCACGCTGTTGTGGAGGGCGGTTCGACCCGACAGGAGAGCGTGATGTGCGGACTGCATGCCCTGTCGAAAACAACGACCATGCTCGCCATTCACGACGGCGCACGTCCGCTGGTTCTGCCGGCGCAGATTGCGCAGGTGATTCAGGATGCCTCGGTATTCGGCGGGGCAACGCTGGGCGTTCCGGTAAAGGACACCATCAAGGTGGTCAATGACAACCTGATCGTGGACACGCCCTACCGTCCGCACCTCTATATCACTCAGACACCGCAGGTATTCAAACGGCAGCTCTATTTTGAGGCGGTCACGTTTGCACGGGAGCACGGACTGGACTTTACCGATGACTGCCAGCTGGTGGAGGCAATCAACCACAAAATTTATATGACCACTGGAGATTACACCAATCTGAAAATTACGACACCGGAGGACATTGCAATTGCAGAGATCCTACTGAAGCGCCGGGAAAAGGAGGAAACAATATGCTGACGTTGCCGTATCGCATTGGACATGGTTATGATGTTCACCGTCTGGTGGAGGGACGAAAATTGATTCTGGGAGGCGTGGAGGTTCCCTACGAAAAAGGATTGCTGGGGCACTCCGATGCCGATGTGCTGGCGCACGCTGTGATGGATTCAATGCTGGGGGCATTATCGCTGGGGGACATTGGCTGTCTTTTTCCAGACACGGATCCGAAGTATGCCGGTGCGGACAGCATGCTTTTGATGAAGGAAGTCGTAGAACGTGTAAAAGAAATGGGATATGTTGTCGGGAATCTAGATGCCACCATTCTCTGTCAGCGCCCAAGGCTGATGGGATATCTTACGAAGATGCAGCTCAATATTGCAGAGGTTTGCGGAGTTCGTTATTTTCAAGTCAGCGTCAAAGCCACCACGGAGGAAAAGCTGGGCTTCACGGGGGATGGTTCCGGCATTGCAGTGCACTGCGTCTGCCTGCTTGTCAGAGAATAACGCCTGATTTTCCACAATTTCACCTGTACCTGTGGAAACGCCTTTCGAACTCCAAAGAAATTCCGGCATATACTGAGATGAGGGAGTTTTCTCTCAAATGATATGCAAAGGGGTGAGAAAGATGTTGGGATGCAAGGCAGCAATGGTTTCTTACACGCAGGCATCCCGTGCCCGCAAAATCCTGCAGCGCCTCGGCTACTCCTGTGAAGTGCGCCGTCTGGAGCACATCGGACCGGAGGGGTGCGGATTTGTGCTGACCGTACACGGAAATTGCAGCCATGTTTCTTCGATTCTTGCACAGGAGGGTATCCCGTTCCAACGGATGCAGGAGGAGCGTGATGCGTGGTGACAGTCAATTTTGACAACGCTGCGACGACGTATCCAAAGCCGCCGGAGGTGCGGCAGGCAGTGGCGGAGGCGGTGCTGAAGTATGGCAATTCCGGACGCGGTGGCCATACGATCGCCGCACGCACCTCGGAAATGGTCTACGGTGCCAGAGAAACGGCGGCAGACTTTTTCGGGGCAAAGGTGGAAAATACCATTTTCACACTCAACTGCACCCACGCCTTGAATCTTGCGATTCAGGGCATCCTGCAAACCGGCGACCATGTGATTTTCAGCGATCTGGAACACAATTCCGTCTACCGGCCTATTATGGCGCTGGCAAAGTCACGGAAAGTCGCCTATCGTATGGTGAAAATTGCGGCAGATGACGACGAGACCATGCGGCGGTTTCGGGCGGCGATTCGGCCGAACACCCGTGCGGTCGTCTGTACCATTGCCAGCAATGTGACGGGGCAGATCCTGCCTTACCGCCGTATTGCGCAGCTCTGCCGGGAAAACGGACTGTGCTTTATTGCGGACGGTGCGCAGGCGTGCGGCATTCTGCCGCTGTCATTGGAAGCGGACGGTATGCATATTTTATGTACTGCCGGCCATAAGGGACTCTATGGGATCACCGGCACCGGAATCCTCATGACGGACTGTCAGTTTCCCATTCGTCCGCTGATGCAGGGCGGAACCGGAAGCGCTTCCCGCAGTCCGGAACAGCCGGATTTCCTGCCGGATCGCCTGGAGTGCGGAACCCTCAATGTCATTGGGGCAGCGTCGCTGCAGGCGGGCATCGATTTTGTCAAGAGCCGGACGGTGGAGATGCTGTATCGCCATGAGAGCTATCTGTGCGACCTGTTTTGTCAGGCGATGCAGGAGCTTCCGGAGGTGCGGGTCTATCGGGAGGCAGGCGTTTCCTATGTGCCCATTGTCTCCTTTACGGTGGCGGATGAACCGCCGGAAAAACTGGCGGCGTGGCTCAGTCAGGAGGGCTTTTGCCTGCGTGCCGGTCTGCACTGCGCACCGCTGGCGCACGAAAAGCTTGGGACAGCGGATGGAACGCTGCGGTTTGCGCCGTCGGCATTCAGCCGGGAGTCTGACACGCTTCGGCTGGCTGCCAGCGTGAAAAATTATGTCAAGAATTTGAAAAATGGCGGAAACCTATTGAAAAAAACGAGCGATATGTTAAAATAGAAGAAGAGGAGCGCACAGTTTACGCTCGGAGAGTCTGTTTTGCACCTGTGATAAGCAAAAACAGACTCTTACATAACAAATTGGAAGAATGGTGCGGAGGCTGCCTTTGCATTTGAAAAAACAGAAGTGAGAAGGGAAGGAATGTGTATGGCGTGGAGAGATATCCTGGATATGATCTTTAGCGTGATCAAGACGGCAGAGCCGGTGGATATTCTGGATATCCTGGTGCTTTCGTATGTGGTCTATGTGGTCATGAAACTGGTTCGTGAAACACGTGCCGGACAGCTGGTGAAAGGCATCATGCTTCTGTTTCTGGTGTACATTGTGGCGAGCTGGATCAAGATGAAAGCCATCTCCTATCTGATGTCGGAGACGCTGAACATAGGTATGATCGCACTGGTCATTCTGTTTCAGCCGGAGCTGCGCCGCACCTTGGAAAAGGCGGGGTACACCAAGCTGGGACTTCGCTTCAGCATGAATGCCGGCGCAGATGACGGCATTTGGAGCAATGCCATTGATGTGATCTGCGACTCCTGCGTAGAGCTTTCCGCCACCTCAACAGGTGCGCTGATCGTCATCGAACGGCAGACCCGGCTGGGGGAGCAGATCGACAACGGCACGGTTTTGGATGCCATCCCCAGCAAGGAGCTGTTCGGCAACATCTTCTATAATAAGACACCGCTCCACGACGGTGCGGTCATTATGCGGGACGGAAAAATTCTGGCAGCAGCCTGCTTCCTCCCGAAACCGCAGAAAGAAGAGCTGATCAACAAGCGCCTTGGCTCCCGGCATCGTGCCGCCATCGGAATGAGCGAGAATTCGGATGCCATTGTCATTGTCGTTTCGGAGGAGACCGGCGCCATCTCTGTGGCGGAAAACGGCGTGCTTAAGAGCGGCTTCACCAGAGAAAATCTGCACCACCTGCTTGTGGAACGGCTGATCACTTCCAACGAGGAGACCCCCATCGATAAGGTCTCCCGCCGGATTCCGTTCATCAAGCTGCACAGGAAACAAAAGGAGAAGGATCATGGACAAAAAGCTGACGCATCTTTGGAATCGTCATCGGGAAAAGAAGACGGACAATCCAAATCAGACTAACCAGACGCTGCTGCAGCGCTTTTATGCCAGCCGTCCTGCCATGATGATCACGTCTGTGGTGATCGCCATTGTGTTTTGGTTTGTCATCTCCATCTCCATTTATCCGACCACGCCGCGTACCGTGAACCACATTCCCCTGAAAGTGGACATCGCCGGAACGACGGCGGAGGAAAACGGGCTGAGTGTCATCAGCTTTGATGTGGATGAAGTCAGCGTACAACTGGAGGGCGACCGTGCACAGGTGGGTAATCTGGATGCCAGAGATCTGGTGGCAACGGCATCGGTGGAGAACGTCACGGCAGCAGGCACGAAAAAGCTCGCCATCTCCATCAGCAGCACGGATAATGTGGAGTTCAGCGTGAAGTCCATTACGCCCTCCACGGTCAATGTGACATTCGATAAGATGGACACCTACACCTTTGATATCACGCCGTCCATTCCCAATATCACCTTTGCCGAGGGCTGCACGCTGGACGATGATTCCTTTGTCTGCACACCGGCGACCATCGAGGTCACCGGTCCGCAGCAGCAGCTGGATCAGGTGGCATCCTGCGTTGCGGAGACAGACCAGAAAGAGCAGCTGAGCGCATCCAAGGTTCTGACCACCGACAAGCTGCTGTTCTACAATGAGTCCGGCGCACTGGTGGATTCCTCCATGTTCACCTACGATGCGGCGAACTTCTCCATTGAAGTTCCGCTGCTGTACCAAAAGACCATGGATATCACCTACCAGATCACCAACGCACCGTCTAACTTTGACACCTCGTGCCTGAATCTGGCGCTGTCGGCAGATAAGATCACCCTTGCCGCACCGAACAATACGCTGGATGAGATGAATGAATTCAACATCGGCTCGATTCCGCTGCGGGATATCGATTTGGATTTCTCCCGTGATTTTGTGGTATCTGTGCCGGATGAGTACAAAAACCAGTCCGGTCTGACGACTGTGACACTGACGCTGGATTCTGCCGGCTTGACCAAGAAGGATTTCGTCCTCTCGGACATCGGTGTCATCAATGCGCCCGGCTCCTATAACTTCGACGTGCTGACACAGCAGCTTACCGTCAGTGTTATTGGACCGGAAGAGGTGATGTCGGAGCTGGATGCCAGCGATATCACTGTTAATGTGGATCTGCTGAGCTATTCCATTCAGGCGGATGCCGTAGACGGAAACACCGTGACATTTAACTACACTCCGACCATCTCCTGCGCAAAGTACAACAATGTGTGGGCAGTTGGGGATTATCGGGTTGCCGTCAAGGGCGTGCGCTCTACAGGAACAACATCGTCCTCTGGAAGTGCTGCTGTAACGACAACTGCAGCTGCCGGACAGTAAACTAGAAAAATAAAGCAAAAAGATAACGAAAAGGCGTGTTCTATGGGAATATATGGATTTCCAAGGACATGCCTTTTCTACTATATTTGATCGAAGCGGTATTATGTTTTCACAGTAAACATTATTTTTATGCAATTTGCACAAATTCGGGGTTGAATTTTCTGGAGGCCGGAAATAATGTTCATAAATTATACATTTACATTCCTTGGAGATACTGTTATAATGGATATAGCTGAAAAATGAATGTTTCATTTTGTAAGCTTAAATGGATATGAGTGATCTGCTGCTCGTATCCGAATACAGAAATTCAACATGGGAAGACAATGTGTGGAAAAAGGAGCGATATATTTATGAGCAAGACAATTCAAAAAAGAGTGCAGGCAGTTCTTTTGAGTGCTGTCATGGCTGCAACATCGCTCGCAGTAACTTCTGCGAGCGGGATCTTTGCAGATGCAGCTGGAAAGACATATCAAATCAATAAGACACTGGAAACTTCCATTCCGGATCCGGATGATCCGGATACTCCGAAGAACCAGCAGAAATGCACGTTTATGTGCAAAGCTTCCACAGATACCTGGACACCGTTTACGGATACCAAGGGCAAGGGCATTAAAGATCTGTTCGGAACTGGCATCAAGACCTTCCAGCTGAACTTCAAGTCCGACAAGCTGGTCACCAACTTCTCCTATTATTTCGGATGCTCAGCAGATAAGGCGCACAGCTACTACTGGGACATCGGCGAGGCAATCGCGTGCACGCCGTACGCAACAGAATTCTCCGTTGTGATCGAGGTTCCGTCTTATGCAGACCTCTCCAATGACGGCAAATTCCAGGTGCAGAACTGCTATGCCGGTCTGGCAGAGCAGGATCCGGCAGACAATTCCGTGAAGACCTACACCGATCAGTCCATTACGCTGGTTTCCATTGAGGCAAACGGCACGACTGATACCAGCAACGGCACTGCACCGGACTGGCTGAACCCCACAAATCCGGATCTGCCCAAGGGCGAAGAGAACACCGGCGGAATGTATTATTCCAGCGCAAACGGTGCTGGCGATAACTACAGCTTCAAGGACAACGGCGACGGCACTGCAACTGTGACCGCAGTAAATTCTCTGAAGCTGGAGGATGTTAATCTGGATCTGACACCGGGCGACACCTGCAGCGAAGAATATTATCAGACAGAAGCAGGCGGCGGATATAAGTCCGAGAGCGAGATCCGTGAGGCAGGACTTCCGCTGAACAGCCATAAGTTCACTTACTCCGACTTTGGTCTGGCTCCGGGCAAAAATGCTTCGTCGGATGTGAAGATCAAATCTTTGAGCGTTACTCTGAAGACTAAAGAAAATTTACAGCGTATCATGTACGGCGGCGGTCTGAATGTTGAGGGTCACAGTGTAGCGGATACCGAGTATGCAAAGTATCTGGCAGGCATGGAGGGTAAGAACGAGTTGTCCGGCTACTGGTACAATGATATCGGTCCGGAGGCACTGGCAGCAGCAGAAGAGGCTGGCGCAAAGTTTGGCGTTACCATTGGCGGCGGCACCGACCTTGCAAAGCAGGACATCGGCAACTACTTCACCGTAACATGGGATGTTCCGGAAGAGGTTATTCCGTATGCAACTGTAAAGCCCACTGATCAGATTTCTTTCCAGCTGTGGTATGGTCAGGTTGTCGCAGACACCTACACCAAGCTGGATAAGGCGACTATCGTTGATGCAACTCTGACCTATGAGGAGTCCATGACGTTCCCGTACACCGGCACTGTAACCGCAAAAGGCGGCAGCGAGAGCGTTGGCAAGTCCGTATCTGTCAACTATGCAGATTTCGGCATGAAGTATGAAAAGACCGCAGACGTTTACGCAGTTCTTTTTGATGTTACCACAGACATGGATGTCAACCAGATGGTAGTTGGCGCAGGTACTTCCGTTCTGTCGAAGCTTACTGCAGCAACCTCTGAATGCTGGTATCAGACCGATGATGCCAACGAAAACGGCAAGCTGGTTCTTGTAAACTGGGAGCCGACCACCGCAGGCAGCCGTCCGGATCCGTCGGATACAGATGCTGAGGTAAAGCCGTACGAAGATGCGAAGGGCAAGAATAAGTACACCTTTATGTGGGTAATGCCGGGTGCTGTTGCAAATGGCATCATGGAAGGTGCAAACGGCACAATGTCCAAGGCTACTAACTATGTCAGCACTGAGCAGGAAGGCGACCACGTTGATCTGGGTGTATGGTACGCCGGACTGGGTGAGTCTACTTCCAAGAAGTACACCATCGACAATGTCACCGCATACTATAAGGCTGATGACAAGGAAAACAGCGCAAAGATCGATATGTTCGAGGATCCGCTGAATGTTCCGGAAACCATCGAAGTTACCATCGGCGAGCAGGCTCCGCTGGAGATCAATGTTCCGGATTGCACCGTTGTTTCCAAGAACATCAAGATTGCAACCGTAAAGCTGGATGCAGACAAGAAGAATGCAACCGTTTTCGGTAAGAATGTTGGCGAGGCAACAGTTACTGTTACCACACCGGGCGGACAGACCGCTGATGTCAAGATCATCGTTGTTCCGGCTGCTACTACTGTGACCACTACAGAAGCCACCACGACAACAACGAAGGCAACGACTACAACCACAACCACAACCACTAAGGCAACTACCACCACGGCTGCAACTACAACCACAGCAGTGACTACTACATCTTTCGACCCGACGTTGAATGCGTTCTACGGCGATGTAAATCTGGATGGTCAGGTAGATCTGGCAGATGCCGTTCTGCTGAACAAGGCAATTGCAAAGGCTGTTGAGCTGAATGCGCAGGCTCACGAGAATGCAGACTGCGAGTACAACCACGTAATCGATGCAAACGACTCCATGGCACTGCTGAAATTCCTCGTACACCTGCAGGATAACATTGGTCCGGAGCGTACCGTTGACTAAAACCAAAGCATAACACACAAAACTCTGTGACATAACAAACACCCGGCGAGAACTTCGGTTCTCCGTCGGGTGTTTGTTTTTGCGTGCCGAAAATGGGCGCTTTCAATTACAAGGGTGATTTTGCAGCAGGCAGATCAGATGCCTCCAGCTTGCTGCGGAGTTTTCGGATGATTTTCTTTTCCAACCGTGAGATATAGGACTGGGAAATGCCGATGGATTCTGCCACCTCCTTTTGGGTGCGTTCCCTACCGCCGCAAAGTCCGAACCGCATCTCCATGATCTCCCGTTCTCGTTCGCCAAGTTCCGAAACAGCCTGGCGCAGCATTTCCCGTTCTGCTTCGTTCTCAATGCCCTTGCTGACGATGTCCTCCTCTGTGCCAAGGATGTCGGAGAGCAGCAGTTCGTTTCCGTCCCAGTCGGCGCTCAGCGGTTCGTCAATGGAGATTTCGCTGCGGGACTGGGCGTTTTTCCGGAGTACCATGAGAATTTCGTTTTCGATGCATCTTGAGGCGTAGGTTGCCAGCTTGATTTTTTTGGCGGGGCGAAACGTGCCTACCGCCTTGATGAGTCCGATGGTTCCGATGGAGATCAGATCCTCCAGACCCAGGCCGGAGGACTCGAATTTTCGTGCGATGTAAACGACAAGACGCAGATTATGGACGATGAGCGTTTCCCGTGCATTGGAATCGCCTGCTTCCAGCGCTGCAAATACGGCAGCTTCCTCCTCCTTGGAAAGGGGCGGCGGAAGGGTGTCGATGCCGTTGATATAATCAATGCGGCAGGTGTCTTGCAGGAAGCGGCAGATCCGTTCCCGAATTCGCCGGATGCTGAAAATCCAAAAGTGCATGTTTCACATCCTTTCTGTTGGCAGACTCCGGAATCAGAATTCCAGAAGTCTGGGGTGAAAAATAGCGCATTTCTGCGTACCGCCAATGCCAACCATTCCGTCTGCGGTGCGGCTTTTTCCGCTGGACAGATTGCGGATACAGATCTCATCTGGCCGAAACAGGGGCAGAAGTCCGTTTGCGTTCACTGTGGTGCAGGGAAGCAGCCGGTATCCTTGCAGCTGTTCCACGGAACTGCCGTTTAGAAGTGCTTCCAGAGACTGTTTCCCGCAGACAATGACGGGACGGCCGGAGAAAAGATCGGTGAGGTTGTTGCCGGTATCCGCCATGCCCTCCAGAACTGCCGTTCTCCCGCCGAGCCGAATCAGAACCTGAAAATGTTCGTCTGTGTGATGCCTCCTTCCTCGAAAAAAATCGCATAGGTGCAGCAGGAGATAGGCAAGTGCCGTGAATAGGATCAGCTGAAACAGGGAAAAATCCAGATAAAAGCAGCTGTTGCTCCATGTGGCAAAGCCCTGGTTTGCGGTGCTGCACACCGCCAGCAGCAATCCGGCCAGCAAAAAGCTGCATCCAAAAAAGCAGCCGAACTGCCCCAGCCACCGACCGTGCTGAATGCCAAATGCCAGACTGACGGTTGCTGCCGCTGCGGTCAGCTTCAGGAGAAGCTGGAGCAGAAGGGGGAGCGCCGGCAGAAAGATCAGCAGGGAAAACAGGCTGCTTCCCGCCGAAACCAACAGGCATCGGGCAAACCGCAGCGGCGTATGCGTGACACGTGCCGCAGCACGCAGCAGAAAATAGTTGACATAGAGGCTTTGCAACAGCAGAACGTCCAGATAAATCGTTTGCATGTCATCACCTCTGTTTCTAAGTATACCAGAGATGATCTGCGGTTTCTGTCGGATATGCAGAGCTGGAAACTAAAGTCTTTTGGATGCGGAAGAAAAGGAATTGTAAAAATTGCGGTTTGCATTGACGTGAGGCAGGAGAATGTGGTATAATGAGAGTGACAAAGGTGTCGTGGGAAAGGGGCCCCTGCGCAGCTTGTCACAAAAGTGTTCCGTCCAGATTTAGAATAGGAGAAACAAATCATGACGAGTCAAACTGAAATGAATCATTCGCTGGTGGATGGTGTCCCTGCACTGATGCAGAAGCTCTCCGAGGTGCGCCGTGCACAGGAGATCTTTGCGTCCTACTCGCAGGAACAGGTGGATCGGATCTTTCGTGCGGCTGCCCTTGCGGCAAACCATGCCAGACTGCCGCTTGCCAAAATGGCAGTGGAGGAAACCGGCATGGGCGTTGTGGAGGATAAGGTTATCAAGAATAACTATGCGTCCGAGTATATCTACAACGCTTATAAGCACACCAAGACCTGCGGCGTGATTGAAAAGGACCCCGCTTACGGCACCATGCGCATTGCAGAACCCATCGGCGTTGTGGCTGCTGTTATTCCGACGACCAACCCCACTTCTACGGCGATCTTTAAGTCGCTGATCTGCCTCAAGACCAGAAATGCCATCCTGATCTCGCCGCACCCCCGTGCAAAGAAGAGCACCATTGCTGCGGCAAAGATCGTGCTGGAGGCTGCGGTAAAGGCAGGTGCACCGGAGAACATCATCGGCTGGATCGATGTTCCCTCGCTGGAGATGACCAACACCCTGATGCAGGAGGCGGATATCATTCTGGCAACCGGCGGTCCGGGTATGGTGCGTGCAGCGTACTCCAGCGGAAAGCCGGCGCTGGGCGTTGGTGCCGGAAATACACCGGCAGTCATTGATGCTTCGGCAGATATTGAGATTGCAGTAAACTCCATCGTCCACTCCAAGACGTTCGACAACGGTATGATCTGCGCTTCGGAGCAGTCGGTCATCGTGGACGACTCCATCTATGATGCCGTGCGTGCGGAATTTCTCCGGCGTGGCTGCTATTTCCTCACACCGGAAGAAACGGAAAAGGTGCGGAAAACCATCCTCATCAATGGTTCGCTCAACAGCAAGATCGTTGGACAGCGTGCGGCAAAGATCGCAGAGCTTGCTGGCGTGACCATTCCTCAGGAAACCCGTGTGCTCATCGGTGAGGTGACCTCGGTTTCGCTGGATGAGGAATTTGCCCATGAGAAGCTCTCGCCGGTTCTGGCAATGTATCGTGCGGAAAACTTTGAACAGGCAATGTCTTATGCCGACCAGCTCATCAGGGACGGCGGTTATGGACATACCGCTTCGCTCTACGTGGATGCCGGAAAGCATCGGGAGAAAATCGATGCTTTTGCAGCAAAGATGAAAGCTTGCCGTATCGTAATCAATACACCCTCCTCTCACGGCGGTATCGGTGACTTGTATAACTTCAATCTGGCACCGTCCCTCACACTGGGCTGCGGCTCCTGGGGCGGAAATTCCGTTTCGGAAAATGTCGGTGTCAAGCACCTGCTCAATATCAAGACCGTTGCAGAGAGGAGAGAAAACATGCTGTGGTTCCGCACACCTCAGAAGGTATACTTTAAGAAAGGCTGCCTGCCGGTGGCACTTCGGGAGATTCAGGAGGTGCTGCACCGGAAGCGTGCGTTCCTCGTAACCGACCAGTTCCTGTTCAAGAGCGGGATGACCGCCTGCATCACAGACCGGCTTCAGGAGATGGGTGTGGCATTCCAGATCTTCTCGGATGTCCAGCCGGATCCCACCCTGTCCTGCGCAAAGACTGGCGCAGCACTGATGCGGGAGTTCGAACCGGATGTCATCATTGCGCTGGGCGGCGGTTCTGCTATGGATGCTGCGAAGATCATGTGGGTGCTGTATGAGCATCCGGAGGCAGACTTTGCCGACATGGCAATGCGCTTCCTCGACATTCGCAAGCGCACCTACGAGTTCCCGGAAATGGGCAGCAAGGCGTACTTTATCGCCGTTCCCACCTCTTCGGGTACTGGCTCGGAGGTAACGCCTTTTGCGGTAATCACCGATGAGGCAACCGGCACCAAGTATCCGCTGGCGGACTACCAGCTGCTGCCGAACATGGCGATCATCGACACCGATCTGATGATGTCCCAGCCTCGTGGGCTGACCTCTGCGTCCGGTATCGATGCTATGACCCACGCACTGGAGGCATATGCATCGGTAATGGCAACCGATTATACCGATGGTCTGGCGCTCAAGGCGCTGAAGAACATTTTCGAGTATCTGCCGGAGTGCTATGACAACGGGCCGAACGCACCCCTTGCACGGGAGAAGATGGCGAATGCATCTACCATGGCGGGAATGGCGTTTGCCAATGCATTTCTGGGCGTGTGCCACTCCATGGCGCACAAGCTGGGCGCATTCCACCACCTGCCTCACGGCGTGGCAAATGCCATCTTGATTACCCGGATCATGCGGTACAATGCGTCAGAAGCACCCCAGAAGATGGGCACGTTCTCCCAGTATCCGTATCCGCATGCACTGGAGCGGTACTGCGAGTGCGCACGGTTTGTGGGCGTGACCGGTGCGAACGACGAAGAGGTATTCGAAAACTTTATCACCAAGATCGAGGCGCTGAAGGAGCGGGTCGGCATTCGCAAGACGATTCGGGACTACGGCGTTGAGGAATCTGTATTTTTGGAGACACTGGACGACATGTGCGAACAGGCGTTCGACGACCAGTGCACAGGAGCAAACCCACGGTATCCGCTGATCTCGGAAATTCGGGAGATGTATCTGACGGCATACTACGGCGCATAAGAGCCGGAACAGGCTCGGACAAAACAGGAGGAAGATGAGCGATGGAACCATTGCTGGAAGGACTGGAGAAAACCAGTTATCGGGAAGGAAACACACGGGTCAAGGTGTTCGGCAAGGGCTTTAAGAAGTCGGATATTCTCAACGAGGCACTCAATCAGGCACGTGTGGAGGAAACCGGCCTGCGGATCCCCAAGCTGCTGGAAGTGCGCAAGGTGGATAACCGCTGGGCAATTGTGACGGAATTTGTAGAGGGCGAAACCTTGCAATCGCTGATGGAGGCGCATCCGGAGCAGCTGGAGAGCTATATGGAGCAGTTTGTGCTGCTGCAAAAGGAGATCCAGAGCAAGCGCTCGCCGTTGCTGACGAAGCTGAAAGACAAGATGAACCGTAAGATCAGCCAATCCGGTCTGGATGCCACCATTCGATATGATCTGCACACACGGCTGAGCGCCATGCACGATCACATCAAGGTGTGCCACGGCGATTTCAACCCCAGCAACGTCATTGTGGACAAAGACGGCAGACTGTATGTGATCGACTGGTCCCATGCGACACAGGGCAACGGCAGCGCCGATGCAGCAAGAACCTATCTGATGTTCCGCCTGAACGGCCGGGACGACTGGGCAGAGCTGTATCTGAAGATGTTCTGCGATATGAACGATGTGGCAAAGCAATATGTTTCCCAGTGGCTGCCCATTGTGGCAGCCTCGCAGCTCTCCAAGGAAAATCCGCAGGAGCGAGAATTCCTGCTGAATTGGGTCAATGTGTTCGACTATGAATAACTAAGGGCTCTTCTTCGGGGAGCCTCTGAAAAAGAGCAGGTGCAGCGAATTTTGCTGTGCCTGCTTTTTATTTCGGAAAAAATTTTGGAAAAGTGAGATATTTTCCACTTCTGTTTTGTTATATGGGTGAAGTGCTTCTAAGAGCTTGTCTCGCATCTTTTTTCGCACATCTTTTCGGCAGATTTTGCCGATGACTGCGTCAAAAACCCTTGCCATACGACAGTATGCCTGCGGATTTTTTCCTTGTCACCGACAAAATCATGCTCGAAAATCCGCACATAAAAAGATACGGAACAAGCTCTAATGAAAACGAGGAGGTGTGATAAAATGGAAGACGTGGAATTTCGGCAGAAATTACAGCGCTATAAGGACACGGTTTATCGAATCGCCTATACCTATCTGCGGAATCAGGCGGATGCGGAGGATGTGTCGCAGGATACTTTTCTGAAGCTGTATCTTCGGGAAGTGCCGTTTCCGGATGACGGTGCAGAAAAGGCGTGGCTCATTCGTGTGACCATCAACGCCTGCCATAACCTGCGGCGTTCAGTCTGGCATAAGAACCGTGCGGAGATGCCGGCAGATATCGCAGAGCGTCTGACCACACCGGCGGAAACTGCTTTGTATGCCGCCGTGTTCTCCCTGCCGGAAAAATACCGTGTGGTCGTACTGCTGTACTATTACGAGGAGTATTCCGTCAAAGAGATCGCCCAGATCACGGGACGCAATCTCTCGACCATTCAGACGCAGCTGGAACGTGCCCGAAAAAAGCTGAAGCTCAAACTGGAACAGAAAGGTGGATTTTATTATGGACAAGAAGCAATATCAACAGCTCATGGAACAGATTCAGATGCCGGCGTCCTGCGAACAAAGGATTCTGGAACAAATCCAACAGCAGGATGCCTTTGAACCACGCCATCACCGGTTCTCCTGGCAAAAAAAGCTGGGGATTGCGGTGGCTGCTGCGGTGTGCATCAGTGTGGTCAGCGTCTTTTCTGCTGCGGCAGCGCAGAATCGCAGTCTGCTGGAACTGCTGTTTCCGCAGACTGAGACAACCAGCGTGTCGGAGCAGCTCATTGCGACAAACGGAACCATGGAACATGTGACTGTCAGCGGAATGAACGGCTGGGATGTGACACCGGTTGGCGTGGTCAATGATGCCCGTACCATTTATCTCATCTTCCAAATTGATTCGCACGGCGAGAAAATCGACAGCCAGAACATGATATTCCTGGACGAAACAAAAGTGAATGAAGCAGATGGCAGTAGGGCGAGCTATCCGTTTATCAACGGCGTGTCAGGCCGGGATGAAACGAGAGCAGACAAGAATCTTGTCTTGGAAAATGCGCAGATGATGGACATTACACCGCTGGACGACGGCGTTTACCAGATGATATACAGAATGTCGTTTCAGGAACCGTATGACGTGGATACTATGGATGTGGAGCTCAGCTGGTCGGAGGATTACGATACCATCATGGCACAGAACGGTTTGATTCAGGCAGACCAGCAGACATGGTTTGGCACGATCACCGCAACCTTGCAGCTGGGCGAACCGCTGGCAGAACGGGGATTCTCCTGGGAAGAGCCGATTGCGCTGGATGACCAGTTCCAACTGTCCCATGTGGATATTCAGGCGCTTTCGCTGCGGCTGAAAGGTACTTTAACTTCCCCCGATAGCGTGGGTGAATCTCTCGGAGATACCATCGATCTGGTATTGCAGGACGGCAGAACAACAACGGTTTCTTGTACAGCTGCGGGAAGCTGGCTTGCCTCGGATGGCACGCCGGAATGGTATGTGCGGGTGGCCTTTCAGACACCGCTGGATCCGGAAAAAATTGCAGCAATCCGTGTGAATGGAATCGAGATTCCGCTGGCATAAATTTGACATTCTCCGAAATCTGTGATATCATAGACGCAGCAACACACAGAGAGGATGTCAGACACCATGGAATTTCTCAGACCGGCGACAGCAGCGGACGCTTCCAGAATCGCAGAGATCATTGTCACCAACTACCGTACCAACTTTTATCCGTTTTTCCGCAACGACGCATTTTATTTTGGCGAGCTGAACGTTGTGGATATGGCATCGGAATACACAGAGGACACGCAGCAGCTTCGCAATACCTATGTTTATGATGACGGCATCGTGAAAGGAATCATTCGCATTTCCGGCGATGCAATTGAAAAGCTATATGTGGAACCGCAGTTTCAAGGGCAGCGGATTGGCGCACACCTGCTGGATTTTGCGGTTCGTCAAAAGCAGGCGGAATGGCTCTGGGTACTGGAATACAATACAAGGGCAATTGCTTTTTATCAGCGGCATGGATTTCAGCTGACCGGCGAGAAAATCGTGGAGGATGAATTTGTTCCGCTGCTGAAAATGGTGTATGTTCCAAACATCCGGCTTCGATGCATCGCACAGGATTCGCCGGAAAAGGCGGTGCTGGAGCGCATCAATGCGGAGCCGATTCCGCAGCCGTATCAAAAATGACAGCAGAACAACAAAACGGGTGCAGCACCAGTGGCTGTACCCGTTTTCTCGTATGATTTTAGAACCGGCAGGCGCTTACTTTTGCAGCGTACCGCTGGAGAGCGCTTTCAGGTAGGCATTGATGAAGCCGTCCAGATCGCCGTCCATGACTGCCTGAATGTTACCGTTTTCGAAACCGGTGCGGTGGTCTTTCGCCAGCGTGTAGGGCATGAAAACGTAGGAGCGAATCTGTGCGCCCCATGCGATTTCTTTCTGCACGCCCTTGATGTCGGCGATCTTCTCCAGATGTTCCCGCTCCTTGATCTCTACCAGCTTTGCACGGAGCATCTTCATGGCATAGTCACGGTTCTGCACCTGGCTGCGCTGTGTCTGACAGGAGACCACGATGCCGGTGGGCAGGTGCGTCAGACGAACGGCGGAACTGGTCTTGTTGATGTGCTGACCGCCGGCACCGCTGGAACGGAACACATCCATCTTGATGTCGTCCGGACGAATGTCCACTTCCATGGAGTCGTCGATTTCCGGCATCACTTCCAGCGCAGCAAACGAGGTGTGGCGGCGTCCGGAGGAGTCGAAGGGGGAGACACGAACCAGACGATGTACGCCGGACTCGGACTTCAGGAAGCCGTAGGCGTTTTCACCGGAGATCAGGATGGAGGCACTCTTCAGACCGGCTTCGTCGCCGTCCAGATAGTCCAGCAGCTCCACCTTGTAGTCGTGGCGCTCTGCCCAGCGGTTGTACATGCGGTACAGCATTTCCGCCCAGTCCTGCGCCTCTGTTCCGCCGGCACCGGCGTGGAATGTGAGGATGGCGTTGGAGGCATCGTATTCTCCGGTGAGCAGGGATGCCAGCTTCATGGACTCCAGCTCCTTCACAAACTTGTCAGCTTCTGCGTTCAGCTCTGCGTTGGACTCCTCCTCGCCCTCTTCCATGGTCAGCTCAATGAGCGTCAGGATGTCGTCCAGCGTCTCCTCCATTTTCTTGTACTTGCCGATCTTGTTTTCCAGACGCTTGGATTCCTGCAAAACCTTCTGGGAGTTTTCCAGATCGGTGTAGAAATTGGGATCCTCCATCTGCTGCTGCAATTCGTCGAAGCGCTTCTTTGCCTTTTCGATGCCCAGAACCTCGTACAGCTCCTTGAGATCTTTGCGGTAATCACTCATGGTGATGCGCAGTTCGTCTAATAAGATCATATTTGTTTCTCCTTTGTGTTGGATGAAGGCTGCCGGCCGTATGATGGCAGCCTCTGTGATTCGGCTGCGGATGCGGAAAAACGCACCACAAAAACGATTCGGAAAGCTTGGGAACAGTACCGCACAGCGGGCGGAAGCCGTCTTTTCCGATGAGAACAACTTTCCATACTCTTTTTATTATACTACAAATTCCGGCGGGATGCAAATATTTTCTTTGGATATTGAAAAAAATTTTCCGATGTGTTATAATAGACGTATTGTAACGAAAACACGGTACAGGAATGCGGTGTTTTTTCAAAATTCAAAGGAAATTCCCGAGAGAGAAAGAGGTGGCCTATGGCAAATCGTCATGTGGGGCAGGAGTGCTTCGGCTGTCATCAGAAATTGCAGGAGGACGACGACATCGTCGTATGTCCGGAGTGCGGCACACCGTACCACCGTGCCTGCTGGCAAAAGACAGGACACTGTCTGAATGCACCGCTGCACGCATCCGGAAAAAGCTGGGATGAGGTGCTGGCGGAACAGGAGGATACGGTCAGGATGACAAAGGTGTGCCCGAACTGCGGCACGAAAAATAAGGCAGATACTTCATTTTGTCAGGGCTGCGGAAAACCGCTGGCATCAGAGGAACCGGAGCCGCAGACGTTTCAGGAGCGGATGCAGCGGCGAATGGAAGATGCGGCAGAGACGCTGGACACTGTGGCGGAGGCAATGGATGAGTCCGCAGACTCCCAGCAGGAGCTGGACGGCGAGCCGATGAAGGACGTGGCGAATTTCGTCTCCCGCAACGTGCTGTACTACTTGCCGCGATTCCAGCGCTTTTATCAGTGGAAGAGCCGGATCTCCGTCAACTTTCCCTGTCTGTTTTTCCCGCAGCTGTATTTTGCCAACCGGAAGATGTGGCCGCTGGCGCTGATTCTGGTGGGCGTATTCTCCCTGTTGCAGCTGCCGGCGATGGTGGAAACGTTTCGGGCGGAGCTGCCCAATATGATCTACATGGCAAAGCATTCGGAGGAGTCCCTCTGGACTACCCTCCAGCCGCAGATGGTGGAGATGCTGCAGGGGATGCAGGACAAGCTGGATGCCCATGAATCGCTTCTGGGAGTTCTCTCCAATGTGGGCAGCTATCTGGGCATTGCTGTCAAGATAGTGCTTGGCCTGCTGGGCAACTGGCTGTATTACCGGTTTGTACTGAAAAAAGTACATCGGATTCGGGAGCAGGATCTCTCGGAAGCAGTGCGGAATGCCTACCTGCGCAGTCAGGGTGGTACCAACGGCTGGCTGATCCTGGGCATGATCGCACTGGAATATGTGCTGCTGTTGCTGATGATGTCAGTTGTGATTGTTGTACTGATGCTTTGATTCCGCAAAGTATTCGAAATTTGCGCAATGAAAAACAGCTCGGGCGGAAACCTGAGCTGTTTTCGTAAAATGGCGAGACTACAAGAAACGACAGCAGGAAATTTCCCTGCTGTCGTTTCTCTATGATAGGAGTGTAAAATGATATGAGAAAATGGCAATGTCAAGTTTGCAGCGGAAAAATCCCGCTGCGAAAAAGCTTCTGACTGTTATTATATCATAAATCCGGAGCGCTGTCTATTCACAGAATGAATAAAATATAGATTGATTTCATATATAGTTTTCACAAAAAACAAACGGTGTGGGCAGCACTTTGCCAGCACTGCAAAAAAGCCGGCGGCAGCGCAAAAAAATTTGAGAAAAAGCGTTGACAAATCGGCGAAAATGTGATACAATAAAAAAGCCGCATGCGTACAGGTCGAAAAACACGGTTTCGTGTGCCTCTCGCAGCGAGTTTTTGTAAAAGGCAGGTGCCAAGTAAAATGTATGCAGTAATTGAAACAGGCGGAAAGCAGTATCAGGTAAAGGCAAATGACGTGCTCTTTATCGAGAAGCTGAACGTAGAGGCTGAGGACAGCGTTGTTTTTGACAAGGTTGTTGCTGTTGGCGGTGAAGACGGTCTGAAGATCGGTACGCCGTATGTCAGCGGTGCTTCTGTTCGTGCCAAGGTTATCAAGAATGGCAAGGCAAAGAAGATTACGGTTATGACCTACAAGCCGAAGAAGGGCGAGAAGAAGAAGCAGGGTCACAGACAGCCGTACACTCAGGTGCAGATCGAAGCCATCGAGGCATAATGATTTCCGCACAGTTTTTTTATGCTGGGACATGCTGTACGGGCTGTACCGTAACAGGACATGCTGAGTATGCGGAGGCGGGGTCAGACGTTGTCTGTGCCTATGCGACTTCTGCAGTGCAGACCATCGCCAATCTGATGACAGAGATCTACCAGCTCCCCGTTTCGGCGGAGCAGGACGAGGATTCTGCTACGATTGTGATTCGTCTGACCGATCAGGATGCTTCCGGAAATGCAGCACGTTTGTTCGCCGGACTGGAACTCCAGCTTGGCGAGCTGGAAAAAGCGTTTCCCGCATGTATTCATTTGGAACACATGGAGGTGTAAGATTATGTTACAGATTAATGTTCAGTTTTTTGCACATAAAAAGGGTTCTGGTTCTACCAAGAACGGCCGTGACTCTGAGTCCAAGCGTCTGGGCGTAAAGCGTGCAGACGGTCAGTTCGTCAAGGCAGGCAACATTCTGGTTCGCCAGAGAGGTACGCACATTCATCCGGGTGCAGGCGTTGGCATCGGTTCCGATGACACCCTGTTCGCAATGGTGGATGGTACTGTAAAGTTTGAGCGTGTTGGCCGTGACCGCAAGAAGGTTAGCGTTTACGCAGCACAGTAACAAACGAATTTGATTTCCCGGCAGCTCGCCGGAAAAGAATGATGGAAAATCCCGAGCAAGTGCGCTTGGGATTTTCTTGTAGGAGATTTTTCAGAGCAAGCAGGTTCTGAGAGCTTGTATTCATAGGAAATATATGCGGATTTTCGAGCAAATTTTTTTGCAGACAAGGCAAAAATTTGCAGGCATACTTTCGTATGGCAAGAATTTTTCACGCAGTATGCAACAAAATTTGCCGAAAAGACGTAGATAGACGCCTATGAACACAAGCTCTGAGATCAGAGGAAAGGAGATATGCCATGTTTGTCGATCAGGCACGAATCACCATCAAAGCCGGAGACGGCGGCGACGGTGCGGTTTCATTTCACCGGGAAAAATATGTTGCTGCCGGAGGACCGGACGGCGGAGACGGCGGCAGAGGCGGAAATATCGTTTTTCAAGTGGACGACAATTTTTCCACATTGATTGATTTCCGCTTCAAACGGAAATATGTTGCACAGCGTGGCGAAAATGGCGGTGCACGGAATTGTACGGGAAAGAGTGCGCCGGATCTGGTGATCCGTGTTCCTCGTGGCACAGTGGTGCGGGAAACCGCAACGGGACGCATCATGGCAGACCTCTCCACCGATGAACCGCAGATCCTCGCCAAGGGCGGCAGGGGCGGCAAGGGCAACGTGCACTTTGCCACCTCCACCCGTCAGATTCCCCGTTTTGCAAAGCCCGGTTTTCCGGGGGAGTCCTTTGACGTGACACTGGAACTAAAGCTGCTGGCGGATGTGGGACTGGTTGGCTTTCCAAATGTGGGAAAATCCACGCTGATCTCTGTGGTCAGTGCGGCAAAGCCGAAGATCGCCAACTACCACTTTACCACGCTGACACCGGTGCTGGGACTGGTGCGTGTGGCAGAGGAACAGTCCTTTGTCATGGCGGACATCCCCGGTTTGATCGAGGGTGCCAGCGAGGGTGTTGGCTTGGGACATGACTTCCTGCGTCATGTGGAGCGCTGCCGGCTGATTCTCCATGTGGTAGATGTCTCCGGTTCTGAGGGACGTGATCCCATCGAGGATTACGAAACCATTCAGAGTGAACTGGTGCGCTTTCGCGCAGAGCTGGCGGAGCGTCCGCAAATCGTTGTTGCCAATAAGTGCGATATGGCAGAGCCGGAACAGGTGGAACGCTTTCGGAAATATGTGCAGGAAAAGGGGCTGCCGTTCTACGCCATTTCTGCGGCAACCACTGCCGGAACCGCAGAGCTGGTGCAGGCAACCGCAGCGCTGCTTCAAACGCTGCCGCCGATCCTGCAATACGAGCCGGAAGCGCCCTCGCAGGAAGAACTGGCAGAACAGGCACACGGCCGGTTTGAGATTCAGGAAGAGGACGGTGTATTCTACGTGCATGCGCCGTGGCTGGAACCGATTCTGCGCACCGTGAATATGGATGACTATTCCTCGCTGCAATACTTCCAGCGGGTGCTCCGCAGCAGCGGTATCATCGACGGCTTGGAAGCGCAGGGCATTCAGGAGGGCGACACTGTCGACATTCTGGGCTTTGAATTTGATTTTGTGCCGTAAGGAGGCATGGGAGTATCATGGAACCTTTGACACAGGCACAGGCACGGCAGTATAGCCCTCTGGCGCTGGCATTTCTGGGGGACAGTGTCTATGAAATTCTGGTGCGGGAGTATTTGGTGCGGGAGGCAAACCGTCCGGCTGCCAAGCTTCACGAACAGAAGATCCAGCTGGTCTGTGCAGCGTTTCAGGCGCAGGCGATAGACCGTCTGATTCCGCTGCTGACAGAGGAGGAGACGGCGGTGTACAAGCGTGGCAGAAACGCCAACAATACCGTGCCACGGCACACCTCTGCGCAGGATTATCATAAGGCGACCGGACTGGAAGCACTGTTCGGCTATCTGCATCTGCTGGGAGAACAGGCACGCCTGGAAGAGCTGTTCGCTGCGATTTTTCCAGCGGAATAAAGAAATGAGATTGCTTGAAAATCGGTGTCGTATGGTTTTTGGGCAAGTGCAATAGAACGTTCCGGGGCTTCCGGAACAAAGAAAAGGAGAGTTTTGCGATGTCAGGACATTCGAAGTGGAATAACATCAAGCGAAAGAAAGAGGCAACGGATGCTGCTAAGGGCAAGATCTTCACCAAGATCGGCCGTGAGATCACGGTTTGCGTTAAGGAGGGCGGTCCGGATCCCAGCACAAATGCCAAGCTGCGTGATTTGATCGCAAAGGCAAAGGCAAACAATGTGCCCAACGACAACATCGATCGTGTCATCAAGAAAGCTGCCGGAGAGGGCGACAAGAACAATTACGAGACCATCGTATACGAGGGCTATGGCCCGAACGGCGTGGCTGTTATCGTGGAGTGCCTGACGGACAACAAGAACCGTACTGCTGCCGATGTGCGCCATTATTTCGATAAGTTCGGCGGAAATCTGGGAACACCCGGCTGCGTTTCCTTCATGTTCAGCGAAAAAGGCATTCTGGTACTGGAGAATACCGGCTTGGACGAAGATCAGGTCATGGAGGACTGCTTCGAATTTGATGCGGATGACTTCTCCATGGACGAGGATGCCATTGAGGTCTCCTGCGCACCGTCTGCATTGCGTGGACTGCGGGAGGGTCTGACTGACAAGGGCTATCATGTGCTCACAGCTGAGGTGATGCAGATTCCGGCAACCTATACCACGCTGGAAGATGAGGAGTCCATCAAGAAGATGAACCTGCTGCTGGAAAATCTGGAGGAAAACGACGACGTGCAGAACGTTTACCACAACTGGAGCATGCCGGAAGAAGAGTAAGCTTCCCATGTTTCTGTATAACCTAGATCGCAGTGGACATTTGGCGTATCCGGTTTCGCCTCGGCGGTGCCGGATGCGCTTTTTTGTCGAAATGTGCCATTGAGAAAAAGAAAGGCTGTCTTCGTGCAGCAAAAGCGCATGAGGATAGCAGGGCAACACCCCAAGAGAAATAGAGAGGAAAAAGCATGCAATTTCAAGAATTAAACCTATCTGCACCGCTGCTGGAGGCGGTGGCGCAGCTGGATTTTACCGAGATGACGGAAATTCAGGAGAAAACCATCCCGCTGCTGCTGGAGGGAAAAGATGTCATCGGTAAGTCCAATACCGGAACCGGAAAGACGGCTGCGTTCAGCATTCCAATTCTGGAACAGATGGAGCCGGAGAACTGCGGTCACGTTTGTGCGCTGATTCTCTGCCCCACGAGAGAACTGGCGATGCAGGCGTGCGATGAGATCCGGAAGTTTGCACGGTTCAAGAAGCACGTGCATCCGGTGGCAGTGTACGGCGGTTCCAGCATGGAACGGCAGATCTACCAGCTGAAAAACGGCGCCAATCTGGTGGTTGGCACACCGGGACGTGTGCTGGATCATCTGCGCCGGCGCACTCTGAAGCTGGATCAGCTTCAGACCATTGTACTCGACGAGGCGGACGAAATGCTGAACATGGGCTTTCGTGAAGACATCGAAGCCGTGCTCGCACAGACACCGGAGGAACGGCAGACCGTGCTGTTTTCTGCCACCATGCCGCCGGCAATTCTCGCAATCACCAAGCAGTACCAGAAAGACCCCGTTCTCGTGCAGATTCAGAGCGCACACCGCACGGTGGACGCTGTGGCGCAGTACTATGTCTCGGTTCCCATGGGACGCAAGGCGGATGCGCTCCAGCTGCTGCTGCTGGCAAAGCAGCCCAACTCCTCCATGATCTTCTGCAATACCAAGAAAATGGTGGACGAACTGACAGAAGCCCTCTGCCAGCGTGGCTTCTCTGCGGTAGGGCTGCACGGCGATATGAAGCAGCTCCAGCGGACACAGGTCATGAACGGCTTTAAAAGCGGACGCAATACCATTCTGATTGCCACCGATGTGGCGGCAAGAGGCATTGATGTCAAGGGCGTAGATGCGGTATTCAACTACGATTTGCCGCAGGATCATGAGTACTACATCCACCGCATTGGCAGAACAGGCCGTGCCGGCAAGACTGGAACAGCGTACAACATTCTGAGCGGTCGGAAGCAGGAGCAGGAGATGTGGGAGATCTCCCGCTATACCAAGGCGGAGATCACTGAAATGGCAGTGCCCACCTCCAAAGAACTGCGTGCAACGGCGATTGTGGAGGAGCAGGAGAAGCTGATGGCACTGTCGCAGACAGAGGTGTCTGAGGAGGCGCTGGAACTGACGGAGACACTGCTTCAGCAGACGGATTCCGCAAAGGCAATTCTGGCAGCGATGGTTCAGAAGCATCTGGACGAGGCAACCAAGAATCTGCCCACCTTCGATATTCCCAAGCCCATTCGCAAGGGAAAGCGTGCCGGAGTCAAGACGGTTCGGGTGCGCATCAGCGCCGGCAGAAAAGACCGCATGGCGCCGAACTTCATTCTGGGTGCACTGGTGGATGCCACGGGCATGGCTGGTTCGGAGTTCGGCAAGATCGACATTTACGACCAGTATACGACGGTAGAAGTGCCGGTCACCGAGTCGGATTTTGTCATCGATGCCATGCAGAACGGCAAGATCAACGGCAAGCCGGTTTCTGTTCGGCACTATGAAGAACGGGACGGCGGCGGACGCAGCGGCGGCTATCGCGGCAGAGAACGCAGCGGACAGCGCCGCTCCTCCCGTCACGGCTACACGCAGAATCCGCGAAACGGCGGATACAATCGCAAGCGCCGCAAGGGTTAAGCATAAATTTAAGAACCTGTCTTCACAAGCGTATACACGTGTCTTTTCGGCAAATTTTGTTGCATA
>NZ_JAJFCK010000120.1 GCF_020709055.1 Ruminococcus callidus
ACTTCATACAATTCTTCCGAATCAATGAATGTTTCTGTTTTTGTATAATAAATCTCGTGCTGAGAAAGCACTGTCTCCACCTGTTCTTCCAATTCCGGCTGCTTTTTGTCTGTGTACAATTCAATGTCCAGTTGTTTGCAACTGAAATATGCCAAATTATCCGCAGAAAATGTATTCTCGCCGGGAGATAAAAACAGCAGAAAAGGCGGTGCAGGGCTTTCGCCCTCGGCAAAATGATGGTAGGCGAAAGGCAGTCCCATTTCTTCCATCATTTCTGCGACTTGTTCGTAGGTCATGACAAAGCCCCCTCAATCAAATGCTCCAGCAACTGCACACCGTTTTCTTCCGCAGGAGCAATATGCGGTTTGCCGGATATCCGACCACCGCCACGCTTGGCATGTCCCTTTTCCAAAAGGTGTGCCAGTTGGTAACGATTCTTACTGTGGACAGTCATCTCCAAAGAATGGCTATTTTCGCCAGTCTTTTTCGTTGCCCAGCTTTTCGCATACTTTCCGGTGTCCTTCGGAGCATTGGCAGAGATCTCGTTTTTCACTTGCGTGGCGGTTTTCCGGACAGCCTTTTTCATGGCGGTATCTGCAAGGTCTGCATACTCCTGCAAGCCCTGCATGATTTCTTCTGCAAGATTGTCAATACTGGTCATTTTGTCCTGCCTTTCTGGCTTCTGCAGCAAGTTTCAGATAATCCCTGTGCAGATAATCCGGTGTAACACTGTTGATGTTGTATATGACATCCCGAAACAAGATTCGGTTGCCTGTTACAGACGGCAGCCAGTTTCGACTTTGCCGAATGAGAAATTCCAGCGTTTGTGTCTCTTTGGTCACACCAGCATCCGTATGCTCCACAGAATATTTCAAAGTCACTCTTGCCCAGCAGGAAAAAGCTTCATCCCACACAGCAGTGTGATTGCCGATTTCATCGGTAACCACACGATTCTCCAGAAAGGTGATTCGCTGGTTCAGAGTTCCAATTTCCAT
>NZ_JAJFCK010000121.1 GCF_020709055.1 Ruminococcus callidus
TCATTGGATTTCGTGAAGTACAGTCTTGACCCGTGGATTGTTCGATGGGAGCAAGGCATGATGAAAGATCTGCTTTCCGATTCAGAGAAAGGCAAATACTTCATCAAATTCAATGTAGAGGGGCTTTTGCGTGGTGACTACGCTTCCAGAATGCAGGGCTATGCTACCGCCAGACAGAACGGCTGGATGTCCACCAATGACATTCGGGAACTGGAGGATATGAATCTGGTGCCGGAAGAACAGGGCGGAAATCTGTATCTCGTAAACGGTAGCTTCACCAAACTTGCTGATGCAGGTGCATTTGCAAAGAAAAATGAAAAGGAGGAAACGACCCATGAAGAATAATCGTTTCTGGAACTGGGTACGCAACGAAGAAACCGGTGCATCGGAGATGTATTTGTACGGTGCGATTGCGGAGAGTACATGGTTTGAAAATGACATCACCCCTGCCATGTTCCGCTCGGAACTGCAAAAACACAGCGGTGATGTGACCGTCTTTATCAACTCGCCGGGCGGCGATGTGTTTGCCGCTAGTCAGATCTATACCATGCTCCGAAACCATCCGGGCAAGGTCACGGTCAAGATTGACGGCATTGCCGCTTCTGCGGCTTCCGTGGTGGCGATGGCTGGAGAAGAAACCTTGATTTCACCGACCGGAATGCTGATGTGCCACAATCCGATGACCTGTGCCATGGGCAACAAGGCAGATATGGAGAAAGCAATCGCACTTCTGGATGAAGTCAAGGAATCCATTATCAATGCTTATGCAGAAAAATCGCATCTCAGCCGCAATAAGATTGCAAGGCTGATGGATGAAGAAACGTGGATGAATGCAGAAAAAGCATTGCAGCTGGGATTTGTAGACGGCATTCTCTTTTCTAAAAAGAATCCGTTTGTTCCAGAAGAA
>NZ_JAJFCK010000122.1 GCF_020709055.1 Ruminococcus callidus
AATCTACTGTAAACATCGCCTTTTACAGGCGCACAAACTCATCTGGAACAAGATAACCGCCCTCTGCGTCTGTGCCAATGTGCAAATCATCGTGGACATCGATCCAGTTGCGGTTTCTGACGCTGTTCCAGAATACCTTCTTGTAAGTGTCGCTTGCCGTTCCTGTCTTTTCCGTTACATTTGGAGTTGCAGGCTTACCGAGAACAGGAGTGGAAGTTGCTTTGTTCATTTCTGCCTCAATTTCAGCCTGCCTTTCCAGACGCTGAATTTCCTTTCCAAGGTCTACAATCGTCTGTTCCATTGCATCGTAGGTCTTGGAATCTTCCTCACTGAGAACACCGTTTGCGTTTCGCTTGCTGTCAAGAAAATCACGGGCAGTGTCCCAGGCCTTCTTTCTTTTTTCTCTGAGTTCCTGAATTGTCATAGCCATAGTTAAAATCCTCCTTAGTATTTCAGTAATGCCAGCCTTTTTTCAAGCTGGTCAATGAGTGTGCCTGTAACGGATTCTGCTGATGCAGATACTTTGGATAAGAATGCAGATAGATTCTTCGATTTGGAATAGGTCATTGCGGTCAGTGTATCTTCTTTTTCTTCTTCATCCTGTTCTTCCTCTTCAGGAACAACAGGCATTTTCTTATCTGCAAACAGAATCCCGTCCACAAATCCCATCTCATGAGCCTTTTTTGCATTGAGCCATGTTTCATCGGACATCAGTTTCGCAATCTTGTTTCTGCTGAGATGAGATTTGGTTTCGTAGGCGTTGATGATACTTTCTTTTACCTCATCAAGCAAGATGATAGCTTTTTCCATATCTGCCTTGTTGCCCATAGCACAAGTGCTGGGGTCATGAATCATCATTAGGGCAGTCGGTGCAATCA
>NZ_JAJFCK010000123.1 GCF_020709055.1 Ruminococcus callidus
GAATCAGCTTGCCGGTGTGCTCCACCAGCGGACGGGTACGCTTCCGGAATTCGGCTTCGGTAAGCGTATACTTTCCCCGGTCCCCATTGTAGCGCACGTGAATATCCGCCTGACTCTTATTGGTGAGGTTGCGCTTCAGCGTTTCCGCATCCACCATCAGCGCATCCATCTGCTCCTTGTCATAAGAAAAGTCCTCGCCATACTCCTCGGCGAACTGCTCTGCTGCCCACTTGCAAATGGCGATGTCCCAGTCCTTGCCGCCCAGCTGATGATCGCCCATGGTGGCGATGATCTGAATGGCATCCTTGGTAATCTGCGCCACGGAAACGTCGAACGTACCGCCGCCCAGATCGTAAACCAGAATCTTCTTGTTGTCCGATTTGTCCAGACCGTAGGCAATGGCTGCGGCGGTCGGCTCGTTGATCATGTGCAGCACGTGGATTCCGGCACGCTCTGCTGCCTTACGGGTGTTGGAACGCTCGTGGTCGGTGAAGTATGCCGGCACAGTGATAACTGCGCCGTCCACTTTCTGGTGCATCTTCTCCTCTACCCGCTTGACCAGTTCTTTCAGGAAAATCGAGGACAAATCCACTGCGGAATAGGAGCGCCCGTTTTCCAGATCGTAGTCCTTGGAATCGCTGCCAATGTTCCGCTTATAGAACGTGGCAACCTGCCCGTGATACTTCTGCTCTTGTTTTGCCTCCTGGCCAATAGTCAGCGTGCCGTCCTCCTCCAGATACACAGCCGAGGCTGTGGTCACGCTGTCCTGACTGGTCTGGATGATCTTTGCACTGCCGTTGTCCACATATGCCACAACAGAATACGTGGTACCGAGGTCAATTCCGATATTCAGTCCCAT
>NZ_JAJFCK010000124.1 GCF_020709055.1 Ruminococcus callidus
CCTTGTTTTCGCAGATCTGCCGGAGATTGCCCAGTGTATGCTCCGTGAAGAAATCAGCTGGCATCTGCACAGTCAAGCCTTTAGATTCCAGTTCTGATGTGTCCGGAACAGCATAGCCCTGATTCTCCAGTTCGGCAAGAAGCTGTTCTGTTTCCTCACGGTCGGCTTGGTCGCTGATTTCCAGATTACCGGACTTGGTAACAGTGTAGCATTCACCGATTTTGTAGGCACAGGTGGGCATATACTGATATTCTGCTGTTGTTCCAATGATCATGGCTACCGCCCACGCCAGTTTCTTTCGATTTTCTCCTGCAAGATGAAATTCAATTATCATATGTTTTCCTCCCGATTTTCGGTGATTTGCCTTTCGGCAGTACATATGTTAACTCTTTTTTCCACAAATAGCAACTGTGAGATGTGTAGAATGTTTCGGCTGTCATTTGTAACAGATCACAAATCTGCCCAGACGATTCCGGCAAGCACAAAAACAGCTACATTCAGACAGATGCCATTTCCCCAAAGGCGGTACTCTGCTGCATCACGATATGGATCTTGCAGCCATTTCTGTACCATCTTTCGGCTTTTGGGACGACTCTCCGGTTTTATCGCTTTTCGGTATTCTTCAAAAATAGCTGCCCATCTGTCAATTTCTTCTGTGGGATTTTCCGATGCCAGGTCACTGCACCACTGATCCGGAAATCCCTGCAGTCTCGCACATTCCTGCGGGGTCAGTCTGCGAACCGCATAACCGCTGGAAACAATGCTGGGGTCTTTGTGATCCCGTGCCAGCAGTGTAGGAGTCGTTTCCCGAAATGCACCGCTGAAATTTCCCGTAGAAGCAGCATACACTGCAT
>NZ_JAJFCK010000125.1 GCF_020709055.1 Ruminococcus callidus
AAAAAAAAAAAACTGGTCTGAAGGCAAAAAATACTAAGAACAGAAATACTCAAGCGAACTAAAGAGAACCAATCACAAGGTCAAGGAAGAAAGGGCGTACGGAGAATGCCTGGGCACAGAGAGGCGATGAAGGACGCAGCGAACAGCGAAATGCGGCGGCGAGCGGTAAGCACGCGATGACCCGCCGATATCCGAATGGGGAAACCCCTCCGCTTTCGAAGCGGAGACCGCATGACGACCGTCATGACGGGGCAATACGCAGGGAACTGAAACATCTAAGTACCTGCAGGAAGAGAAAGAGAAGTCGATTCCGTAAGTAGCGGCGAGCGAAAGCGGAGGAGCCCAAACCGGACACAGTCCGGGGTTGTAGGACCGCCGGTAAAGATGACATGAAGAGTCAGGAGAATCCCATGGGAAGGGGATCCGAAGAGGGTGAGAGACCCGTATCCGAAGGCTTGACATGCGTCGAGGCGGCACCTGAGTACGGCGGGGCACGTGGAATCCTGCCGGAATCATCGGGGACCATCCCGAAAGGCTAAACACTACTCTGTGACCGATAGCGAACCAGTACTGTGAAGGAAAGGTGAAAAGAACCCCGGGAGGGGAGTGAAAGAGAACCTGAAACCGCATGCCCACAAGAAGTCAGAGCCCGTCAAAGGGTGATGGCGTGCCTTTTGTAGAATGAGCCGGCGAGTCACGATCAGCAGGCGAGGTTAAGCAGGAGATGCGGAGCC
>NZ_JAJFCK010000126.1 GCF_020709055.1 Ruminococcus callidus
GACGATGCGGTGCAGAAAAACTTTGCCTATGTGCTGGGCTGCGGCGAAGGCAATGCCAGAAAGCGAACCACCTTCTGTTCCGGTACAGAGCCGACCTATCTTGACCGCTATGAGGTCTATGTGGACGAGCGAAACACCACACAGGAAGAAGATGTGACGGATGCGGAATATCTGGAAATCTTGAAAAGCAGCGGTGCGGAACATCTGGTGCAGCCAAAAACGGCATCGGAATCTGCCATCGCTGCTTTTTCGACCCAGTATCAGTACAACAAGGATTACTTTGTGGGCGACTATGTAACCATGGAACAGAAACGCTTTGGCTTGATTCAGCCTCGAATCCAGCTGATCGGCATGGTGGAGAGTTTCGACCAGAACGGCAGAAGTCTGACACCGACTTTCAAAGAAACGGAGTGATATTCATATGTCTTTTTCCTACGGCTTTTTTAACGCACAAAACCTTGACCGGGTGTATACCGCAGAAGATTTCACGGCATATTTGTCCAGTTTAATTTGCAATGGGATTCTGGATACTTACCGGCAGTGTTTTGCACCAACAGTCAAAAATTTATCCGTTACATTCGGCACGGGCAAGGCGTGGATCGATGGACACTATTTTATCAGTGATACCCTGCATACCATCGACCTTTCTTCTTATGTAGATGAATCTCTGAATCGTTATGTAGCGATCGGAATCTACTGTGATCGTTCCACTCGTACCTGTGGGATTCGTGTTCTGGCAGGTACAGCAGCCACAAGTCCAACCATTCCCACCTTTACCAACAACAATGTGACGACTTATCTGACTTTAGCAGTTGTAAGACTGCGTGCTGGAACGACAGCTATTCTGGATTC
>NZ_JAJFCK010000127.1 GCF_020709055.1 Ruminococcus callidus
GAGTGATGGACTGGATCTCGGAGAAGATCAGTGCCATTTGGAATGCAATCGTGGCGTTTTTAACGCCCATTTTAGAGGGCATCCGAACGACCTTTGAAACCATCTGGAATGCCATTTCTACTACAATTTCCACGGTCTTGACAGCAATTCAAGATGTGGTGACTACGGTTTGGAATGCTGTATCTGGTTTCATTTCGTCTGTCTTGTCTGCAATCTGGAATGTGGTTTCTTCCATCTGGAACAGCATCTCCGGCACGATTTCCAGTGTGATGAATGCCATTTTTTCTGTGGTATCCTCCATCTGGAATCGGATTTCTTCTGCGGTTTCCAATGTTCTGAACGCCATCCGGTCGGTGGTATCTAACATCTGGAACAGCATCAAGAGCACCGTTTCCAACGTGATGCAGAGCATTTCTTCTACGGTGTCCAGCATCTGGGACAACATTTGTTCTGCGGTTTCCGACAAAATCAGCGGCATCCAGTCCACCATTCAGAATGGATTCGATGCCGCTGTGGGATATATCAAGGGACTGGCTTCCGATGCCTGGAACTGGGGACGGGACATCATTCAGGGAATCATTGATGGCATTCAGAGTGCCATCGGCTGGCTGGCGGACTGCGTCACCAATGTTGCCGATACCATTCGGGATTTCCTGCACTTCTCCGTCCCGGACAAAGGACCGCTGACGGACTACGAGAGCTGGATGCCGGACTTTATGAAAGGACTGGCAAACGGCATCGACAAAAGCAAGAAGTATGTGGAAAAAGCGGTAGGTGGTGTGGCGAAAGCCATGCAGCTGACCATGGATTCTGATTTGAATTACAGCTTGCATGGAATCTCCGG
>NZ_JAJFCK010000128.1 GCF_020709055.1 Ruminococcus callidus
AAAAAAGTCTGTAAAAACGCAGTCAACTATGGTAAAATATAAATAACACAGGAGGCTGATTTTTTATGGCAAGAAGAAAAAGAGAACCAATGAGTGAGGGAAAGAAGAATATCATCGCAGAACTGATCGAGGAATATGATATCAGGACAGCAAAAGATATTGAGGATGCTCTCAGGGATCTGATGGGTGGCACGATACAGGAAATGCTTGAGGCAGAGCTGGATGAACACTTAGGGTATCGTTCATATGAACGCTCGGACAGCTCCAATTACCGCAACGGAAAGAAAACAAAGAAGATACGTGGAAATTTAGAACCTGTCTTCACAAGAAATATATGTGGATTTTCGAGCATAATTTTGTTGCAGACAAGGCAAAAATACGCAGGCGGGCTGTCGCCCGGCAAGTATTTTTTACGCAGTATGCAGCAAAATTTGCCGAAAAGACACTTGTATACGCTTGTGAAGACGGGTTCTTAGGCGAAACTGAGATCGAAGTACCGCAAGATCGAGACGGAACATTTGAGCCAAAGGTGGTAAAAAAGCGTCAAAAGGACATCTCCGGCATTGAGCAGAAGATAATCTCTCTGTACGCAAAGGGTATGACAACTCGTCAGATAAGCGATACCATCGAGGAGATCTACAGCTTTGAAGTCAGCGACGGAATGGTATCTGACATCACAGACAGGCTTCTTCCGCAGATAGAAGATTGGCAGAATCGTCCGCTTGATGCGGTGTATCCGATCGTTTTCATCGATGCAGTACACTTTTCAGTGCGTGATAACGGGCAGATCAGGAAGCTGGCTGCATATGTGATTCTCGCAGTAAGTTTGACAGGTCACAAGG
>NZ_JAJFCK010000129.1 GCF_020709055.1 Ruminococcus callidus
TGATCTTGAAACGAAAGAGATCGTGCATACGCTCCCCGAAGATCAGAGAAAATGTGCGGTCTGCGGCAGTAAGCTCGTGCCGTTTTCAAAAGAATACATCACCACACGGCTCTGCATTATCCCTGCGAAGATCTTTAAGATCACATACTTTCGTGAGGTCTACAAATGTGAACACTGCGATAAGCACGGAGATAAGGCGAATATTGTGAAGGCTCCGAATCTGACTCCTGCGCCTGTCATTCCGAGAGGTCTGCCAGAAGCAGAGCTGATCGCATATATCGCTGAGGCGAAATATCTGCTTGGCGAACCGCTTTACCGTATGGAACAGCACTTCAAGATGCAGGGCATCTACCTGAACCGCACATCACTTGCAAACTGGATCATCAAAAGTTCAGAATGGCTTACACCTGTTGTAAAGCACTTCTGGAAGTATGCTTACCTCGAACCCGTCCTGAACGCTGATGAGACTACGCTGCGTGTCCTGAAAATACATGGAAAGCCTGTGAAAAAGCTGGGACAGATGTGGGTGGTCTGCACAGGAGCGTCAGCAAAGCTTCTGATCGCGATCTATACCTATCGGGACAGCCGTTCAAAGGTGACTGCGGAGGAACTTCTCGGCAGTTATGACGGTATCGTGCAGACCGATGGGCTGGGGTCTTATGGTTCGGGAGAATATCTGCACGCAGGCTGCTGGTCGCACGCTCGCCGCAAGTTTGTGGACAGCATACCT
>NZ_JAJFCK010000013.1 GCF_020709055.1 Ruminococcus callidus
GACCCTGAAAATGTTGAGTTGTTAATTTCAACTCACACGCCCGCGTGGGGCGTGACGGGGGGCTCCAAAAACTGAATAGGAGGGGATGCAAATTTCAACTCACACGCCCGCGTGGGGCGTGACGCCGAAGATCTCGCCCAGTTCAAAGTTGTTGGGCTTATTTCAACTCACACGCCCGCGTGGGGCGTGACAATTGACGATGGAGGAATACGCTCTGCTGTATCAATTTCAACTCACACGCCCGCGTGGGGCGTGACACATCCAGATTCGCCCCTATCACAGCATTCCGGCAATTTCAACTCACACGCCCGCGTGGGGCGTGACCCCAATCCGCCGAAAACAAAAAGCACATGTCTACAATTTCAACTCACACGCCCGCGTGGGGCGTGACGTTTTCCATCCGCATCCGTGAATTGATAGCTGATTATTTCAACTCACACGCCCGCGTGGGGCGTGACCGACATCCTGGGCATATTGGATTGCGATCTGCTTGATTTCAACTCACACGCCCGCGTGGGGCGTGACAAACAAGAACGGAAATGCATTGTACGAGGTGATTAGATTTCAACTCACACGCCCGCGTGGGGCGTGACCGCAAAGCTGATATTGTAGTTTCCGCTATCCTCGGTATTTCAACTCACACGCCCGCGTGGGGCGTGACTCGGTAAAAATTTACCGACTTGCTTTTCCATCACCATTTCAACTCACACGCCCGCGTGGGGCGTGACCTCCTGTAGATAATCCCATTTCTTGATGACACCATTTCAACTCACACGCCCGCGTGGGGCGTGACAGTATCATTTGATATATTAACCTTAACTCCCATTGATTTCAACTCACACGCCCGCGTGGGGCGTGACAAACCGTCGTTGTCGTCGTAGTGGTACTTCACATATTTCAACTCACACGCCCGCGTGGGGCGTGACCTCCGTCAACGTATCCGAGAGTTTTTGCAATCACATTTCAACTCACACGCCCGCGTGGGGCGTGACCCTCGTTCAATTTGGAAACGTCTACTTGTTGAATATTTCAACTCACACGCCCGCGTGGGGCGTGACTTTTTTTAGGGTTATTTACTAACTAAAATTAAAATTTCAACTCACACGCCCGCGTGGGGCGTGACAGACGGCAGCACAGCGCCGTTTCAGGCGATTACATTTCAACTCACACGCCCGCGTGGGGCGTGACCCAATCCATCCGACCATGTCGTTAATACCGTTCCAATTTCAACTCACACGCCCGCGTGGGGCGTGACTCCGGACGTAAATCATGTGCTGTACTCTGCCCGTATTTCAACTCACACGCCCGCGTGGGGCGTGACGACGCTTCTGGCGGTCACGGCGGGCGCATTTCTATTTCAACTCACACGCCCGCGTGGGGCGTGACGAGTTGTTCCATAAATCGGCAACTCCTCTTGCAATATTTCAACTCACACGCCCGCGTGGGGCGTGACAGTCAGAGGTCGACATGATCTCATTTGGCTTATCATTTCAACTCACACGCCCGCGTGGGGCGTGACCCAAAACAACATGCCGCTGATACAGGAAAAAGCAAATTTCAACTCACACGCCCGCGTGGGGCGTGACGATCTCCGCGTTTTGAGAGCACAGGTACAGCAAATTTCAACTCACACGCCCGCGTGGGGCGTGACCATGTTTTTGTTTTGCTCTCCTATAATAGTATTCATTTCAACTCACACGCCCGCGTGGGGCGTGACTGCAAAAGACGCAGATCAACTCGCTGCAAACGCAAATTTCAACTCACACGCCCGCGTGGGGCGTGACACATGGCGGCAGATATAGGAGGATAATCATATGAATTTCAACTCACACGCCCGCGTGGGGCGTGACTTTTTTTGGGTAGTGTCAAGTACGCCCTTAGCATATTTCAACTCACACGCCCGCGTGGGGCGTGACCGCGACGCTGTGTGCATCGCTTTTATGGTCAACATTTCAACTCACACGCCCGCGTGGGGCGTGACGCAAATCATTGACTCCCTGATCGATTATCTGCTGATTTCAACTCACACGCCCGCGTGGGGCGTGACACACAGTGACGCTGCAAGAGTCGATACAGATCAATTTCAACTCACACGCCCGCGTGGGGCGTGACGCCTGTGCGGTGACAACGACTGTACCAGCACCACATTTCAACTCACACGCCCGCGTGGGGCGTGACACCTCGGCGCACGGTGATTTGTTCAAAGCCGTCGATTTCAACTCACACGCCCGCGTGGGGCGTGACCGACAAAACCTCCACTCTTGGGGGCGTAACCGTTAATTTCAACTCACACGCCCGCGTGGGGCGTGACTGATCTCTCTGTGTGGTATGGCGTACGGTACGACATTTCAACTCACACGCCCGCGTGGGGCGTGACGGGCAGGGATTGAGACAGCGTCTGCAAACTCACTATTTCAACTCACACGCCCGCGTGGGGCGTGACCGCTGCTTATCTATTTTAACGTCTACCGGGAGAGATTTCAACTCACACGCCCGCGTGGGGCGTGACTGGCAATGACTGGACAACATGGCGGCAGATATAGATTTCAACTCACACGCCCGCGTGGGGCGTGACATATGACTCAATGACATGGCTCCTGATCTCGCTATTTCAACTCACACGCCCGCGTGGGGCGTGACGATCTCGTCGCACATCTCCGGCGTGATATATTTTATTTCAACTCACACGCCCGCGTGGGGCGTGACGACAAAATAAACGTGTATCAAAATGCGAGACGAATTTCAACTCACACGCCCGCGTGGGGCGTGACCGCAGCTGTACAGACTCAGCTGGACGAGGCAAGCATTTCAACTCACACGCCCGCGTGGGGCGTGACGCTGTGAGAAATACCGGAATCCCGGAGCATACCGGATTTCAACTCACACGCCCGCGTGGGGCGTGACCCTAGATGTTGTGTCAAAGAGGCACAAAATTATCACGCGAGCGGATTATCCTATGCAAAATCATACAATTTCGCATAAAATATTTTTATTTTACTCTTTTCCTTTGCGAAGTGCTCCGGAATTTCAGATTATTTGCGGTTCGCAGCCAGAATAAGTTTCAGCCAAACACTCAGATAATCAGTACGCCTTCCGGGTCATAGGTTTCTTTCGCGCCGAAGTGCTCCACGCGCCTTGCCCAATGATTCCCCAGATAATAAAACCGCAGACTGTCCTTTTCTTCATCGATCAGCTTCAAAAGCTGATCCTTGACTCTTAAAAATGTACCATAATCTGCATCTATCTCAAAAACCGAATTCTGTACGCGCTGTCCATAATTCTGACAAGTTTTTGCCACCTTTCGGAGCCGCGTTCTTCCCTTGGCATCTGTTGTAGACACATCATAGCTTACAAGCACCATCAACCAACATCACCTACTTCATCAGAAAACAAGGATACTCTTCGATTTCACCTCGGATGTATTTTGCTAGTAGTGCACTCTGCACATATGGTAAAAGCCCCATCTCGATTTTTTCATTCAGATATGGATGCGTTATGATACTGCGCTTTCGCTTCTGCAGGGCAGTCAAAATCTTTTTTCTGCCGTCCGTATTGAGAAGGACTGCGCCACTCTCCTGAAACGCAAAATCTTTGCGCGTCAGAATTTTTAAATTGATCTGCGTCAACACAATGCGCTCGGCAATACAGCGCGTTTCTTCTATCAAGTCGCAGGACAAGCTGCTTCTGCCAGAACGCAGTGCATGATAAAAGCCGTAACAGCTATCCAATCCCACGCTCTCCAGTGCGGAAGTGTACGCCGTTGTCATGATTGCATACAAAAAGGACAGCGCTGCATTGACCGGATCCAGCGGCGGCTTCTTGGTACGGGCATGCATGCGAAAATCCTCCTTCTGGTGCAGGATTAATTGGTTAAACACGCCGAAATACGCCTTTGCGCAGTTTCCCTCAATACCCAGCACCATTTCCCGGTCTGTGGTCTGATAGACACGATCAATACCGCTTTCCAAAAATGAGATGCAGCTGCTCAGTGCACCGTCTGCATCCAGCTGTGGATTATCGCGTTTAGAGCGCCGAAGAAGATAGCGTGTATTAGACAGCTTTGCCGCAACCGTGTTCTGCATCAGCAGCGGATCCGGCGAAGCAAACTGTTCAAACTGCGCTTTTCGCAAAAAGATATTTCCTTTGGTTTTTCCCTGTATGCGCGCCAACAGTTTTCCGTTGGGATGAAAAAAACACAGGTTTACCCCTCGTTCTGCACACGCGCCCATCAGCGCCGGCGAAGCTCCGGGATAGCTGAAACAATAGATCTCTTCGATGGTGGTAAACGGCATGCGTCTTTTCTCCGCACCGTCACATCGAATCACAACATTTTCACCATCCAGAGTCAGATAAGCGGTTTCATCCAAAATATAAAGCGTATTCTTCAGCTTTCGCATACTGCATCTCCTCCTTTCTGTGCATCGATCCTTTCCCGAACACAATACGGCTTCTGCTTCGGCAGACAAAGATCGGCAATCGAACAACCGGAGCACTTCTGTCCGCGCTTACGCGCCGGAATCACATGCGATTCCAGAATCGCACGCATCTCCTCCAACAACTGCCGCAGCTTGGCATCATATGCGGCATATGCCGTATCAAAAGGCAGCTTCACCCGCTTTCGAGTATCTGCATAATACAGATACGCCTCACTGTCGCACTGCCAGATCTGATCGGCACAAACCTTCTGGGCAAATACCTGAATTGCATCTGTTTCATGATACGACGCATCCTTTGGTGCTTTGGGCTTGTATTCCACTAGGCGCACCTGGTATGTTCCCGTCAGCCCCGGAACAGCGACGCCGTCCTTTGCCTTAAGAAATTCAACGCAGTCTGTCTTTCCGTAGATCCCATAGGGCATATCCTCCCGATAAACGAACATTGCACTGCACACGGTCTTTCGATGGTCTGAAAACGAATGAGATCCGTCGTGCACATGTTCATGCAACAGGTCAGCTTTTGCGACAAAGGCGTTTTCCTGCCAGTCCCGATCGATCTCCAACAGCGCAAACCGTCTGGGACAGTACAGATAATGCTGAATGCTGCGAATTTGAATGGCATCCTCGTTCATATTTTCTCCAGAAGTGTAACGCCATCCGGAAGCTGGCGATCCACTGCAATGGTATAATCGCTGAATTTCCGCGGTGTCACAACATCCGCTTTTTTGGTGACTGTGATCTTATCGAACAGCACATGAGACGGCGCATTGCCCAGCACAGAATCATGCCGGAAAACATATAGCTTTCGCATGCACATCTTACCTCTTGCAGCGCTGTGGTCATTTTCAAACATATTGATGATGGCTGTCCAGAGCAGTTCCAGATCTTCTTCTCCGAATCCGGTGACCCGCTGCGCCAGAGATGCTGAAATATAACCCTCTGCCCGATAGAGACCATAGTAGACCAGGCTCTTCTTTCCGATTTCCGTCATACCCTTTTCCTGGCGGTCGATCGTTGTCTTTGCCTGCCGGGTAATGGTGATATCCTCCGCCAATACAGGGTCGATGCTCCGCGCAAAGTTCAGCTGCACCGGGCCGCGGACAATGCCGCATGGGTTGTTGCCGGTACTCATAACTGCGCCGAAGGTACGGACATCATAATAATTCCGGCACATATACTTCTGCGCTTTCAGCTGATCGCTCATGGGCGTTTCTTTTTTTCTGTCCTTTTCCAGTTTCTCTGCGTCATATGCCTCTGTGAACTTCTCATTCAGCGGACGGTCTGTCCGGATCAGGATCTGATAACCTGGCACATCTGCTTTTGCCAGTTCCACAAAGTTCCGGATCTTCCGCTTCAGACATACATCAGTTACCAGGCCCAGAGAAGTTTCCGGGTCTGTCCGGGGCAGATTTCCGGCATCGGGGTCGCCGTTGGGGTTGCCGTTTTCCACGTCAAACAGCATCACAAAGTCATAGCGGTTCTGAATTGCTTGATTGTTTTCCATAATAGACCATCCTTTCTCTATTCAGCGGATTTGGATTCTGCTTTTTTCTGATAAAAATCGGTGATTTGCTGCTGATATCCGACAATGAAGCAACCCTGCTCTTCCAGACTCAATGTTGCTGGAAAGCTGCCGTCCAGCTTGTCCATGATCTCACCGATCAGCTTTTCAAAATACACTTCTCTGCCCTTGTTGCCTGCACCGATCTTTCTCAGATGATTCTTTGATAGCTTGTCAAGCTGCGGCAAAATACGTCGGGGTATGCCGCAGGCGGAAGAAAAATAAGCATCTTTGATGGTACGGTTCAGGTTGCCGTCTGCGGCTGACTGTTGAATCATTTCATAAACAGCAAACAATCTGCCGCAAAGATATGCCGGGTTCTGGTTTTCCTTGTTCAGGCTCATGGTGATCTCCTCCTCTTGATGCGCCAGCCGCGCCTTACGGTTCAGACATGCCTTAATGATGCCTGTGCGCACATCGTTCAACTTGATAAAATGGTTGTTTTCGTTGTCGCTGTCTGTTTTGACGCGGCGGATCACGGTGGCGAGCAGGTCTGTGGGATAAGCGCTCCCGTGAAATGCCGCATACATGATGCTTGCCATAAGCGGTGACGGCACTTTCGGATTCGTTGCCACCGGCGAAACCAGCTGCTTTCGGATGTCATCAAAGGAGACCTGACGCATCCGCGCCGGGTTGCATGCCAGATCCTTTTGGTGCTGCACGAGATTGGCAATGAATGTGCCGTATTTGTCCCGGTACAAAAACTTCTGACAGATGCGGGAACTATTGGGAGAAAGTCCTGCCACATAGAATGTCGCATCTGCGTCCGCATGCAGCGCAGACAGATCGGGGGCTCTACCGAAAACCGCCTGGCGGAAAATGTCATCCAGTTCAGCTTCATTCCTTGCAGTAGGATCACCCAGCAAAAACGAAAACAGATCGCACTCTCCGGCATCATCCGGCTTCATGGCAAAATAGACCAGACACATCTCATCTATGATCTTATGATGACGCCTGTCCCCAGCCAGATAATTCAGCGCCGAAGTGTATTTCTTCATCGCCTTTTCTGAAATGTTGCTGTTATAGGACTGTGTCTTTCCATAAGACCAGAACGCCGATTCCTTCATACCTACCATAACGCACCCCGTGGAATTTCCGCCGGGCAGCTTGATTTTATCGTGGATACGCGCCACCGGTAATACCTCGCCCAAAACAGCACACTGCGCCGAAGTGCCGCTCTCTTTCTGTGCCGCCTTTTCAGCAGTCTGCTTCTCCCGAAAAATGCGGTCGTACTTCTCCCGAAAAGCAGGGTCATTCTCCAGACGGACATTGGGATCACTCTGAAGCCCGAAACAGAAATAGTTGTTCTTATAGAGTGCACCGCATTTTTTCAGATGAGGATTTTCTGTCTCCGATTCCGGATTCCAGTTCTGTAAAAACGCATAGAACGCATGGCAGATCTCCGAATCCAGATCCTGAAAAAATTCCCGGTTATGCACCACAAAGGCATCGTGGGATTTCTTCGCCTTATTGGTCTTATCACAGGGCTTCAGTTCTCCCTGATCAAGATTCAGACCGAAGAGGTACAGCGGACGGTGCTCAATGGTGTTGGAACAGATCCCCGTCACCTGTGTCCGCAGCGGAAGCAGGCAGGTTCTGGGCGAATATGTGATCTTGGTCTTGCCCTTTTTCTGCGGCGTTTCCACCGCATTCCGGATGTCCAGAATGTCGCCGATCTTCCCCTCCGGTGTCAGAAGCACTTCAAAGGAAATCTTCTGCTCCGACCAGCCATCGGGAATTTTTTGTCCGCCGGCACGTTCCGCCAGCTGGTCTGCATAGCTGCAAAGCGCCTGTATCAGCATATGATCCCCTCCCGATACTTTTTCACGTCAATGATGCCGTCAATCATATGCGGCCGATAATAGACCGCATCCGCTTTGTCGGAAAACTGTGGGTGTTCCCAGTCACCGTTTATGGGCTTTCCGCCGTCATGAAAGCGCATGCCATAGAGCATATAGCCCAGGTCGATGTCTCCTTTCAGTTCCGGTGAAATCTCTTCCGGATGGAGCTCGTCCACCAGGATGATTTTTTTCACCGGAAATTCCCGGCAGCCCAGACACGGCTGACAAAAGCACTGACCATTTCGTAGCCGCCGCAGCAGAATGTTGTAATGCTTGGCTTCGCACTCGTCGGGATGGTCTGCTTTCAGCCCGGTCATCTCCATGTGAAAGGCAATGCCGTATTTCACATGCTTCAAAATCATCGAGGCGCGCTGCGTGCGATCCTCAGAAGTATAGATTACCGGTGAGCCGTTCCCTTTCATCTGTGCGCGTACAGCAGTATAAGAAACCTTGCTCTTGCACTCATTTCGCCGCACATTCAGAAACTGGATGGGATGATAGACAAAAATTTTGTCTATTCTGTAACGAACCGGAGGCTTCCAATATATGGACTTGATAAGACCTTCCAGTGCAGATGGTGTCGGCACGTCATAAGAAACACGCTCCACCTTCATTTCCGGCCGGGAGAAGCAGGCGTAGTCGCCCTCCACCATGATTTGAAATCCATAAGCCATTTCATTCACTCCTTTCGACTTATTTTATATTTGCTAGAACGCTGATCTTTCGGATATGCAATATTCGTTTTGCACAAATATCATAGAATATTTTTGTACAGTATTCCAAACCCACTTGGCTTTTATCACATCATCGCTTATAATAAGAGAAAAGTCTGCAAATTGCAGTGAGTTGAAATATTTTCTATTTTTTATGAAGAACGATTGGAAGAGGATCCGGTGATTTTGCCGGGTTCTCTTCTGCTGTTCAGAGATTCCTCCCAGCCAAAGGCATGCATATTACGGGAACATGCCATCCCAGAGCAGATCTCCGTTGTGCTCCAAATTCAAGCCGGTCTCCTTTTCGTAATATGCCATATCCGCCAGAACGAAAACGCCGTTTCTTTCGCACAGAATGCCGGCTTCTGCCGCTTTGGAAAACGCATGCCGCCGCAGCGAAACGGTATAGCGCTGCAGTTTTCGCCTGACTGAAAACTTTCCGGATTCCAGCTTTGCCAGAAGTGCTTTTGCTGTGTCATCTGTAGGGATCACAACGCCGACCGTGTCCTCTTGGATGAACCGGAAATTTTCCGCATATGTCCGAAACGGCAGATTGTCGATCCCCGCAGCATCCCTGGCAATGGTATTGCTCCTGATCTCGTCCTTATCGCAAAATGTGTAGAACTGTCGATAATAGGTCCCGATGCATTCCGGGGCGGCGATCTCCGGGCATTTCTGACGCGCTGCCTTTGTAAACTGCACCCGTTGCTCCAGCGTGCGGGGCACACGCTCCTCAGTTTCAAAGATATAGACGTCACCCTTTTGCAGTTTTCCTTCCCGGTTGCACCGTCCGGCAGACTGCAAAATATTGTCCAGCCCTGCCATCTGCCGGAATACTGCGGAAAAGTCAAGGTCTACCCCGGCTTCCACCAGAGAGGTAGAAACCACCGTGATGGGGACACCCTTTTTCAGGTCTGCCCGGATCTCCCCAATCACACGAGAACGGTCTGCTGGTATCATGTCTGTGGAAAGGTGATATTTCTTCCCCGAAACCTGTGCAAAGACTTCTCGGGCAGACTTTCGCTGATTGACAATAATTAAACTGCTGGGATAGGCAGAAGCCTTTTCCAGCACATTATCATAGTCTGTCATCCCCAGAAAGTGAAAACGGCACTTCTGAAAAGCGGCAAAATCGGTGCGGTCAGTGATGAGCGGACAAACCGGAATTCCTGGTAGATACCGCTGAAACAGCTCCGTATAATCCGGCATCGTTGCAGACAGAAAGATGGCTTCGCTGTTCAGATAGCGGATCAGATAGCCGATGCCGCGCAGACAGGGCTGGAGCAGTTCCACCGGAAGCAGGTGCACCTCGTCAAACACGATCACAGCATCCGCCATATTGTGCAGCTTACGCAGTCCGGTGCCTTTATAATGGTAGAGTGACTGAAAAAACTGTACACTTGTGGTAACGAGAAACGGCGCATCCCAATTCTCTGTGGCAGACTTTCGGCGCTGTGCCGCAGAAACCGTGTCGTCTGCCTGCTCCTCCGGATCAGTATCGTAGACATAATTGGAATGGTGCTGCAAAATGTCCGCGTACTGTCCGAACTCCTGTTCGAATTGCTCGGCAGTCTGCTCAATGATGCTTGTATATGGTATTACATAGATGATCCGCTTTTTTCCGGTATTGTTCAGCACTTTTTGCAGTGCAATCTTCAGGCTGCACAGCGTCTTTCCGCTGCCGGTAGGCATATTCAAAATAGAGATGGGCGCATCACTTTGCGCGGCATTCTGAAACGCCTGCTGCTGCAAGCGCTGCCGTGCCTTTTGCAACGGTGTTTCAGCCCGGAATCCGGAAAGCTTCTGGTTCAGCGCTTTCAGAACTTCGGCAAAGTCTGCAGACAGACCGCGTTGCTTCTGCGGATTACAAAACTGCTCCGTGTCCAGAAAATCGGCATCTGTCAGACAAGAAAAAACATATCGTGTAAAAAAGGCATACCGCTCCAGCATTTCCGTCTGATCTTTTGCCCGGAGTAGCTCTTGCATCATGGCAGCGGCATCCGGGATCGCCAGAGGCACATCCTTCTGATAGGCGCTGAAATCCCGTTCCCCGGTATAATCCGGCGCTCGCCCCAACCGATGATACAATGCAGTTCCGTCATAAGGATACCCTCTGCCGGACTTCGTTCCGCCGTCCGGCAGTCCGGTATGATGCCCGGCAATGCAGTATTCCAGCATCCAGGCAACGCATTCCTCCATCTTGTTTTTCGACATCTGATCCAGAGCGATCGCGCCGCAGGCGGAATGCTCGAACTTCGGCTTTCCGGTCATCAGACGCTGCTGAAATGCCGGCGCATATTTTCCGATGTCATGATAGCGTCCGGCAGCCCGGCAAATCTCCCGAAGCATTTCCTTCGAGAATGCACCCGCCATATCAGAAACATTGGTCAGATGCTCCAGAACCATTTGCTTCTCGCCGTCCTCCCGAATATGTGCATAATATTCCATTCTTTCCACCTCGGTATTGTTTATATGTTACAATTATACCATAAACGACATAAAAATTCAACTGTGGTTTTTCATTTTTTTACCGCAAGTTTCGACAAAATTCGACAAAGCAGAAAAACACGTCTGCCAGTTCTAAAAATAGGGGATGTTGCAAAAACTTATGTGATACTGTCTATGGTTATAAATTATATTTGAACGGACAGACGTGCGTCCCGCGGCTCTGCTATAATAAAGACAGTTCCAGATTACAGGTCACATCAAGGAAACCAGCAAAAAGATCGACGAATTGTAACTCTTTTTTGATGTTTACAATTCTAAATCATTTGAGGCGATAAAAGGATTGGAACAAGAAGCAATGGATGTCTAGGCGGGGGAAATCCAATAAAGCAAAACATCTATCGCAGATTAAGCGCTTTTTCGGGTGTGACCAATGATCACTTTAATAGCAAAAATAACAAAAAGAAACCTGAAAAACGAACGTATGTAAATATCGATAATCGTAGCGGGCATGGTGCTCTGATGATGTTGATATGTTTCAAACAACGTGTACAATTGCCTTTGTCAATAAAAAACTGAGCCACCTCGCTAATAAAAAAGCGAGCTGTCAAAATCTTTCAAATATGGCAACTTACAAGGATTTTCTACAAACTCAGATAATTTTTCTTCTATGATCCATTGTAAGAGCATAATCACTTGCATACATTTTCTGCAACTGCGTTGTTGAATTATATTGCTCACCGATACAGAATTCTTTTGACCATGTCATATAATATGCCCATGGCGTATGCGACTGTTCCAGCATTTCAACATCCGGAAGATATCCTACTTCCGCCAGAGCAGCCACTTTATTTTTTGTTGTTGATGCAATGAGTTTCATGTAATCCTCATGATAATCTGTTCTTGCGTATTTTTCCAGATAAATGTCCACAGAGATTACATCAACATATGCATCACCAGGGTATCTTTCTTTCAGACGGCAATTCCAGACCCAAAGCAAATGATTCAGATGATGTACCTGCGTATAATATTCAAACATCAGTTTGTATAATTCCTTTGCTGTTTCGGGGACTTTTGCACCCCACCAGAACCAATCTCCGTCTGATTCGTGAAAAGGTCGCCACAATACTGGAATATCTGCCTCACGAAATTTCTTGAGTTCTTCTGCAATGATATCCATATCGTGATAAAACGCTGCACGTTCCGGTGTGCCGTCAATCAGGATGCGTGATGCATCAAAATCTGTATTTTTCGCATAAAAGCTCTTGTCATGACCGCCAATGGGAGAAAACCAGTGAAAAGACAACGTCACAATACCGCCGGTTGCTTCTGCCCATTTCAGTGCAGTTTCCATGGTATTTCGATTTTCATAAACCTCAGTAAGGCAGGCGTCTGACGCATCGTTATCATTGATGTTCGGCGAATATGCCAGCATTTCAAACCCGCGGAGCAAGGGCTCTTTTCCCGTTTTGCTTTTGATATAGTCAATTTCCTCCATTGGATTTGTCTGGGTGTGCTGTCCGGTGATAATCGCTTTTCCTGCGGTTTCTGAAAGAAAATTCAGAAGTGCTTTTGCTTTTTCTGTTGCATTGGAATTGACTGTGTTTTGCATGAGTTATACCTCCTGTCATGTTTTTTATACGCTTTTGAAAAATGGAGAAACCGGATTTCCGCTTTCTGTAAACAAGACTGCCTCACCAAAATTGTACCAGGCATATTTGACGGCAGATGGAAATTTGACTGCAGAATTTGATATGCAGAGCATATTTCCGTGAATTACGTCTGCTTTTGCAGGATAAAATATATTGTCTTCTCCAGAAATTTCAAAAGGGCGGCTATCTGCTGTCTGCATAACCAATTTTTCATGCAGATGATCAAATGTCACATATAGCTTCCCATTGTCTGAAAACAGCTGTGCTGCTGTTGCTGTGATCGTTCCCTGTCTGTCGTATACCAGATTTTTCGCAAGCTGAAACAAATGTTCTCCCGGTGTTTTTTTATCCAACGGATGAATATTGTCATATTCACCGCAGTCTGCCAGAGAGATCATACCAGTATTTTGAATCATCATGGAGGCAATGTATTGCTGTTCTCTCTGCAACGCCCAACAACTGTCATCCTTTTCACCATCTGCAAGATACATTGGCAGCTGAACAAACAAAAACGGCAGATTCCAGTCATTCCAATCCATTCTCCATTGTTTCACAAGCATCTGCATCATATCCGAATAATCTGCGTACCGCTGCACGTCTTCTTCCCCCTGGTAGTATAAAAATCCACGCAGAGAATAAGGTGCTACACGCCGAATCATTGTTTCATAAAGTCCATTGGGACGAAACGGCGACTGCCACCCAACTGGCTGCGGCCACGGACATTCTCCGCAAATTTTATGGATTTCTTTCCACGATGCCTGAGGAGCTTTCTGCTTTACTTCTTCTGTGCTTTTTAACCAACGCTGATACGCACAGTTGTATTCTTCCATTTCTTTCGCATACTGCCGGGAAGATTTTTTTCCTACAAGAGCTGTATATTTTTCCAGATAATTTTTTCCGCTTTCCAGTTTTGCAAGCTGTTCTCTGCTCATCCAACAGGTAATGGAACTTTCGCCCCAATAGCAATCTATGATGCCTACGATGCAATGCAGCGTTTCTGAAAGACGGCTTGCAAAATAAAATGCTATGGCTGACATTCCGCCCACATTTCGGTTATCTGCAATCTGCCATGTACTGTTTTCTTCCTGCTCTTTCTGATTTTCATCTAGCATAGAACATTTTGGGACTTGATAAAACCGTATGTTTTTTCCGCTGTATTCCTCAGAAACCTTGATGCCGTTTTCACTGTCTTTCAGTGCCAGTTCCATGTTGCTTTGACCGCCGGCAAGCCAAACTTCTCCAACAGCTACATTTTGAATTCCGCTGTATCTGATGCCACAAGTGTATATCCTGTTCCGGCACATAATGGCTGTAAAGCAATTTTCCATGAACCATCAGCACAAACCATGGTATCCGCAATCGCTGTAAAAAGCGATACTGTCACAACAGTGCCGGGCGTTCCTGTTCCCCACACTTGTATCGGCTTGTTACGCTGTATCACCATATTGTCCTGAAATATTCCTGCTAATTTTAACATGATTGTACTTCCCTCATAAATTCGATATTTTTATCGATCAACTCACAGCGCTGCTTGACACAGTCTGCACTGCGGAGTGGATCACCAGGCGTATGAAACGCATAATCCAAAAGCCGCTTGATGTCAGTCGTAGCAACGTGCAACCGGGTGTCAGACGATGCATAATAGATATAAACAGCACCATCCTGGCGGACGATCGCACCGTTGGTGAAAACCACATTGGAAACATCGCCCACACGCTCTTTACCCTGCGGCGCTAGGAGGTAGCCGGAGGGTTCTGCGATTACCTTCCACGGCTCGTACAGGTCGGTAACGAACACATACAGCACATAGCGAAGTCCTGCTGCTGTATTCCGCACGCCGTGCGCCAGATGCAGCCAGCCCTTTTCTGTTTCGATCGGGACAGCACCAGCACCGTTTTTGGATTCGGTGATGGTATGATACTTCCGCAGGCTGGTCATGCGTTCTTCTTCGATCACAGCATTTGTGATATCGTCTGCCAGCCCAAAGCCGATACCGCCGCCGGAACCCGTTTCAATGAAGCCGTCCATAGGTCTGGTGTAAAACACATACTTGCCGTCTACAAATTTGGGCAGCACAATGGGCTTTTCCCGAAAGCGGAAGTTGTCGATGCCGTTTTCGCTCTCTGCCACAGCAAAAAAGCTTTTCCGGTCATTGCCCTCTACCCGAACCACCAGACAATACTTTCCGTCCAGATAGATTGCTCCGGCATTGAATACGGCATTGACACCCAGACGCTCCATGAAAAACGGGTTCGTCTCCGGGTTCAGGTCGTACCGCCAGTGCAACGGCACATGGTCACGAGTCAGCACCGGATTTTTCCAGCGCAGATAAATGCCATTGTAAAAAGACGATTTCTCATTTTTGCGACTGAGCAGCTCTTCCTGTTTTTCTTTCTGCCGCAGATATTTTGCATGATACATTTTGATTTCCTCCTGTTATGATGCTGTTGAAAGTCTTTGAACCATCTCAATGCACATTCTGCCATTGTGATAAGGACATTTCCAAGCGTGTGCCAAAGCCTGATTTGGTTTTGTGGTGTTGTCAGGAGAAATATCTTCGATCCATTCTCCTGTTTTTTTGTCAATCACATATTTCTGAATATAATTCCAGACACCTTCTGCAATTTTTAAATATTCTGTTCGCTGCGGCTGATTCTGATATGCATTGTAAAAACCGGTTACTGCTTCTGCCTGCGCCCACCATACCTTTTTCGCATTGACAACACCTCTTTCAAATTCATCATTCATTGCCTGATTCTGTGCATCAATGCCATTCTTGTAAGCACCGTCTGCCAGACACTCGATCACAGGGAGCATCTCTTCGTAATATGCTTTATCGTCAAGCACCTGACATGCTCTGTCGATCAGCTAGGACGCTTCAATATCGTGTCCATAGGATTCCAGTTCAATCAAAGAATGATAGGACTTATCAAAAAACACACGGCAAATCTCCTTATCGGCATCGTAAACCTTGAATTTAAAAATGCGAAGGATTTCCCGAATGGAATCTCCGACTGCATAAAATTCATCTGCTTTGTAAAGCTCTGTATAAGCTTCCAGAACGTGAAGAAGTGTATTCATGGTACGTTCTGCCATGACACCATTTTCTGACAGCTTGTCATTGGAAACCGGCGAAAAATCACGGCTGAACGCCTCAAAATAGCCCTCATGATCACGACACTTGCTTTCGATAATCTGATATAAGCTGTAGGAAAGATTCAGTGCCTCTTTTTTCCCGCTTGCCTGATAATAAACAGAAAGGGCATAGATGGCGAACGCCTGATTGTACGTGTGCTTTGTCGTATCCTCCGGCGTTCCGTCTGCCTGTACAGACCAGAACATACCACCGTATCTGCTGTCATAGAAATGTTCTGCAAGAAATTGATAAGCATGGTCTGCTTTTTCCAGAAGTTCCGGCTTTTTCAGCAACTGATAAGAGGCTGCATAAAACCATAGAATGCGGCTGTTCAGGATACAGCCCTTCACACTGTCTTTTACAGGTTTTCCGTCAGAATCTGCATAGCCATAAAAACCGCCCTTTTCAAAATCCGTCATCTGATTCCAAAACGGAATGATATTCTTTTCGAGATGCTCCTGAAATACCTTTGCTTTCATATGCGAATCCTCCTTAAGGCTTGATGAATTTTCATTGATTCTATTTTACACCTGTCAGGTATCCTGTTTCTATGAAATAGAACGCAAAAAATTGTACAAACCGATTATTTGCGGATTGACGAAAGATACTGGTTTATGATACAATACAGATTGGGAGGAATGGAAAATGAAACTTTTTGAATACATCGACTTTATGCAGCAGCCTTATGACATTTTTTATACAGACAGCACGCACTCTCCGCTGCACTGGCACTATTACAGTGAAATTTTGTATCTCATCAGCGGCTCTGTCCGAATTGTCTGCAATTGATGTGCCATTGAAAAGCAAAATATGGTTTCATAAAGTCATTTCCTCCTGATCTATTTCAAACGCAAAAGCGTACAATTCTCTCAGCAAACGCACCGCATCAAACGATGCGTCTGCTTTTTGGAAGTGGTGTCATGTTACGTTACACTTTAGGCAATACCGCACAAAGAGCGTCTGGCGACTTTGCACGCCATCTGCTTGCAAATTTCCAGTCATATTTCACAAAAATGCTCGTGAATACATCCAGTATTCACTCCGCTTTTTGTTTCATCTGACGAAAAATTTGACGACGCATCTATCGCACAATCTTTGTGCGGTATTGCCTTTACTTCTTGTCCGGATCAGCTGCACCGCAAGCACCGCTGTCACCGCCAAAAGCAGCAACTCTGTTCAGCATTTCACTCATTGTGATTTCCTCCTTGTTTTTATTCAAGTTTCCCTGTTGTTATCAGCATACCACACATTTCTGCACTTGAAAAGTACGCACTTTTTTGTAAGGTAGTTACCAAAAGGTAACGATTGTGCATTTGCTGGGTTTTTGACGCTAAATTTTATTGTAAACAGTTTGTGAACGGCAAAATGTATTGCAATTTCAACTGTAACCTGCTATAATGAATGTAACATTCTAAATGAAACAAATGAGATGTTATCATGATAAAAAAGAAGAATTGCCGGAATGCCCAGTGGCAATTACAGCACAGCTTATCGGCAACAAGTGGAAGCTGTTGATTCTGCGTAATCTGCGAATGCGTCCATGGCGTTTTAACGAACTGCAAAAATCTCTGGAGGGGATTAGCCAGAAAGTGCTGACCCAGAGCCTGCGTTCCATGGAGGCTGATGGGATCATCGTCCGCACGGTTTATGCAGAAGTTCCGCCGAGAGTGGAATATTCCCTCAGCGAATTGGGTGACACCATGCGTCCGATTTTAGACGCTATGGAGAAGTGAGGGAATGATTATAAGGCAACGTTTCATTGAATCATAATATAATACGTAAAACTGCACTTGGACAGAAATGTTCAGGTGTAGTTCTTATGCCCGGTGCAATTCCCAAAGCAAATAATTCCCGGTTATTTGGGAACTTGAAAAAAGCTTAGCGTAAAATAAAAGTAGGCAAATAAAAAGGAGCAGCTGCAAAAAAACAGTTGCTCTTCAGGTCAAAAAATGCTAAAATGTAATTGGAACAAAACATAGAAAGCAAGTGACCCTAAAATGCGGAAAGCAAGATACAGAAAAAGCACGAAAAATCCAGGGAAATGAAAATATGCATAGCCTATGACGGCGTCCTTCATCAAGTTCAGAAGGATGGAAAAATCCACAAAAAGCTTGATAATAAAGTTACCTATGCAAGCTTTGAATCGGCAGATAAATTCAGAAAGCATAAGGAAAATGTCGTTGCTTCTGTTTACAATACAGATGAGATTGCGCTGCGTGTGAAAAACGGTGACAACGCAAACTGGATACAAAAGGACAACAGCAAACCTTTCACTGATTTATCATTCTGATTTTTTGTATTGTGACGATTTTGAGAAATGCTGCTTACTTTTGCTTGACACTAACGATACCGTCTGTGAGATGGACAAAGGAAAATTAGCCGTACTTTCATAGGCATAAAGTAATTCCTTACCCTTCAAAAGGCATAATTACAAATTCCAATTTCATCGGCTGATCTGCATGGATTCTGTACGCCTCATGCACCGGTGCACCCCAGGAATCATCGCCGCCGACACCCATTTGCTTTGCAGCGATTCTGACCCATGTGTAACGAATGTTCGGAAGTTCATCCAGATGCATTGCATTTTCGAGTTCATAGGCACTGTATGGCAGTACACTCATTTCAAACGGAGCAGATGCCTTTTGGAACGTCAGACCATGCTGCATATCATCATGGATTGAGAGCGTTCTTACACCGGTACGGTTGCCGCATTCCTGCGGATTGAGATAACCGGAAAGATTTTCTTTTGCCGTAGATTTCCACAATCCCAGTCTTGCTCCTTTGCATCGGTCGCTGTAATTTTCATCAGGACCAAGTCCGTAATACTGGAAATTGCAAAGCTGTTTTTTCATCTTGAAGTCCAATGCAAGAACCGGCATATCGGACATTCCGCTTACTCCTGCATAATTTACACTTACGCCCAGCTTTCCGTCAAAGTGTACGGTATAGGTTACAGTAAACTCAAAAGTCGGAATGCAGGCAGCCTGATATGTGAATGTGATTTTCAAGGCATCTTCCTGTTCCAGCCATGAAACGGTTTTATACTTTGCAAATTTGCCTGCGGCATACCACTGTGCAAGATTGTACGGCTCGGAAGCACCGGTGTCATTGTCCGTCATCGCTCTCCAGAAGCTGACCTTTGGTGTGCGTGTGATATATTCAAAATCATTGTATTTCAGAGAACTGATGCCGCCCTCTTTTTTGTCGAACATCATGGAGAAGTTTTCTCCGTGAACACCAATGATAACATCGCCGTATACAATCGTTGGCTTTTGCAATGTGGTTTCCGGAATCTGATTATCTTTCACTTCAAACACTTCCTGAGCAAAGGCAATTTCGTGCCCTGCATCTGCCCATAGTGTCTGATCTGCGGTAACGGCGGAAACATGATAAACATATTCTCCTGTACTGTCTATTTTGTGAAGTGTCAGTTTCATTGTCTTGCTTTCTCCGGCAGGAACATTCAGAGAAAATGTATCGGATTTCAGAACAACGCCGTTCTTTTCCAATCGTACAACAAAGGACAAGTTGTTTGTATCTGCAAAGAGATTTCGATTTTCTACGGTAAGCATTCCGTTTTGAATGGACATTCTGATGTTGGAGTAAAGAGCCTTCATTTCCTGAACCTTTGGAGAATAGGTTCTGTCAGCATAGATCACACCATTGGTGCAGAATCCGTAATCGCTTGGTCTGTCCTCGAAATCTCCGCCATAAGCCAGAACTGTTTTCCCATCGTCATTTTTGGTTTCGATTGCCTGATCGATGTAGTCCCAGATGAAACCACCCTGATAAGCCTCATATTTGTCCTCAAGGTCCGTGTAAAGGCTCAAACCGCCAAGAGAATTGCCCATAGCGTGCATATACTCACAGCTGATATACGGTCTGCCGTTATTCTGTTTCAGGTATTCTTCCACTTCCTGCGGTTTTGCGTACATACGGCTTTCCATATCCGTGATGAAATCATACTGATGATTCGGAACTCTTGTAACGCCCTCATAGTGCACCAGTCTTGTCGAGTCTACGCTTCTAAAATATTCCGACATTGCAGCAATATCTTCTCCGCAGTAGGATTCGTTTCCGCAAGACCAGATGAGAACACTTGCGTGATTCTTGTCACGTTCATACATCGATTTTGCTCTGTCCAGTACCGCTTCTTTCCATTCCGGAAGTGAACCCGGTACATTCCAAGACGGATCTGTTGCACCAAGCTTCTGCCATGTACCGTGTGTTTCCAGATTGGTTTCATCAATCAGATAAATGCCATATGCATCACAAAGCTGATACCAAAGAGAATTGTTCGGATAATGACAGGTACGAACGGCATTGATATTGTTTTTCTTCATGAATTGAATGTCAAACAGCATATCTTCCTTTGTGATTGCTCTGCCTGTTTTCGCATCAAATTCGTGTCGATTGATGCCCTTGAAAATGATACGTTTCCCATTCAGACACATGATTCCGTTTTTCAGTTCAAATCGGCGGAATCCGACTTTGGTTCTGCTGACCTCGATTTCATTTCCACTTTCGTCTGTCAGAATCACTGTAAACGTATAGAGATTCGGTATTTCGGCACTCCAAGGCTTGCTATTTTCAATTGTCCAGTTTACGGATTCCTTTTCATTGGATTCTGCAATGACCGTTCCATTTTCATCTGTCAAGATCGATTTCACAGAACACTTGCCCGCAATATCCATCGTTGCAGAGAAGATACCATTTGTGCCGTCATAATCTGCAATCACTTTCATATCACGAACATGGGCAGACGGTGCCGCATAAAGGAATACGTCACGGAAAATGCCGGAGAATCTCCAGAAATCCTGATCTTCCAGCCAGCTGGCAGAACTTCTCTTGAACACTGCGACAGCAAGTTTGTTGCCCTTTTCACGAATATATGGTGTCAGTTCAAATTCAGACGGTGTAAAAGAATCTTCGCTGTAGCCGATAAATTCGCCGTTCAGCCAGACATACATAGCAGTTTCCACACCCTGAAAAGAAATAAATACACGCTTATTTTTCAGAGCATCGTTCAAGTCAAAATATCTGACGTAGCTGCCGACAGGGTTGTCCTTTTCAGAGATAAACGGCGGACGGAGATGCTCCTGTCCCTCCCAAGGATAAATGGTGTTGACGTACTGCGGTTTGCCGTATCCCTGCAATTCCATGTGTCCCGGAACCTGAATGTTGTCAAAATTGTCAGTGCTGTCGCTTTCTTCATAGAACTTTTGCTGCCATTCAGACGGATTCTTTGCCCACGCAAATTTCCAGGTGCCGTTCAGATTCTGAATCAGAGAGGAATTGTCTGCATCGGCTTCCAAATGGTTTGCATAGATTCTGTGGTCGGAATGTGCTGCGATTCTGTTGACTGCAAACACTTCCGGATTGGTCAGCCAGTCGAGTGTATATTTCATATTGTTCCCTCCATTTTAGTTCTGTGATTCCATCACAACTTCATTTTCGGATATTCCAAGTTTTTCTTTGATTTCCGCATTTGCCTTTTCAACATTCATCTTAGAAAGAATAAATGTGATGATCAGATCCAGTGCAAACGGAATGATCAGATACATAATGTGAAGCATATTGATCGCAGAATTAGGCTGTACTGTCAAAGTGCCCTTGAATCCGCTAAGGTCGAGCAAAAGACCGACAATTGCTGTTCCAAGTCCACCACCAATTTTTACACCAAGTGATGTGCAGGAGTACATGATTCCATCAACGTGCTTGTGTTTGGTAAGCCAGCTATATTCAGAGCATGATGCGATGACTGCATTCATATCACCTTGCCATGGACCTTGACCGAGTGCTGCAAGTGCTGTAAATGCAAGCATCAGCGGAATGTTTCCCATGTATCCGGCAACTGCTACCAGAAGTCTGCCAACTGTTGCTACCATGTAGCTGTATTTGTTCAGCTTATACATGCCGTTCCATTTTTGTACGATGGTAGGAGTGAAGATCAAGGCGATAATCAAAGGAATATTGATAAACCACGCAAACGTGCCGAACATATTCTCATTTGCGAGAATATATTTTGCATAGTATGTTCCAACACCGATCATCGCACCATAGAACTGCTGCAAAATGTAGGTTACTGTGATCATCACATAATATTTGTTGTGTACGAGAATTTTGAATGCTTCTCCAAAACTGTATTTGGTTTCTTCTGTTTTTGTTTCACTGTCTGCCAGTTCTTCATCAGAAAGTTCCTTTACAGAAAGAGCGGAAATTGTATTTACAATAAGACCGATAACCGCATAAATAATTGCGACTGTTCTCCAGCCATTTGCACCACCGCCCATTGCTTCAACAAATTGGAATGTAACAGCCTGAATCAGGAGGCTTGTTCCAAATGCGAAGATAAAGCGATAAGAACCCATCTGAACTCTTTCCTTGCTGTTCTTTGTAACAAGAGCGGTCAGAGTAGAATATGCGATGTTGTTTGCCGTATAAAATACACTGTTAAGAAGTGTGTAGCAGATAAAGAACCATGCGTACTGAGCAAAATTATCCATGTTCATCGGGATTGCAAATACACCAATCAAGGTAATTGCACAGCCGATAAAACCATAAAGCATCCACGGTTTTGCCTTGCCCATTTTCGTATGTGTCTTATCAATCAACGTACCAAAAATGATGTCCGTTATTCCATCAAAAATCTTCGATACAGCAATGAGAACGCCAATAACACCTGCGTTTAATCCAATTGTGTCGGTAAGATAGATCATTACGAATGATGTCAGCAATGCATAGACAACGTTCCCTGCAACATCGCCGGAACCATAACCGACTTTGTTATACCACTTTAAGTATGTTTTTTCTTTGCTCATAATAGAGCTCCTTTCATTGTTTGTATGCCCACATGGATAGAATTTTCCCATAATGAATGATACGAACTGCTTTTCATCTTGCAAAAACGAAATAATGCCATCGTCAGAATAGATGATTATTTTTTTGAGCATAAAGAATTTTTACTGAATTCAACATGGAATTACAATGAAAGACGTCTTTTTTAATTCTTTCCTCTCATTTCTTAATTCTATTATACCACACAAAACGACTTAAAAAATACACAAAGTTATAAAATATATGCACAAAATTTCGGATTTTTCTTGTAATCAGTGATCAGGTGTGATATACTATAGTTATAGAAGCAAGGAGGTGCTTTTTATGTTTATGAATGTTGCCTATTTAAACAACTCTACATCTACTGTAGTGGATAATACGAAACCTTTGATTGTAACAAGCTGTGGAAATTATCGTGTGAAAAATCGTTCTGAAGTAGTAACATATCGTCCGAAGGGAAGAAAAGATTATCAGCTTTTATATATTGCCTCCGGAAAAGGACATTTTTTCATTCACGGAGAAGAAAAAACGGTTTCAGCCGGAAATATTATTATATATTTGCCGGATCAACCACAGGAATATGTTTATTATCGTGCAGATCAAACCGATGTTTATTGGGTGCATTTTACCGGAAATGAAGTAGAAGAAATTTTAAAGTATTACAATATCAACCTGCAAAATAATATTCTCTATATCGGAACATCTCCCGATTATCAGTGGTTATTTGGTCAGATGATTCAGGAATTGCAGCTTTGCAGACCACGGTATGATGAATTGATTTCTTTGCAGCTGCGAAATATTTTTGTTTTGATAAGCCGTGCAATCATGAGTGCAAAGAAATTCAGCAGCACCAGTGAAAAAGAAGTTGCTTTTGCGATGCACTATTTTCGTAAGAATTACAACACAGAAATCAGCATTGAGGAGTACTCCGAATCCAGAGGGCTTAGCAACTGTTGGTTTATTCAGCGCTTTAAAGAAATCACAGGTTCCAGTCCGCTGCAATATATCTTAAAGCTGCGAATCTCCAATGCACAAAGTTTGTTAGAAAATACGGACTACACCATTACTGAAATTGCAAATATGGTTGGATACACCAATTCGCTTTATTTCAGCAGACTGTTTCATAAATACATTGGTATGTCACCAAAAGAATATCGAAAAGTAAAACTCAAAGAAAATCTCAGGGAGTAAAAAACAAAACTCGTTTGGCTAAAACTAAACCAAACGAGTTTTGTTGATTTTTGATCAGAAATAAGGAATGGCTACATTACCAAACACGTCTGAATTGCAATCTCCTCAGCTTGCAACTCAAAGAGATTTTCAAGCTGCCAAACCTTAGCGGTATCGGCATTTTTCATCGCAAGTGTATATTCAGGATCAGTAGCACGCATTTTATTCCAGATTTTCCACTTTTCTTTTTCACACTCAGTGATACGCTCATCAATATGAACATAGATTCTGCCCTTATCTGTTTCTGCCTGCAAACGTTCAGGACAATGTTCCTCTGCCCACTTGATATAGATACACGCAAGTTTGTTGTTGCTGTAATCGTGATAATCATTGCCACACTGCGTAATCATCATTCTGTCGGTGTCAAGTGCCATTCTCTGATAATCATGCTTGTAAATCATAATCTTAACCTCTTTTCTTCTTTATCAAAAATCCTGCAAGAACAGCGATTCCTGCGAGAATAATTCCGCCAATTCCATAAATCAGACCATTTGAGTTTTTTTCTCACTTGTTGACGCTGTTGCTTCCTCAGATATATCAACTGTAGTGTCATCATCAATTTTCAGATTTTCTCCGACACGGTGAGCAGTTCCGTTTCCATTATCAGCAGTAACAGAATTGTACTTTACTTCTCCTGCATCTTCTGTCAAAGTACTGAACGGCATAAAGCTGTCGATCACATTGCCGTTATCATCACTCATCAGCCACTTGCCGTTTTGCAAATTGAAATGATATGTGGTTTCATCGGTAATAATTGTCCAATTTCCGTCACGATCATCATTGAAATTCCAATTATCTGTGAGTTCATCATAATAGTCTTTGAAATTGTAGTTCAGTTGACCGATTTTGCTCCAATCATAATTATCATTGCCATAATTGTCATTGACCCAGTCAGTCAGAATATGGTGCTTATAGCTTGCTTCGGGAAAGATAAGTCCGTCATCTCCCTTGCCGTGCCACCAATCAGACCAAATCTCTCTGACGATATAGTCTTTATCAAGCATATTATCGGCATAGGCTGTCAGACTTGCTGAGCCTATCAAAGTAATACTTGCTGCAATGGGGATTATTTTTTGAATCATTTTGAAAATCTCCTTTTATGTTTAGTATTGGGTACAATACTATTATATATTATTGCACTTGTTTTTACAAGCCGCAATGCGCACAAAGTTCTCTGAAAAATCTGGACAATTTTTATAAGATGAATTGACAAAAAGCTTCTAAGATAGTATAATTATAGTAATGGGTACAATACGAAAGGATTGATTTCTATGTACTACAACGAAAAGCGAAAAGCAATTACGGCAAAGTATGTGAAAACACACCTTGATGACATCAAGATTCGTGTTCCAAAGGGACAGCGTGAAAAACTGAAATCTATTGCTTCTGAAATGGGCATGAGCATGAACCAGATGTTTATTAAGGCTGTAGAGGAATATATTGAAAAGAACTATAAGCCGGAAGCGGAAAGTGAAACAGATTGACAAATCGGAATTTAACGCACATCTAAAAAACGAGAATTCATAGAAACGTAGCCATAAAATGGTGATGAAAGGACGTATAACTTATGAGTAAAAAAGTATTTGTTTTGGTACACGATTACTGGCATCATGATGATTCCATCAAGCCTATGATGGACTATCTGTTTAACGCAGATTATGAAGTAACATTCACAAAGAACCCAAATGATTATTTCAACGGGCAGTTTGATTTGTTTTTGTCTTTCAAAGATCCTATTGAAAATGATCAGATTCCTACTCCAATCTGGTGTGATGAAAAATGGACGGAGAAATTTCTGAATGATGTTCAGAATGGTATGGGAACGATTATGTTTCACGCATCACTTACTGATTACCCAGAAAATCACGCAATCCTCACAAATGTTGTAAGAAGTAACTTTATCACTCATCCCGAACAATGTCCGCTTACTGTAAAACCGATAGCAGAACATCCGATTATTGAAGGCATTGGCAAATTCACATTCCCTGATTTTGACGAACATTATGTAATGAAAATGATTCCGAATGCTGATACAACGATTCTTGCAGAAACCGTTTCAAAGAACGGCGTTCAGCCTGCTGTATGGATTCACACCTATGGCAAGGGAAAAATCTGCTGTATCGTTCCTGCACACAATACCCAAAATCTGACCTGTGAACCATTTGTCAAACTTGTAAAGAATGCTATTGATTGGGTTTAATAGCATTAATAGAGCGTCAAATTCCAGTTTGTATGGCTATTCTAACTCTCCCTTTTTCCTTTTTTGTTCAGGCTCATCACGCAAACTTACAAGATAATCGTCAATGGTCTGACTTGCCTTATCCAAATCAGCATACTCTTTTTTGAGATAACGGTATTCTTCATAGAGTTTTTCCCGTTCCTCATACAACGCCTGCCTTTGACGGTCAAGCACCATTTCTGACGGAAATCTGCCGTCCGGATACAATAATTTTAACTGACTTCCAACGCTCTTGTACTTCTCCAGTACAGGAGCGTTTTTCTTTGCATATTCTTTTTGTTTCCATGCTGAAAGGGACTTATACTTGTCATGATACGGTTTACTGCGTTGAAATTGTCGGACAAGTTCTATCTGTTCTGACAAAGTGTTTATCTTTTTATCCAGATTTTCGATGCTCTGCGTAATCATTCCACGCCGTGCCATAACGGTCATGGTGGTCGGTTTCAACTCTGATGTGCTGTGAACATTGTAACTTTCAAGCAGATTTATCATCTGGGCTACGTTCTTCATATTCTGAATATCTGCCCAATACTGCAAGCCTCTGTTATCAAACTTATCACGGTCAAGAATCATCTTTCTGTGCGATGAAAACTGTCTGATTCTACGCTGAATATTCTCAGGAAGATAGTAATATCCCAGCGTTTTTGCTCGGACAAAGCGTCGTTGTCCCTGCATACGAAATTTAAGAGAAATCGTGTTTTCTGGTTTGTAAACTGTTTCGATTCCGTTTAATCTGCACTTTTCAAGAAAGTCCTCAAACGTATCAGACCGCAGAATGATACAGTCCAGTTCATAGCGAAGTTTTTCTTTCCATGATAAACCTTGCTGCTGTTTTGTCCATTCATAGTGCGAAATTCCCTTACCGATTTCCTCATATGCAACAACAGACAATCCCATTTCTTTGCATACCTCATCAGAAATCTGACGGATTTTCTTCCACGCAGGATTATGTTTGGTATCCATGAGTGTACCAAACGTTCTGTAATTCTCCATATTGGTTTTGCAGAAAATAATGTGATTATGGATATGGTCTTTGTCCGTATGCGTTGCGAGAACATACTTGTATTTTCCCTGAAAGAGTTCGTCGCAAAGCATCAGTCCAGCCTGATGTACCTGTTCCGCTGTTGCTTCATTCGGTGCAAAACTCTGTATGATATGATAACTCAGAACACTCCCTATATTTCTTCCCATGCTTCTCAGCTTGCTGAACTCGTTAGAAATCTCAGCTGCATTTCCCCAGCAACCGTATCGGGTAACATATGCTGCTTTATCAGGATTCATAATATACTTGATGGATTTAGCTTCTGTAACTCGGATTAGATGGATTGAAGTTGTTGCCATATCTCAGTCACTCCCTTCTGCAACTCATAAAGTTCCTGTTTGTAAATACGGCTTGTGGAGTTCACTCTGTGTGCAATCTGATTGATATTGTTTGCCACACGCATAACCGCCTGACGTATTTTTTTCAGTTCCTCATGGTCGTATTCGAGATAGATTCCATTCACAACCTGCTGACGAAGATATGCACTGACAGAGGACATTCCTGACAACGCAAAACGTTTTTCAAGCACTTTCGCTTCTGATTCTGTCAGCCTGATGACATACCGTTTGTCCACTTTTTCTGTTTTCATTTTGTTTTGATTTCTCCTTATCGTTGACACCATCAGGTGTTTATTCAGAGGGTCTTAGGGATTCTTCCCTAACAAGCGGATGATTGGCAGGCGGTCATTTTCTGACCGTTCGTGCCACATCATCGTTGCTTGCTACTCCAGATCAGCTGTGTCAGCCCATTCTCTTTTCTGTATCACTTTTCCTCTCATATATCACGTAATTTTTGGAGAGAAACGCAACCGGTTTTCTGCTGTAAATTCAATTGTTTATTGAATATTTACACTTTTCGTTCATTTTCACATTCAACTACAGGTTTTTCTGAATGCAAATATGTTACAATATCCGCAGCATAAATTTATGGAAAGATTGGATATAACATTGAACGTTCAAATATGATTGTGAATACCGGTATTCATGATTCAGGAAGGAGTTCTGAACATGGATTTTACAGACAAATTGGATATACTCTATGCCCGCCGTTCCAGCGAGGATGGAAAAGATGGTGAGAGTATTGAAAATCAGGTTGCACTGCTCAAGCAGTATGCAGCCGACAAAGGGTACTATAACATTAAAGTTGTCACAGATGACGGATATACAGGTACGAACTTTAACAGACCCGGCTTTCAGGAAGCCTTTGCTCTCATTCAGCACAGACGTGTTGGACGCTTTATCGTAAAAGATCTGTCCCGTCTTGGCAGAAATACAATTGAGGTTGGTCAATACATTGGCGTAATTTTTCCACGTTTCGGTGTAGAATTTATCTCCGTACATGACGGACCGGAATCCAGTGATCCTGACAGCTTGGTAACGCAGTTCAAAAACATCATGAACGAGTACTACGCAAAGGATATTTCGGATAAGCAAAAGCTTTCGCTTCAGGCAAGAAGCAACAGCGGCAGACACATTGCTTCGACACCTACATACGGATATAAGCTTGATCCGAATGACCGTCACCATTGGATCATTGATGAACCTGCCGCAGAAGTGGTAAGACTTGTTTTCAAATACTACAACGAAGGTATGCAAGTATCAGAGATTGCACGCAGGCTGGAAAATGCAAAATATCCTGCACCGTCCTATTATCGTCATCGTGTTGTAAAAGGTTCCAGAACAGAAAAGAATCCCTATCACTGGACAGGCAGCAGTGTAACGGCTATTTTGAAACGCCAGGAATACGTTGGTGATACAGTGAATTTCAAAACGTATCATACAAGTTTTAAAGATAAACAAGTACATTATCGTGATGAAGAAAGTTTTACTATTATTCCTGATACACAGGAAGCTATCATTTCCCGTGAAGAATATGAAAAGGCAAAGAAACGCCGCAAATCCACTAGACGTGTGATTCAAACCAGAGAGAAACACCTGCTGGACGATATGGTGTACTGTGAAGATTGCGGCAAGAAGATGTATCTGAATTTCCGCAAATACGCAGGTGGAAACTGCTATGTGTATATCTGCGACAGTTATCGCAAAAAGAAAGGCTGCACTGCCCATTACATACAGGAAACGGAAGTAATTACATCTGTTCTATATGATGTACGTAGAATTTTCGATATGTACAGGTTAGATAAAAACGAGTGCAGACGTACTCTGGTCAGGTGGATCTGCCAGCGGAATGAAAGGGAAATTCGAGATATCAATGCACGCATCAAAACCATTACCGACAGACTTCAAACGATCAATCAAACGGAACAGGCTCTCTTTGAACAGAAACTACAAGATGAAATTTCTCAGGAAACCTTTACAAATATAACGGTCAGCATGAATGCGGAATCAGAATCACTTAAAAACGAGTACGGCAAGCTTTTGATCCTACTTGACAAAGCAGAGGCATTTGCTGATACGGAGATTACCAAAGATGACAGATACATTTTAGAGCAACTGGTGGAAAAAGTAACGATTCAGGAAATCGAAACAACTGATATTTACAACAAGCCTGCAACAAAAGTCAAAGTGTTGGTTTATTTCGTGGATATCGGACAGATCTGAATGGCTGCACATCAGTAACAAGTGCGACGATACGGCGACGATGCGTTAAAACTTCGGCGACAATGTTCCCATAACTATTGAAAAAAGTCCTCCTGTGCGCTATTCTTAATAGTAAGTAATGCACAGGAGGACTTTGATTTATGTATGATAAAATCACAGCATTGTACTGCCGTTATTCGCACGATGACGGGCAGAAAGAAGAAAATGCAAGTATCACACATCAAAAAGCTTTGCTGAAAGAATATGCGGAAAATAACGGCTATTCCAATCTTCGCTATTATACCGATGACGGTTATACAGGTACAGATTTTAACAGACCGAATTTTCAGAGAATGATGGAGGACGTAGAAAACGGTATTGTCCAAACAATCCTTGTAAAGGATATGAGCCGGTTCGGACGAAACTATATTCTTGTCGGTCAGTATGTGGAACTTGTCCTGCCACAGCATCATGTCAGAGTGATCGGTGTAACCGACAACTATGATTCCTATGATACGGAAAACGACTTGTTTGCTTTTGAAAGCATCTTCGCTGAAATGTATGCTGCCGATATTTCAAAAAAAGTTACCTATGCAAAGCATACGCTCGGTATGAGCGGAATCAAGCTGAAATCACGTCCGCTTTACGGTTATAGGTTGGTCGATGGGGATTACACGCAATGGGAAATTGATACAGAATCCGCCGAAATTGTGCGAATGATCTTTGATATGTTTCTCAATCAGGATATGTCTGTCAATTCTATTGCAAAGTATCTGCGTACCAATAAAATTCCTACGCCCAGTGCATATATGGGATACAAATACACAAAGGTCAACCGTCCTTATGACTGGTCTTTTCCAATCGTCAGCCGAATTCTAAAATTTCAGGAATACTGTGGTGATACGGTAAATTTCAAAACCAGGCAGATTTCCTACAAAGTAAAAAAACGATTGCCAATCCCCAAAGAAGATTGGGTGATCTTTCAGAATCAGCACCCTGCCATTATCAGTCGTGAAGATTTTGGGAAAGCACAGGAAAAGCTGAAAAACATATCCGAAAATGCGTTTTCGCAGCCCAAAGCAACAAGGAATGATCCTCTTTTCAGGCAGAAACTTATTTGTGCGATGTGCGGCAAAAAAATGTATTGCAGCAGTACGAAAGGAAAGCTATATTTTCAGTGCCAGGCATATCAGAAGTATGACAGCTGTACCTCTAATTATATCACAGAAAATGATTTGAAAAGAGTTGTCCTGGATTATCTGTATCGGCTATATTTTGCTGTCAAAACCGATAGAAATGCTGTCATTTCAAAACTTGGATTGGATACAATCACGGAGATTGAAGATCAAATTAGAGCTGCTGAAAACCGAGCAGATGAAATCAATCATCTTTTGAAAGAGATTTACGAGAAAAAATTCCAAAACATCATTACGGATTCAGAATTCAAGAGCCGATCAGAAGCGTTAAGCCGTGAAAAGAACGATTTACTTCATTTTCTTGCAGATTTGACAGCGAAAAAGTCTATACGAAGCAAAGAAAAAGGATCAGTGATAAAAATTCTTGATAAAATTTCAAGTTATTCAGAATCTGATTTTGACGTGCTGACACAAGAAATGGTTAATGCACTGATTGAGAAAATTGTAATTGGAAAACCAATGGGACAGCGTGAAAAGAATTATGGCAAACGAATGATTGACATTTATATATATGGACTTGGCAATCTTTCAGCATTGATCGATGTCAGATTTAAGCCATATTCAGTGCGTATCAAGGAAATCGCTCCGCATTTATTATTGGAAAGGCGATGCGATACTACAAATGTCATCGAAGCATTGGCAACTAAGCGTGGAAGTCTGGAAAATGCTCTTGCGGAAGAAGGAACAAATTTTCAGACTGTCATCATGGAAGTTCGTAAGAAAATTTTGATTGAAGCCATCAAAAACGGACTTACAATCAAAGAAATCTATCCTCTGCTTGGTTATCCTGAACCGTCTAATGTTTATTGGTTTTCTAAGCGGTTCTTGGGGATGCGTTTTAATGACTTTTATGATATGGTTAAAAATGAAACATGATAATTGCTGCACTTGAAAATGTTTATATTTTGTAACCTCTTGAAGTAGTGTATAACAGAAGAATCCTGTTACAGTGCTTTGTATATGAAACTTTCATAAAAAGAGCTAATAATCTGTGAGATATTTCATAGATTATCAGCTCTATCTTTTTGATATATTAGTTTGCAGTTGTTTTTTACTAATAAGTGACTATCAGCTGCCCATATAAAACAATATTCTATTCCAACATATCTATATATTCTTCTAAACAAATTCCTTGAGAGTAAATTTCTAAAGCAGCTTCTTTTCCAACATATCTGTAATGCCAAGGTTCATTTATAACACCTGTTATATCTGTTTTATTTGAAGGATAACGTTTTATAAATCCATATGTATGAGCATTTTCTGCAAGCCAGTTATACACATCATCACTTGAACTTTTTGTAGTATCTGCGTTTATGTCAACTGCAATGCCAAGCTGATGTTCACTTGTTCCGGGAATTGCCACCCATTGCTCCGCAAGTCTTTTTGCTTCGGATTTTGATTTTCCATCATTTTCATATGCTTCTATTTTTTCATCCAACAGTTGTTGCTGTTCTTCCTGTGTTCTATATCCCTCTCTGACAAACAAGCCATATCCTTGCTCCCTTGCAGCATCAAACATTTCCTGTAACTCTGGATAAATTCTGGAATCAACCTTTTTTCCATTTGACAGTTCTGTAAGCTGAACCTTATAATCATCAGGAATATAATTATCACGATTTACAAGAATCAGATTCCAACCATTAGCTTCACTTGCTATATGATGTGTTGTGTTATCATAAAAAGATGGATTAAGAATTTTTCCTGCTATCACACATAACATTATTATAAATAATAAGAGAAACAGTATTTTCCCTTTGTATTTTCTTCCTCTTGCAGATTGTTTCACTTATTTTATCTCCTCCTTTTGGTACACCTTGTACAGTAAGACGAAAAATCAATCATATTATCACATCAATTACTCTTCTCTTAATCTCTCAACAATGCTCTTTTTTGCAACATGTTGATAAGCGACTACCGGAACTGATACACAGATCATTGCAATCACAGCAATCAGGAAAATCATCAGTACATAAGGATAGTGAAAAACGGCATAATCCGCAATTTTTTGTGCCACCTTAGAAGAAAGATATGTGATCAGATTTCCGACTGTCAGTATGAAAAATGTGATGATACCTGTATAATACAGCCCCTCATATACCAGCATTTTATAAATTTGTTGTTTCGTCATACCGATGCTTTCCATCATTGCAAGTTCGTTTCTTCTTGCATACAAACCAACAAACATGACGTTGATAAAGTTGACGATACCAATCAGCATCAAAACAATGCTGATTCCTGCGGTTAAAATACGCATGGACAGGATCGACGATTGAAATTCTTCCAGCATCTCTGATTTTATCTCAACATATGCTTTTGACGGGATACAGATATTGTTTTGTGTCAGACTTTTTATAAGATCTCTTACAGATGGTTCATTTTCTTTGTCACAATCTACAACTATTTCCTTTACCCAGGTCCTATCGGAAAGTTCTTCTATCACATTTTTGCTGACATAAACACGCTGCGGCACGCCCACAGTTTCCCAGTTAGATCCATCTGGGAAGAAATAATCATTTATACTTAAAGAAGCCCCGATTCCAATTGTTTTTGTTTTCCCTGTTTCTGTATTTTTTAATGTTATGGTTTTTCCTATCATTTCTTTGCGGTATGTATCATTGATAAAGTCGCCGATGAAACAAATTTCCCCGTTACGAAATTTTTCAATATCGATCGGCTTTTCTGCCTGCTCGTTATATCGCTCTATAAATTCTTCATCCAGTCCGGTCACAGGCACGGAAAAGAGATTTTCTTTTTCGATGACATCTGCCAGGTTGTCTGCGGTGGAGGCTTCATCTGGATAAGAGTCATTGCCTTCCTGAAAGAACGGCATAAACGTTTCCCGGTCATACACAACATCAATATTGCCTTGGATCCCACTGAATACCGTCACATCCTCAATTTTTTCTATATCTTTCAAAAGTTTATTGGATGCTTCTGCTTTATTTTCATCAGTCTTTTTAAAATCATCGTTATCTGTAACGTTGATACTCAATGTTAAATCATCCGGAAAATAGCTGTTTGCATAGTTGCTCAAATCCATGCTTTTCAAAAAAGACTGTGTGGCAAGAAGTGCAATGATTCCGATCAAAAGAGAAAGAATTACAACAAAAGACTGTTTTTTCTCCCTGAAAATATTTCTGTAAGCCATTTTATGAAGTTTTCCGCCATCATCAGAATGATAAGACTTTGTTCTTTCACCTTTTATTCCTGTATAGTTCAATGCCTCCACAGGTGTAATATTTCCTGCAAATTTCGCCGGCTTTCGGCAACTGATGAGAATGGTAAGAACGGCAAATATAATCGTTCCGATGAAGATCAGGGGATTGAATGAAATGGTTGACGGCATCGCTGTATAAATAGCGGACGAAAACGTTTTTACAACAAATGGCATTCCGGCAAACGATACTGCAATCCCCAAAAGAATACCAATCGGTATTCCATAAACCGATATTCTCAAAGCCTGCGTTCTGACTATTTTTCTGATTTGCCTGGAAGTCGTTCCGATTGTTTTCAGCATTCCATAAAATCGGATATTGTGGTTTACAGAGATGTACATAATATTGTAAATCAACAGGTAGCCGCTGACTACGATAATAAGGCTGAGAAATAGTACAAATGCCGCTATAAAAATCGTGGTATCACTTGATTCACTTGCGGTTATCGTCTGATCTGTATTCAATGTGATTTTATCGATTTCATCAAGGAGTTTACGTTCCATAAACCGTTTTGATGACAGATACAGCGTTCCGTCTGATGCAGCAGTTTTTCCAAGTTTGTTCAAGTAGTTTTCAGAAATATAGGAATCATAGTTGTTGGTTCGGAATCCATAATCCTGAAACCAACCAGAAAGCGTAAACGTTGTTTGATTTTCATCTACCAAAAGCGTTATTGCACTGCCAATTTGCGGATTCCGGATCCCAAGCTGTTCAAGTCCTTTTTTTGATACCATTATTTCATCTGCTTTTTTCGGATAAGTTCCATGTATATCCGATAAGGCAGGTTTCAGGTTATATTTATAGTTTTCTTCATCATTATAGATAAGATTTATTGTAAAATCTTCTCCGGATATGGGCTTTGCTTGTCCTGCATTAACAGAAATTCCTGCATGATAAAGAGATGAACATTTTTTCACTTGTTCTATCAGACCATCTGTTGGATGACTTATGATAGTTCGTGCAATATTGCCTTCCTGACGAATCAGCATAGTATTCATATTCTGGGCAATTGAAATGCCAATCGTAAAAACCGTTGTAAACATAAACGTCATAAGAATAACCGCAAGAACAACGATTCTGTTTGTCGTAATGTTTTGTTTCAGCGAACGGGTGCTGATTTTTTGAATGATGCCTTTGTTATCTACTTTCAGCATATCAGTCACCACCCTTTACAATGTTGCCGTCTTCAATTCTTATTATTCTGTCAGACATCTGAGCGATAGCTTCATCATGCGTAATCATGACAATAGTCTGATTATATTTTTTTCCTGTGATCTTCAACAGACTCAACACGTCCTGACTGGTTTTGCTGTCAAGGTTTCCTGTCGGTTCGTCTGCAAGAATGATTGCTGGCTTGGTTGCCAACGCTCTTGCAATGGCAACTCGTTGTTGCTGTCCACCGGAAAGCTGATTCGGCATCGCATGGATTTTTTCCTTCAAACCGAGTGTTTCAATTATACTGTCGATATAATTTTTATCGATCTTTCCGCCGTCAAGCTGAATCGGAAAGACAATATTTTCATAAACGCTGAGAACAGGTACAAGATTATACGATTGAAATACAAATCCGATTTTTCTTCTTCTGAAGATGGTGCGGGCATCATCTTTCATTGTGAAAATATCATTTCCCTCAATTAACACATTTCCGCCAGTCGGGCTGTCCAATCCTCCAAGCAAGTGCAGGAGAGTTGATTTACCACTTCCTGAAGTTCCAATGACAGCAACAAATTCTCCCTGATCAACGGAAATATTTGCATGATTAAGTGCTATAACTTCTGTTGTTCCACTTCCATAAATTTTTGTAAGATCTTTAGTTTTTAAAACATTCATTTTTATTCCTCCCAAAAATAAAGTGCAGTAATTTTTTCTTACTGCACTTAATATACCATCTTATTCTTTCCAGAATCTTTCTGAAATCTAACAGAATTGAAAGATTTATTTTGGAAGATAAATTTCAAATATCGAACCTTCCCCCAGTTTCGACTGCAAGTGAATATAGCCACCCTGTTTCTCAATAATCTCTCTTGACAGATAAAGTCCGATTCCTGTTCCCTCCGTTTCACTTACATTAGAGCCACGGTTGAATCTTCCAAATATTTTTTCCTGTTCTTCCTCTGCAATCCCGATACCATTGTCCTGAATTGAGATACACGCAAATAGTTCATAGGATTTCACTGAAATTGTAATAGTTCCATTTTCATTGGTATATTTCACTGCATTGTCAATGATGTTGAACAAGGCTTCCACTGTCCATTTCAAATCAAAGATCGCTGTTGTGCTTTCCTTGCCGCAAATAACCGTGATATTTTTTTTCAGAGCTTTTTTCTCAGCCTGATCTACGGCTTTCGCAATCAAATTATTGATACTGTTGGATTTCGGATTGAATTGCAACGTTCCCGTTTCAAGCCGTGATGTTTTTATCAGCGACTGAATCAGAAATTCCAGTTTCAGAGCCTGTTTTTGAATCTCATCAGCAAGAAATTTTGATGTTTCATCTAAGTTTTGTTCCTGGAGCAGTTGCGTATATAGTTCAATATTAGTCAGCGGTGTTTTTGTCTGATGAGAGATGTCTGTAACAAGTTCTTTAATTTTTTCCCGCTCCAGATTGATTTTTTGACTGGATAATTTTGATGATGTCAGATATCGATACCATTTTGATTCGATAGAAGAAAGTCTGCTTTCGTCATAAGATGTTTCCGTAAATGTCCCATTGATACCATCTTCCAGCATCTGATCCAATCTGTCAAGTAATTTTTTATTATTGAACATCATTCATTTCTCCATGTGTAGCCGATACCGTATACTGTCTGGATCCTATTTCCGGCATCAAGTTTTTTTCGCAGTCGGTTCACCGTTACAGACAACGCATTTTCATCGACAAATTCCGCCCCGTTCGACCAGATACGGTCGATCAGTATCTCTCTTGTCACGACCTGATTTCGATTGAATACAAGAATCTTCAGGAGTTTTTGCTCTGTCTTACTGAGTTCAACAGGGGTGTCATTAAAAAAGAATTCCATTCGTTCAAAGTAGAAATGATAGTTTTCATCTTGATATTCTGTGGAAGAAGTTTGTTTTTTCAAAACTTTTTCAATTCTTGCACGAAGTACCATCAGACTGAATGGTTTTGTGATATAGTCGTCTGCACCAAGTTCCAACCCCATCACTTCATCTGTTTCCAGATCATTTGCAGTCAGAATCACGACCGGAACATTGGAAGTTGTTCGCAGATCTTTTAAGAATGCAAATCCGTTTCCGTCAGGAAGATTGATGTCCAGAATAATCAGATTGGTTTTTCGGTCTTTTTTGAAATCTGAAAGTTTATAGAGTTGTTCAGTGTGGTATCCGCAGCTTTTCAAGGCAAGCGATACACCGTTATTTAATGCATAGTCATCTTCTATAATTGTAATGTCAAACATATTTTTATCGATCCTTTTGTGTGTAATAGATGTAGTTTTATTATACCATATAAATCAACACTTGACAATATGAATTTGAATTTGATTAAGAGATTGATTTTCTTTATCACGTAAAGTTCCACAGACCAAAAAATATCTGACGATTTGGGAACTTGAAAAAAATGCCGATTTGCTTTTTTATTGCTTTTGTGCTATGATGATTACAGCAAATTTACCAGCCTGTCTATAGATTCGGAGATGATGATATCGACAGACCATACACTGACTTCAAAACGCTGTATGCAGTAAACGAGCAGATTAGGAAGTTGATCCGTCATCAGGAATATTCCGACAGACGTGAAAGACGAAGAAGCATCACATATCATGATAATCTTTACATTCCGCCTGATTGGGAGGATATACAGCTGCTTGCCATGCGGCAGACACTTCTGAAATTCAAAGATCTGCATTCGGATAAATTTGAAGTCTTGATCGGTTTCTATTATGGAAACTACAAAACAATCAAAGCATACGCCGTAACATACGGCATATCCAGACAGGCAATGTCCAAAAAGCTGCATAAAACTCTGGAACTGCTTCGTTTTCTGTGCTTTGAAGAACTTGAGAATCTTGAAAACTGAATATGAAGAACGCACCAAACCTGATTGCTGCAATTTTGTAACAAATTGCGACGATTCAGCAACAGTTTTTCTTTTGTGGTTGCGTTTATTCCGCTTTTGCGCTAAAATAGAAAGAGCAATTTTAAGCCTGTCAGTATAGGAGAAAACAAGTATGCAGACAGGAAAAATCACTGCTCTATATGCCCGATTTTCTTTTGACGACGGGATTGACACGGAAAGCGGAAGCATTGAGCATCAGAAAGCACTGCTTAAAAATTATGCGGAATCCAATGGTTTTACGAATCTTTCCTATTATGCAGATGACGGATATACAGGTACAAATTTCAACAGACCAGATTTTCAGCGTATGATGGATGACATCAAAAATGGCTTTGTCGAAACAGTAATTGTCAAGGATATGAGCCGACTGGGTAGAAATTATCTCATGGTCGGTCAATATGTGGAAATTGACTTTCCGAAATACCATGTACGATTTATTGCGATAAGCGATAATGTAGACTCCGCCAAGGGAATGAATGAACTGCTGCCAATCAATAATCTGATGAATGAATGGTACAGCAGGGACATTTCCAAAAAGATTCGCTCTATGATGCGACAGAAAGGCAACAGTGGTCAGCACATCACTTCAAAATTGCCGTATGGATATTACAATACACTGGAAAACAAGCAGGAGTGGCTGATCGATAAAGAAGCTGCTGAGGTAGTCAGAGAAATCTTTGAACTGTATGTTTATCACGCAATGGGAACAAAGCAGATCGCTATGCAGTTACAGGCTGAAAAACGTGTGGGAGTAGAATATCATAAGAAAATCCGTAAAGGCATTGCAGTCACTGCTGAAAATATTTACTCCTGGTGCAGTGCAACTGTGGTTTCTATTCTCAAACGACAGGAATATGTCGGAGATACAGTCAATTTTCGTACAGAGCGAACCTCTTACAAGAATAAGACTGTGATCTACAATGGAAGCGATAAAATCAAGATCTTTCCGAATACACATCCTGCAATCATTAGCCGTGAACTGTTTCAAATGGCACAGAACAAACGTGAAAAAACGATACGTCATCCGTCCAGACCGCACAAATATCTTTTTGGTGACTATCTGTATTGCATGGACTGTCACGCAAGAATGCACGGCAGACAGTGTGGCACAAAGCGTGAGAATGCTCTTTATTGTTATGAATGTGCAACCTACCGAAAAAGCAAAGGGTGTTACTTTCACGGCGTTCCTGAAAAGTATCTTGAAGATGAAGTCCTGAAGGCCATTCAGAGAATCATCAGCAAGGCAAAATCTGATCCTGATGAATTTCACAGAATCATGCAGAATCATTTAGAAAAGAAGTCTGATGATAGCAGAGCCGTTGTTTCAGCTGATCTTGAAAAAGCACAGCTTCGCATTGCCGAAATTGACAAATACATTCAGGGCTTATTTGAAGCAAAAGTCAGAGGTGAAATAGATGGAGCTTTATTTGCAAGTTTGAAAAAAACTTACGATGAAGAAAAAGAACAGCTTAACGCATTGGTTGCAGAACTCATAGGCAAACTTCATGAGAAAAATGAATCTGCAAACAAGGTCAAACTGTTGATGCAGGCAATCAAAAAGTATGATGCCGTTACAGAACTAACTCCGCAGATATTGGCTGACTTTATCGAACATATTGAAGTTGGCAAATGTCAAAACACAAGCAAAAAGTTGCCGTTTTCCAAAAGAGATAACGCAATTTCGGTGTTTTTTCGGGGTATCGGCATCTTTTAATTAGCAAAGAGAGAGTTCCCTAAGCGTATTACGACCAGTACTACATCGAGGACGATCATGAGGCGATCATCCCGAAGGATATATTCATGAGAGTGCAGGAGGAAATGGCACGTCGGTCATCCGAGCGCGATCTGAACGGAAGGCGGCAGGGATTCAGCGCAAACCACGCCTTCTCGCACATGGTGACCTGCGAGTGCTGCGGTGAGCATTTCCGCAGGCTGCACTGGAACAACCGGGGCAAGAAAACAATTGTCTGGCGATGCAAGACCAGACTAGAGGACAAGACACGCTGTATGGCACGGACAGTCAGCGAGGCCACCTTGCAGGAGGCATTTGTTGAGGCAATCAATGAGATGCTCGGCAACAGCGACGAATATCTGAAAAAGCTGGAAAGCAACCTGAAAACAGCCATTCACCTTGCAAATCCGCAATCTGCGGAAGCCCTCGCTGAAAGAATGCGGCAATTGCAGCAGGAGCTGATCGACCGGACGGAAAGCGGCACGAACTACGACGATCTGGCAGAAGAAATCCTGCGCCTGCGGGAACTTCAGGAACAGACCGTCATGGACGATGCCGCCAAAGCTGTGCACCGGGAGCGTATTCAGGAACTGCTACATTTTATCAATTCTCAGCCGCGTACCATCACAGAATTTGACGAGGCACTGGTGAAGAAGCTGCTGGAAAGCGTCAAGGTATGCGATTTATTTCTGGAGTTCCGGTTCAAGTCCGGCGTAACGATCAGCATTGAAAAATGAACAGATAGAGCAAGCCCCGCATCACTGGTTATTTTCAGTGGTGCGGGGCTGTTTTTATTCATCACAACTATGCTCTTTAAGAATTATTTTACATATTATGGTTTGTACTTTTTTAGGAATTCAGAGCTTAATTTCATTGTTCTTTTATAACATTTCTCTGAGCCAATTACTTTTCCAGTTGATGTAGAAAGATAGTTAAATTCCCAGCAGGATTTATCTTCATTATACATAAATTGGATTTTATACGTAGGCTCATCAATAACATCTTTTGTTCTATCTATATCATTTATGAAAGAAAGTTTTTCTGATGAAAGAGCTTGAAACAAAACATTAGGATCAGCAGTTCTTACCAATAGTTCTAAAATATAACCTCTGTTTTCCTTCATGACATATGTTATAGGACGATTAGAGGGCTTAATATATTTTACAACTTTTATAATTATTTGCTTAATTTTATCATACAGATTAGAGCCGTCTGATGAAAGTTTCTCTACCGTTTTGTTTACCGTTTGAGTTGCTGCTAACAATATGAATGAGTCTTTAATAAAATCTATGACAACTTCAGGATCAGGAATAAGTGATTTCCTCATAAAAGTATCTATCTCAACATCTAAATCTTTTTTGATTTGTTCTTTTATGGGGTCAAAAGCTTCATATCCAAAGTTGACAGGATCTAACTGGACGGTTAATTTTTCTATGCTTTCTGGTTCAGTATCAGCAAAAGGGCGTGAATCTGTACTAATTGATGCTTCATACAATGTTCCAAAGGCTTTGGAATCAAAGACATTAAAGTTTTCAAAAGTTTCCTGATAAATATAAGCACCATATTCTCCACCTTTAAGTGGTACTAATTCTGCCTTGTACGTTTTTCCAATGGGCATTAGTGAACTATCATGATCTAAGCCCATTGAAGGAACATACTTCCCTGTATTCAGCTTTTCTATTGCATTTTCTAGTGCCTCTTTAGTGATTCTGCAATTGTGTCTATCAACACCTGTCGTTGCACCGATTCCTTTAATTTTCATCATTCATTCCCTCCACATAATTTATATAATCCATCAATTTGGATTTCAGATGTATTCTCACTTTGTGCATCCTGCCGGCAAACATCCAAACTTCAGTATATCAATCCTCAAATAACCAAACTGTAGTGTAGCCAAATGTGCAGTATTCAGCGGCGCGAGGCTATTTCTATCTGTTAAATGTAACGTTTCCACGAGGCTTCTGAATGTATTTCTCAGAGTAATATGGTCCGTTTAAAATGAATGTACGGCTTCGTATGTCGGCAGAATAAACCAGTTTTTTCTTCGACGATGACCGTCTGATCTAACTCATACCATGCAGCTTTCCATTTTAATATCATGATGTCTTCTCTTGTTTTGGGTTTAATGGCATATGGCAACCTTTCCCCACACTCAACCCTATTTTGCAAACACCCGAATCGCAGCTTTTGGTCACTCTATTTTCTGCGATTTTGCGATATTTTTCACTATGACATTCAATCTGCACACTGAAAAATCGGAAAAAGCAGTTTTGCCTTCTCAACGGTCATGTGTTTGATTTGGCTGTCAAAAATCAAAGTGTGCAGATTGGTTGTCAGATGTGCCGTGTACGTCTTTTGGCTTTTTCACCTGTTTCCACATACAGCAAAATGAGTGTACAGGGAATATATTCAAAGCGGTCAAGTGCCGATTATCTGCGTAAATGCGTTGTTTTATGACTTCTGTTGTGACAGCAGAACTACGCACTCAACGTGCAACGAGCGGTCAGATTTGATTTCAAAATTCTAAAAAACTGCTCTTTCAAAATGCCTGTACAAGTAAAAAAGTCGGTCAAATCTCACTTTATTTCTACCCGTATGAGTAAAAAAGTCTAACCGTTGATTCATTTTATCTAATCGTGATTTAGTAAATCGTGATTTGATATAAGTTAAACAGGACATCACAAAATCACCGATAAGAATGAACACTTATTTATTACTCATAGCTTTCAAGATACTCTGCATATTGGCTTCTGATAAATATCCTTTTGGCAACTGACTTTTATTTGCTTTGTATTCAAGATTAGGACGATTCTTTGTGGAAGATACAAGTAGTGAAGTAAAAAAACGTTCCCAACTAAAATACTCCTGACAATCTATATGATCAATCGGGTTTGAGAGAATCTCTTGAATTGAACTTATATTCTTGAAAATTGCAGAACGCAGTATCAACCATTCAAAACTTTCAGGAAAGAAAAAATCAATTGTATTTACAGCAATTGCTCGATAATAAACAATATCCCGTATTTCCGAACCAAGTGCTGCAGCATCAGCAATGATAAGTACTCTTTTATTTTTATATTGATTCAGAAATCGGATAATTCTGCTTTTCCCACCGGAAGTGACGCACTCAAGCGAATGATTTTCTGTCGCCTTTTTGAAAAATTGAAATCCTGACTGACTATCCTCCACAATAACGACATCATATGGAAAATCTGAAATATCCCTTTTGGACACACCTTTATATATTTTTTCAAAAGAAGGTTTTTTGGGATTTTTCTCTCTGTTGATCTGATAAATAGAATCAATACTGTATGGAATTTGAGAAAGAGATTCCCTTGTAACAAGAACATAATAGTTATCTGAGTCCTGAATTGCTTTTGCAAATTCATATAAGTTCAATAAAGAACTGCTTTCTTCAACGAAAACAATACTTTCTTGTGTTTGCTTTAATTCAAGTTCCCAGTTGTTCCCTGCCAACACAAGACAAGGTTTCTCGCATTTTAAAGTAACTCCGCTTGATTTTCCGAATTGCGAATAGTCTCTGATCATATTGATGAGTTTCGTTTTTCCAGTTCCACTATCACCTGTCAGAATTGTGATATTTCTCTCCAAGGTGAAGTTAAAACTGACATTTCTATTTTTGACTGCAATTTTTACTTTACCCTTCATTTGTATCACCTCTCAGGTAATGTGTGGCAAGCATCAGATACTCCATCGGATCCGAAATAACCTTTCTACGTCTTTCATTGATTACTTTTATAGAAAAAGGCTCTTCAAAATGCATCACATGATGCAGACATACTTTTATATCACGCTTGTCAGCAAGTTCCAGCAAATATTTTGCACAGTTATCCCCACAATTGGAAATATTAAAAATACGCTTCGGCTGATTCTGAATTAATAAAAGCGTTTTTACACCTGCTGATAATTCGGTAGAACCAAACGTACCAAAAACATCATTCTGAATCATATCCGGTGCAACTACAATTGAACTGTCAATATCAGCAATCACTTTTTTTGCAAATGGATCCATCACCCAGTTTTTATCATATTGATTTGCGTAATAAACCTCTGTATTGTATATTTCATCAGGATGTTTTCCAAAAAAAATCTTAAGCACACCATCATCTCCTTTCAAAAAGTATTTGCAAAAAGCAGGTCATTATGCTTCCTAAATTATATCATAAGAATACTACCCTGCTGAAAACACTCTTTCAAATAATCCCTTGGCTGATAATAAAAATCGGTATTATAATTTGAAATCGCATCGCTGATCCATGATGTAAAAACTGTCATAATTTCTTTTGCTGCTATACGCTCAAAAGAGTCCTCTATTAAACGTTCATATACCGCTCCAATTGTCCAATAGTCTGGAACGGTATATTTGCAGGATGCTACATTATCAAATTTCCCGTCTGGTATATGAAGCAATTCAATATATCTGTCGGCAACAGAATCAATTACTTCACAATGCAAAATATCAGCATTCCGGTAAATACGGTCTATCGTATTTTCGCCAAGAAAATTTACAACAGCACTCCTCTTTTGACAGCATTTTCTGCCTATGAATTCAATCAGGCTGCATGTATAGAATAAAGCGGAATCATTCTTACTCATTCACTTCATATCCTTTCAAAAATTCAAGCGTTGTGAGTGCTTTTGCCGTATGAAAACTGATCTGATGCGTTGGCTTTTTAAATTTAGCAAGTTCCCAGAATGCAGCCCTTGAAATTTTACCGTCTACAAAATCCTGCACATAATTGAATATTGTATCATTCGCCATTGGTCCTTCTACAATATCATAATCATGTGGCTCGCCAAGCCGACAACTTGCAATAAAATCAAGCCATTCTTCCGTCATTTCAGGAAAAATAAGCGTTTTCAATTTTTCATTTGGTCTGTACAAATACTCGTTGATAATACCCTTTCCTGTAAATCTCGTTGCCCATCTTCTTGCCTGCTCCGGCATCATGGTGCAATAGAATCCAAAATAGAAATCTTTGTTATACTTTGCAACTCGAATTTCAGGATATTCAACAATTTGCGTACTTCCGTGATATATGATGATATCCTTCATAAATTTTTTCTCCTTGTGAGTTAAGCTATTTTTATTCAGTCTAATAGTTACTCATAAATTATAGCAATTGAACACTCTGTTCTACTTCTAAGATTAACCAAATATTTTCTTTAAATAAGGAATGATCGCATCAAATAGTTTCTTACTCCAATTAGCATGAAATTCAGCAACTTGTTTCCAGTCTGACTCATTCAACAAATTTACTCCAGTTAATTCTTTCCAAATATAAGCTCCTTTGTAAGCATCTCCCCTGTCCCAGGCAACGGTTCCTCCAATCATTTCTTCAATCTCTGTTTTGTACTTCTTGATTTCATCAAATACAGCCTTATTTTTTTCTTTCTCTTTTGTATTTATCGCAATACCTACCGATGCACGTGATTGAGCAAAATAACAATAGACACTGCATCCGGAAATCCCAAAATATCCGTGTTTCGATGCTGATTTACTTGGGCAAACATTTTTAAATGCCCCTTTTCCATGCTTTTCATGAATAAAGTCCATTGCATATGTCCAGTAACGAATATAGAATGCATCAATGTCATCAGCAGACGATTGATTATCTTTCAGATAGAAAACCAAGTCCATTGGATCTATTCCATACAAAGCAAATATTTTTCTAAGGATAGATATCTTGCGTGCTGTGCTTGTGTTTTTTTCAACGTAGATATTCTCATCGATCTTTAATGCACTTCGCAGCTCTGATTCATTTGCTCTCACACATGAGGACAATTCAGATGCATTTTTATCACTATATGCAAGCGCTGTCAGAACAGACTTATCTTTTTGATGAAGATACTTCAGAATATGCTCAAACATATCAGCCCAGCTTGAAACATTCTGCTCTGTATTTTTATATGCATATTTGATGATATCCCTACCAGTCAAGTCGTAATCATCATCGTCCAATGTGCATGAATCAAACTCTTTTTTAGCTGGAACAAAATTGGTTTCAGGGTACTTCCATATCGTTACAGCATATTTTATCATTTCCTCGTTGCGTTCTTCCAGTTCTGCAAGTCCCCATGTCTCTTTAGCTGCAATTCGCTGATTCATTCTTATTCCGCTGTGCTTATATCCAAATTCCTTTGCATCCCGTTTTTCTTCAAATGACGAATTGCTGAGATTTGGATTATAGCCTGTCAATGTCAAGTTTGCCAGACGGTGCAGCCATTCAGAATGAATTTCTTCTGCATTTACGCCTAATGTCTCATTCCACGCAGGAGTAAGATGCTGTGGCATAATATGTTCGATAGAATAAGTATTATTATCAAGATGTGTAAATACGTCTTTTGTTTCAACTGTTCCATAATTTTCAAAACGCTCAAATAAATATGACTTGTACTTGCCTGTCATTTTATACACTTGTTTTGCAGACAGTGCGGATTGGAATTCGTCATCATCCGGATATCGTCCACTCTCCTTCTTGGAAAGCAATGCGTATATAAATTTATCGACATAATGATCTGGTGTATTATCAAATTTCAGTATTTCCCGATTGAGATTCAAAAAAATCTTGTTTAATGCATTTGTCGGAACTTCGCAAATATTTCTTCGGAACAGATAGCTTTCGGTGATCAGGAATATTTGCAACAAATCATCTGTTGTAATTTTTTCATCTTGGTGTAATCTCAGTATTTCCAGGAAAAACGGACGTGTTACAGTGATATCAAGCCGTTTAAAACGATAAAGGCAATCATCTAACTTCTGATTTCCAAATTCACTTTTGCAAGTGATCAACTTCTCGTAAAACCTTGCATATCTCAGCAAATCGGAAAGAAGAGTATCAATGGGAAGACTCACGGTTTCAGCATATGACTTGAATGCTTTATATACATTGTTGATATTTGGTGTAATCTGCTGCTTGATGCTCAAATAATCTCTGATAAAAGCACTCACATGATTTTCTGTACATTTTTCAATCTTTGCCCAGTAAGTATCAAAATAATGGCTCTGATCTTTTGCCGGTAAACTCATCAAAACATAATTTCGGATCTTGTCCCCCTCATTCAGAGCAAGTCCCGTAGAATTTAAACTTTCAAATATCAGCTGTGCATTATCTTCTTTATCAAGTGTAATGCTGATAATTTCGAGCTTGTCGATCGCATGATACAAGTCGATAACAGGAACCTCTTCACGCATAATCGTATCATAGAAGAATTGATAGTTGATCGTCAGATTAGAACTCCTGTCATAGTCTTCTTCTGCCCCAAACAATCGATACAGAGCATCTCTATCACTCTTCACAGGAATTAATTTGATTCTATCATTTTCCTCTGCATATGGTGCTATGAGAAATCTCTGAGCGATCTGTTCATCCAGTCTATTCTCTTCTACGTTCACTTTTTCATTCGCAATCAGATTTTTAATTGCCAACAGCATCAATGTGATGGTAGTCAGTCTTTGCTGTCCATCAATAACATGATATACAATTTTTCCACCAATAGGAACTACTTCCGATACGATACTGCCAAAGAAATGACTTTGCCGATCATTTTTTGCAATTTTGACTAAATCATCATAAAGCTGACGGCAGTTTTCATATTTCCAATCATATTTTCTCTGATAAACCGGTATGGCAAATCGTTTGTTCATGCCATCCAAAAACCATGTAATTCTATCCTCTGAACCTTTCAATTGAATTTGCTCCCTTCATTTCCTTTATATGCCGATCTTAATAAATTCTGTTACGCCACAATCTGTACAGCATTATTCTTAACGCTTTCAATCGCCTGAATCAATGCTGTTCTTGTTTTTGTATCAAACATCTTGATAAAGCTGTACGGCTTGTCAAACGGCGGTTTCATCAGTATTTTTATATCTTCAATATAACCGTTGTTTTCAATATGATTGATCACTTTCAAGATAAATGCAATTTGTTGCTGATTGAGAGAACTGTCATTGATAAATGTCGAAAAAGCTGCCATTGCACTTTCATGGTCAAGTTTTGCAATCTTGCGGACGAGCAAACCAAAAGGTGTATCGCCATATTCCCGTTTGTAATCCTCGCTGTTGCCGAGCTCCTGCGTCAGAATTCTTTCCAGTTCCTGATAATCTTCCTGCATCAATGGGAGATTATGATTCAGCTTGTAGATGACTTCATCGTTTTTGTGTTCTTCCACATAACGATTTACCTTCTTACGATAATCTTCAAAGTCATATGCTGCATCCAAGGTTTCCCCTTCCCTTTGATTCATTACAGAATCATCAAGACTCGTGAAAATTTTTGGGCGATGTACGCCATCATTCAGAAATTGCATCAGATCACGCAGCTCTTTTCGCACATATTCCAGTGCCAGAATGTCAATATTCTTCCAGAATTCTTCTGTTTGAACATCTTTAATTTGAGTCAATTTCTTCTGAATTTGTGGAATCGTTGCTTTCTTTTCCAACGACTGTGCAGTAATGCAAAGCTGCTTTTTCAGATATGCCATTGTCGGCAGCTGATCCATATTTGCAAGCATGAGTCCATACATGAAGTTGTCAAAACGCTTTGCAAATTCATCAGTATCATAGTTTTGGATAAGAGGAGCGATCTGCCTTTCCAATTCCAGCACATTCAAATCGGATAACGCAGTCCAGTTCTCTGGCTTCTTATATTTCTCTACATATTCTGTTTTCAGGCGTACTGATACCAGATCATATGATAAATCACATACTTCATGATTACATAAAGTGACAAGTTCAGAACGAAAGTCTTGGTATTCTGTATCTGTATAATTGCTGTCCTGCATGGCAAAAATCAATCTTGTCCGCTTATAGAATATATTTTCTGTTAAGGATTTGGTTTCTGCAGATTCATAGCCGTTCTGATGTTCACGAAAATACTCGAAGTTTCCACAATAGTCGAATATCAAAAAGCGTCGTTTGTCGGTATATTCTCCTTCAATGCCGTCGATACAGGTCAGATCTTTGCAAAGTCTTGTCCCTCTTCCGATCATCTGCCAGAACTTTGTTTTGGAACGCACTTTCTTGAAAAATACCAGATTGACACAGCTTGGAACATCTACGCCTGTATCCATCATATCCACTGAAACAGCGATCACAGGCATGTCTTTTTGTTTGAAATCCTCTATAACAGTCTGGGCATAGGTATCCTCACAAGTAACACGCTGGGCAAATGTACCGTTATATTTCGGATAGAGCTGATTGAAACGTTTTACAATAAATTCTGCATGCTCTTTATTCTGAGCAAAAATGATCGTCTTGCCGAGTTTATCACCGCCTTCTACTTTGATGCCCCGCTCCATCAGATCCTGCAAAACCATATCAACTGTCTTTTCATTAAATACAAACTGATTCAGCTGTGCAGACGGGATAAAGTCCGGCATTTGTCCGTCTTCCGTGAAATCTTCCTCGTACCGTTCTTTATCTTCATCTGAAAGATCATCGTAAGTAATGCCCTCTTCCAGAAACTTGGTTTTTACTTCATAGTTATAATACGGTACAAGTACATGGTCGGTATAAACAGCGGTTTCATAATCATAAGCATAGGTCGGCACACCATTTTCCACTTCAAAAAAGTCATATGTATTGCGGTCGACTTCCGTCTTTGGCGTTGCAGTCAGTCCGACCATAATTGCATCGAAATACTCGAAAATTGCACGATATTTCTTGAAGATGCTTCTATGGCTTTCGTCCGTGATAATCAGGTCAAAATGGGCAGGTGAAAATAGCAGAATCCCGTCTTTTGTTTTCGTGCTGTCGATGGCGTTCAAAATGGTCGGATAAGTAGAAAATACGATTCTTGCGTTTTTATCGTCTTTATTGCTGCAAAGATTGCAGAGGGACATATCCGGCAGATAGTTCTTGAAATCGTCTTTTGCCTGTTTTACCAGAGCGGTTCTGTCCGCAAGAAACAGGATATTCGTTACATATCCGCCACGGCTCAGAACATCGGTCAGACTGGAGGCAGTTCTTGTTTTCCCCGTGCCGGTCGCCATAACAAGCAACGCTTTTCTGAAACCTTTTTCAATATGCTCACATACGGCACGAATCGCACCTTTCTGATAATAGCGGTCTGTGATTTTATCATCAATTGCGATATTTTGAAGATTTTTGCGGCTGTTTCGGCGATTCATCAGCTTTTCCAGATCGCCCAATGTGAAAAATCCGCTGACCTTTCGCTGCGGCGATGTCTGGTCGTCCCAGAAATAGGTTTCAAAGCCGTTGGTAGTGAACATCATCGGTCTGCGTCCGAACTTTCGTTCCAAACAGTCCGCATATAAAACAGCCTGTTTTCTGCCGATATTCGGGTCTTTGCTGGTACGCTTTGCCTCGATTACAGCAAGCGGTAAGCCATCCTTGCCGAAAAGCACGTAATCCGCATAACCTTTCTGACCGAGTACGCCATTCATGTCATTCACTTCGTATTCTTCCCAGACGTTTGCATCTGTTCCGTCAAAAATCCAGCCCATGAATTTCAAGTCCACATCAATGTATTTCTTTCGGGTTTCAAATTCGGAAATATCCACTGGCTGAAAGGTTCGGGTTTCCTGATGCTCTGTTTTATGGGCAGTCAGCGTTGCAGACATCGCTTGAATCTGTTCCTGTAATGCCTTGATTTCACTGTCTTTTTGTGTCAGAAGAGATTCCTGCTCCTTGATTTTTTTGGTGTCTACAACGATTTTTTCGGTCGGAATCAGAGCAGGGTCAAAATGGCGTTCCTGATACGTTTCGCCATAGCAATAATCGATCCATTCAATAAACTCAAAGAGATTTTCCAACGAAAGCAAAGCATCCGCCCTGCTGACAGCTTTTTCCGTATGAACCGAGAGATTCCCCAACTTGATGATATTCGGGAGTTTTGCCCACGTCCAGCGGTCAACCGCATAGCGAAACGTTTCTTCGTGAATCAGCGATTGCAGATTATCCCGATACGGCATTACAATGGAATTATCGGCAGAATAAACCCATTTCACAGCAAGTTCCAGTGCCTTTCGGCAGCCAACCGCACACATCGCAGGAGAGGAAGAAAACACTTTTTCTGCTTCGATTGTGGCTTTGGAAAATAATTGATAGTCTGGTATTTTGCTTAAAAATTCAAAGTTTGTCATAAAATTTCACTCTCCTTATTTTCTTTCAAAGTGATAAATCTTGATTTGTCGACCTGTTGAACGAACTTTTCAAATTCATATTGTTCTTCAATACTCGGAATAGCATATTCAAAATTACGGATTTTTTGCATATTGATCGATGCTTGAGCAACTTGAGATACAAAACTCATTATATAATCATGGCTATACATAAATAAATGAACAAGAAACACGGGACTAAGTTTTTTCTTATTAATAATTGAAATTTTAGCAACATTTGGAGCAAGATGATATTTATCATTTTCATCAACCATTGCGACATCACCAATTGTTCCAGCATAGGTCATCAGTATATCCCCTATATATAATCGAGAACGAGGTAATTTATGTGATGTTTCTCTATCAATATATTTAACATTATCAAGTATTAATTTTCCTTGCTTACAATTCAAGCCACGAAGCATAATTATTTCGCCAGAATCTTGATAGTTAATATACTCTGTAAATTCAAAACCAGCAAGTTTTGTTACGTCACATAATTCCCCAATTTTATGTCTTTTTTCTTTATCTCTACTTGTATCATTCGGATCTCCAAACATCTCCACAAATCGGGCTTTCACAAGCAAATCAAGCTTTTCAAGCTGCTGCTTGCGGTGGGTGATGATTTTTTCTATTTTAGATAATGTCGAAACAATTTTCTCTTGCTCAGATAAATCGCAAAGATTAAATTCTTCTCTTTTATAATCCTTAAAATAAATATGTGGAATTGTTGCACCAGTAAAATATTTTTCTAAGTGCATATAGCGAATAACATAGTATAGATATTTAGGAATCACTTTTTCATTTGGCAAAATGTACTGCATTGTTCCAATTACAGAAGTTTTCTCAGGCAACAACATTGTTCTACCTATTCCAGCACCGTCTTTTACAACTGCAATATACGGCTTTTCTTGGTGAAAAAAATCAACTTTTCCAATCAAACCAGATGCACCATATATTTCATATTCACCATTTTTGTCAATAACATCAGACTGTTTCAGATTAGATGAACCTTTTTCGCATACATCTCCGAGTCTAACTCGCATAAATCCAGCTACAAACACAAATTTGAGAAACCTCACCCCATAATTTTCTGATGAGAACTCTTCACATTGGCTTGATTCACCATTGCATATTGCATTGTAGTATCAATTTGTGAATGTCCGAGAATTTTTTGCACCTGTTCGATCGGCATTCCCTTATCAATTGCCCTTGTTGCCATTGTTCGACGGAACTTATGCGGATGAATTCGCTCCAGATCAATGCTTCTGCCAAGTTCCCGAATGCGAATTTCAACGCCGCTGATTTTCAAACGCTTATGCGGTGCATTTAATGTAACAAACAATGCCGCATTTGTATCCTGTCTGCTTTCAATATAGCTTTTCAGATGTACTTTTGCTTTTGCATCGAAATATACACGGCGTTCCTTGTCGCCTTTTCCATACACAACACACTCCCGACGTTCCAGATCAATATCCTCAATATTCAGATTGACAAGTTCCCCAACACGCATACCGGTTGAATACAGCAGATCGATCATTGCCAGATCACGGCATTCTGTGCAATGATCTCTAAGCCTTTCGATTCCCTCATCGGAAATCACCGTTTTCACTGCCTTTTTCGTCTTGATTTTGTGGATTCGCTTCATAGGACTTTTCAGAATGTAGTCCTCTTCTTCCAGCCACGAAAAGAAACTGGAAATATTTCTGCGAACATTGTCAACGGTCACATTGGAACAATTATTGATTTTCTGATAATCTGAAAGATATTCCCGCATATTCTCTGTGGTAACTTTCCTCACAGGAAATGGAATTGTTGCGATCATATGCGTGATCGTCTTGCTGTAATAGTCGATCGTTCTATCTGAACAGCCCTCGATTCTTTTCGCATCCAGAAACATTTTCAAATACTCGTTATTGTTGATCTCTGATTTTTCCGCCTCTTTTTCCGAAAAGACTTTCAAAATGACTTCTTGCAGCTTTTTCATCTGGCTAACATTCAAGTATTCAGCCATTTCATTCAGGATCGTCATGATTTTCTCTTCCATATTGGTATACCTCTTTCATTAGTAGTGTACCAACATCCCTGCGACCATTGTTCTATTTAATTATCTCATCGTATAACTTGTCCAAAGAATAGATTCTGTTTTCTTTTTCATCTGCTGTGCCATTTTCAAGCAGATAATATTGAGAATGGTTCTTATCAGATTTAATATTGAATATTCGACAAGCAGATGGAACAGCTTCAATGATGACTTCTTTAATTTCTATATTAATATATTCGCCCAATATTATTATAGCAATTTCATCTTGTTCAAAATCAAAGTAAACCTTTTCGCTTTCATCTGATTTTTGGGCTTTACCTATAATTCTATACTCTCTTTCATAGCTCCAATCATTGTTTTTATAATTATACTCATTTTCAATTGCAGCTTTTAGATCACAAGCCCACCATTGCTTTTTATCTATTATATCTGTATACTGCATCGGTGTAATTCCTTCAAATTTCTTATATGTAGAAAAACCAATGCATACTCCTCTACAATTATTGGCATAATGTGCCCATAATGGAGCAGAAAAACAGTTTTCTGACAGAGAAAGTATTCTACACTTTTTCTTTTCAGCTTCAAACAATCCTATGTCTTTTGATAGATAATCTACATTTCCGCCTTCAAATGGGTCATTAAGAAATTTTGCAGGTGACATAAACAGTCTGTGATTTTGCAGAATGTCGATTGTACGTGTTAAATCAATTGAAAAATCCACACTACGATATTTGAAAATCAGATGAGGTATCTTATTTTTCCAGTGATCATAAGACTCTGTCTCGCACCGCTTTTCGTTCTTATATTGTTCATACTCTTCAGCTTGACGCTGACTTTCCTCAATTTCATATTCAGTTGGTTCATATATTTCCATAATCATCACCCAAAATACTCCTGCATCAGCGAATCAAACAACATCTGAGCCTGCTCCAGATCGTTTTGAATTGCAACTCTTGATTTGTCGACTTGTTGGACGAAGTCGGCGAATTGGGTTTGGAGGTCGAGGGGTGGTAACATAATACTTAATTTTTTAGTCATTGCAATAGACAAATATGCTACCGTTGAGCCCGCTTGCATTTCCTCTATTTGTTTTTTTATTCCATGCATAGAAAATAAATAAGATATATAAACGGGAATAATTTTTTCACTATAACTTGAAAGCCAAGTAATCATTCCATCTTGAAAATAAAATCTATCAGTATCTTTAACAATATAACATCTTCCAAGTGTGCCTCGTGCAGTAACCAATATATCGTCTTTTTGTGGAACAAGCCCATTATTTAATAAATCACTATACTTTTCTTCTGAAATGAACAAGTCGCAAGTTTCAGTATTATAATCCATTCGATTGACTAAATCTGATATTCTCAAAAATGGAACGCCTTCATTAGTTAGTTCACTTTGATATACCCTTTTACTTGAACTTACTGTACAAAGCTCTGCCATTTTGAAAGTATCCCAGTTGTAATTATTGAATTCAGGATCCCCAAACATCTCGACAAATCGGGCTTTTACAAGCAAGTCAAGCTTTTCAAGCTGGGTGCGGCGATGGGTTATTATTGATTGGAGTTTGTCGAGGGTGGCAGCGATTTCTTGTTGTTTATTAAGTGGTGGAAATGGAACAAGCACATTATCAAAATCTTTTTTGGTAATATGCTTCATTGTTGCACCATGTGTCCTCTTTTCCATTTCTTTAAGATTATATTTTACTGCAAATACAAAATATTTTTTATTTACATCTAATTTATCAAATACAGCTTTGAAAATATGTTGATTTAATAATGCTTTTCCTCTATTCCATTCATACACGCCAAGGCTTGCAGACCAAGAAATCAAAATATCTCCATTATTCAGTTCAATTTTTTTAGGGTATTCTCCATTATAGAATCCCAAGTCATAAGAATTTCCTGTTAAATCTTGTATTCTTATAATTGGAAGTCCCTTTGTTCCTCTGTCTTCTGGTTTAAAAGCATAACCATTCACATAAGTGGCAATATCTCCAAGCTTTTTATGTTCCATTACAACCCTACAAACACAAATTTATGTATCTGCTTTTCCTTTCCTTTTATTTTCACACATTCAGCATCTTTTTCAGTTCGCTGAGTTCTGTTTCGATCACTTTGTTCAGATCTTCAATTTCCACCATAATTTCACTGGTCGGCGGATATTCCACGGCAACATATTCCGTTTTCTTGTATTTATTGATCGAAAGGTCATAATCATTGTCCACAATTTCCTGTTTTGGCACAAAGAAACTCTGTTCAGTGCGTTCCCTGTTCGTTTCGCCGTCCAGATTGTGAAAACGTGCGATAATATCGGGAATGTCGTTTTCTGCGATCTCCGAACGCTTGTCGTCCAGACTGAAACCGTCCGCTTTCATATCGTAGAACCAGACGTTTTCCGTTCCGCCTGCTTCCGTCTTGACAAATACCAGAACCGCTGTCGAAACTCCCGCATATGGCTTGAATACACCACTCGGCATAGAAATAACTGCTTTTAGCTGGTGATTTTCGATCAGTTCCTTTCTGATAGACTTATGAGCCTTGCTTGAACCGAACAATACCCCGTCCGGAACGATGCAGGCACAGCGTCCGCCTTTCTGCATCAGACGCAGGAACAGAGCAAGGAACAACAGTTCCGTCTTTTTTGTATTGGTAACGGCTTTCAGATTGTCGTGGATACTTTCCGCATCGACTGTCCCCTTAAACGGCGGATTTGCAAGGCAGACCGTATATTTGTTGCTGACATTATTCTGCTTGGAAACGCTGTCTTTATAGTCAATATCCGGATTTGTGATTGAATGCAGCATCAGGTTCATGGCAGCAATGCGAAGCATGGTATAATCCGTGTCATAGCCGGAAAACGTCTTGTTTGCGAAGTTTTCCCACTGTTCGTCTGTCATCGTATTTTCGTAATGTCTGCGAATATATTCTGCTGAGGAAACCAGAAAGCCGGCTGTACCACAAGCCGGATCACAGATGATGTCGTCCGGTGTCGGTGCGACCAGTTCCACCATCATCTCACGGATATGTTTCGGCGTGCGGAACTGTCCGTTCTGACCGGCGGTGCTGAGTTTTCCCAGCATATACTCGTACAAATCGCCCTGCATATCCAGATCGGCGATGTCATGAATATATAAGTCGTCCAGACCGGTGATAATTTTCTGCAAGATCTGTGCGTTCGGAATCAGGAAAACAGCACTGTCCATATACTTGGAGAATGCAGTCTGGCTGTTTCCGCTTTCTGTATCCTCTTCAATTTCAATCAGTTCGCCGTTTTCGTCGAAGTCCGGCAGCTTGCCATATTTCATCTTCTTGACAGCCGGAAATACCCGCTGTGAGATGATCTCAAAAATCTCACGGGAATCCCTGTCCTTGAATTTGCTCCAACGCATAGATTGCCCCACTGCCGACTGTGGGAAAATCAGGTCAGCTTCGTCTGCTTCCATTCCCATGGAATGTGCAAATTCTTCTGTTTCAATTTCTTTTTCGTCCAAAGAACGAATGAACATCAGATAGGTCAGCTGTTCAATAACGGTCAGCGGATTGGTAATACCGCCTGCCCAGATATCCGTCCATATTTTATCGATTTTATTTTTTATAACTCCTGTAATCATGAAAATCCTCCAAATTATGTGGTATGTCTAAGTTACATTCTTTTTATATTATACCACATCAGATATTCAAAAGTTTAACATCTGAACACGTTTTTTATATGTTACCAATTTATTATATCACAATCCCACAAAATAATCAAGTGATTTGACAGGAATCTTTGTATAAACTCCAAAAACAGTACAAATCAAAACAAGCCGACATACTACCCAGTATATCGGCTCATTTTATCTATTCCAAAAATTTCTGTCATACTCCTGTGGATAAAGTTCATGGCCCTGTTCTATCAAAATATCGCATTTCAGAGCAACATAAGCTTCATTTGTGCCAAGTTCCCTGGCACATTGCTGAATCGTATAACCATAAGTATGAATAAGATCGAGCAGTTCTCCGTCATCAATACGCAGAGCAGCACCGAAGAGATTTGCTTCACGTTCCACCTTACAGGTCATATTGTAAAGCGAAAACTCAAGAAGTCCTTGCTTGCCTTTGGCAAGAGATTTGTGATAAATATAGTGTCCTAATTCGTGACACAGTGCATTATATGCATCTTCCTCACAAAGGTTTTCACTCAGAAAAATAAAGTGATTTCTTTTTATATATCTGTAACAAGCCGCCAGTTTTACCGATTCCAGGGGCATGATATTTATTCCGAGAGCATCTGCAATCACGAACGGGTCACGGCTGTTATATTTTTTTACAAGTTTTTCGGCATCTTTTGCTATCTGTAGCACAGTTGGCATATAAAACCTCCCATCGATGAGATCAGTCTTTTCTATATTTCTTAGGCGTAAAACGGCTGTTTTTCTCTTTTGCTGTAAAATATGCATCCGTGAATGCTCTCATCAAAGCGTCCTTATCTTCTTCCGGCAATTCACCACCGGCAAACAAGCCTGAAACATCGTCAATCAGTTCACGCAGGTCACGTACTCCTCTGCTGCCATATTCCTCTCTTGCTTTTTCGATGATACTTCCTTCTTCTCCAATGAGATTTGCCACAGAAACACCAAGTGCAGCCGCAAGTCTTGAAGCAATATCGACTGTCGGGTATCGTTCCCCGGATTCATAGTTGGCTATTGTTTTAGAAGAAATATTCGCAAGTCCCGCAAGCTTTTCACGGGTCAGCTTTTTTGCTTTTCTTGCCTCCAAAAGGCGTTCGCCAAAATTATTCCCTTGTAACTCCATAATATTACCTACTTTCAGTAATGTTTTTCCACTATAAGAAAATATTTTCCATTTTCCTATTGACAAACGTAGAAAACAGTTGTATAATAATATGCGAACGAACGTTCTAATTTCAATATTATTATACTATATACTTATCAAAATGTCAAGTATTTTTAAGAAAAAAGGTTCTATTTATTTTAGAGGAGGCTGATCTGTATAAGAAATAAATTTCTTGAAAGGAGTTCATATGCAAAGAATAAGCATTCGTAACATCAACAGTCAAAAGAAAGTCAAACCAAGACTTTTTGACCTTATCAAGGAAGAAGACAATCGTGAATGGATCGTGGAGATCCAAAATAAAGAAGGAAAAGAAAAAGTTCCTTTATCAGCAATACTGATTCAGATAACCGCCGCAATGCAATCCGGGAAATAAGCCGAGTCGTAATCCGAATGTGAGATTCATGAACCGTATATTTCCGGATAATCAAATAAAATGGCTTTCGAGCTAACCGTTCCGTACAAGCTATCGAGAACAAACAGCCGAGTCATCATTATGGGTATAGGATAACTATGCCTATGTGATGGCTCGGCTTTTTTATGTGCTTGTGAAGCTATACTTCTATTTTCGTCAAAATAGATTTTGCTTTCCATAACAATATTAGAAATATATGTTTTTCTTTTATATCGTGTTCTATGTATTTTGTAGGGGATATTGACTTTTCTGTCTTTATATAGAAAGGATATTTTTTTCAATCGTTATATATAGTAGAACCCGTCCCAAGCACGACATTAAACTGCTTATCAATATCCACTTCACCAACTGATCATTGGTGGCTTGAAGGTGTATGTTGACTACAAGTAAATAACACGGCTGCCTTTCAAGCTGGTGGCTGCATATCAGAACGGAGAAATCTCCGTCCGGAATGCGGTCAGCTTTGCTATACCCATTTGCAGCCAGGATTCCTCCGTTCAAAAGAAAACGGAGGAATTTTTTATGTATTATGTGCCAATTGAAATGACAAAAGCGTATGTCAGAGAGAACGAGATCTATGCAACTGTAAATGGCGAGATCATCAGGATCACACCGGATATGATCAAGAAGATCATACGCAATGGTGTCGTAACAGAAGTCTATTTTTCTGAAGTGGAAAACAAAGAAATCTATGACGAATATATGCGTTCTGTCTGGAGAGAAGAAAAAGCACTTGAAAGAGAAGACAGATGCTGGATTCCAAATGGAAAAGGAAAAATTGTACGCTGTACAGGAAACTGTGCTTCTTGTGAACACCGCAATGAAAATGCAATGCTTTCCATTGAAGCCGCAGAAGAAGACGGCGGATTAAATCTTGAAGCTACAAGTGAAAAACCCGATGCAATTGTTGAGGACGCAGAACTATTGAAAGCTTTATGGGAGAGAGTCGGAGAACTTTGTGACGAGGATCAAACTATCATTAAAATGTTCAGTAACGGGGCATCTGAACGTGAAATTGCCACCAAGGTTAATCTTTCTCAGAAAGGCGTAAATAAACGTAAAAAGACACTTTTTGAGCTTCTGAAAAATTATTTGAAAGATTTTTTCTGAAAATGGTACTCAAAACAAAAATATCTGTCCTATGTATAGTGAAGGGAGGTAAACCTATGGACAAGCAGAAAGAACTTATCGCACTTTTGTTTGCAATTAGTGTGGTATCCGAACGACTGGCAAGAAACATGACAATTCTTGTACAACGAGCAAAGGAGGGAAAATCAAATGGAACCAATCATGCAACTTATCAACACGCTGAATGCTCTGAATGTCACAATGCAAAAGCTGACAGAAAAAATGACATCAGAGTACATCAACACATTTGAGGAGATCTGCACAGAATCTGACCCACCAAAGCAACCAGAACCTGTGCAGGAAGAAAAGCCTGTTGATCGTTCGGCAGTCAGAGCAAAACTTGCAGAACTGACACGCCTTGGATTTTCAGACGAAGTTAAGGCATTGCTTAAGAAGCATGGGGCGGAAAGGCTGTCAGCGGTCGATGATGCGGAATTTCCTGCACTAATGAAGGAGGCTGAGGCACTTGGCAGCAAGGCATAACCAAAGAGCCCACGCTATTTTATCTGCCTCAGCAAGTTTCCGCTGGCTGAATTGTACGCCGTCTGCAAAACTGAATGCTGAAATCCCTGACGTAACAACAGAATATGCCCGTGAAGGCACTTGTGCTCACGAACTCGCAGAATTCAAAGTAAATCAGCTGCTTGGCATCAGGACGGACAACCCCACAGAAAATCTTGACTATTATGATCAGGAGATGGAGGATTGCACCGACAGCTATGCTCAGTACATTTCAGAAGTTATCAGTAAATACAGCAATCCCATCGTAATGGTGGAACAACGTCTGGATTTCAGCCGTTATGTTCCTGACGGATTCGGTACAGGTGACTGCATCATCGTTGCTGATGATGTCTTAACTGTCATCGATTTCAAATACGGAAAAGGCGTTGCAGTTGAGGCAGAACATAATCCGCAGATGATGCTGTATGCCCTGGGAGCATTGGAAATGTTCAGCATTCTGTATGACATCAACGAAATCCAAATGGTGATCTTTCAGCCAAGGATTGAGAATATCAGTGAATTTTCCATGCCGGTATCCGATTTACTGGACTGGGCAGAAAATGAACTGAAACCCAAGGCAGAACTTGCAGCCAAAGGCGAGGGAGAATTCTGTGCAGGAGAACATTGCAGGTTCTGTAAGGTGAAAGCTGCCTGCCGCAAACGTGCGGAATACAATCTGGCAATTGCAAAATATGACTTTGCACCGCCGGATATGCTTCAGGACAGCGAAATTGCAATGATCCTTGAAAGAGCAGACAGCCTTACAGCATGGGCGGCAGATGTCAAGGAATATGCCCTTTCCGAAGCTTTAAAAGGCAGAAAGTGGAACGGCTATAAGGTCGTTGAGGGCAGGTCAAACCGCAAGTATACCGATGAAAAAATGGCTGCGGCTGTTGTAAAAAAGGCAGGAAAAGACCCGTACAGTGAACCAAAAATTCTCGGTATTACGGAAATGACCAAAATGCTGGGAGGCAAGAAGAAATTTGAAGAACTTCTCAGCAAATATGTATACAAACCACAAGGAAAACCGACTCTTGTTCCTGTTTCCGATAAGCGGAAGGAATGGAGTGCGGCAGAAAACGATTTTCAGGAGGAATAAATCATGGCAAAGAAATATGTAAATCCAACAAAGGTAGTCACAGGCGAATGCAGATTCAGCTACGCAAATCTCTGGGAAGCCAAGGCAATGGACGAAAACAGCAAACCGAAGTACAGCGTTTCCCTTATCATTCCGAAGTCTGACACCAAGACTATCGCAAAAATTAAGGCAGCGATTGAAGCTGCTTATGAAGAGGGCAAAAGCAAGCTCAGCAACGGAAAATCCGTCCCTTCTCTCAGTTCAATCAAGACACCACTTCGTGACGGAGATACCGACAGACCGGACGATGAAGCCTATGCAAACAGCTATTTCGTTAATGCAAACTCAATCACTGCTCCGGGTATTGTTGATGCAGACCGTCAGCAGATTCTGACACACAGCGAGATCTACAGCGGCATTTACGGCAGAGCCAGTATCACGTTCTACGCATTCAACACCAAGACTTCTCGTGGCATTGCCTGCGGATTACAGAATGTCCAGAAACTCCGTGACGGTGATCCCCTCGGCGGACACAGCAGTGCGGAAGAAGACTTCGCTGATGATGAGGATTTTCTTGACTAACAGGACTTTTGGACAAATTTGTCCAAAAGAGATCTTTTAAAAATATTGTAGTTTTGCTCATTTTTGAGCAGAACTACAGATAGATTCAGACGGGTGGGCGTTTGGCTGAAAAGCTGGGTGGGTAAATAAAAAATCCCGTCATTTCTGACGGGATAAGATCAAGCGTGTGAGAGGGTATCGTTTTTGGTCAGCAAATAAACGCAATATTGATTCATGCTGATGCCCTCTTCTTTTGCGTGTGTTGCCAAGGCGTGATGCAGAGATTTTGGAATGCGAAGTTTAAACTGCCCTGAATAATCGTCAAGACTGACAGGTTCGGGAATGTCGATTCCCTCTTCCATTGCAGCAGTGATCCATTCTCTTTTTGCATCTTCTCCGTTGATGACCGCCTGTTCCAAAGTGTCGGCACAAGTCAGGCAGCCTGGCAATTCAGGAAAAGATACAACGTATCCGCCTTCCTCTGTATCCGGTACAATTTCCATTTTATACGGCAATTTCATATATGCATCAAGTGTTTTCATAGTGGTCACTCCTCTCCATTTTCAATCACTTCTTTGACCATCTGGACGTATACCTTTTTGATCGGTTCATGCTTGGGAATGGTGATTGGCATCTTGCCTGGTTTTCTGAATGTGTAATGGCTGCTGCCGCCTTTGGGCGAACACATAGTATAACCATAACTTTCAAGAACCTTTCGCAGTTCATCAAAACGCATATCCTTTGACAACGAAGTAATGCGTTCCAATAGCTTATCAAACTTAGACATAGGATTCCTCCTTACAAAGTATATTATACCACGACACCATATATGGTGTCAAGAGAAAAAGAAAGGAAATTATTTTGTATACAATCGATATAGAAACAAGATCCGATAAGGACATATCAAAATGCGGTGTCTACGCCTACACAGATACCCCATATTTTGATATTCTGCTGTTTGCCTATTCCATAGACGGACAGCCTGTTCAGGTAGTGGATACAGCAAACGGTGAAGAAATTCCCGAAAATGTTCTCGCTGCATTTGCCGATGAAACAATCATCAAGAGAGCATTTAACTGTAACTTTGAACGAGTATGTTTATCAAAATATCTGCGTGAGAACGATCCTCAATATTTCCAAAGTTACAGCATTTCCGAAGATACTGTTGGCGATTATCTCAGCCCTGAAAATTGGCACTGCTCTATGATTCATGCAAGAACACTTGGACTGCCGTCATCACTTGCAGAGGTGGGAAAAGTGCTTGGAATTGAACAGCAGAAAATGACAGAGGGCAAGGCTCTCATCAAATTCTTTTGTACGCCTTATGACACGATTGACGGTGTACCACAGTTTCATAATCCGAAAGATTATCCTGAGAAATGGGAGATTTTTAAAGCGTACAACAAACGTGATGTGGAAGCTGAACTGGAAATTGACAGAAAACTGTCACGCTTTCCTGTTCCCGATTTTATCTGGCAGGAATTCTATCTGGATCAGGAAATCAACGACTGTGGGATTCTGGTCGATATGCAGCTTGCAGATAAGGCGATTAACCTTGATGCAGAAGCAAAATCAAAACTAACTGCCAAAATGCAAAAGCTGACAGGCGTAGAAAATCCGAATTCTGTATATCAGTTGCTGGACTGGCTTGAAACGCAGGGGTATAAGTCGGATTCTCTCGGCAAAGCACAGGTGCAGGAACTCATCAAAACGGCAAAAGAGCCTGTGAAATCCGTGCTTGAAATGCGTTTACAGCTTTCCAAATCATCGGTGAAAAAGTATCAGGCAATGAAAATCGCAAAATGTGAAGATAAGAGGGTTCGTGGAATGTTTAGTTTTTATGGGGCATCACGCACAGGGCGGTTTTGTTCAAATATTATTCAAATTCAGAATCTTCCGCAGAATCATATCCCCGATTTAATGGAGGCACGAGAACTTGTAAAGTGTGGTTCTTTTGAAGATGTTCAGATGCTGTATGATGATGTACCGGATACGCTGTCACAGCTTATCCGCACCGCCTTTATTCCAAGACAGGGTATGAAATTTATCGTTGCAGACTTTTCTGCCATTGAGGCAAGAGTGATTGCATGGCTTGCAGATGAAGAATGGCGAATGAATGCTTTTGCAAATGGCGAGGACATTTACTGTGCTTCTGCTTCAAAAATGTTCGGTGTGCCTGTTGTCAAACACGGCGAAAACGGGCATTTAAGACAGAAAGGCAAGGTTGCGGAACTGGCGTGCATTGCAGAGGGACAGCTTGTTCTTACGAATCACGGACTTATTCCGATAGAAAAAATCTCTGTTTGGGATAAGGTTTGGGACGGTATTAAGTGGGTATCACACGAAGGTGTCATATGCAGAGGTGAACGCAGAGTTATCACCTATGATGGACTTACAGCAACACCCGACCATCTTGTTTGGATTGATGGAAGAATAACACCTGTTCCTTTTGGAATTGCTGCTGTAAGCGGTTCTCAGCTTGTAAAAACAGGAGACGGGGTCAAAACTCAGCCATATTCCTGGACAGATCACGTTTTTAAATGCGAAGAAATATCTGCTGATCCCATCATTGTGAAAGGTACTTCTCGTGTCTACGATCTGAAAAATGCCGGAAGACATCATCGTTTTACCGTATCAGGAAAACTCGTCCACAACTGTGGCTACGGCGGATCAATCGGTGCTATGAAGGCTATGGGAGCAGATTCTCTCGGCTTATCCGATGCGGAACTGAAACAAATTGTAACTGACTGGCGTGAGGCTTCACCGCATATCATAGAACTTTGGTGGGCGGTAGACAGAGCCGTCAAAAAGGCAATAAGGGAAAAAACAACTACAGAAACCCATGGACTGAAAATGTCCTATGAGGCAGGATTCTTGTTTATTAAACTTCCAAGCGGCAGACGCCTTGCCTATGCAAAGCCTCGCATCGGAGAAAACCAGTTCGGCGGTGAATCTGTTACATATATGGGCATTAACGCTCAGAAGAAATGGGACAGGCTTGAAACATTTGGCGGAAAGCTTACGGAAAACATCTGTCAGTCAATTGCAAGAGATCTGCTGATGTACTCTATGCAGACACTCTCCCAGTGTTTCATTGTTGCTCATGTACACGATGAAATGATTATTGAAGCGTCAAAGGATATGTCACTTGAAGAAGTTTGTCAGCAGATGGCAAGAACACCAAAATGGGCAGAAGGTTTGATTCTTCGTGCTGACGGATATGAATGCGAATTTTATAAAAAAGATTAGGAGAAAAATATGGCAAGCCGATATAACAGCGAAAGATACTACAGCCCTACAGAATATGAAGCATTCACCAGAATTGAGAGGGAAGAAAGAGACGCAGCGAGAGCTGCTGCCTTCCGACCAATCGTCTATATCTGCTCCCCATATTCTCACGGCTGTATCAACACCAATATTGAAAAAGCACGGAAATACAGCCGTTTTGCCGTGGACAAGCATTATCTTCCGATCACCCCTCACATCTATTTTACCCAGTTTATGGACGACACGATTTCTGAAGAACATGAAGCAGCAGTGTTCATGAACTTTGTGCTGATGAGCAAGTGTGTGGAGTTGTGGGTGTTCGGAGATACGATTTCCGCAGGCATGAAAGCTGAAATTGAACGTGCGGAAAGGAAACATATGAAGATCCGATATTTTACCGAAGAACTGGAGGAAAAGAAATGAGAAACTTAAAGGTTGCCTATGGCAACAGCAGAAATGCGAAGAAATGGTCGAATAAAACCATTTGCTATGATGATTTGAAAAACCGTCTGCGTACACCAATTCGTACAACGGAAACGATGGAAGAGTATGCAAAAATGAATAAGGCACAGCGTGATGCTGCTAAAGACCATGGCGGTTTTGTGGGTGGAGCATTAAAAGGAGGTTTACGCCGCATTGATTGTGTGGACTGCCGTTCCCTGATTGCGTTGGACGGTGATAAGATCAGCACACAGTTCCTTGATTGCTTTGAGTCAATCACACCGTATACCGCTTGCCTTTATACCACACACAGCCATACTCCAGACAACCCGAGAGTCCGCATTGTTTTCCCTCTCACAAGAGATATTACCTCAGAGGAATATGTGGCAGTCGCAAGATATTTAGCACAGATTCTGGGTATCGACTATTTTGATGAATGTTCCTATCAGCCGAATCAGCTGATGTACTGGCCGTCCTGTCCGCAGAATGGTACATATATCTTCAAAGAAGCAGAGAAAGGCTGGCTTGATCCGGACGATATATTGTCAGTACATCCTGAATGGCAGGATCCTACCAGACTTCCGACATCTTCCCGTGAAAGCAAAGCAAATCAGATCACACAGCAGAAGTCACAAGATCCTCTGACAAAGGAAGGTGCAGTAGGACTATTCAATCGTGCATTCTACCCGATCTCGCTTGCACTGACAGAATTTCTATCTGATGTATATGAACCTACAAGCAACGATAACCGCTGGTATTTTATCGCTTCAAACAGTATGGCAGGGGTGGAGATCAAGGAGGATAAATTTGTATATTCCCACCATGCCAAAGATCCGGCATACCTGAAACTGTGTAATGCCTTTGATATCGTCCGTATCCACAAGTTTGGTACAATGGATGATAAAAGCTCTTTCAAGGCAATGTGCGATTTTGCAATGCAGATTCCATCTGTCAGAAAATTAGCAACAACAGAACGTCTGCAATCTGCTGAATCTGATTTTTCAGAGGATGACGATTGGATGGAAAATCTGCAAATGAATAAGTCTGGAGTACTTCTGAATAATCTGCACAATATCCGTCTGATCATGGAACACGATGCCTATATGAAGAATATTGTATTCAATCAGCTTGCAGACGGTCTTGAGATCCGTGGAGAAGTACCATGGAAACATCCCGCCAGATTCTGGCGAGATGCAGATGATGCACAGCTGATCTGCTATGTGGATGCAAACTATGGTACATTTTCAGCACGAAACTATGATATTGCAGTGGCTAAGGCGACAGATGACCGTTCCTATCACCCGATCAAGGAGTATTTTAACAGCCTGTCTGCCTGGGACGGTGTGGAACGTATTGACACAATGCTGATCGATTATTTTGGTGCTGAAGATAATGCTTATGTACGTGCGATCTCCCGAAAGATCCTGTGTGCAGCGATCAAGCGAGTTTATGTACCGGGCATTAAATTTGATAACATTCTGGTTCTGAATGGTCCGCAGGGTATCGGAAAATCCACCTTTATTTCCAGACTTGGCGGTGAATGGTATTCTGACAGTTTGAATCTCTCTGATATGAATGACAAGACCGCTGCTGAAAAGCTTCAGGGATATTGGATCATGGAAATCGGAGAACTTGCGGGAATGAAAAAGGCGGATATTGATAAAGTGAAAGCATTTATTTCCCGTCAGGATGATAAATATCGTGCTTCTTTTGGCAGACGTGTTACACCGCACCCAAGACAATGTGTGTTCTTTGGCACAACGAATTCAGAAACAGGATTTCTGCGTGATGTCACCGGAAACCGCCGTTTCTGGACAGTAAAGACACCCGGTACAGGCAGATGGAAACCTTGGGATCTGACACAGTATGATGTGGGCAGAAGCACTTGTGTATACCAAAGAAGGTGAATCTCTTTATCTTTCAAACAAGCTTGAAACTTATGCAAAGGAAGAACAGTCTGCCGCTATGGAACAAGATGACCGTGAGGGACTCGTCATGACTTATCTGGATACACTTCTTCCTGCCGATTGGGACAGCATGGATATTTATCAGAGAAAGAACTATATCAGTGATCCAAATGACGTGACACGTCCTGTGGGAATGGTGCAGAGAACAACAGTATCCAACATCGAGATCTGGTGTGAGTGCTTTGGAAAACCAAAAGAGGATTTCAAGCCTTCTGACAGTTATGCCATCAGTGCAATTATGGCACGCCTCACATCATGGGAGAAAACAGATATGCGAAAAAGACTCACCATTTACGGACAGCAGAGAGTATATATCAAAAAGTCGTGACAAGCATAGTGTGACAAGCCATTTAAGGTTGTCACACTTGAAGATGTCACACCAAATTATCTCGTATTCAAGAGAAAAATAAGACAGTCGGCGACAACTGGTACAACTTTTTCTATATAGTACAAATAATAATCTATTTTATAAAAGAAAGCCGTGTGTGCGTATGCGTATACGCGCGTATAGGGATTTTTTGTCAAGTTGTCACCTTAGGAGTTTGGTATGGAAGAAAAAAAGATAGAACAGAAATTGATTAAAGCAGTCAGGCAGAAAGGCGGAGTCTGCTGGAAATTTACGTCACCCGGAACGGCAGGAGTTCCCGATCGCATCGTATTGATGCCGAAAGGACACATTGCTTTTGTGGAGGTAAAAGCACCTGGAGAAAAGCCGAGAAAATTGCAGCTTTCAAGACATAAGCTTCTGAGGCGGTTAGGCTTTCAGGTTTACGTCCTGGATGCCTTAGAGGACATTGACAAAATTATAAAAGAGGTGATGAGCAATGAAGCTTCATGATTATCAGGAATATGCAGTTAAGTTCATAGAGGAACATAAGACAGCAGCACTTCTGCTTGATATGGGTCTTGGCAAGACGATAACAACTCTGACTGCCATTAACAATCTGATCTATGATTTGTTTGAAGTCAGAAAAGTTCTGATTATCGCACCGCTGAGAGTGGCAAGAGATACATGGTCGGCAGAAGTGCAAAAATGGGATCATCTGAAGCACCTGAGATACAGTGTGGCGGTTGGAACAGCAGAAGAACGAATGTCAGCACTGAATACTGATGCCGACATTTACATCATCAATCGTGAAAATGTGGACTGGCTTGTCAGCAATACAAAGTTTGATTACGATATGCTTGTCATTGATGAGTTGAGTTCGTTCAAGAATCACCAAAGCAAACGATTCAAGGCATTGATGAAAGTCAGACCAAAAGTGAAAAGAATCGTCGGATTGACAGGAACTCCTGCAAGCAACGGACTCATGGATTTATTCGCTGAGTTCAAATTGCTGGATATGGGCGAAAGATTGGGAAGATTTATCGGGCAGTACCGAAACGAATACTTCAAACCGGACAAGCAGAACGGCTATGTTGTGTATTCCTACAAGCCTCTTCCAGATGCGGAAGAAAGAATATACGATAAGATTTCTGACATTACCGTTTCCATGAAGGCGGTTGATCACCTCAAAATGCCAAAATTGGTTTCTACGGAATATGCGGTGAAGATGTCGGATACCGAAAAAGAAAAGTATAAAGAACTGAAAGATGAATTGATTCTTGAGGTTCAGGATACTGAGATCACAGCAGCAAATGCGGCGGCTTTAAGCAATAAGCTGTGTCAGATGTCAAACGGTGCAATTTACGATGATGAGAACAATATCATTCCGATACACAGACGAAAGCTTGATGCACTGGAGGATATCATCGAATCTGCAAACGGAAAACCTGTTCTGGTGGCTTACTGGTTCAAGCATGACAGAACAAGAATTACAGAAAGGCTTGGGAAACTTGGAATCTTCTATCAGGAAATCAAGTCGGCACAAAGCATTAAAAACTGGAACAGCGGAAAATTGCAGGTTGCATTGATTCACCCTGCATCTGCCGGACACGGTTTGAACTTACAGGCAGGAGGAAACTTCTTAGTGTGGTTTGGACTGACCTGGAGTTTGGAACTTTATCAACAGACCAATGCAAGACTATGGCGGCAGGGACAACAATCTGAAACTGTGGTGATACAGCATATCGTCACCAAAGGCACAGTAGATGAGAAAATTCTGAAAGCACTTACGGAAAAAGATAAAGCACAGACAGCCTTGATGTCAGCGGTCAGGGCGGAATTGGAGGAGCGATGAATGATGGCTACAAAGAATTAGCGGCGGCGATCGTAGAACGTGCGGTTCTGAATTATCGAGCCGCATTGACGAATCAGGACAAATACGGAAGGGTCAGTCTGGAAAAGTTCTTCTGTTCCGGCTGGTTTGATGTCCTTTCGGATTGTGATGGAAAAATACTTATGCAGATGATAAGGAGGAGTGCAGGGTGACAGCAAAAGAATACATGAAAGAAGCAAAAATATTACTCAGGCGAATTGAAAGAAAAAGACGTGAGGCAGAGAGTATCCGCATTTGTGAGAGTTCTCCTTCCTCACCTGCATTCAGCGATATGCCAAAAACAGCAACGCATAATCCGCATAGAATGTCCGACAGTATCAACCGTGCTATTGACCTTGACAGAGAAGCAGACGCTGCTTTTGATGAACTGTCTGCACTGAAATCAGCGTTTCTTGAAGCACTGCAAAAACTGGATAACCCAGATGAACGTGATCTGATGTATAAACGTTATATCGAGTTTAAAAGTTGGAATGAAGTATTTCACGAAATGGGCTATAGCAAATCGGCCGGATACAGGGTTCACAGCAATGCGTTATCCAAACTTTAAAATTTGGGAGTTCGTGGGAGTTTACGGGACTTGAAGATACTTTCAATATGTGTTATAATATAAACTGGAAAATAAGATAACGAAAAAGCCATGGCAGAGAAATCTGCTGTGGCTATTTTTATACCCTGACGGAGGTACAGTATGAAAGCAAGAGAATATCTAAGAACAATTCAGAAGCTTGAAAGTGAAACCAAGGAATGTTATGGACAGGCGGAATACCTGAAGAACGCCATTAACAACCTCTCAAATCAGAATGCCATTGAAACCGTTGAGGAACTTATCGTTGACCTTATGGACGAGGCATCTGATTACGCAATTCATCGTGTTCATCTGATAAATGAACTCTTAAACGTTGATGACCCAATGCAGTATACGCTTCTCCATTACCGCTACTGCCTCGGTTACAGCTGGCATAAGATCGCTTACAAGCTGAAAGCAAGCGTAGGATTTGTGAAGAATCTTCACGGCGAAGCATTGAAGTCGCTTGACAGATACCTTGAGGAATGTTGCAATGCCGAAAAAGAGTAAACACCCCTGCAGTTATCCAGGCTGTCCGAACCTTACCGACAGCAGATACTGTGAGGTACATAAACAGCCTGACAGACCGTCAGCTGCAAAGCGTGGTTACAACAGCAGATGGCGTAGGCTTAGCAAACAGTATCTCCGTAAACACCCGATGTGTGTGCATTGCCTACAGCAAGGCAGATATGTTCCTGCAACAGTGGTCGACCATATCATTCCGCACCGTGGCAACCCGGTTTTGATGTGGGACGAATCCAACTGGCAAGCCTTATGCAAACCGTGCCACGATAAAAAGACCGGCAATGAGGACAGCAGACCTGTTTACTCCTATTAGTTTCAAGTTTCTCCTAAAACCACTATGCTTTTAGGAGAAAACAGCCCCGGGGGTCAAAAAATCCCTAAAAATGGACAAAACACAGACCGGTGGTCCCTCTCACGCACGCAGCAAGCGTATTCTAAGAGGGTATATGCCCAAAATCAAAGAATGCCGAAATTACGATATTTTTCTGACAGCAATGCCAGGATTTTTTATGCCCGAATACTGAAATGTTTGATTTTACAGGGAGGTGAGATCATGGCAAGAGACGGTACTAATCGTGGCGGTGCAAGACCTGGTGCGGGGCGACCGAAAAAAGCACTTTCCGAAAAAATTGCATCTGGGAATCCGGGAGGAAGAACATTGACACAAATCAAAGTGCCTGACGATCTCCCTGAATTGTTAGGAGAAGATATGCCGAAACCAAGTGAGATCCTATCTGCAAGGCAGCGTGACGGAACACCCCTTGGTGCGGATAAAATCTACAGAGATACCTGGCTTTGGCTGAAAGGTTTTCAGTGTGAGCGTCTTGTTTCTCCGGCAATGATCGAACAATATGCAATGTCTGTTGCACGTTGGCAGCAGTGTGAAGAAGCTATCAGTTCATATGGATTGCTTGGAAAACATCCGACGTGTCCTCAGTCACCAATTCAAAGTCCTTTTGTTGCAATGAGTCAAAGTTTTATGAAACAGGCACAACAAATATGGGCTCAGATCTATCAGATCGTAAAAGAAAATTGCTCAGAAGAAGTTACACTCACAGGTGAAATGGATATGATGGAGCAATTGCTGAGAAGCAGAAAGTGAGATTTTTATGAAAACAGATATTCAATTTTGGAGAGAACTGAAAAATAATAAGCCGTTCCTTACAAAACAGCAATATAGAACTATCAAGGGACAAGCCGTAAAAGGCAATATTGATGCTGCCCGAAAAGGAATGCTCAGAATCCAGCAGAGGAGGAATTACCGATGACCACAACTACAGAATTTCAGCTTGTTGACATCAACAAGTTAGTGCCATATGCCAACAATGCCAGAACCCACAACAAGGAACAGATCCTGAAACTTCGCTCTTCTCTGCGTGAGTTTGGGTTTGTGAATCCTGTCATTATCGACCGGGAATACAATGTGCTGGCTGGTCACGGCAGAATCGAAGCGGCAAAAGCAGAAAATATTTCAGAAGTGCCATGTGTATTTGCCGATCACCTGACCGAAGCGCAGAAGAAGGCATATATTCTTGCTGATAACAGAATGGCATTAGATGCCGGCTGGGATGAAGAACTCCTTGCTGTTGAGATGGAAGAGTTGCAGAATCTCGGTTTTGACCTTGGTTTGACCGGATTCGATGAAAAAGAAATCGCTGACCTCTTTGCAATTGACAGCGATGAAGCGAAAGAAGATAATTTCGATGTAGATGCAGAACTGGAAAAGCCCTGCAAATCCAAAACCGGCGATATCTGGCATCTTGGAAAACATACAGTCATCTGCGGAGATTCCACTTTGCCTGAAACCTATACAGCATTTTTGGGAGATACAAAAGTCAATCTGGTTTGTACCGATCCGCCGTATCTTGTCAATCTGGAAAGTACATCCGGCAAGATCAAAAACGATGACCTTGACGATGAAAAGGGCTATGAATTTCTGAAATCCGCATTTGAGAGATTCAAGGAATCCATGGCAAAAGATGCAAGCATCTATGTGTTTTATGCGACGTCAAAGGCTCGTGTATTTCATGATGCATATGAAGATGCAGGATTTAAGGTGGGTGCAGGTCTTGTATGGAAGAAAGACCGCCTTGTTCTCACTCGTACCGACTGGAAATACATTCATGAACCGATCATCTGGGGTTGGCGTAAGGACGGAAAGCATATCTGGTATGGTGATCAGAAACAGAAAACGGTATTTGAATTTGACCGTATCAAAAACAGCAAGGAAGACGGCTGCGGACACCCATCCAGTAAACCTGTCCCATTGATCGCCTACCTGATTTCTCAGTGTACGCAGACAAATGGCATGGTGCTTGACGGATTTCTGGGCAGTGCATCTACCCTGATTGCCTGTGAGCAATTAAACCGTGTATGCTTTGGTGTTGAACTGGAACCAAAGTTCGTTGATGTTGCAGTGGAAAGATACATTAAACTCCATGAAGGCAGGTCTGATGATGTGTATCTGATGCGTAACGGCGAAAGGATCGAATACAAGGATGTGGAGGTGTCAGATGAATAAACCTCTCACCCTTGGCAGCCTGTTTTCCGGTTCCGGAACTTTTGAAATGGCAGGAATGCTCTCTGGTATTGTACCTGTCTGGAAATCAGAAATAGAGCCGTTTCCGATCGCTGTTACAGAAAAGCGGCTGCCTTTTGTAAAGCATCTGGGCGACATCAACTGTATCAACGGTGCTGAAATCGAGCCTGTGGATATTATCACCTTTGGCTCGCCCTGCACCGATCTTAGTGTCGCAGGCAAACGTCAAGGCTTGAATGCCGCACGTTCCGGACTATTCTTTCAGGCAGTCAGAATTATCAAGGAAATGAGGTGTGCAACCAATGGAAAATATCCGAGATTCGCAGTGTGGGAAAACGTCGTTGGGGCTCTATCCTCCAACAAAGGAGAGGACTTCCGATGCGTTCTCGAAGAACTCTGCAAAATCAAAACCACAGATATATCTGTTCCTAAACCTGAAAAGTGGACAAAGTCAGGAGAAATTTTGGCAGATGGTTTCTCTCTCGCATACAGGACAGTCGATGCTCAATACTGGGGTACGCCCCAACGCAGAGCAAGAATCTACCTTGTCGCAGATTTTGATGGTGAACGTGCCTCAAAAATACTATTTGAGTCCGAGGGCGTGTCTGGGTATTCTCCGCAGAGCTTCCGTTCGTGGAAAGAAACTGCCGGAAGTTTTGGAACTTGCTCTGAAGAAACAAGCACAGGATTAGTTTTTTCAAATCATGGGCAAGATACACGATTTAAGGGCCCTGTTGAAGTAGCGGAAACAGTTTCTGCTACATATGGAACAGGCGGAAATAACCAGCCGTTTGTGGTAGAACATTTTCGTAAAGCATACGGCATATGCGGAAAATACAGCAATTCCATGCTTTCCAACAATCCCAACAGCGGATTTTATGAGGCAGACACTGCAAGAACGATTGATACAAGCAATCAGTCTCCCTGCAAAAATCAGGGTGGAATTGTTGTCGTTGAAGGTAATGGAAGCCGACCATCTCATCACGGCAATGGGTATAAAGAATCGGAAACGATGTACACGCTGAATTGTACCGAAAATCATGCTGTTGCCTATGGAATCGGCAGACCTGCCATGAATCAGGGATACAATGCAAAATTCAGTTTTCAGATCGAAGAAGAAACCTCACCTACACTTGTTGCATCAGGTGCAGGCGGAATTGCTCATCCGGTCTATTCCACAAGCAAAAATTCACACCACACCGTTGCAGAAAGAGAAAAAGCAAACACTCTTGTGGCATCAGATTACAAAGATCCGCCGCTTGTCAATGATCCGGAATATATCGTGCGAAGATTGACACCGCAGGAATGTGCGTTGCTGCAGGGTATGCCGACTTGGTGGTGCGATAATATCGGCATTGAAAATCCAAAGGAAGAACAAATTTGTTGGTGGCAGAATGTCTTTGAAACTTACAACAAAGCTGTCGGGAAAACCTGTAAATCAAAAAGCCGAAAGCAACTTGAAAAATGGCTGAAAGATCCGTATTCCGATAGTGCCGCCTACAAAATGTGGGGCAACGGCATATATTTAGGAAATGCGTGGTTTGTGCTGTCTGGGATAGCGTATTATGCACAGAATACAGCCTGAAAGTTTGTCATATGTCACACTTGATATCTGTGAGGAAACGAGTTATCATGTGTACTACCGAAAAGGAGGTCAAACATATGACGATTGAATTTCATCTCACAGGAGAAAAGCGAAAAGGACTGGTGAATGCCATCAGCGAGATTATCGGTGCTCCTACCGAATATCAGTTCATGCCGACCTGTGCATATAAAATCGGTGACTTTTACACTGTCACCAAAGAAGGCAATCTTGAAATCAGCGATTCAGCAGACAAAAAAGAGGTTGAGATGCTGATTGATGAACTGGTACACAGAGGCTATGATGTTCCGCTTGATGAAGAAGAAAATGGTCTGACGGTAGAGATGCCTTTGGAACTGATTGATGAATCAACGCTTGACAGACTCAGAAAAATTGTAGAAAACAAGGGTGATCTTTTCAAGGCAGCATTCAAAACTGACAACCTTGAAATCGTCGCTGAAGAAGATAGGATTTGCTTTCCTTGGTTCACCGTTGAAAATGATGGTGATTCAAATGCCTACTGTACTTTCATTTCCATGCTCTGCGAATTTGCAAAAAATCAGAAGCGTATCAACAACAAGCCTGAAACTACTGACAATCCAAAATACACAATGCGTTGTTATCTCCTTCGCCTGGGCATGATCGGTGCAGAGTACAAGTCAACAAGAAAGGTACTGCTCAGAAATCTTTCAGGCAGTTCAGCATTCAGAAAGGTTGGTAATTCAAATGAAGTTTCCGAATAAAAGCTATCTGGCACAACTCCGAAAACAGTACCCGGTTGGAACAAAGATACAGCTGATTTCTATGCGTGATGAAAAATATCCAATTCTTCCCGGAACGATCGGTGAAGTAACTCATATCGATGATCTGGGTTCCATACACATGAAATGGCAGAACGGCTCTTCCCTTGCCCTGATTCCCGAAGTGGATTCTTTCAAGGTTGTGGCAGCTGAAAAATAAGGCAGAACCTATTCCATCGTACTGTATTTTACCATAGAAAATCAAGTAAAGCAAGACTGTATATTACACAATCATTCGGCGGATATACAGTCTCTTTTTCTGTAGATTTAGCCGCTTGATATGTCCTCCGTAATGCGGTAATATGTGATACAACAAAAGGGCAGAAAGCCCGAAATTACGGAGGAAAATACCATGAACGCTAAAACAGAAAGACAGATTGAAAACCTCAAAAATCAGACCATCGGAGTTGAAATTGAGATGAACCACATCACAAGAGAACGAGCTGCAAAGCTTGCCGCAGACTTTTTCGGAACAGGCAGATACGAATTCACAGCAAGCCGAAACGGATACAGCACCTGGTCAGCTTGGGATGCACAGGGCAGAGAATGGAAATTTCAGAAAGACGTCAGCATTGCAGGATGCGATGCTGAAAAGTGCGAACTGGTCACACCGATTTTGAAATACGAGGACATCGAACCCCTGCAGGAACTGGTGAGAATCCTCAGAAAAGCCGGAGCAATCAGCCACGCAGGGATTGGGGCAGGGGTTCACATCCACATCGGAGCAAACGGACATACCCCACAGACCCTCAGAAATCTTGCCAACCTGATGGCAAGCCACGAACAACTGATCGCAGATGCCCTGAAAATCGACAGTAGCAGAATGAACCGATACTGCAGAACGGTAAACCCAAAGTTCATTGAACAGCTGAATCAGAAAAAACCGAGAACCATGGCTCAGCTTGCCGACATCTGGTACAGAGCAAACGGTGCGGATTACGGAAGAAATCAACACTACAATGACAGCCGATACCATATGCTGAACTTTCACGCAACCTTTACCAAAGGCACAGTTGAATTCAGATGCTTTAACTTTGACAAACCTGCAAACGGAAAGAAAAACGGACTTCACGCAGGACAGCTGAAAAGCTACATTCAGCTTTGCCTTGCACTTTCCGAAATGGCAAAAGAACTGAAAACAGCAAGTCCGAAACCACAGCAAACGGAAAATCCGAAATTCGCAATGCGAACATGGCTGATTCGATTGGGAATGGTTGGCGAGGAGTTTTCCACAGCGAGAAGTTTTCTGACCAAGAACCTTTCAGGAGATGCTGCTTTCCGATTCGGCAGAGCCTGAAAAGGCTCTCCACAGGCAACGGACGGCAACACAGCCGCCCACGTTGCTTTTGTGGGATCGTTTCCCCACCATACAAACCCGGTCACATAAGCCCACACAGCCCCTGATTTTGCAAAGTGTAATCTGAACAAATTTCACATCGTATATTTTGTAGTTTTAGCGGGTTGCATTTTTCCTTTGAAAGAGTTAATATGTGACTACCGCAAAGCGGAATTTACAAAAAGGAGATTTGAGATGAAAAAATATTACCTTGCTTACGGTTCAAACCTCAATGTTCATCAGATGAAGTACCGCTGCCCCACAGCAAGAATTGTGGGAACGGCTGTCATCAGAGATTACGAACTTCTCTATAAGGGCAGCAAAACAGGCTCTTACCTCACCATTGAAAAAAAGAAAGGTTCGCTTGTTCCGGTTGCTGTCTGGGAAGTGACTGCCGCCGATGAACACAGCCTTGATATTTACGAGGGCTATCCTAATTTCTACTACAAGAAAAATATGAAAATCAGGCTTTCCGAAACTGGGAAAATGATTGACGCTTTTGTGTACATCATGCACGAGGAACGCAGGCTTGGGATTCCAACTTCTGCATATGTCAGCACCTGCAAATTTGGGTACACCATTTTCGGATTTGATTTCAAGTACCTTGATGAAGCCTATGAAAAAAGTCTGAAAGGAGTTGCCAACAATGAAAAATGAAACCCCGACTGAAAGAACCTGCCCGAAATGCGGGTGTGTTTATACTGAAGTTCCTGCACTTTCCAGAACTGATAATGAAACGCTGATTTGCCCCGACTGCGGAATCCATGAGGCTCTTGAAGCCTTGGGAATCTCCCTGGAAGAACAGGAAAAAATCATCAGCATTATTCACCGTAACACAGCAGAATAATCAAACACAAGCCGCCACGTTTGGCTGTGTGGCAATTCAGGGATTCCTCTGTAGTTTTTCCCCATTGCAATGAAGCCCCACACGAGCCGACAGGGCGGCTTTGTGTTGCTGTCATATTCTACACAATAATCTCCTCTGATTTCAGCGTTATGTTTGTTACATTTATTATCGCAGATACCGTTGACTATATTCCTGAAATGCGGTAATATACAACACAACGGAACGGAAAACCGACCGAAAACCACGAAATTTGGAGGAAAATACCATGAACGAACAGATTAAAAACTACTTTGAAAACCTCAGAATAAATTCTGAGAACGATGCAACCAAGCTGAGCCGGGGAACACTTGAAGCCTACTGGGCTTACGAATTCAATCTCAACCACAACAGCAGCGAATTTGAATGCAATGAGCTCCCTTGGACAACAGACATGAGCGACTTTGTTAAGACAATGCGAGAGGCGGGAGTTGAAACTATAGCGGTTACAGAAACAAGCACGGCACTCCTTGAGAATCTGCACAAACTTGCCACACAGGGATGTAGCATTGATGGACTTTGCACGATAACCAGACCGGACATCTGGGGCAATGCAAAGGAATACCCTGCAATTCGCATCAGACTGAACTAAAAACCAAAGAGCCAAGGGGCAGAACAAACTGCCCCGCATACGGCTCAGAAAGGAAAACCATATGAAAGTACTTATCGTTGAACCGAGAAAACATCCAAGAGAAGCTGAAATTGACGGCAATCTGGAATCCATGCAGAAAACGGTCGGCGGGTATCTGCAAGCGATATACCCTTTTGAAGATGAAATTGCCCTTGTTTGTGATGATGAATCAAAACTGAAATCCGATACGGAGCGGAACAGAATGCTTCCTGAAACAGGCGACATCATCAAAGGCACATTTTTCATCGCAGGTCTTGGAGCAGAAGATTTTACAGATCTTTCTCCTGAACTTATGGAAAAGTACAAACAGCGATTTTGGAGCATTGAACTTTTCATTCCTACGCCAAACGGTATGATGCCAATTGTAATCAGGGACTGACAGCCCGCACGTTCGCCTGTGACGGCAAGTAAAACCGATTCCGAATACCTTTCCGATTTGAAAAGCAACGCCACAAGCGCAAACGTGGCGGCTGCTTTTTTGCTGTCATAATCTACACAATACAGGGGCGGTTTTCAAGCTGTATATTCTGGCAGTTTAGCCGCTTGCAATTACACACACTATGCGGTAATATGTAATCACCGAAAGGGAAAACAACCAAAAAAACGGAGGAAAAACACAATGGTAGCATACGGAATCGCAAAGGCAAGAGCAATGGCAAACAGAACGGACTGGAACGAAAGAACCGAAATCACAAAGGCGGTCATCACCTGGTTCGATGCGGACTACGAATACGAACTGGAGATTGAAAACGAGGGCAGGATGGACAACGAGGAGTTCACCGCATGGGTTGAGGAAAACGCAGAAAGCCTTGCAAAGGCAGATGCCGAGGAAAACGGAACGACCTTTGAGAAAATCGACAGCATCGACTTTACGGAAAAGGAAATCGATGACGATGCCCTTTTCGATGAGGAGTACGAAAACGCCTGCGAATTTGAATGGGAGTGCCAGACCGGACGGTAACCCAAAACCCACAATCCAAGACCAAAGCCCCGAAAGGGGCTGCGGCTCGTACAGCCGCTGTGTTGCCCCTGTCCGGCGTGGTTTTGTTTCCTCCAAGTGGTTTTCCCTTTCCCACAAATGCCCCACACAGGGCAACGTGGGGCTTGCTTTTTTGGTTGGTATCATACACAATTTTCTGCTTTCATCTTTGTGCAGAATATGCTGGAAATTTCGTTGACTTCCCCTTTGGTTTATGGTAATATACATCATGCCAAGAGGCAAAAACAACGAAAACAGGAGGAAAAAACAATGTGGACAGAAGGAACGATTCGGGTTGGAGCAAGCGTATTTCACTACTGGGTGAAACACTATGAGGAGCCTTCCATTTACGGCTACGAGGAAGGCAGAGCCTCCAAGATCACACTGCGGCGAAATGCTGAAACGGTTTTTAACTTCGACCGTGGCTTGGATGTACCGCCGACGGATGCGGAAACTGAAACCGCCCTTGCAATTCTGCTGAAGCAGTACAACTAAACCAAACAAAATTCCACACAAAAAAGCCGGAGCCGAAAGGCTCTGGCGGTCGTACCGGAAAAATTTCTATTGGTGTATCTTACACAAGAAAACGGCGAAATTTCTACGTTTTTTCTGTCTGTTTAGCCGCTTGCTATCCTTGCTTTTGTATGGTAATATGGTTACAATGGTGCGCCAGTTCGGTGCATAAGATATAGTCGGGTGAAATTCTCGACCT
>NZ_JAJFCK010000130.1 GCF_020709055.1 Ruminococcus callidus
AGATCCACCTCGCCGACAATGCCGGAAACGCTGCCTTTCCAGCTGTACTGCCACAGCCCATAATTCCCGGCATAGGACGATTTGCTCACATCCACATGAGACAGAAACACGTCATACCGGCTCTTTATATCGTCCCCGATACAGCTTTCCAGAGCCGACTTGAACGTATAAATTGCCGCATAATACCCGGCAGATTCCAACGCACTGCAAAACGCCTGACACAGGGCATCTGCATTTTGCAAACTTGCCTGTTCTTCGATGTCAAATGCGATTGGATACTCGAACTGCTTTCCAGCTAGAGCAGACAGGCACACAGCAGCCTCCTGCTCCGCTTCTGCGGCAGTTTTGGCGTAGCTGTACCAGTACGCACCGCAGGGGATTCCAAGCCGTTTGCACTCGCTGTAATTCCGTTCAAACTGCACATCGATCTGGCTGGATTCTTTCCCAAAACCAGCCCGTAAAATCGCAAAATCCACCTGCCCGGATGCCTTGACTTTTTCCCAGTTGATTACACCCTGATGCCTGGAAACATCAATCCCTTTTGCCACAATTCCAGACGGCTGCTGTGCTTTTGCAATGCCGAAATAGCTGTAGAAATTGTTTGTCACTGTGTTTGTGCCTTTGGTTTCATCACCATAATATCGGCTGCCGGTGCGTACATCCAGATGCACCGAAGTATAAGCACCGGTGATATTGGCAATGCCGCCGAA
>NZ_JAJFCK010000131.1 GCF_020709055.1 Ruminococcus callidus
TATTGATTGTGTCTGAAATGCTGCCGGTGGGGGGATAAAAATCGCTAATTGTGAATTTTTTACAGACCGGCGTTCCCTCTCATGCACAAAAACCAAGGTTCAAACGGGGGATTAACCCCGAAAATATGCAAACAAGCCGAAACTTACGCAGTTTCGGCTATTTTTCTCTCAAAAGGCAGGTGAAATCAGATGGCAAAGGACGGCACAAGAAGGGGCGGCAGACGAGTTCGTGCAGGCGATAAGCCGAAAGCCCTCTCCGACAAGATTGCAGAGGGCAAGGATGCAGATATTATGGAGTTTCATGCTCCGGAATTGGACGCAGCTGATCTGGACGATGCCGCTGATTTGACCGGTGCGGATATGCCAAGCCCCAGTGCATACTTGTCTGCCCAGCAGAAGAACGGAAAACCGCTGGGAGCAGACATTGTGTACAAAGAAACATGGCTCTGGCTGAAACAGCGTGGCTGTGAAAAGCACGTCAACAAACGGCTGCTGGAAAGCTACTCACAGGCATTCGCCCGATTTGTACAGTGTGAAGAAGCCCTCAGTACCTATGGACTGCTGGGAAAGCACCCGACCACCGGCGGCGTTATTGCTTCCCCGTTTGTGCAGATGAGCCAGACATTTCAGAAACAGGCAAATTTGCTCTGGTATGAGATTTTCGATATTGTGAAACAGAACTG
>NZ_JAJFCK010000132.1 GCF_020709055.1 Ruminococcus callidus
CACCCACATAGCCAAACAAATCTGAACGGGTCAAGCCGATGAACAGCGATTCTCTCGCACCCATGGAAAACCCTGTAATTGCAGTGTTCTCCCGTCCGGTCTTCACGGAGAAATTCTTTTCGATATACGGCATCAGATCGTTTGTCAGATCATGGATAAAGTTGTCATAATTCAACGAATTCTCCAGATTTAATCCATCGCATGCCTCTTTGGTTTTGCTGGTGTAGATATATGGAAAAACAACGATCATCTTTTCCGCTTCGCCATTTGCATTCAAATTGCCCAGCATGGTACGGGCACTGCTCATAGCTGCCAAAGAATCCTCTGTTTCCCAATAACCATGCAGTGCATAGAGTACTGGATAGGTTTCGTTTTCATTGTAGTCAGCCGGCAAAAGCACATTCACGTTGACATTTCGTTCCCGTGTTGTGGAATAGTACTGATATTTTTTCAGAGTACCGTAAGAAACGCCATTTTTTTCTTCCGTGATTCCTGCCGGGGCGTATTCTGTCATCATATTTTTTACATGTTCCATATATGCAGTTGGATTCGTTTCATCAGAACCCGCGCTGCTTTTTGAGAATGCTGTGATTTTTCCCAGCAGATAATCCTGAATCATCTGGAGATCTGTACCGTTTAC
>NZ_JAJFCK010000133.1 GCF_020709055.1 Ruminococcus callidus
ACATTTTCTCTGATCTTCGGGGAGCGTATGCACGATCTCTTTCGTTTCAAGATCATCACGCAGTTCATTTCTTCCCCGATGCTTTCCGGTTTTCTTTGATTTTTTTGTGATGGAATCCTCGGTAGGCTCAGCGGCAGAAAGATTTGACAATTCTTCCGCTTCGTTGAACACATTACCGTCCAGATCCATTTGTCCGTTGCAGATGAATTTCGATTTCTCGCTTTTCTATCCGAAGAGCATCTTGTTCCGTTTGAGTATCTGCTCTTCCAGATGCTCGATGTGAAGAGCTTGATCTTCGTTCGATTTTTTCAGCTCATCATTTTCTTTTTCAAGCTCAGAGCACTTCTGCACAGCGGCTTCATATGCTGCTTTCAGTTCTTCGTATGTCATAGCAAAAGCACTCCTTTCCCTGAAATTCCAGACGGTTCATGATACTCTGATTATACCATGATTTGCCCGATCTTTCAAGAAAAAGAGTGCCATTGAAGCATAGAAATATTGTCCACATTACTGTATATTTTCATCGTGGGAAAGTCAGCATATATCCACACCGCCGGCTACTTTTTTGATTGCCTTTGGTTGGTCGATCGACAGTCCCTGCGTGAGCCAGATGAATTGTTCACGGGTAATATTCC
>NZ_JAJFCK010000134.1 GCF_020709055.1 Ruminococcus callidus
GAGGAGGTTTCGCCTTATTTTTTCGCCTCGGATACGGTCTGGAAACTATCGATTTCGGGAATCAGAGCAAGGGAAGAACCGTTTTCCCACCGCATATGAATGCTGCCCGCATCGTCAATATGCGTGACCTCACCGACTGTTCCGGGAAGAACCGGATATGTTTCATTCCGCATAGAAATCAGCTGTAATTTCGTTCCGACAGGGTACTTTTTTCGCAGCTGTTCCAAATATGATTCACTCGGAAACTGCATCAGTATCACCAACCTTTCTGAATGCGGAATTGCCAGACAAATGCCGAAGAATGACCTTTCTTGCTGCCTTGAATTCTGCACCCACCATTCCCAGACGAATCAAGAAACACCGCATGGTGTACTTGGAATTGTCGGAGGTATCTGGCTTGCGGTTGATGCGGCTCTGGTTCTTGGCAAATTCGCAGAGCATGGAAATGAAAGTACAGTAGGCATCTGCATCACCGTCCTGTTCGACCATGAACCACGGAAATTCCACCTTTTCATCCGATGGAATGATGTCCAGTGAATCGGTTTGAAAAGCAGTCTGAAAAAGGGCAGCCTTGTTTTCGCAGATCTGCCGGAGATTGCCCAGTGTATGCTCCGTGAAGAAATC
>NZ_JAJFCK010000135.1 GCF_020709055.1 Ruminococcus callidus
TCTGCACGCAGGCTGCTGGTCGCACGCTCGCCGCAAGTTTGTGGACAGCATACCTAAAAATGATAAAAACAGCAAAGCGGCAAAAGCTGTCGAGATCATCGACAGGGCATTTGCCTTGGAGCGTGAAGCAAGAAAAGCAAACGTTCCGCTGGAAAAGATATTGGAGATGCGGCAGAAAGAGGTAAGACCGATCATAGAAGAATTCTACAACTTCATCGGAACACTCAGACCGAGTAAAGGTTCACACCTTGGCACGGCGGTCACCTATGCCCTGAATCAGAAAGACAAGCTCCTTCTGTTTTTAGATCATCCCGAAGTGGAAATGACAAATAATCTTGCAGAACGCACCGTTAAGCCTTTTGTGATCGACCGTAAGAATTTTCTCTTTTCTGCGACGGATAAGGGTGCAGATGCGAGTGCTCTCCTCGGTAGGCTCAGCGGCAGAAAGATTTGACAATTCTTCCGCTTCGTTGAGCACATTACCATCCAGATCCATTTGCCCGTTGCAGATGAATTTCGATTTCTCGCTTTTCTGTCTGCCTTTGTCAATAAAAAACTGAGCCACCTCGCTAATAAAAAAGTGAGCCAGTTGTGATAAAAAAATTTTGAGCCACTAATCGT
>NZ_JAJFCK010000136.1 GCF_020709055.1 Ruminococcus callidus
GTTTCAGTAAAACAGTGATGAGAAATGCAAGCAGAAATTTCGCCGCTGCTGCAAAAACAAGAAGGAAAAATGAGTCGGTCAACACAGATATCGTACAGTACATTTTGAAAACACACGGTGAAAATGCAGTCTATCCATCCGAACATTTTATCGATGCCGGAAACGGATACTGCTGTGTCGTTGCAACAGAATGGCTGTATCAGGCAATGCTGCTGTTGCCGCCCAAACAAAAGGAAGTGGTTATTTTAGAATTCTGGTATGGAATGTCTATTTCCGAGATTTCCGAAACATTGCGGATCTCCAGACGCTCCGTGTCAGAACGGAAGAAAAACGCATTTGCAAATATTCGCAGTTATTACGAAAGGACACAAAAGCATGAAACTGGATTATGAAACGGTGTATCGTGCTGTCAAAGGGAACCATGATGCACAGGAAAAGCTGCTGCAGTATTACGATGCATATATCCGTGCATTGTCAACTGTGGTTGAGATTTGTTCAGACGGCACAGAACACCAGTATGTGTGTGAAGATCAGAAAGCAGAGATACAAACAAAGTATCTGGAGGCACTTTCTAAGTGTAAGGTGATAAGATG
>NZ_JAJFCK010000137.1 GCF_020709055.1 Ruminococcus callidus
CCATTTTTGGCGGCTGGGACTCCGCTCTGGTGACACTGGTCGTCTTTATGGCAATCGACTTTTTCACCGGCATCATCACCGCTATGATGAAAAAATCCAAACACACGGAAAGCGGCGGACTTTCTTCCAAAGCTGGCTGGTTCGGTCTGGTGAAAAAGGTTTGCACCTTGATGCTGATCGTCGTTGCAGTTCGGATGGATATTCTGCTGAATACCAACTACATCCGGGATGCAGTCTGCATCAGCTTTTGCCTGAACGAACTGCTTTCCATCGTGGAAAATACAAGTTTAATGGGAATCCCATATCCGCCCGCAATCAAAAAAGCAATTGATGTTCTGCAAACGAAAATCGGCAGAACAGAAGAAACAACCGACAAGGAGGATAAGTAATATGGCGATTTTAAGACCAGATGCAACAACGACTCTGAATGGAGTGAGAATCAACGAGTATTTACTCACAAAACATAATCCCAACCGCATTGATATGCCCTCTGTTTCCATGGCAGGGAAAATCATTGGTGTGACTGTTCACAACACAGACTGGATCACCGTAGCAAGCG
>NZ_JAJFCK010000138.1 GCF_020709055.1 Ruminococcus callidus
AGATTTATTATACAAAAACAGAAACATTCATTGATTCGGAAGAATTGTATGAAGTGCTCTATGAGATGGAGGTTTAAGTCCTATGGCAAACAAAAAGAATAAGGTCAAATTCGGTTTGACCAATGTACATTACGCTAAAATCAAGGACTGGGTAACCGATGCCAGCGGAGCCAATTTGACACCGGTCTATGTGGATCCGGTGCGTCTGCCGGGTGCGGTTTCCATTTCCATTGATGCAAACGGCGAAAACGAAAATTTTTATGCCGACGACATCGTATACTATGTGATTTCCAACAATTCCGGCTATGAAGGTGATTTGGAAATCGCCCTGATTCCCACAGATTTTTCCACGGATATTCTGGGAGAAATCCTGGACAGCAACGGCGTTCTGGTGGAACGAAATGATGATGAAGTATCGCAGTTTGCATTGCTGTTTGAATTCACCGGAGATAAGCGGAAAATTCGTCATGTTCTCTATTGCTGTTCCGCCTCCCGTCCGGCAACAGAGGGACAGACTACCGAGGACAGCAAGGAAGTAAAAACAGAAACCATCT
>NZ_JAJFCK010000139.1 GCF_020709055.1 Ruminococcus callidus
CCGGCAGCTTGGACAGTGTTACGCTGCCCTTTGCATTGTCGGAAGTCCAGCTGATAGAAGTGCCGCTGTTGTCGATGCCCTCGGTGCTGCCGTCGCCGTAGCTTCCGGTTACCTTGGACAGATCCTCGCCGTTGGTGCCGGTCAGTTTCAAGGTTGCGCCGGTCAGCTCTTCGCCGCCGCCGACTGCCTGCTTGCTGATGGTCACGCCCGGTTTCAGGTCGTCGAACATGGTGATGAGGTTTTTGGTTTCGTCGTACTTGTTATTCTGATTGTCGCCAACCTGTACGTTCTTTACTTCGCCGTTTACCACGTCAAAGGTGATCTCGGTGGTCAGATCATAGCCGTCCGGCGCAACCGTTTCCTCCAGCGTATACTTGCCGTCCGGAATCTGGTTCAGCTTGATTGCCTTGTCGCTGGATGTCCATGTGATTTCCTTGGAGCCTTCTGCGTTGCCTGTGATCTCGCCGTTTTCAGCAGTTACCTTGGACAGGTCTGCATCGCCGGTGCCGGTATAGGTCAGCTTCATGCTTGCCC